>NZ_JBWCCL010000039.1:0-1071 GCF_056279465.1 Peribacillus sp. TE19612 | reverse complement strand
ATGTTTGACTTGCTCATTTGCTTTTTTGATAGTGTGTGCTCACTTAAAATTTAACGTTGGCGCTTTGTTTTGTTCAGTTTTCAAAGAGCAATTTGACTCTTCTTAAAGAATCAACTTTCATATCATAACAGAGCCAAACCGGCTTGTCAAGTTTTTTTGGTGGAGCCTAGCGGGATCGAACCGCTGACCTCCTGCGTGCAAGGCAGGCGCTCTCCCAGCTGAGCTAAGGCCCCGAAAAATAATGGTCGGGAAGACAGGATTCGAACCTGCGACCCCTTGGTCCCAAACCAAGTGCTCTACCAAGCTGAGCTACTTCCCGAAAAAACATGGTGCGCCCGGCGGGAGTCGAACCTACAACCTTCTGATTCGTAGTCAGATGCTCTATCCAATTGAGCTACGGGCGCATATTAAGATGGTGCCGAGGACCGGAATCGAACCGGTACGGTAGTCACCTACCGCAGGATTTTAAGTCCTGTGCGTCTGCCAGTTCCGCCACCCCGGCATAAATAAATAGTGGAGCGGAAGACGGGATTCGAACCCGCGACCCCAACCTTGGCAAGGTTGTATTCTACCACTGAACTACTTCCGCGAACATGCGGGTGAAGGGACTTGAACCCCCACGCCTTGCGGCGCCAGATCCTAAGTCTGGTGCGTCTGCCAATTCCGCCACACCCGCATAATAAAATGGTGAGCCATGAAGGATTCGAACCTTCGACCCTCTGATTAAAAGTCAGATGCTCTACCAACTGAGCTAATGGCTCATATACAACTATTTATATATGCTATATCAAGCTTGTATGAAAATGGTGCCGGCAAGAGGACTTGAACCCCCAACCTACTGATTACAAGTCAGTTGCTCTACCAGTTGAGCTACACCGGCAAGTGTAAAATGGTGGAGGATGACGGGATCGAACCGCCGACCCTCTGCTTGTAAGGCAGATGCTCTCCCAGCTGAGCTAATCCTCCATATATAACTGCTTGGCGGCGTCCTACTCTCACAGGGGGAAACCCCCAACTACCATCGGCGCTGAAGAGCTTAACTGCCGTGTTCGGAATGGGAACGGGTGTGAC
>NZ_JBWCCL010000038.1:0-1344 GCF_056279465.1 Peribacillus sp. TE19612 | reverse complement strand
TTAGACATATAATTTAAGCAGCTTCTAAGACCTGAGTTCGGTATTCTATCGGACTCAGGTCTTTTAATTTTACCTTCATTCGTTTGTGGTTATAGTAATGAATATAATCATCTAATTCCTTTTCAAAGTGCTCCATACTTTCAAACTCTTGGAGATAAAGCAATTCAGACTTTAACAAGCCAAAAAAGTTTTCCATGACTGCGTTATCTAAACAATTTCCCTTACGGGACATGCTTTGTATAATGCGGGAATCTTTTAAGGTTTTTTGATACTTCTTCATTTGATAATGCCACCCTTGATCCGAATGGAGGATGACCGTATCTTCTGGTTTTAGGTGTTTAATCGCCTCATCTAACATATCTCCAACAAGTTTATAAACAGGCCGTTTCATCACTTTGTAGGCAATAATTTCACCATTACATAAATCAAGGATAGGGGATAAGTAACGTTTCTCCCCAAATAAATGAAATTCCGTTACGTCTGTTACCCATTTTTGATTCATTTTCTCGGCTTGAAAATCACGTTGTAAAATATGGGGGGCAATTCGACCAACACGCCCCTTATACGAACGATACTTTTTCATACGGACTAAACATTTTACGCCCATTTCATTCATGAGGCGGTTGATGGTCTTTGGATTGTGAGAAAACCCATATTTTTTTAACTCTTTTGTGATACGACGATAACCGTAACGTCCTTTATGTTCATGATAGATAGACTGAATAGTGGCTTTTACCTTCGAATACTTATCATCTCGATTCAAGCGTTTTTCCCAATAATAGTACGTGCTACGTGGAATATCAGCGACTTTAATTAAGGCCACAACCTCATAAATGGACTTTAGTTCATAAATTACTTGCGCTTTGATTTTGGTTGTAATTTTTCCTGCATTTGAACTAAAGTATTTAACTTTTTTAAATACGCATTCTCCATTTCCAGTTGTTTAATTCGTTCTTCAAGCTCTTTAACCGAACCTTCAATTTGTTTGGATGGATTGATATCTTTTTTCATGGATGGTCTCCCCTTTTTCTTAGAAATTAGGGCATCTAATCCATAGGCATTAACATTTATTCTCCACGTCCGAATTAGCGCTGGAGATGAAATATTAAACCTTGCGGCTGCGTCGTAAGAAGATATACCCGTTTCATTCATATAATTAAGTACATCCATTTTAAACTCCGTAGAATAACTTGTATAGGATTTCTTAAATCCATCGGCTCCTTGAATTTGGTATAAACGAACCCATCCTTGAATCATTTGATACGAAACTTCAAATATTTTCTGAAGATCCATATAGCTGTGCTTTCCTTCAAGGTAAAGTCGTACAATGAATATTTTCTGTTC
>NZ_JBWCCL010000037.1:0-1399 GCF_056279465.1 Peribacillus sp. TE19612 | reverse complement strand
CCAAGGTGCACCACTGACTGTCGCTCCCTTACGGGAAGCACACATGGTAGATTAATCCTATTCTGGTTTTTGCACCAGCCTCCAATTGTATTGAGAGCCGTAGAAAGGATGTTTTCAATGGAAGTAGTCATTGAAAGAGCATGTGGTATGGATGTCCATAAGGACAATATTACTGCATGTATTATGACACCAGAAGGAAAGGAGATTCAAACGTTTTCAACAAAAACTGTTTTTCTAATACAGTTAGTGGATTGGATTAAAAAGAATAACTGTACTCATGTTGCCATGGAGAGTACCAGTGTATATTGGAAACCTATTGTTAATTTATTAGAAGCTGAAGAGATTGAGTTTTTAGTTGTGAATGCTCAACATATGAAAGCAGTGCCAGGGCGTAAAACAGATGTTAAAGATGCAGAATGGATTGCCAAACTTCTTCGTCATGGACTTCTAAAAGCTAGTTACATTCCAGATCGAAATCAACGGGAACTACGTGAACTAGTTCGGTACCGTAGAAGTATCATTGAAGAACGTGCTAGACAACATAATCGAATCCAAAAAGTGTTAGAGGGCGCAAATATTAAGCTAGGCTCTGTCGTTTCAGACGTTATGGGTGTTTCGGCTCGAGACATGCTTAACGCAATTGCCGAAGGTGAAGAAGATCCTGAAAAACTAGCAAACTTTGCTCGACGCACAATGAAAAAGAAGAAAGATGAACTAGAACTCGCCCTTAAAGGTTATATCAATTCGCATCAACGCCTCATGTTAAAAACCATTTTAAAGCATATTGATTTTTTAACAGAACAAATCGAGATGCTCGACCAAGAGGTCGAGGAAAGAGTAAGCTCCTATCAAGAAGATGTGGAACGATTAGACTCTATTCCTGGTATAGCTACAAGAATGGCTGAGCAAATTTTATCTGAAATTGGGACTGATATTAAGAAACAGTTTCCAAGTGCAGCTCATATGTGTTCTTGGGCAGGACTAGTTCCTGGGCATAACGAAAGTGCGGGAAAAAGAAAATCGGCTAAAACAAAAAAAGGAAACAAGTATTTGAGATCAGCATTAACAGAAGCAGCTCATTCTGTAAGAGGATCTAAAAACTATCTCGGAGCACTGTATAGGCGTACAGCATCACGAAAAGGTAAGAAACGAGCAGGAATAGTAGTCGCTCATGCCATGTTACGTATCTCCTATTATCTCTTAACTCGAAAAGAAATGTATGTAGACTTAGGCGAAGACTACTTTGATAAACAGAGACAACAATCAATTTTTCGGCATTCACTAAGAAGACTTCAAAGTTTAGGATACACAGTTACATTACAAGAACCTGAAGCATCTTAATCCAGTCCACTTACCTACAATAAATCAGTAAATTAGGCGCTCTCCCCTTTTTAAAAAA
>NZ_JBWCCL010000036.1:0-1661 GCF_056279465.1 Peribacillus sp. TE19612 | reverse complement strand
TCTTTACGTCTTCTCATTACGACCTCCTACGCACACGATTCGCCGCACACGATTCTGGTTTATTTTTGTCGTATTAAAGACAAAGAAAAAAGGCCACAACATTTAAGTTGAGACCTTGATTCTATAAGCATTTGTGATACCGGTGGCCGGGGTCGAACCGGCACTCCAGAGGAACACGATTTTGAGTCGTGCGCGTCTGCCAATTCCGCCACACCGGCATGTATGTTGGAGGCGGCAACCGGAATCGAACCGGTGGTAAAGGTTTTGCAGACCTCTGCCTTACCGCTTGGCTATGCCGCCAACGTTTTTTGGAGCGAAAGACGGGATTCGAACCCGCGACCCCAACCTTGGCAAGGTTGTATTCTACCACTGAACTACTTTCGCATATGGCTGGGCTAGAAGGGATCGAACCTTCGCATGACGGAATCAAAATCCGTTGCCTTACCGCTTGGCTATAGCCCATTAACGTTGTAATCATTATATCATATTTTTTAAAATGGGGCGACTGATGGGAATCGAACCCACGAATGCCTGAACCACAATCAGGTGCGTTAACCACTTCGCCACAATCGCCATTATATAATTTAAATTGGCAGGGGTAGTAGGACTCGAACCCACACTGGAGGTTTTGGAGACCTCTGTTCTACCTTTAAACTATACCCCTGTAATAAAATGGTGGAGGGGGGCAGATTCGAACTGCCGAACCCGAAGGAGCGGATTTACAGTCCGCCGCGTTTAGCCACTTCGCTACCCCTCCGCATATAGATGAAACATGGTGCCGGCAAGAGGACTTGAACCCCCAACCTACTGATTACAAGTCAGTTGCTCTACCAGTTGAGCTACACCGGCACTACTATGGTGGCTCAGGACGGAATCGAACCGCCGACACAAGGATTTTCAGTCCTTTGCTCTACCGACTGAGCTACTGAGCCAAACAATAAAAATGGCGGTCCCGACGGGAATCGAACCCGCGATCTCCTGCGTGACAGGCAGGCATGTTAACCGCTACACCACGGGACCATAGATTGCGGGGACAGGATTTGAACCTGCGACCTTCGGGTTATGAGCCCGACGAGCTACCGGACTGCTCCACCCCGCGACGGTAATAATGTTGCTATTTTGCATCAAGTTTTCGTGTTAAGCGTTTCAATGGGCTGAATAATCAATCCTTTTTGCAGAAACAACCTGATTTTATTGAAAATGGTGGAGGATGACGGGATCGAACCGCCGACCCTCTGCTTGTAAGGCAGATGCTCTCCCAGCTGAGCTAATCCTCCAATATGTTGTCTAAATGGTGACCCGTACGGGATTCGAACCCGTGTTACCGCCGTGAAAGGGCGGTGTCTTAACCGCTTGACCAACGGGCCAGGTATAAATGGCGGAGAGCAAGGGATTTGAACCCTTGAGACAGGGTTACCCGTCTACACGATTTCCAATCGTGCTCCTTCGGCCACTCGGACAGCTCTCCAATAATGGCTCCGCAGGTAGGACTCGAACCTACGACCGTTCGGTTAACAGCCGAATGCTCTACCACTGAGCTACTGCGGAACAATATAAGCTTGGCGACGTCCTACTCTCACAGGGGGAAACCCCCAACTACCATCGGCGCTGAAGAGCTTAACTGCCGTGTTCGGAATGGGAACGGGTGTGACCTCTTCGCT
>NZ_JBWCCL010000035.1:0-2344 GCF_056279465.1 Peribacillus sp. TE19612 | reverse complement strand
TTAGTCCATGCGTACCTAGAGAGTCCTGCATAATATACTTGAAAAGGTCCAGGAAATTTGCTTACTATGCATGAAAGGAGATCATTTATTTGCACACAGTTATGCATTTGAATTTAAGAGTTGATCCGACCCAATATATCCCACAGATTCGAGAAGTTCCTGATTATGATTATATTCATATGGTACGACAACCTAAGTATATGATAGATCTTTCCCTTTTAAATGAGAAGGTTCATTATCTCAATGAAGTTTTCTCGCCAAAAGAATATGTCAAAAGAAATAATATCTCCCTATTACATGCTCATCATGGCCAATTAGGGATGTTATTACTTCCTTTTAAAGAGGAAACAAACCTTCCGTTGGTAACAAGTATTAGAGGCAGGGATGCAACCCTGGCTAATCAGCCCATTGGCTATCTAGATAACATGAAAATGCTATTTGATCGAGGGGAGCGTTTCTTCCCAGTTTGTCAGTATTTAGCAGATAGGTTAATTGCTTGGGGTTGTCCTTCAGAAAAAATCAGAGTGTTATATGGGGGCGTTGACCTTAACGAATTCAAATACCGGGCACCACATAAAGGGGATTCTCAAAACATTCTATCCATCGGTAGGTTGGTGGAAAAAAAAGGACACCACATCTTAATGCAAGCTTTCCAAAAAATCAGAGGTAAATTTCCAAATGCAACCTTGACGATTATCGGTAGAGGGGGGCTTGAAGAATATCTCATTTCATTGGCAAATCAACTTAATTTAGGAGACTCTTTTCGCCTATTAAACCATCTGCCGAAAGATCAAGTACGAGAACAAATGACCAATGCAGATATATTTTGCGCCGCGAGCTTAGAAGCTGCCGATGGAGATGTAGAAGGTATACCTAATACATTAAAAGAGGCTATGGCGATTGGAGTACCGGTGATTTCGACCAATCATGCCGGCATCCCTGAATTAATAACAAATAACAAAGAAGGGGTTTTAGTACAAGAAAACAATGTAGATGAACTGGCAGGAGCTCTTGAATTTATGCTATCTAACAGAGAGATATGGGAAACATATACTGAAGCGGCTCGTCAAAAAGTAGAACAAAAATTCAACCTCGCCCAACAACTTCAACAACAAGCTGAATTTTATGATGAACTTGTAGCCCCTTATAAAGTAGGTAAACGATATTTAATAACACCGCGCCAAATAGATAAAAAAGTCCTAAAGGAGACTCCACAGCCTCAACAGCAAGGTAAGTATGATGGCGAAAGGATAGTGCCTAGAAAAAAAGCCGAATTAGCCAAAAAAGCCCTTATTTATATGCAACAGCTACAACAGCTTCAAGGGCTTCAAGAGTTTCCACAGCTACAACAACTTAAACAGTTTCCACAGCTACAACAGCAGACTAAAGATAAAGTCAAAGATGAACTGGTAGCATCTAATACAAATGAAAAAAAAGCAAAAGTTCAACAGAGAGCTAAGGATCATGATGAAAAAATAGCTTCTCGTAAAAAAGAAAAAAAGGCTCATAAAGCCGAAAAAGTCAAAAAAGCACTATATAAACTTCAAAAGTTTCAACAGCAGGCCATAGATGAGCAGTTAGGAGGAAATCATGGAGGACTTTAAAACCATTACTGTTATCAAAGGTGAAAAATCTTTGGAAATTCACAATCCAACTACCTATTCGCTGATTGGAATGGGTGCTCAAGGTGCAGTTTTTCAACTTTCAGAAGATAAATGTGTAAAAATCTATTCAGACCCAATACAAGCGAAAATGGAGGAAGAAGCTCTTGCAGCTGGAAAACATCTACCCTTTATGCCTTTGGTATATGATACAGGACCAAACTATATAGTCATGGAATATTTTAATGCCCCGACCTTAAAAGAATATCTGAGAAATTGTACCTATATCCCTGATTCTATAGTAAAGAAACTTCTCTATATATTAAAAGAATTAAAACAAGCAAAGTTCACCATGATAGATGCCCCCCTACGCCATATTTTTGTCGTCGGTAATGAGGAACTTAAGGTGATTGACCATGTGAATTCCTTTAAAAGGATACACCCTGTACCATTAAAATTATTAAGAGATTTAAAAATAATCCTTTTAAAGGACTCGTTCCTAGATCAAGTGAAAAAGCTTGAACCGGACACCTTCAATGAGTGGGAAGGTTATTTCAATCAAAATAGTTTGGACTTTAGAAATATTCCAGTCCACTCAGGAGGTTCAGGTAATGGAGTGAAAGTGGATAGCGCCATAACACAAACCCTCATTGGAAAAGGGCATCAAGGTGCTGTTTATCGAGTGTCTGAAGAGACATGCGTTAAACTTTACGGAAAAACTGAACATGCAAATCAGGAAAAAA
>NZ_JBWCCL010000034.1:0-7993 GCF_056279465.1 Peribacillus sp. TE19612 | reverse complement strand
TATTGATTAGTTGTCAACTTCTGCGAAGTTTTTAACTTATTTTAAATCGCTGTGTTTTTCAGCGACCATTTCATCTTATCATTTTCATAGTAAGAAGTCAATAGTTATTATTTCTTTCAGCAACCTGTCAAAAGCGATGAAGTTTTGCGTTTGTCTTAGTTGGTGCTTATTTATATTAATCCTTTCCCACCATTAAGTCAACCCATTTCATACATTTTCTTATTAAATGAATTAATCACTTATATGAAGGAATAAATGTGCCTGTCACACCTTGGCTTCCTCTTAAAACATATAAACCATGAAAATCATTTATCCATCCATTTGAACTACCGCTTCCCCTTCAACTAAGTAATGCCTTTGGAAAAATCCATAAACCATGCAATTGATAGGTAATGCCAATAACAACCTGGATAGATGAGGAAACGAATAATTAGATGCATAAATCGAATACTGAAACCTGATTGTTCCTTCCGGGTAGAGTTATTAAACATTAAACCGCTAAAGCACAGGGTTCCATTGTCCAAATATTAAAAATTTTTTTTTACAATTTTACTTTCTTGTACTATAATAAATATATTTTAAAAATTTCAGGAGAGACTTTTAATCATTATAAAAAATAGTTGGGAGAGGGATTTATAAATGATTAATAAAAACACATCTTTGAGGATGCAAAGTATCGTTTTTATTGGCTTTATGGGGGTAGGCAAGACGACGATCGGACAGAAAGTAGCCAGGAAATTATATAGGGACTTTATTGATATAGATCAAGAAATTGAAAAGGAATTCAATATGCCCACTACGGAAATCTTCAAGAAGTTTGGGGAAAAAGCTTTTCGCGAAAAAGAAAAAAGTGTGATTGAAAGCCTTAGTCAACAACAATTGAAAATCATTTCAGTTGGAGGCGGGGCATTTTTACAAGAGGATATACGGAATATCTGTTTATCCAATTGCATTGTCTTTTACCTGGACTTATCTTGGGAATACTGGAAAGAGAGAATAGGCTTGCTTATTGATAGTAGACCCGTTTTACAAAGCCGGTCCCTTGAGGAAATCGAAGAACTCTTTTACACGAGACAGGAAATATACTCCTATCATCATTCAAAAGTGAATACCAATGATCTAGATGTTGATGAAGTGGCAGACTTTATAGTCGATTCATTGAAAGTCGCCTGGGATATTTATGAACCGCTTAAGTAAGGCAAACCTTTCTGATATGTAATCAATGTTCCCAATAAAAGAATAATAGAAAAGATGAAAAGGGCACAGCGGTACCTAACCTCCTGTGAACTAATCACCTTTTTATTTTTCTTTTTTAGGAAGACTCTCTAATAATCAGTTCTGGATTCAATATGATTCGCTGTTGTTCACGTTCTATTTTCTCCATTTGCTGATACAGGAGATTCGCTGCCTCTTTCCCAATACGTCTAGGGAATGAGGAAATGGTCGTTAGCGGAGGGTGATAGATTTCTGCGACTGGAACGTTATCGAACCCAACGATATCCATATCTTTTCCAGGAGTAATTCCTTTCATCATTAATCCTTGCATAACACCAAAAGCAATTAAGTCGCTAAAGCAAAAAATCGCGGTAGGCGGATTAGGATTCTCAAGTACTTTCAAAACAGCCTCAAGCCCTCCCTCCCGTGTAGGGGCACTATCTATCACCAACGATTCATCCACTTCCAATCCCGCTCTTGAAAGAGCTTCACGGTATCCCTCCATTCTCTCGATCCAAGTAGAAGATTCCTTTATGCCACCAAGGAGCGCAATTCTTTTATGCCCCTTTCCAAGGAGATGATCAACAGCGATCCTGGCTCCTTCTGGATAGTCTATGCCTACATAGTCGCTATTCACTCCAGGCAGTTCCCTGACAGCAAGCACCATCGGCGTGTCAATTTCATTTAACCGTTCAATTGTATCTTGTGAGCTTTCAGAGACAGGACAAAGAATCAGGCCACCCACCCTGTGTTCCATCATGGTTGAAAGGAGATGATCTTGCTTGGCAACCGAATCGAATGTAGTCCCCAGCAAGACTGTATACCCGACCTCATCCAATGCATCGTGAACGCCTATCAGGAATTCAGAAAAAAAGGTATTTGATATGTCGGTAATAATGATTCCTACAGTATCAGAACTCTGCGACCTTAGGTTTGCTGCAATTCTATCGTACACATAACCCAATTCATGCATCGATTTTAATACTTTTTTTCGCGTCGCTTCCGATATTCGAGGGTTATTGCGAACGATAAGGGAAGCAGTGGAGGTAGATACCCCAGCATGTTTCGCTACCTGTTGCAGTGTGACCCGCCCTTTTTTGGATTGTTTCATAGTTCAATCACCATCTTGAATGTATTTTTGATGTACTTATTATTATCATGTTCTTTCTATAATAATATAGTTACTGTCATTATTACACCCTTGCTTTTGGAACATGGGAATCTCAACGATCTTTAATCACGCCAAAACATCTATATCCACTATTCATTAGTCCAAAAAAAAAACGCCATCCTAGTTCCGGAAGATGGAGTTTTAAGTAAATCCTTCAATATTTTCAGCCATGGTTAAATATGGTCTGGTGCTGTGTCAATTTCTTATACCGGTAATATACAAAAGCTGCAGCCAGGATTCCTATAGTAGCAATAAAGCAATCAAAAAGAAATATATGCGATATATCCCCACTCTTAGCGATTAAGCCCGTTGCAATTGGTAAAATGACGCTCGCCAAACTGGATGCCGTCGCAACGATCCCTGTTACAGTTCCTTTTTTTCTCCAGAAAAGTTCAGTCATTATTGCAATGGTTAATTGAAAGATCCCAGCTGTCGAGGCTCCAAGGAAAAAGGAGCTAATACTTAAGACAATAGGTGAATGAATCGTTAATATGATGATTACCGTAAGTAAAGTAATCATTGGATAAAGCAATATCACCGTCACGGGCTTAATCCATTTGTTTAATAAGATGGATAATAGCAGGACGGAAATAAGTGACCCCACACTATAATAGCTCAATAATTTAATTGCACTTGAAGATGGCATCCCTGCGACTTCCTGGCCGAAACTCGGTAACCAGATTTGCGAAACTGTAAATAACGCAGTTGATGTAAACCCAATTATGATTAGTGCGACTCCTTCGCTCCAAAATTTAGGTTCCGTTATGAACCTGTTACTATGAAAATCCTCTTCTTTACTGACAGCTTCGGATTTGCTTGGAAATGAAGCGGACAACACCAAAAACATATTCATGAAATAGATGACAGCCGGTACTAAAAATGCAAACCCGTAAAATAATTGGTTCGTAGTAAGAAACAAGATGATGAATGGCAGGATTGTAGCACCAAGCGAACCAAAAGCCTTAACCATAACACTCGCGGAACCAGCAGATTCAAGAAACATTTCAGTTAGCGCCGGATATGTACCAGCATCCATGGCTGAGTTGGAAATTCCCGCAAGTAAGGCAAATACAAAGGCCATTTCATATGTGGGGGAAAATGGAATCCCAATTAAAAAAACGCCCATTATAACCGAAGAGACCATGATTAATGGTTTTCTTCCAAATTTATCTGATAATACTCCCGAGAAACCATACGTGAGTAATCTGCCTATTCCTATTGCTGCAATAAGATAACTAATGCCTGTAGAGTCCGTATCCCATTGTTCTGTTAAAGAGGGCATGTTTGAGGCGAGAATTATATTAACCATCCCCAGCAGAAAATAGTTAATATACATGCCAGATGCCGCTTTAAAATACTGATTTTTCATTATTACACCCCTATAATAAATCACGTTGTGTTACTCCCATATAACACCTTAATGCACAATGTAATTACATTAAAGTCTCCCCTTTATGTTATCCATTTACATGAAAACCACTTTTCAAAAAAAAACGCTAAGAAAAACAAGGGATTTCACTCCCTGAATTTCTTAGCTCCGAGGTTTGGTGCACCCAATTTTTTTAATCATTTAATAAATGATGCACATCGAGTATGAAAAAAACCTCTATTTGGAGAACAATCTCCAGAGTGGAATCATTTTATTCTGCAAACAATTGCTCTTTGATGAAATCAACAGGCATTTGTTGACCTGTCCATAATTCAAAGGCTAGTGCACCTTGCCAAAGCATCATCCCAAGACCATTAATAGCGGTAGCACCTACAGCTTCAGCTTGTTCCATTAGTTTAGATTTTCGTGGGATGTAAACAACATCGGTTACGATTAAATCAGGACGCAGCATTGATTCGTCTTGAATGACACTTAAGCCTTCAAGTGGTTTCATGCCAACGCCGGTTCCATTTGCCAAAATATCACTAGTTGCGATTTCAGCCTTTAATTGTTCAACATTTTCAAGAGGGTATACATTGGCTTTCACATTTAAATGCTTCATATCCTCATTGATGATTCGTACATTCTCTTCTGCTTGCGGGAAGAATGCATCATCACGAGCAAAAATGCTGATTTCCGCCACACCTTCCAGCGCAGATTGAATGGCAATTGGGGTAGCAGCCCCACCAGAACCGATAAGAGTCATTTTCTTGCCTTTAATATCAATACCATGTTCTTTTAGGTTCCGGGTATATCCCATTCCATCAGTGCTGTGCCCTACGAACTTTCCATCGACATTGACAACTGTATTAACCGCTCCTGAAAATTTAGCACTGTCCGCCAATTCATCAAGATATGGAAGGATCTTCATTTTATTAGGCATGGATACGTTAAATCCTTTTACATTTAATGCACGCATCCCTTTGACTGCATCTTCCAGCTCTTCATTTCCAACCTCAAATGCTAAATAGGCGCAATTCAAGCCTAATTTATCGAAAGCTAAATTATGCATGGCAGGTGATAATGAATGTCCAATAGGTGTTGCCAGCAATCCTACTAATTCTGTTTTCCCATTAATTCGTCCTAGATTTTCCATGTTCTATTCCCCCTGATTTTTTAAACTTTATATAAATTCCTTCTTGGAAGGAATTATAATTAAATATTTTGATCAATGATTTCCAATACATTCCTTAATTGTGTAACAGGAATTTGTCCTGGTGCAGATGCTTCTTTTCCGGCACCGAATGTACAAGCAGATCCAAACACCGCACCTGATAATCGACTGACCAGGCCTGTACCCGACATTGACATCGTAATGAATGGGCGATCGGCATACTTTGTTTTCATCGTGTAAGTTGCATCTAATAATACGAGTAAGTCACCTACTGTTTGGGGCATTACAGCGATTTTGGGAATATGGGCGCCAAATTCCTGCATCTTACGCAATCGGTAAATGATTTCTTCTTTTGCTGGTGTCTTATCGAAATCATGGTTACACATCACAACGTATACCCCATTTTCCTCAGCTACCTTCACAGTCTCCTTCACTGATGATTCCTCAAAAAACAACTCCACATCGACAAGATCAATATTCTTCGTTTTAATTGCTGTATGAAGAAGTTGGAAATAATAATCATCGCTGATTTCCTTGTTTCCGCCTTCTTTATGGCTTCTAAAAGTGAAAAGCAGCAAAGTACTGGGAACCGCATTTCTAATTTTTGTAATCATATCCGAAACGGCTTCTAAGCTTTCGACTTGTTCAAAGACATCTACTCGCCATTCAATGATATCCGGCCGTAGTGCATTTACCGTTTCAACTTCTTTAAGCAGTTCTTCTTTCGTTGTCCCCATTAGTGGAACGATGATCTTTGGAACCCCTTCTCCGATCGTTACGTCTTTGATCGTGATTGTTTGCATGATGTATCCCCCTTTTATCACTATCATCAGTGGGGTTCATCCCCCACTGATGTTCGGTTAGACCGTTTAATTGGAATCTTTAATTACCTTTTTGTATCGATAGGCAACGAATACTGCCAATAAAATACTAACTGCCGCAATTGCCACATCAAACAAGAAGACTGCAGTTAACCCAGCACTCTTAGAAATGATACCAGTAATGAAAGGTATGATGATAAAGGCTGAACTACCTGCAATGTTTACATATGAGGTGATCGTACCTTTATTGGCAGGGAAGAATTCCGTGATTATTGTCATGGCTAATTGGAATACCCCTGCAGTTGAAAGCCCTATGAAGAAAGCGCTCAAAATGGTTATAAATGGTTGCTGGATGTAGATGAGTGACAATAAAGATAATGCCGCAATGACCGGATAGATAATCATGACGGTAATGGGCTTAATTACTTTATTCAATAGAACAGCTAGTAAAATGACAGAAACAAGGGAGCCAATGCTATAGTAACTAAGCAATTGAACAGCCTTAGCTTGGGTTAGCCCCAATACATCTTGTCCGAAGTTCGGGAGCCAGACTTGAACCAACATGAATAAAGCAGTTGATGTGAAGCCTAATAGTATGACGGCCAAACCTTCCTGAGCAAACTTCGGTTTTGAGAGGAATTGCTGTTGAACCGGCACAGCTTGTTTATCATTCTGAGTTTGGCTTTGGGCTTTATGATCAGGGAATGAAACCTTAAGCAGGAAAAACCCATTAACAAGATATACAGCAGCCATTAAGAAGAATGTATACCCGTAAAACATATCTCTAGCTATAAAGAACGCCATGATAAATGGAAGAAGTGCGGCACCGATTGAAACGAACGCTTTTACTAATACGGTAGCGGAACCAGCTTTCTTTTGAAAAGCCTCAATAAGTGCTGGATACGTACCTGCATCCAAAAATGAATTGGCAATACCAGCACATACAGCAAATATAAATGCCAATGTATAGTTAGGAGCCAATGGTATGCCTATAAGGAAGATCAGGTAGATAAAAGATGCTGAAACAACAAATGGTTTCCTTCCTAATTTATCCGACAGTCTACCGGCGAAAAACAAAGAAACTAACTTACCGATTCCTATGGCAGAGACCAAGTAACTTATCCCTGAGGCACTAGTATTTAATTGATTTGACAAATTTTCCATATTTGATCCAATGATTATATTGATCATGCCTAAAATAAAATAGCTAATATATAAACCTGTGGCCATTTTTATAAATGGATTTTTCATGAAACACACCCCTATTTAAAAAGTTATCGAAATGCAATTTGATTCTTAAGCCTTTCAGATGTTGCCCCCTTGCCCCATACCATAAATTTAAGAAAAATAATGACGTACTAAATAAAACAATAAACTTCATAGATTAACCGGCTAAGTTAGTACATCGTTCTACCAACTTGCGCATTACTAGTATATCGTTCTACTAATCGTGCTTGTTGTTAGTATATCGTTCTACTAAATTTTAAGCGATTAGAAAAGTATTGATAAAACACTTATGCTACCGCTAATTAGTTTAAATTTATTTAGTATATCGTTCTACTGGATTATTATACTGCGCTAATTTAATTGTGTCAAACTCATGAAGCGGTCCTTAATGACCATAGAGCAATTCCTCATACTCATTATTTTTAAATTCCGAAGGTCTCATTTTGGATCTCATTTACCTTAAAGGTTCAGCCCTGCCTTGTATTTGTTAGTGTTCATACAAGTTGGAAGAATACCTTTTATTTGCAGAGGCACCAATTATTTTATCCTTTATGAGGGCTTCCTTCTATTTTGATATTTCCCACATTTTTAGTTACCAGTTTCTGAATTAATTTCTTTTAGCTAAAATATATGTATTGCTGCTTATTTAAATCCAATTATCCAGTTATTTGCAATCAATTTTAATAACCCAATGTCTAAACAGAGGTACTAATATCTCGCTTATATCCTAAGTTACGATAGTCGAAACGGGTTAAATTTAAAAGGATGAACAATTTTCGATTTCAGCCCCTTTCAATGGTGAGGTAACAGCTTCTATATATATAACAGGGCTTCATAATTTCTTCTTAACGAAAAAAAAGACCAGCCGGATGGCTGATCTTTTTAAATGGCTTGGCGGCGTCCTACTCTCACAGGGGGAACCCCCCAACTACCATCGGCGCTGAAGAGCTTAACTGCCGTGTTCGGAATGGGAACGGGTGTGACCTCTTCGCTATCGCCACCAAACATAAAAGGAA
>NZ_JBWCCL010000033.1:0-13056 GCF_056279465.1 Peribacillus sp. TE19612 | reverse complement strand
AACACGGCAGTTAAGCTCTTCAGCGCCGATGGTAGTTGGGGGTTTCCCCCTGTGAGAGTAGGACGCCGCCAAGCCATTTAAAAAGATCAGCCATCTGGCTGGTCTTTTTTTGTCGTTTCAGGATAAATCTATTCACCAATAGGGTGTTGGAAGGATCAGATGTGGAATCTTTCCGACTTAATCCATTCAAATATTAAAAATGGCACCTTAGCTTGGCTTATTTTAAGGAATTGCACAATGCAAGGGTAATCGTCATTAGGCATGGTTTTCATCAGCTCTGCCCACCATTCTGTTTCATAACGAGCTATTATGCTAAGGTTATAAGAAATCAAATAATGAATCAAAAGTTCAGGTAATGAAAAAGCGGACGAATCTTTATTTAGAGATAGCATGAATTGCCCCTCTTCTAAATTATACCGTATTGGAGATGCGGCATTATGAATAGGAACACCCTCTGTTTTTAAATGCAGTGTTCCAGGAGCTTCCGAAATACTGTAAATTTGATTCGTTTTAGCTTTCAAAAATTCTTCCAATCGACTGCTGGACATTTGATAGCTATCCAATATGGATGAAGGCAATTGAAAACCATTGGAGGAGGGGAGCAGGGCGACGAAATTTTTCTTGGAAATGGACCATGTAAAGTTTTGCATATCCGGGATTTCTTTCATAAGTGTACCCATGGAAAACTTTTCACCTTCCAGATGCTTGATATGAAATAATTTCTCGGCGATGCAGGTGAAAAGTCCATTTTTTTGCGTTTTCACTTCATCCTTCAGAAATTCATATTGCTGTTTTTTCTTTTTCCTCGTAGTTACCCCATGGGCAAGCATCGAAGTTGATTCCGGATAGTTAGGATCAATCGTGAGCAGACAAGCCTTTAATAATTGGGCGAATCCATAAAATGTCAGGATTGGTTGAATGGAAAGTGGTGCAATGGCTGCCTGATTATAATAAGTTTTAGCATGTTCAAGATGGTAAATAAATGGATAACAATTATCATAACTTTTGATTTCCGCTTCTGCTATTTTTTCTTGTGTGTAACATTTTTGTAAAAAAAGTTGAGAGGAAGATGCGGAAAAAAAAGGTGTATATTTATCGAAATTATCATTGTTTTCAGGCATTGCAGCTATCCTCCAAATTAATAGAATAATCAAACATTTATTTCTCTTCTTGACAGTAGTATGTCCTATTGATAACCTACAAATAATATTTTTAAGCAGGAGGGGAAAATAATGTGGGAAAATAAATTTGCAAAAGAAGGTTTAACCTTTGATGATGTCCTATTAATTCCAGCGAAATCAGAGGTTTTGCCGAAAGATGTCAACCTTCAAGTCAACTTAGCTGAAAACTTAAAGCTCAACCTTCCTATCATCAGTGCAGGAATGGATACCGTGACAGAAGCCGAGATGGCGATTGCCATGGCTCGTCAAGGCGGATTGGGTATCATTCATAAAAATATGTCCATTGAAGCACAAGCTGAACTGGTGGATAAAGTAAAACGTTCAGAAAGCGGTGTAATTACCGATCCATTTTTCTTGACGCCAGATCACCAGGTATTCGATGCAGAGCATTTAATGGGTAAATATCGCATTTCGGGTGTTCCTGTAGTCAACAATATTGAGGATCAAAAACTTGTGGGTATCATTACAAACCGTGATTTGCGATTTATTTCCGATTTTTCCTTGAAGATTTCCAGTGTCATGACTGTTGAGAATCTCGTCACAGCGCCAGTAGGAACTAACTTGGAACAAGCAGAGAAGATTCTTCAAAAGTACAAAATTGAAAAGCTTCCTCTTGTAGACGATAATGGAGTTCTTAAAGGACTTATTACGATCAAGGATATCGAGAAAGTCATTGAGTTTCCGAATTCGGCGAAAGATAAGCAAGGGAGATTGCTTGCAGGTGCTGCAGTCGGAGTGACTAAGGATACAATGAAGCGTGTTGAAATGCTTGTTAAGTCCCATGTCGATGCAATTGTACTTGATACTGCTCACGGTCATTCAGAAGGCGTCCTTGAAATGGTGAAGGAAATCCGCGCGACTTATCCTGAATTGACGATCATTGCCGGTAATGTGGCAACGGCTGAAGGGACGAAAGCATTGATTGAAGCGGGGGCCGATGTAGTGAAAGTGGGAATCGGACCAGGGTCAATCTGTACGACAAGGGTTGTAGCCGGTGTAGGTGTTCCACAAATCACGGCAGTCTTCGATTGTGCAACAGAAGCAAGAAAACATGGTAAAACGATTATCGCTGATGGCGGAATTAAATATTCAGGTGATATCGTTAAAGCGCTGGCTGCAGGCGGACATGCAGTAATGCTTGGCAGTATGCTTGCAGGTGTAACTGAAAGCCCTGGCGAAACGGAAATTTTCCAAGGTCGCCGTTTTAAAGTGTATCGGGGCATGGGATCTGTTGCTGCAATGGAAAAAGGATCTAAAGATCGTTACTTCCAGGAAGATAACAAGAAATTTGTTCCAGAAGGCATCGAAGGGCGCCTTCCATACAAAGGACCTCTATCAGATACCATTTTCCAACTGATTGGCGGCATTCGTTCAGGTATGGGATATTGCGGTACAGCCACATTGGAAGAGTTGAGAGAAAACTCTCAATTTGTCAAAATGACCGGTGCCGGATTAAGGGAGAGCCATCCTCATGATGTCCAAATTACTAAAGAAGCACCGAACTACTCAATGTAATGAATTTAACATATATTCGTCATTAAAATTTATTGTTAAAATAGACAGAGTCTGCGATTACTCTGTCTATTTTTTTTATTTTTTCTGTGATAAACTAGACAAGGTGTCAAGGGATTTACATAAAGTTTCTTCTTTGTTATAGAGATTAGCTTAAAAGTTGGAGGTATTGGAAATTGAAAAAAATCAGCAAGACCCTCATTTTCACTTTTGTTTTTGTTCTTGTTATGTCGCAATTTGCCTATCAACCGGGGGAAGCTGTTGCTGAATCTGATAATTTAGGTTTAAAAGCAGAGGCAGCCATCATAATCGATGGTGAAACAGGACAAATCGTGTATGAAAAAAATGCCGATAAAGTATTAGGGATTGCATCCATGTCTAAAATGATGACTGAGTACATCATAATGGAGTCAATTGAAAATGGGAAAATCAGTTGGGATCAAAAAGTAAAAATAAATAAATATGTACATGACCTTTCAAAAGCACCCAATTTGTCGAATGTTGGGTTAACGGAAGGTGAAGATTATACAGTTAAGGAACTATATCAAGCTATGGCCGTCTATTCAGGAAATGCGGCAACAGTAGCTTTAGCACAGCTAGTTTCCGGAAGTGAAAAGAGCTTCGTTAAGTTAATGAATGAAAAAGCAAAGGAATTAGGCTTGAAAAATCATAAATTCGTTAACGCCAGCGGTTTGAATAACTCCGATTTATTAGGGCAATATCCTTCAGGTGATGAAGATGATGAAAATATCATGACAGCAAAAGATACTGCACTTCTTGCTTATCGTTTAATAAATGATTATCCGGAAGTTTTAAAAATCGCCAGCATTCCTAAATTGAAGTTCCGTGATGGAAAAGAATATCCGAACTTCAACTGGATGCTGCCTGGCCTGATTTTTGAATATAAAGGCGTAGATGGACTAAAGACGGGATCTACCGACTTTGCCGGTTATGGCCATACAGGGACGGTTATCCAGGACGGTCAGCGCTATATCACGGTGGTCATGAAGTCCACTAATAAAAACGAACGTTTTGCAGATAGCACTAAGCTTATGAACTATGCTTATGCAACATTTAAAAAGGAAAAAGTCCTTCCAGCCAACTACCAGGTGAAAGGGAAAGAAACACTTTCAGTAGTGAAAGGCAAGGAAAAAGACGTTAAGATCCAATCTGAAAAAGCAATCGAGCTACTTGTTGAAAATGGTGGGAAAGACAACTATAAAACAGATTTAGTGATCGATAAAAACAAATTGAATGAAGATGGTAAGCTGACTGCACCAATCAAAAAAGGTGAAAAGCTAGGCTACATCACAGTCACTCCTAAAAAAGGAGAAGATTACGGGTACATCAACGGAGATCCAGTTAAGGTTAACGTCGTAGCTGCTGAATCTGTTGAAAAGGCAAACTGGTTCGTATTATCAATGCGGGCGGTTGGCGGATTCTTTGGAGACGTTTGGAGCAGTGTAGCTTCCACTGTTAAAGGCTGGTTTTAAGTTTCGTGTATAAAACGGTTGCGTAATGTATAAAATTATAGTACATTATGGAAAACAATCTGATTATATAAGAAAGCAATGACAGGAAATAGTAACAAGTATTTCTTTCTATAGAGAGCCGGTGGCTGCTGGAAATCGGTGTGAGAGTTTTGTGAATCCCTCCTGGAGCAGAGTATGGAAAGCCTTTTGGGTCAGTAAATACTTTCGGTTAAAAGCCGTTATCGTGATAAGTGGTAGGCGTTTTTCATAGGCCTTCAACTAGGGTGGCAACGCGGGTTAACTCTCGTCCCTTCTTCAGGGGACGGGAGTTTTTTGCGTTCTTTGATAAATCATCAAAAACATTAAGGAGGAACTGAAATGTTGGATTTGAAATATGTAAGGAATAATTTTGAAGAAGTGAAGCGTGTATTGCAATTTAGAGGGGAAGATTTAACTGATTTAGGCAAATTCGAGGAACTGGATGTAAAGCGCCGGACCTTGATTGCTGAAACGGAAAAGTTGAAAAGCCAAAGAAATGAAGTTTCACAGCAAGTGGCCATATTGAAACGGGAGAAAAAAGATGCAGATCAGTTGATTGCGGAAATGCGTGAAGTCGGTGACCGTATAAAAGGTTTCGATGATGAGCTTCGTGAAGTGGAAGCACAATTAGAAACATTACTTCTTTCCATTCCTAATATACCGCATGAAAGCGTGCCTGTTGGTGAGACGGAAGACGATAATGTCGAAATCCGTAAATGGGGGGAGTTACCTGAATTCAAGTTTGAACCGAAACCACACTGGGATGTAGCTGGAGATCTAGGCATCCTGGATTTTGAACGGGCAGCAAAAGTGACCGGAAGCCGATTTGTATTTTATCGGGGTCTTGGTGCTCGATTAGAGCGTGCACTAATTAGCTTTATGTTAGACCTTCATGTTGAGGAACACGGATATGAAGAAATGCTGCCACCATATATGGTGAACCGTGCAAGCATGACCGGGACAGGTCAATTGCCAAAATTCGAAGAGGATGCTTTCCGTATTGAAAGTGATGATTACTTCTTGATTCCTACAGCTGAAGTGCCGGTGACAAATTTCCATCGTGATGAAATCATGAGCACGGACGATCTGCCGATAAGCTATGCGGCATACAGTGCTTCATTCCGTTCAGAGGCAGGATCTGCGGGTCGTGATACGCGCGGGCTAATTCGTCAGCACCAGTTCAATAAAGTTGAATTAGTGAAGTTCGTGAAGCCGGAAGATTCATATGCAGAGTTGGAAAACCTCACAGGTCATGCCGAAAAGGTCCTCCAATTGCTGGGTCTTCCATACCGAGTGCTAAGCATGTGTACGGGAGATCTTGGTTTCACTGCTGCTAAAAAGTATGATATCGAGGTTTGGATCCCGAGCTATGGAACGTACCGCGAAATTTCTTCTTGCAGTAACTTTGAGGCATTCCAGGCTAGACGGGCCAATATTCGCTTCAGGCGTGATGCAAAAGGCAAGCCGGAACACGTCCATACCCTAAATGGATCAGGCTTGGCAATCGGCCGTACAGTAGCTGCCCTTTTGGAGAATTACCAGCAGGAAGATGGCAGTGTTATCATTCCTGAAGTATTACGTCCATATATGCGCGGTGCGGAAGTCATTAAACCGTAAGTCAAAGGGAATCAGCTTCTGGTTAAAGAGGCTGATTCCCCTTTTTATCAAAGTTTGAAAATTATTTTAAAAAAACTTTATAGAGGGCTTGACTTTGATTTTGATTCCATGTAATATAATAAATGTTGATACGGAGGTATACCCAAGTCCGGCTGAAGGGATCGGTCTTGAAAACCGACAGGGGAGTCAAATCCCGCGGGGGTTCGAATCCCTCTACCTCCTCCATAACTTATTAATAACCACAGCGCATAAATTGGATATCGATGAATTCCGTTACAGTTATGTAACGGAATTTTTGTTTTCTAATATATTAAAAAACCACCGGTTAACCGGTGGTTTTTCTGTTTTACACATTTCGCAACAACTTGGTTTGCTCCATATATTCGGCAATCCGTTTTATAAGAGGTTCGATACTTGCTTCATCCTGCATAAGATCATATTCGTTTATATTTAATCGAAGGACAGGGCAGGCGTTGAATTGATCAATCCATTCTTCGTAACGGCCGTGCATTTCCTGCCAATATTCAATTGGGGTATGCTGTTCCATTGGACGGCCGCGCTCTTGGATCCGGTTGAGGATATCATCGAGCGAACCTTCGAGATAGATAAGTAAATCAGGGTGCGGGAAGTATGGCGTCATTACCATGGCATTGAAAAGGCTTGTATACGTTTCGTAGTCCACCTCATTCATCGTGCCTTTTTCATAATGCATTTTTGCAAATATCCCGGTGTCTTCATAAATGGAACGGTCTTGGATAAAACCGCCGCCATATTCAAAGATTTTTTTTTGCTCTTTAAATCGTTCAGCAAGGAAATAGATTTGCAGGTGGAAACTCCAACGATTAAAATCATCGTAAAACTTATCCAGGTAGGGGTTCGTATCAACCTTCTCAAATGATGTCCTGAATTGAAGGGCATCGGCTAACGCATTGGTCATGGTCGATTTTCCTACGCCAACCGTCCCTGCTATCGTAATGACGGCGTTGTTTGGAATATTATATTTCTTTCGTAAGTTCATTTGACTTTACTCCTTTGTGCAGGGCATTCTCTATTTGGCTTATTATCGTTTTCAAATCATCCTTGTTCCCGACAAAATCCAGCTCATCTCCGTTGAATGTAAGAACAGGGATGTCAGGGTGCTGTTTCTCGAATGTTTCCATGAATGTTCGATAATCCGCGGATAACTGCTCTAAATAAATGGAGGATATATTTTCTTCGATTTCACGACCTCTTTTACCGATTCGGGAGAGAAGAGTATCAAGGCTTGCGTTTAAATAAATCACCATATTAGGTTCAGGCATATCCCGTGTTAAAATATTGAATATCTCAAGGTACTTATTGTATTGTTCGTTCTTTAACGTTCTTTCAGCAAATATCAAGTTCTTGAATATATGATAATCAGCCACTACGGCTTGGTCATTAGTAAGATACTTTTTTTCGATATCATCCAATTGTTTATAACGGTTACATAGAAAAAACATTTCTGTTTGAAAGCTCCACTCATCAATATCTTTATAGAATTTCCCGAGAAATGGATTTTCATCGACAATTTCCCTTAATAATGAAATTTGAAAATGATCTGCGATAACTTTTGCAAGTGATGTTTTTCCCACGCCGATTGGACCTTCGACAGTGATAAATGGGGTGGATTTCATCCAATCTGTCCTCCTTCATGAGGTATCAAGCTAAAATTCCCGGTCATAGGATTTTCGCCAAGAGATATTGTATCACAGACTTGGGACTTTAGTGACATTTTTGTCAGGTTGATAAAGAAAGAGAATGAAAGAGTGTTAATTGGGGAGGTATGTAGATTAATGCCTTGTTCGATTGAATGCTTACATGTCTTCACCTTGTTTTATGGATGCCTTGAGAACATGGTTCATCATTTTTAATGCGTAATGATTATCTTCCTTTGATGCAGAAGCTATGCAATCCTTCGGAATCCATAATTTATATTCCCGCATATAGGCATCATTGGCCGTGAATAGCACGCAGATGTTGCCAGCTATGCCAGTAATGATCAGGGTATCCACGTTTAATCGTTTAAGCAGTGTATTGAGTGCCGTCCCATAAAATGCGGAATGCTTCGGCTTGATGAGGAAAAATTCGTCCTGTTGAGGTTTTATTCTTTCGATTAATGAGGCATTACCTTCATTTTTACATGTATCAATGATTTTATCGAAGTCAGCCTGCCATAAATCATAATGATCATTGATATAAATGATTGGAAAACCTTTTTCTTTCATTTGCTTCTTTAATTTCAAGATCGGATCGACGATAAGTTTCGTATGTGCAAGGAGCATATTCCCGTATTTGAAGTCAAAGTCATTGATCATATCAATGATAAGCAATGCAAAAGAAGGCGATTCAGGTCGATTCATGGTATATCCTCCTGTATTGTGATAATTTACTTGCAGCACATATGCCGCATGAGTTACTATTCATTAGAACAAGTAGTATGACCTTTATTTTGTCTTATATTTGTTTGTTTACTCCTATTTAATATGAGGGGGTTTTTTTTTGAAGGATGATGTTCATTACATGAATTTAGCCTTAGAGGAAGCAAAAAAGGCGCGGCAATTGAATGAAGTGCCGATTGGCGCTTTAATCGTAATAGATGATCAAGTTATTTCGACGGGGCATAATCTGAGGGAAACGGAACAGAATGCGACGGCACACGCGGAGCTCCTTGCAATCAATGAGGCTTGCCGTGCTACTGGCAGTTGGCGTCTTGAAGATGCGACATTATATGTAACGCTGGAACCTTGCCCGATGTGTGCCGGTGCCATCTTGCAATCAAGGGTGAAAAGGGTCGTTTTTGGAGCGCATGATCCAAAGGCTGGCTGTGCAGGCACATTCATGGATTTACTTCGAGATGAACGATTTAACCATCAATGTGATGTAACCAGCGGTGTATTGGGGAAAGAGTGCGGCTGGATATTGACTTCTTTTTTTAAAGAGCTAAGGGATAGAAAGAAAACGTTGAAAAGAGAGCAGGCACTCAAGATTGCCGAAGAAAATAAATAAGTGAAAAACGAATGTTGAAGATGAGTCTTTGCTTCATTTGGTAAATTTGGAATTGAACTGTCCAAGAACAACACTTGCGTTTTTTTTGTTACCTTAGTATAATGAATTATGCGTCGACATGACGCTGTGAAATTGGTATTACTTTTGCCGTGCTAGACGGGGAGGTAGCGGTGCCCTGTACTCGCAATCCGCTCTAGCGAGGTTGAATCCCTTCTCGAGGTTAGCATTCTGTAGGGCCTGCCTTAAGTAAGTGGTGTTGACGCCCGGGTCCTGCGCAATGGGACTCCATGAACCATGTCAGGTCCGGAAGGAAGCAGCATTAAGTGGAAGTTCTCATGTGCCGCAGGGTTGCCTGGGCCGAGCTAACTGCTTAAGTAACGCTTATGGTTGCTAATCGACAGAAGGTGCACGGCAGTTATTTTACATAAACAAAAAACTCATTCGTATCGGGTGGGTTTTTTTTTATGCCAAGAAGGTAAAGTGCTTGGTGTTTTTGAAAAAAATGAGGCAATGATGAAATTTCATTTTAGACTTTGATATTAAGGAAATCAGTAATGTATAATAAACAAGATGGAGAAAAGAAGGAGGGATTTCCGTGGGGTATCAAGCATTATACCGGGTATGGCGGCCGCAACAATTCATTGATGTAGTCGGGCAGGAACATGTGACGAAAACGTTGCAGAATGCTTTGGTCGGGCAAAAGGTTTCACATGCCTATTTATTTTCCGGTCCACGTGGAACAGGGAAAACAAGTGCTGCCAAAATTTTAGCAAAAGCAGTGAATTGTGAGCATGCCCCGAAAAGTGAGCCCTGTAACGAATGTGCTACCTGCCGCGGAATCACCGATGGCTCCATATCAGATGTTATAGAAATTGATGCAGCATCCAATAATGGTGTCGAGGAAATCCGTGACATTCGTGATAAGGTCAAATATGCACCTAACGCGGTTACATATAAAGTTTATATCATTGATGAGGTACATATGCTTTCACAAGGGGCGTTCAATGCGCTTTTAAAGACATTGGAAGAACCTCCGAAGCACGTGATTTTCATATTGGCGACGACTGAGCCTCATAAGATTCCACTAACGATCATTTCCCGTTGCCAAAGGTTTGATTTTAAACGGATCCAGCCTCAAGATATAGTTGGCCGGATGTCACAAATCATTGCAGAAACAGGTGTTTCTTGTGATGAACAAGCCCTGCATATCATTGCGAGGGCAGCCGAAGGCGGGATGCGGGATGCACTAAGCCTTCTTGATCAAGCGATATCCTTCAGTTCGGAGACGGTTTCAGTGGAAGATGCATTGACTGTCACCGGATCTGTTTCGCAAGCGTTTTTAAGCCGGCTGGCAAAAGCTATATATGATAAAGAAGTAGCGGTGGCACTTGAAGTCCTTGAAGAATTGCTGGCCATGGGAAAAGACCCGGCTAGGTTCATAGAAGACATGATTTATTACTTCCGTGACATGCTGTTGTTTCAAACGGCACCGGCACTGGCAGAATCCTTCGAGCGTGTTTTGATAGATCCCCAATTCAAGGAATTGGCAGAAGTGATTTCTTCTGAATCGATTTACTCCATAATTGAAAGCTTCAATCAAACACAGCAGGATATGAAATGGACAAATCATCCAAGGATTTTCCTTGAGGTGGCACTTGTGAAGTTATGTAATGAGCAAAGGCCAAATCAAATTGATAACGGGCAGCTTCAACAGCTGCAGCAGAAAATAGAAGATTTAGAGAAGAAATTACTCGAAATGCAGAAAAACGGCATTCCGGCAGCCATGGCAGAAAAACCTGCAGAGCAGGCTAAGGCGCAAAGGGCCGTTAAAAAGTCATATAAAGCACCTGCCGGAAAGATCAATCAAGTTTTGAAACAAGCTACAAAGCCAGGTCTTAATGCTGTGAAAAGTAAGTGGGGGGAAGTGCTTGAACAGTTAGGTCAGCAAAACCAAAAGTCATTGGCAGCTTTATTAACGGAGGCGGAACCTGTTGCTGCGTCAACTGAAGCTTTTGTGGTAAAATTCAAATATGATATTCATTGTCAAATGGCAATGGAAAATAACCGTTTCGTGGAAGTGATAGCCTCGATCATGCAGCAATTGACCGGAAACCGAATGGAGATAGCTGGAGTTCCGGAAAGCCAGTGGCAAAGGTTGCGGGAGGACTTCATCTCAACACAGCAGTTCGACGGTCCAGAAGAAACGGAATCAAAAGAAGAAGACCCCTTTATAGCAGAGGCTAGAAAATTAGTCGGCGATGATTTACTTGAAATTAAAGAATAATTGGAGGTAAGGAAAATGGGTATGCGCGGCGGTAATATGCAGAACATGATGAAACAAATGCAAAAGATGCAAAAGAAGATGGCAGAGGCACAAGAAGAATTAGGTGAAAAAAGGGTTGAAGGAACTGCCGGCGGCGGAATGGTAACGGTCATCGTGACTGGACATAAAGAAATAGTCGATGTAGTCATCAAACCGGAAGTTGTCGATCCGGATGATATCGATATGCTTCAGGATTTAGTGTTGGCTGCCACTAACGATGCTTTGAAAAAGGCGGAAGAACTGACAAACCAAACGATGGGACAATTCACTAAGGGAATGAACCTTCCGGGTATGTTTTAAGCAAGTTCAAAAGAAACTTCCTTTCAGGGGGTTTCTTTTGAAATTTTTAGGAGGAATTCGATGCATTATCCAGAACCAATTTCCAAGCTCATTGACAGTTTTATGAAATTGCCGGGGATTGGTCCTAAAACGGCTGCTCGATTAGCCTTTCATGTATTAAGCATGAAGGAAGATACTGTTTTGGATTTTGCAAAAGCACTTGTTAATGCTAAGCGGAATCTTATGTATTGCTCAGTCTGTGGTCATATTACAGATCAAGATCCCTGCTATATTTGCGAAGATCAAAAGAGGGACAGAAGTTTGATCTGTGTGGTTCAGGACCCGAAAGATGTTATAGCTATGGAAAAGATGAGAGAGTTCAATGGTTTATACCATGTACTGCATGGCAGTATTTCCCCGATGGACGGAATCGGTCCGGAAGATATAAATATTCCTGATTTATTAAAGCGCCTGCAAGATGAAACAGTGCTGGAGGTAATTTTGGCTACTAATCCTAACATTGAAGGTGAAGCGACAGCCATGTATATTTCCCGGTTGCTTAGACCATCAGGCATCAAAGTGACCCGAATTGCCCACGGACTTCCTGTTGGCGGAGATTTGGAGTATGCGGATGAAGTGACGCTATCAAAAGCAATAGAAGGAAGAAGAGAAATATAAGATAGCTGGGAGGACTTCACTTGTTCTTTCGTAAAAAAAAGAAACTTCGGAATGAATTCAATGATTCATTAATCGAAGAGCTTGAACAATTGAAATGGAATTGGCATAATCAAAAATCATTACTTGAAAAAAGCGTTGATCCATCTGAGGAAGTAATTGCCCAAACGAGACTGGCGGAAGTGAAATATTTCTACTTATTCAGGGAAGTTAAAAGAAGGAATGTTCGCTTAAAAAGATGATAAGGAAATGGCTGTGAAGGATTGTTTGTTCCTCATGGCCATTTTTTTCGGTTCTTAATCCAGCGTTTCCTTCATATAAGTTTAGTACAAGCTTGCGGGGAGGAATGAGTTTGGAACCAGTTGTCTTTGTTGCCATAGTTGGCGGCTTGATTTTAATGCTCCTCATTATCGGGGCGCCATTAAGACCTGTCCGGTTCATAGGGCAGGGCATTATAAAGGTCATTATCGGTGCAGCATTTTTGTTCTTTTTGAATACACTTGGGAATCAGGCGGGCATTCATGTCCCCATCAACCCTGTTACCTCGGCAGTCGCCGGCCTGCTTGGAATACCGGGAGTTGCCGCATTGGCGGCCATTGGTTATTGGATCATTTAAAGGATAGTGCGTCGAAGTCACCTTATGAAAACCTCATGGATATCTCCTTGGGGTTTTTATCATGCTTTAGTTTTTTTTAAAAAAACTAATTTAACCATTGACGATTACTAATCAACCTGATAATATATTAGGAGTCGCCAATAACGACATCATACATTGCTTAACCGAAAAACAATATGAAAATAGTTGTTGACATCAGGTTTGGCAAATGATAAGATAATAAAGTCGCTTACGAAGTAACGACGATAAATCGCTCTTTGAAAACTGAACAGAACAAAGCGCCAACGTTAAATTTTAAGTGAGCACACACTATCA
>NZ_JBWCCL010000032.1:0-13966 GCF_056279465.1 Peribacillus sp. TE19612 | reverse complement strand
TCTGCATACCTTTGACGTCCACACTCTTAAATTTTTTCATATGTATGACCGCAAAACTCATCAAGACCACCCCCAAATATATCCCCCTCTAACCATTGTCCGAGAAAGAACTTTATTTGTAAAGTAGAGCTTACTACACTTTGTACCAAAGTGGTAAGCTCTGCGAGGCTGTTTCGACTGTGCCGAAACCATGCTAAAGCATGGCAAAAGCATGACCGCGGGCTCTCGCCCACACCTAGCCAACGCAACACGTTGGATCGCAATAAAAATCTCAACCCCCAACCCCAAATTCTTGGGGGCTCCCTCCCCGGTAGGCAGCTCAAAAGGTGTTTCCTTTTGAGACCCAAGAGGGTCTTGGTGAAGTGAGTCTATCAACTCCTTATCCTCCCTTCGGTCCGGTACCGTTGACAGACGCCAATGTGGCCGCACTTTTTTTTACGAGTACTATGGCCACATTTATAAAAACTCAAAAACACCGTTCAGAGTAGAACGGTGTAAAAAAAATAATCCTTAATTCCCCCTGCACCAAAGACTGATACAAGGAGAATAAAAGTGATTAAAGAAGTGATTAAATATGAGTGGTTGTCCTATTATATTCCAAGATAAAGAATTTGTTTGGGTTTGGAATCGAGACAGGTTATTTCTTAAAAACGGTTATAAACCAGTAGATTTATGCTGTTTTTAGTCTTATTTTCACTGTTTGTACTATATTGTACAAGCAGTTTTTTTATTAATGAATAAAATAACTCGAAAATAAAAAAAAGAGGTGATTAAAATAAACCATTTTAATCCTATTCCACATTGTAAACCGCCGTTTAAAGATACAACATATCTTCATCATAACAATTGTTTTCCTAAGAAACACGAAGGTTGTTTTAAGAAAAAACGTTGCGATGATGACCATCACTTTGATTGTTTTAAGAAAAAATGCTGCGATGATGACCATGACTTTGATTGTTTTAAGAAAAAACGCTGCGATGATGACCATGACTTTGACTGTTGTAAGAAGAAACACTGCTTTGATAAATGTTGGTAATTTGTTAGCTATGATCTAGTACTTGATCATGGTACTTTTTATTTCTTTATCTTTTAATGGGAATGAACCTCGTTAGAATATATATGAGAAAAACCCCGGTGACTAGTCGGGGGTTATCGGGTTATCTGGTGAGGGAATTCTTGTATAATTAGGGTATGACAAACTTCCAGGGTTGGTCATACTCCTTTTTAGTCTATGGCATAGAAAAAGAGCGTGTAAGGGCTTCTTCCTCACTTTCCGAAAAGTCGAGAGAGGAAGCCTTTTTTTTCTGCTTTGATTGCTTCTATTTCCTCTTTAGCCGCAGCCACTTCTTCTTTAGCCGTAAGTAAAAGTTGATTTTCTTTTTGATCCAGCTGCTTTATTACGGAAGCAGATACTTCAGCGACTATTTTATCTAATCGCTCATTAAACCTTTTATCTCGTTCTTCTTCATATTTAGATTTTTCGTCTAGCCGTTCCAATAAAACGCGGATCAGTTCGGATTGCTTTTCTATGGTTTTGTCTTGCTGGTCCAATCTATCCGCTATAGCTTGTTCAAGGCGCGTTATATCAGAGGGTATAAGCGTATCTGTGGGAAATACAGACTTACTTTCATATATTGCTACAATTGACTTTGCAGCCGTTTCAAGGGTTATGCCTGGGCGGTTCCGCTGCTTTATAAGTTCTTTGAACATCATAATGTTTGAATCGGTATAATTACGGTTTCCTTTTTCGTCTTTAAGGAAGTTATAGCCGTTTTGTTCCAGCAGCCGCGCATACTTGGTTACGGTTTGCCTTTCTATACCCAGGTAATCAGCTACTTCCCCAGGAGAATACAGCCTTTCTATTTGTTCCGTATCGTCCATAACGTTAAAAACCCCCCTTTCATTTATAAATTACAATTAGGATTATAACATTCTATCAAGAATGATTCTTTCCCTTCTTCTTATTATGGAAATGAGTGTTTGACGAAAAAAGAAAAGAAACACATAATTATTCCAATTATTAAATAACAAAATTAGGAGTTATTTTATGTCTATATCACTTACTACAGCGTTAACCATCCTGGGATCATTTGGTGCTGGGGCCACTGCTCAAATTGTTAGTCATGTACTTACACTAAAAAGAGAAGATAAAAAATACCAAAAGGAATGTTTGCAAAATTTATACTCCCCAATTGTATTTAAATTGATTGATTATTTAAGAATGATTGGAACAAGTCATAGTCCAATACCTTATTTCAAGGATGACTCTGTTACTTTCTTAGACACTGAGAGGCTATTTAGGGAAATTATGAAGGGAATTGGTGACAACCTTAAATATGCTAATGCAGATTTAATCAATATATATCATGAAATAAAAGGATTTGGTGAACATGATGATCTTGAATTAGATAAAGAGCATAAGGAAGAAACTGAATTTAATTTAGCAATTAGTGACGAATTATTATTAAATAGGATTTTGTTAGCGAATTTATTTTTTTCTCAATATATTGAAATTAACAGAGCTTTGAAAACATCATCTAAGTTAATAAATGAAAAAATGATTCCTCCGTATTTCTATACTCATGTGTATTTATTAGTACATGAATTCTATTGGGCCTGGGATGATACAGAATTAATATTAAGTTTATACGATCTAATTGAACATATTATTTTAGCAAATGGAAATTTTGTAGAGAGAATTAATAATATAAGAAAAGAACTATATGCAATTCAATATCTATCGTATCCGTATAAGGATTCTCATAGAGTGACAGATGCATATTTAACGTCCTATCAGTTTTTATATGAAATCGCCGATGAAATTTCAATTCTAAGTCAAGAAAGAGCTGAGGAACTTCAAGAATTTCTTGATGATAATATCCATAGATTTTAATGGTGTTTTATAGGAGCTAAAAACGGTGGGCTCCTTCGATTTTTAAGGCTAATTATTTTTCTCATTAATCTTGTCCAGAAGTTATAAGTTCTAGAGACTTGAAAAAACAGCTCAATTTCCCCTAAAAATAACCCTTAACATTGTCCGGAAGTTAGTCTAGAATAAAATTACAGAAATTAACTAACTTTTAGATAAATGAAAAGAGGTTATACATAATGGCTATTATAGGATACGGACGTGTAAGCACCATTGATCAAACATTAGATTTACAGGAAGAGAAGTTAAAAGAATATGGCTGTGAGAAGATATTCATGGAGAAACAAAGTGGAGCTAAAAGTGATCGTGAGGAACTGATTAAGGCGTTGGACTATTTAAGGGAAGGTGACAAGCTGGTTGTTTACAAAATAGACAGACTAGCTAGGAGTACATTTGATTTACAAAAGATTGCTAAGGATTTAGAAGAACGTGGAATAGCTTTAGTATTCATCAAAGAACAGATTGATTTTAGTACACCATCAGGAAAGCTAATGTTCACTATGCTGGGAGCTATTGCTGAGTTTGAACGTGATCTAATTAAAGATAGAACAGCAGAGGGTAGGGAACGTGCTAAGGCACAGGGGAAACATATGGGTAGGAAAGGGAAGGACGAGAAGGACGTTAAGAAGGCGTTAAAGCTTTATGATGAAAGAGGTTCAAACGGTTTAAGCGTTAATGATATAGCCAAAATGACAGGTGTCCCACGTTCCACTATTTATGCTAAAGTGAAAGAGATGACTAGCAATAGCTAATCGTCTTTTTTCTTGTGGCATTATTTCCATTTGCAGTGACTACTTCTTGAACTAATACGCTTTATTGACGATCCGGCTACCATCTGTAGTTTCTTTTGTTTATGCAGTTTAGTTCAACAAGTGTAGTGTGTTCGTACTGTGAAATAAATATATATGTGTTTTTGTCATTTTTTCAGAAAACCAAGTTAGCTAGAAACACAATTTATTCGATCAAAAAGGAATTTGAAAAACCAAACAAAGAAGTAATAAATCAAAATGATGGTATGGGAGATTTGGATATCTTCCTTATAAATACATTGAACGTCGAGTACAGCAAGGTAACATTGTTTACGTCAGGTAAGCGAAACTGAAAAGGGTCTATACAATCTAAATACCCATAGAGCAAGGCAAGCACACTAGAGGTTGAATCCCTGTGTCCACCTCTGAGAAGTCTAAGCCTACATTTTTCTAATATAGGGGTAGCACCAACATTTTGACGTAAAACCCACGTTAAGACATTTTTTGGTAGCAGAATAGTTCTTTTCCTTACTTTAAGCTAATTCCCTTTAACGTAAATGGGTTTGCGAAAAGGGAATTAGTTTTAGGAAAGGGTTAAGGGAACGAAAATCATCTATTTTACAACCATTAGGTGGTTAGTATTTAACTTCCCTAAAATGATCGTTAAAGGGAAATTGCTTATTTATAAGGGTTTTGTCCTTATCGTGGGAAATATGATAAATGGTTGGTGATACCCTTTGTTGAAAAAATCGAGAACAATCCTTTCTTAAAAGGAAAAATGCTTGTTTCAAAATCGGCTAAACAAGAGTATGACCAGGCTATTTCCACACGTGAAAACTACCAAGATTCGATGAAAAAAGAAGGAGTTTCTGGAAGAATGGACCTTGAAAAACAGTTCCATACTTTAGGGGAAATGGAAGCTAGAGTTCCTGAATTTAAAGGTCAGATTCAATCCCAAGAAAAAGGTCTCGACTTATTAGGCGCCATTATGAAGGGCATTGAACAGGCAGGAAGGGAAATGCAGAAGGAAGAACAACGTCAGCAACAGAAGGTTAAAGGTAAAAGCAAAAAGAGAAATCAATGGGAATTAGAACGTTAATATGCCTTCCGTTATGTCAACAAGGTTAATTAGGGGTTCCAACAGAATTTTTCTGCATAATTTACTAAGGTATATATATAGTAGAAACAGTGAAAATAGGAAGGCTGTACAAAAACAGCATATGATGTCCTGCCCCGCATCTATCTCCGCGAACAACAGAAGACCTTATTCCTCCTTTTTGATTACTCTAGTGTAATTTAATACTAATAATATGATTTAGCTAATTAAATGTTTGCATAATAATTTTCCAAAACTTTCTATTAATGGATGAATGTCTTAAACAGACTTTGCCGCGAAACATATATATACTATATATTGGAACTGGTTTTGTTTCATTATGTTTCAGTCTAGTAGGAAAAATATCAAAAGCAAAAAAACAAACAAAAATGGAGCTGTTATTAATGGATGCCAACACACTAGCTATTCATAGGCAAGGTGTTGATTTTTTAGTCAATTCTACACCCTATTTTCAAGAGTTTTGGGACGGAATTCAAAGTTGGGAAATAGAAACATTTCAAATATTCAATAGATTCCTAAATAATAAATATTCATATCTTGATATTGGTGCTTGGATTGGTCCTACTGTTTTATACGGAGCTCACAAGGCTAAAAATGTATTTGCAATTGAGCCAGACCCTGTTGCATATCAAGAATTGATTAAAAATATACAGTTAAATCCCAGGATTTCTTCAAAAGTAACCTGTATTAATGCAGCTATAGTGGACAGGCCTGGGCATATCAAATTATATAAAAGAGATGAGCTTGGAGACTCTATGTCAAGCATTCTTCCTACAAGAACAGATGAAGATTATTGTGAAGTCATTGCCACTTCCATAGAAGAACTAACACTAAACTACAATTTAAAAGATCTTAATTTTATAAAAATGGATATAGAAGCAGGAGAATATTTTTTAATACCTGCTCTTAAGGAATTTTTAAAAAAGAACAGACCGACATTGTACTTATCCCTGCATCCTCCGTTTTTACATGAAGCATTGAATTTAAGATTAAGCAAGAATACCAACTCAAAGATGGATGCCAATTCACCCGACATAGTTTCATTGACAGAAAATTTAGTGAATAATTTAGATTTTTACAAATTTATATATGATCCGCAGGGGAATCTCGTTAATAAAGATACAATATTAAATTTAAAAAATCTTGGAATGTTTTTATTTACCGATGAGCAATGGTGATCATTTGTAAATTATATACCTTTTTAATTACCCTCGTAAGGATAGCCAAAAGAATTGTTGGTTTGACTGATAGAGAAAGCTGATATTGAGTATTAGTGCTGGTTGTTCCGAATTTTTACTTTCGTCCTAGTATCAGCGCAGCTTTCTTTAAACATTCTCCATAATTCGTAGCCTTCAAGGCAATTAAAACGCCTTAAGGCGTTCTCAAGAAGTAGATAATGCCTTTGTTCTTCCCCGGATCAGCGCATAGAATGGCACGGTTTATCCAAGCAAGGTTATTTGATGCCTACTCATTGTCAAGACATCACTACATTGAATACATTGAGTACGTTGTTTACTGAATTAAGATATTAAGTATTCAAAGTAACTTGTCATTCAATTTTTCTTCTTAGAATACTTTAAATACTCCTGTTTTTCATAGTACAGATAACCGCGAAATGTTGGCGGGACCCCAGATTTAATTTAAATTCATTAAATCTCCATTCTCCTTTTTTCAAAACCTGGACGATATCCTTATACAAGGATAATAACAAATTAATATTATATATTCCGGTAAATAAATAGCAGGATTATCTTGAAATCAGAATGAGAACATTTTTCTGCTAATTTTATATGTATGTCATTGGATTAGGTATGTAGGTTTACCCCTTGTACTTTTATTTGCTAAAAATAAATTTATTGTTGCAGCCGTTAGATCTTAAGTGTGGGATTATCCCTAGCTTCAGTTTTGGGAGGAATTATATTTGTAATCCCTTTATAAATAAGGAATTATTTATTGAAAAAGCTATTAGCAGTGTATTAGAAAAGCATTTTATAATTAGAAGTTATTACTATTTCAGGGTGCAAACAATACGGTGACTACATTGAGTTGGAACGACTACGAGAAAATCAAAGAGAAAAAAGGAGAATGAAACAGTTGGAATATACCATTGTAATCCCTGTTTATAATAAAGAAGGATTCATGATTCGTTGTATTAGCAGTGCCCTTAATCAGACTTTAGCTCCCTCTTCTATTTTAATAATAGATGATGCCTCTACCGATCAATCTATTAAAGAAATAACCCCCTTTTTATTTGATAAAAGAATAAAACTAATTCAATTGAAAAAAAATGGAGGGACATCAAAATTATTAAATGAAGCATTACGGTATATTAAAACCCCCTACTTCATTCAGTTAGATGGTGATGATTGGCTTGAACCTAATGCAGCAAAAGAGCTTGTGTCTGCACTTCATTCTAATCCATCTGCTGGGTTTGCTTACGGAAATCACCATTTTTATTACTATGATAAGAAAAATGAACTTAATAATATTAAGCCCATGATCGCACCTAATTTTGAAAATAAGTATGACCTTTTATTGAAACTGTCGTTTATGATAAACCCCCGATGTTATCGAACAAAGTCAATTATTGATATGGGCGGATGGATTATAGATTATCCTTTTGATAAATGGGAGGGGAGATTTTTTGAAGATGTGCAAATGATTCTAAGACTCGCTAATAAATATTCTTGGATACATGTTAACAAATTTCTTCATAATATTACAATAAATATGAATACATCCCAACATGACGGTAAGTTATCTTTAATAAATTTTAATCATTTGAGAATGTCAATGTATGAATATATGTTAGAAGAATGGGGAGGAGAATACTCACCTCTATGGAATATAGAAAGCGGTTATATTTTATTAAAAGACCTAACTTTCAATAAAGCTAAATAGCAGTGATTATTCCATTTATACCCCAATTTACCTAGTAATCAATGATGAACCAATGGCTAGAATTAGCAATTCATCTTAAGAAGTAACGTTCTTATTGCATCAAACTGAATAAAATTACTTGAAGAAAATAAAGAAGAGGGATTAGTGAAAAACGCTAAAATGTTTCAATACGTTGTTCGTTTCTTCTTCCGTAATGCCGATATAACGCAGGTTAACAGAAGGATGGGAATGATGGAGAATCCTTTGCAACATGGCAATATCCTTCGTGGCTTTGTAAAACCAATAACCAAACGTTTTTCGTAAGGTATGATTGCCGACATGTTCCACGCCGGCGAACTCTGCAGCCTTATTTAACTGCCTGTAGGCCTGAGTAGGGGTAATGGGGCCTTCTCCCTTCCTGGACGGAAATAAATAGGGACTCGGGACGTTTTTGGCGTACTCATAGACCTCCTTAAAGCAATTCGCGATATACATGTCGCGGATTTTTTGCGTTTTACCTTCCTTAACCCGGAGAATCTTGTGTTGTTTGCTTTTAAGGCCCAGGATTTGCAGGTGTAGCCAACGCCAAGATCTGAACGCTAGTAAAAGCCATCAATGAAAAATTGAATGGGTTTGGTAAGCCGATCTACTTTTGAACGGATGCTAAGAAAAGCGAAGGATTTAGGGATCGTATCCATCGAAAATACGAATAAATCTAAAGGCGGAAAAGGACATAATGTCTATTTTTTCAACACAACGATTATCCCGGTCTCCTAGAAAAAAATCGACAGACACGTGGACAAATCCATCAAGCAAGAAAGGTCTTAGAAAAGGCAGGAACAGCCCATCAGAACGCTTTTGTACGTCGAGTGGCCTCTTTATATCCTGAACGTCCTGAAATGCGCCATATAAGCCTTGAAACGGCTAAAAAGCTTATGGAAGTTAATAATGCAAACGAAAGAATAATCCAATTAAATAGAATAAGGGCATGTTTTGTAAAAGATTAATCAAAACATGCCCTTTCTATTTATTCATTTATCAAGGTTTCTTGTATTAATTTGATCAAACTTTATTTCAAATCTACACAAGGGTTTCAAGTTTTTCGCCTGTTGAGGGCTGGGCTTTTTTACTTTTTACGGTATAGCGAAGACTACCAGAATCTTTGTAGAAGCTTGTTAATTATGGTTGCTTTACCAGTTTGATAGAGGTAAAATTATCAGTAACTTAATAACGAACGGATAAACAAAAAAGCCATTTCCATATGTTAGTGTTTCTCAGGCACTAACGGAAATGACTTCTTCTATAACCTAGTGTCCGACCACTAAGTTAAATTTTTAGTCCTGACGCAACAGGACTATTTGATACACCTATTATAAACTCATTGTCTACTGAATTTCAACTAGTATTGTTAGTGGCATTCATACATATTAGGACAAAGTTTAACAAAAGGGCGTTATCTCTTTAACTTGGTAAGCTGACAGGTTATTGGGGTAGCGTCTTTTTTGTGTACTGTTCAGGTGCAATTGCCTGAAAGCACCTTAAAAACTGATTGGATAGTCTACGTTCGTGCAGAGAGTACCTAGTATGCTCTTACAAAGTGGGCAACCCTCAATGGATTCCTATTCATCTGTTGGGGGAAGGTGAGAACTACCTTAAAAGGTTCGGGTGGTAGCCATTAGCATTACGGTGCTAGGGAACACGTTCAGCTTGTCGCATAGGGGTGGCTTTATGTAGAGGACAAGCCTTTAGGTAAAGGGCGTGTACAGTGAAAACTGTTGAGTGAATAGGGTCTATACATACGGATACATTGCGAACTGACGCAAGTAAATTAGACGCTTATCCCTCCTATTCTGTTAGATTGCTTTTTTTAGCTTTCTTTCAGCATAGGGGATAAGACTGCCTTCCAGCCGTTTCATTGCTTCACTTCAGCAAGTCAAAAAACCTAAAACCAGTCAAGCATAATCAACTAAAATAGTTGGAAAAATTGCTGTTAAGATAACGGAGGTTAGGCATTACGACTACATAATCTTATATTTACTATATAAGGATCGATGAAAGACAGCCTGGAGTGAATGCTTCAGGCTTTTTTCTTTTTCTTTGTCACTGGTCCCGGATATCCTTTTTTCTCTGAATGAGCTTTGATTTTATTCAGTAGTTCCAAGCCTTCTTTTTTTGTCATGTTTACCACTTGTTTAGCCATGATCTACACTCTCCTTTTTATGTACTTTGATGGTATAAGTATGGTCAAAATTTGGAGTTGTTAAACATCTTCCTCTCTGCTGGAATAGTTCATATTTCTGGTACATATAGATAGTGTACATAGCGTATTTTCACTTTAGGGAGGGGAAAGAGCTTATGAAAGAGGGAAGCCAGACAGCAAAAAGAAAAGTTCGTTCCGATAAAAAAAGAGATATCAAACCAACAATCTCAGAATCTTTGAATGAAATTTGTCATGATCTAAGTTATGTTTTAAATAGGCCAGTGAAAGATGTGGGGGAGATGTTTATCATTTCTGCGTTAAACAATAGGGAATGCATTGAGAGCTTGTCCATGTATTTCAAAAGAGACTACAGGCACGATAATACGATTTTTAGAGGTGACCTTGAAGCAGAGGTAATCCAGAAGAGAAATATCATTCAGAAGAAAAGGCTTCATTTAAGATTCAAAGCTTGTGAGCATGACAGAATTTCTACTCTGGCATTTTCGATGGATTGTAGTGTTAGTTTGGCAACCACTATGCTGCTGACGTCTGGCATTCGTAATACAGAAATCTTTAATGAAGTGGTGGATTCGGAGCTTGTCCGTTTGCTTGATCCAGAAAGGCTTAAAAGGCTGCGGACTATCCATAAGTACATAAACAAATTAAATGGAGATACCAATATATCAATCTTTCAAATTGTTGCTTATGTAGCACATGAAGTGGTGGACACCACGAAAACTATGCACGAAAAAGTTAATGATTGGATAGATACAAATATAAAAAATATTGAGTGAAAAATTGGTGTAAAATCATTATCAACATTGATATTAATATTAATAAATTATGGCTGAAGTGAACATGCGTCAGTCTTTTTTTATGTAAAAAAATATTCAATGTGCAAGCTTCTTAAAAGCTAATGATTCATTATGGTTACTTTCTGATTTATAAAGAGGGAAGATTTTTTAACACGGTCAAGGAATCAAAAAAGAAGAAAGGCTGCTGAATTTTAGAAAGCTGTTTTTTTGTATGGATCAGGACGACTAACGGAAATTATGGACAAGCAAAAGAGAGGTCAGTCGATTAGGAAGGCCATAACGAAGAATAACCTCTGACAACTTTTTTAAGGTTGGACTCAGAGGCAAGGTAGCTACTTTTCATTTAGTAATATCCCCACTAAATCGGATACTATTCATCAATTGGGGCAAGAATCGGGCATGAAGATTATACAAAAAAACAGATCCCAAAAGGAATCTGTCTGGATTAAAGTATAATTATGTAAGCCGCCATTGCCGTAGAATAGAAGAAAGTTTTAACCACCACTTCTCAAAGTGGGTGTTCGCAAAAACAATTCTGTTGTCCAAGCCAGTGACTAGGCATAACATTCCTGTTTCAATTTAAAACTCCCTATTACAGCTTAAAGGTAAAACTTTATATCGTTACGTACAATGCAGCTTGTATTCATATAGTACTTTAATTAAGGGTTGAGTTCAATGGTAGTTGTTTCCCCAATTGGTACATATGGAGATTACTACACGGCTAAACAAGATAAACTCCAATTTGGAAGGGAATAGCAAAAGCTGAGGCGAATAATTAACCGAGGTGATCTTATGAAAATATCTGAATTACTAGAGTTAACCCAAAGCAAGAAACTAGCTGACATTGCTAAAGACAGTTTGGATATAGGTGAAAAGAGAACAGTTGAAGCACTTAAAAAAGCTGGTTGCTATTCAATCAGTGGCAAACGTGGGTGGCATTTTGATGGTAAATCTAGCGTGTTAGAACAATCTATTTATGAGTACTTAACACCAAGCAAACGAGGGGGTAATAGTGCCAAAAAAGAGGTTTCTGCAACATTAGAAAAAGCCACGGTTGTAATTAACCCAAGTTCCCAACTTTCCAATGAACCAGAAAATAAACAAGATGGTAATCCAATAAACAAACAAATAAATAAACAAGTTGGAAAACCAACAATCCAACAAACCAAGAATAAAACCAGTAAACCGGCTATGAAAAAGGTAACTTATGAAATTGAAGAACAGCTTCATGATGAATTAAAGATCAAGTCTATTAGAGAAAAACGGACGGTATCGGAAATAGTGAATGAGATCATAAAGAGAGGATCACAATAAATTTTCATATTTGACCTGTATCTGAGTGTCATTCAAGCCAGTCATATCAAGGCTTCAAGGCTATTTTAAAAATACTAGTTGTTGCTATATGTATCAAGATAAGAAAAAACACAAAAAAATCCCCCAAAAAACCGGGGATTTTTTAAGTTCAAAACCAAAAACAAAAACAAAAACCCTCAAAAACTGAGAAAGTGAAAGTTAAATTGTACCTTTCATTCTAATTACCTTCCCACCTAACTCAGATTTAAGTTCTAGCATTCCGTTTTTTTTATAATAGGCAATTGCTTGCTTGTTACTTGGTGAAACACGAAGATGATACTCAGTTACTCCCTTGTTTTGAAAAAACTTTAAAGCATACGCATGTAGATTCCTCCCTAAACCAGCCCCACGTTTTTCAGGAATTAGATAATATAGATTTACATAACCAATCTCGTTCCCTTCGTACTGTCGTAATGTAAGCTCCAGTTGACCAATTGGTATGCCGTTTTCTACTACTATTACAAAACCTTCGGGGTATTTTGCTGATTGGTTTTCAATCCAGGTGAGGTAATCCTCTTCAGTTCCGAAGTCTTTATCTGTTCCAAAACTAACAATAAAAGAATCTCTGCGAAAAGGAATGACATATTTACGATGCTTTTCTACTTCAATCGGTAAAAATTCCAAGTGCAAAGCTCCTTATCATTTAGATACTTAAATTCTTTTTAAGAGAAATTTTATTATCTTTCAAAATCTATCCCTCTGCTTACCTTTTTTTCTTGTTTCTCATTCTCTTTCATATTCAAAAATATTTGAGCTCCATTCACTTCTTGCTCGTCTGTGAAATGTTTTTTTAATAATCGCTCTCCCATTTTATCTAAGACTTGGGCCTTAAAAGCCCCAACATGATGGCTGAAGTCCTTTACTTTATCTTTGTAGTAGCTTTTTACCTTCTCGAGGGTCCGGGTTAAGAAAGTATTTTCTCTAACCAATTCTTTATTTTCATCTCTCAAACGATCATTCTCTTTTTTCAACATGCTATTTTCATCTCTTAACCGATCATTTTTTTGCACTTCTTGAATCCAATAGCCTTCAAACTGCTCAGATTTGATTTTAAGGCCCTCCGAAACTTTCGCTAGAGTTTTAATACCTTCAAAGTCTTCTTGGTCTAATTCGACCGTTTTGGAGCGAACTAAGCCACCCTTCTCTTTTACTTCCACCTCATCCACTTTTTTAACATGATCTAAAGACTTTCCTAGGTCGCTTAAGCGACCCTCTACGTCCTTAATGGACTTCTCCAGTGATTTTTTATCTTCTAGCTTTTCTTTCAATTCATTTTCTAATGATTTTACTTCTTCCTTTACGGTTAACGCTTTGAATCGCTGGGCTTCTATATGCTTTCGGTCACTAGAAACGCCACGCTCTAAATCAAATCCCTTTTTCGTTACATGCTCATGAAATTTATCTTGAAGTTGCTGCAGTTCTGTTTTTTTACCAAAAAACTGTTTAGCTGCCAATTTACCTTCCGAAGTAATCGGAACCATCCCCACATGCATATGGGGAGTTTTTTCATCTTTATGTACAACCGCATACACCATATTTTTTTCACCATAACGATCCTGGAGAAACTTCAGGCTTTCTTCAAAGAAACGCTTTTCTTCTCGTGGATCTAAGCCATCGAAAAACGCTTTGTCTGACGTGACGACAAAAGAGCATAATTTAACCGCATCTTTCCGTATTGCTCGTTGGCTGGTATAGCGTTCGTCAATTTCTCGTTGAATGCGCTCGTCATAATCAATTGGAGCATCATTTAACAAATCATAATTCAACAAAGAACGCTCCTTATCAATGTCCATATTCGTCTGACTCTCTTTTTCTCGTTGATTATGAATCTGCATACCTTTGACGTCCACACTCTTAAATTTTTTCATATGTATGACCGCAAAACTCATCAAGACCACCCCCAAATATATCCCCCTCTAACCA
>NZ_JBWCCL010000031.1:0-14029 GCF_056279465.1 Peribacillus sp. TE19612 | reverse complement strand
CTCTCCCAGCCGTAGAATCAGTATTGACCGTTCTGAACCATTTTCATTCTCTGTGGTGAAGCGCTGATTTTTGCGCTTCATGGATGGCTAACGGGTGCGTTCGTTCTATAAAAGGCTGCCAATTGGCGGCTTTTTTTACAAAACAAAAAAGGAGCTATATACTCCTGGTAATTTTAAAAATCCAAAAGGTTCACCCCTTGTTATATATATCAGAAGGACGATGTCAACTTCCGTCATAATAAACATAGGCACAAATTGATCCCATTTCCCTTGCCAATCCGTCTGCTTCATTTTCAAATTCAGTTACCCATCTGTTCGCCGCACTCAACATGAGCCCATATTCTTAATATTGCCATCAAGATAGTTTAAGGGGTGAGTGAGATAGTTTAATATAAATGGAGGATTAAAACCGCCACTCGTAAAATAAGTTGATGATGGACTTTCTGTCTGAAAGATGTAAAATATAGGTTTAATTGAAGTTCATCTTATTTACATAATGGAGCTTAATGAAGGTTTAAGTGATAATACAATCAGGAGGAATTTTTCAATGGCTTTGTCCGAAATGAATAGTAATTTGTTTAGAATGATTAATAATCTAGGTAAACAATACACGGATTTAAATCCTTTCTTTGTATTCATCGCTGAATACATGATATTTTTCTTAGTATTGGCAGTGCTGATGTTTTTGTTTTCTCGAAGTAATAAAAATAGAATCATGGTAATCTGTGCATTTATTACATTAGTTATCTCGGAAATATTGGCGAAAATAGCAGGGCAATTCCACTCGAATTATCAACCTTTTGCTGAGTTGCCCAACGTTAATAAGTTAGTTGAAAAAGCAGTCAATAATTCATTTCCAAGCGACCATACGATCATATTTTTTTCATTTTGCATAACCTTCTGGTTGTTCAAAAGGGGTTGGGGATTTTTATGGGGAATTTTGGCTGTTCTTGTAGGCATTTCGCGAATTTGGGTAGGTGTCCATTATCCAGCAGATGTTCTTGTCGGAGCCATCATCAGTATCGTTTCAGCGATGATCGCTTACAAAATTGTTCTTAAGTTAAGTCTGACCAAGAAATTTTTGAGAAATCAAGGGGCGGGCGAACAATCCATTCTATCTGCCCTATCCAAACAAAAGAAAGGTCAGTCAAAGGACTATTAAAAAAGGGTTAATTAATATACAAATTAACAGACCAAATCGGTCATTGCTTCACTTGCATTTGTTGTTTTTAGTCTTGTTTCAAGAACCGAACGGAAGCAGGACAAAAAATATGTAATTATCAAAAGCTGATTTACTTCTTGAAATGAAATAATTATTAAACAGGAAGTTTTAATCAACGATTCTTCAACTGAAAGGTCGAGAGTATAACAAAAGGTTGCTAAGGCAGCCTTTTTCTTATGGCACAAAAGGGGCAGGTTAGTTGAATTAAAGGGAAAAAAGAATGCAATAGTTTTCATTTTACTTAAAAGCTGTATATTACATAAATAATGGCATGACTGTAGGCTATTTTTCATACAATATTTTTGGGGTGGAAAAATGACAAGAGCAAACTACCGAAGTTCAGACGTTGACTTAATGGCAAGGATGATGAGAGCAGAAGCCGAAGGTGAAGGACAACTAGGAATGTTATTTGTTGGAAATGTAATTGTGAATCGTCTTGTAGCTAATTGTTTAGACTTTAAAGGTTTAAGAACAATTCCACAAGTCATTTATCAAGTACAAGGAGGAAATTATTCTTTTGAAGCTGTTCAAAAGGGGAATGTATTTTATCAAAGAGCGAGAGGTATTGAAAGAAGATTAGCAGAACAGAATTTGAAGCACTGGAGACAGCATCCGGCTAGATATGCTCTTTGGTATTTTAATCCATATGCTCCATGCCCTCCAACATGGTATGATCAACCACATACTGGTCAATTTAAAGACCATTGTTTTTATGAACCAAAACCTGGAACATGTGATAGTGTTTATAGAGGTTAAGCTTACTCTTTGAGTAAGCTTTTTTACATATTTAAAATATTTATACAATATAAAACTTTTAGTAATAGTTTTTATCTAAAAAAGTAAGATTGTGAATTATTGTACTTAAGCTAACGGGTGCGTTAGCTGAAGATCGGAGTTTTCTTAAGGCAGCTCCTTTTCTATGAAACAAACGGGGCAGGTTAGTTCCATAAGCGTTGTGTACTCGAAATACGAAGGCTTAGTTTATTTATTTTTACCCAACTTCTCGTTACCCCGTTTAAAGTTACCCGTAATTTTAGCTAACAATAACTGCAGTTCTGTTATATTATTTTCAACTTCATTGATTCTTTCTATTAGACGCAGAGCCTCTCTATCCTTTAAAAATTTAATTTGTTTACCTTTGTAATAGATTACTACTGTTCCTTTTTTCGTTATTCGATAAGTAAATGGTTCTTCACTTAATCTGATTCGTTTGTCTATATCGCTCACTATACTGTCTCCCTACTTATTATAGTTCAAAGATTATATTCAAAAAAGGCAGTTGATTCTCCTGTTTTCTTTAAATATTTTTATTCACAGTCTGTGTCAAATCTGCGATAAGTCTTATAGAACTAACGGATGGGTTCGTTAATTAGTGAGCTGTGGCGATTGGCCTTTTTCTTATGGAGCTAATGTAAGCAGGGGAGTTTTAATTAGCTATAAAAAAATGTCATTATTTAAATTTCAAAATAGATGCATATCCGTTTCGGATCTATTCATTAGTTCATATCCTATTAATACTAGGGAGGAGATGAATAGATTGGCATCTAATGATGAACTGATTTGTCAAAAGTTTGCTAGGATTATCGGCGGCCAAGAAGGATTTGCGGGTGGCAAATGTGTGGCAACCATAAATCGAAATGAAATAAAAGTAAAAATTTTAGGGAAACGTTTTAGAGTAACCTCTTCTTTCTCATATGAATCCAGAGATAAACAGACTGGACGGGCATTGTGCCTAGGCAGGGTAGCGCTCTTGCAAAAAGAAGTCGAGAATTTTGTTGCTTCCATTCTTAAACAAGGAATAATAGTTTCATCCGTACACAATGAGTGGCTATTCGATAATCCGAATTTGGTTTACGTTAATATCGAAGCTGTTGATGATCCATTAGTTTTTGCAAGGAAAGTCAGAAAAGCGTTACGGAACTAGCGGATTTCCCACTAGTGGTAAAACGGAGCTGTCATAAAAGCAGCTATAAACTGATTACGGTAAAAACCGAGTTTTGTTGAACTAAGGGTGCTTTAACTGAAGGTCGAAGCTGTCTTTAGGCAGCTTTTTCTTATGCAATCATCGGGGAGATTAGTGGAAGAAGGTATTTATTGATCAGCTAAAGAATAGTATTCGTAAAGGTTGATTTCAAGGATTAAACAAAACATTAATATCAGGAGGGAAAAATGGCTGATAATAGTTATGAGAAACAACATATGAAAAAACTCATGACTTTTACTTATATCACGATAGCATTAATATTTTCAATGATATTTCTATTTATTAGCATTTTTCTTTTGTTTTTTTCTATGTCAAGCATTTTAGACCTTGTGTACTTTACACCGAAAATAGCCATTTTCTCATTCTTGATTTCTTGTGTATTTTCTGTTTTAGCTATAAACAATATCTTTGGTAAGATATTGGTAGTATTAAACATATTTCTCATGCTATTTATGATTTTTTATGGGCTATAACTAGATACCATTAAATGAGGACTACACAGTTATGACTAATATGTGTAGTCCTTTTTCTATCAATTGTGGAAAAATGTTTGTTTTTTGAAGGTGATTCTCTTATTTTGTTGTATTTTTACTAATTGATGGATTAATTAAAAATACAGCAAAAAACGGAGGGAAATCACATGTTTAACAATTGGAAAAAAACACTGATGGCTGGAGTGATCAGCTTATCCTTGCTAGGTACTGGGTACGTCAGTCACGAACTAATCTCCTCGCAAAACGTCTCGGCTGAACCGGCAGCTAAAAATGCACCAGGGCATTTGAAAAAAGTGGAGTCTTCCCAGCTTGATGAAATTATCAAACGTGGATACATCCGGGTAGGAATGACGGGGGACTACAAACCATTTACCTATTTGAACCCGGAAACAAATGAGTATGAAGGCTTTGACGTGGATGCTGCCAAAGAGCTTGGCAAAGACCTTGGTGTGGAGGTGAAATTTGTCGCTACCACATGGCCAACGATGATGAAAGACCTGCAAGCGGACAAATTTGATATCGCTGTGGGCGGTGTGACCCGCAACACTGCCAGACAAAAAAGCGCTTATGTATCCCAAGGTTACCTTTCATTCGGTAAGGTGCCTTTGATTCGCAAGGAAGATAAAGACAAGTATCTTACCATTGAAGATATCAACAAGCCTTCTGTGCGCATTGGCGTAAATCCAGGCGGAACAAACGAAGAATTTGTCCGTCAGTATCTAAGCGATGCTAACGTAACGGTTGTAGAAAACAACCTTGATATCCCACATCTTGTTGCAGAAGGTACGTATGATGTTATGATCACTGACACAGTAGAAGCAATGCTGTATGCAAAAGCGGATTCAAGATTGTATGCGGCTCAAACCGACAAGCCTTTCACAAACAGCGAAAAAGGTTATATGATCCCAAGAGGTGATTTCATTTATGCAAGCTACCTGGAAATGTGGATGGATGAAATGGAGCTCCAAGGGAAATTTGATGCCCTCTACAAAAAGTGGATGGAATAGAATTTAGAGGTGTTCCGCTTTTATTTCACCAACTGTGTTAATACCTTGAAACTGGCCATCATTTGAAAACAAGCGTAACCCCGTTCAAAATTTGGACGGGGTTACGCTTGTTTAATTTAACCATTATGGTAAATGTAATACTAAAATCAATAATATTAAACAACAAATTAATATTATTGATTTTTACGATTGAAAAAATTTAATTTTACTATTTATATTTTTAATTCCTTGTTATATAATCGAATCAACTAAAAGGGAGGAATTGCATTCCATTATGGCTTATAAAGTAATTACAGATTGTCCTGTCTGCAGTAAAACATTGAAAATTACAAAGTTGCAGTGCTCTCATTGTCACACTACGATCGAAAATGAGTTTGAATTATCTAAGTTGGCATCCTTATCAAAGGATCAGCTTCATTTTGTTGAAGTATTTTTAACATGCAGAGGGAATATCAAAGAAGTTGAAAAGGAGCTGGGGATTTCGTACCCCACGGTTCGAGGCAAGCTAACAGACATCATTTCATCCCTTGGATATGTGCAGAAGAAGAAAAATGAAGTAGACGAGAAAAAAGTTGTCACCATGTTGGAAAATGGCGAAATCACACCAGAAGAAGCCATTAAGCTCTTAAAAGAGGAATAGGGAGGAATTTATCATGAAAGAGGAAATTTCAAGAGTTTTAACAATGGTTCAAGAAGGAAAGATTGATGCAGATAAGGGATCAGAATTGATTCAAGTATTAAAAGAGAAAGAAGAAACAGGTCAAAAGCCTTTGGAAAAACCAACTAAATATTTAGATAAAACATTAAAAATTCGTGTTGTATCAGCCGAAAATGATAACGTCACGGTCAATTTGCCTATAAAACTGGTCAAGGTAGTATTAATGGCTGGACACAGTATCGCAGCGAGTATTCCTCAATCCGAAAAATACGTTAAGGATGTAGACATAAGCCTTATCATTGAAGCAATCGAAAACGAATTAGATGGCCAAATTGTTGATATTAAATCGGCAAACGGGGATACCGTTTCCGTCATCATTGATTAGTGATTTGTTTATGATGCATGTAAAAGTGAAAGCAAAAGACGTTCGGTTTACCATCCCAGTTCCATATGCCATTTTAAATATTGTCATTTCCATTTTGTCTTCAAAATTTCTTCAGCAAAATGTAAACAAATGGACAAAAGAGCACTTCGAAAGAAAAAAACTGGATTTTACCTTTCCGTTAATAGACAAAAATATGCTAAAGCCTATCGTCAAGGAACTGAAAAATTATAAAGGGATCGTGCTAGTGGATGTCAGAGCTAAGGACGGTACTGAGGTTAAGGTTAGACTATAAGTTTATTATAGATACGCCGACCAATGCCTGGCATTTTGAAGGGAAATCCTAATTTCTCACAAAGTTCTTTAATTTTAAAAGCTTAAACAAGCATAACCCCGTTCTAAATGTAGGACGGGGTTAAAAATATGTAGTTGCGCCCGATTGTTGAATAATATGACGGGCGCTTTTTTAATCGCGCATTGCTCCTGCCTCTCGGGAAGTCATTGCACCTTGTCCTTTGCTTACATCTTTTTGAATTTGTTGTTTTACTTTTTGTGCATCAGTTCCGGCAAATTCCGGTTTCATAATGGAACCCGAGTTCCCTTTAGCTGGTTGATTCTGCTGCATACAATTCCTCCTCAATTCATGTTTAACACTCTTATTATTTACAAAAAGGTTCAAGAGCACTAATTGATTTTAGAAGCCAATTGCCTTTGAAATATAGACCTAAAACCAGTAACAACTCTCGGAAACTCAAGTGTACACTACATACTTGATCGTATTATTTTGTGGGAATCAAAGGGAATATATGTATCGTAAAGAATATATAATGAAAAAAATTATATAGAAGAGAGGGGATATTATGATGATTAGTGAAAAGAGCAAAAAAATCATTGAAAATTATATTATGGCCTACAATTCGTTTGATATTGAAAGTATGGTTAAACTCCTTCATAAAGAGATCATGTTTAGGAATTTCACCAATGGCGAAATGAACACAGAGACCAGAGGCATACAAGAGTTTAAAGAACTGGCGGAAAAGTCGTCAAAGATTTTCTCTAGTCGCCGTCAGACGGTTATTGACTATAACGCTATAGAAGATAAGGCAGAAGTGCAAATTGAATATGAAGCAATACTGGCTGTTGATTTGCCTAACGGATTAAACAGTGGAGATAAGATTCTTCAATTAAAAGGAAAGTCCATATTTGGACTTAATGAAGGGAAAATATCATTAATTGAAGATTATAGTTGAGTGCATGTAACCTTAATTACGCTAAATAAACGCGTGAACAAGCTTCAATAACTTTTGAAAATATTTTCAGTACTCAACAAAAGGGAGCAATTCTTTAATAAGAAATGCTTTTCTTTATGAACTAACAGATGCTTTAGTACATTATAAGGAGCTGTCAGCAGCTCCTTTTCTTATGCAGCTAAAGGGCCAGTGACTGCAAACAATCAATAAGTGAAATTAAAACAACAATCAGTTAAGTTGGTATATGTAGGTAGAAATAGAATAAATTTACTTGTAATGATAATTATGATTTAATCAGAATGTCAGTACGTTTTATAAATGACTCACTCAATAATTAGATATACAAGGAAGGTTATTATCAATGGAAATTAAATCGATTGTTTTACAGACTAAAAGTTTAATGCAAATGAAAAATTTCTATATTGGAACATTAGGTTTTTCTCTCATTAATGAAGATAAGCATAGCTTTCGATTGGCTGTTGGTACAGGTGAAATGGAGTTTACAACAAAAGAAGTAAAAGGTGACCCCTATTATCACTTTGCTTTTAACATACCGGCTAACAAATTTAATGAGGCAAAATCATGGGCAAAAGAAAGCGTGAGTTTACTTGTTGAAGATGGGGTAGATGAAGCTAATTTTACTCATTTACCTGCCCATGCTCTTTATTTCTATGATCCTTCTGGTAATATAGTAGAATTTATTTCAAGATATGAAATTGCTGAAGCTAGTATGGAGCCTTTTTCGGTTAAAAGCATTTTAAACATAAGTGAAATAGGTTTAATTGTAGAAGACACTATAAGTGTGAGCGAAAAATTAAAGGAAATAGGTGTTTATGAGCGTGACAATAATACAATATGTAAAAAATCCCTTAATTTCATGGGTGAAAGAAGGAATGGGGTATTTATTATATTAGCCCAACCTGGGAGAAGGTGGATATTCTCCGATAAAACATCTGCCATATTCCCTCTGGAGATTACATTAATAAATAACAATAAAATAATCATCAATTCCGATAATGAATTTCAGATATATTGAGACAGGTTAAAATTTTCTTGATTTAGTGAGTGTATGGTTTTGATTCTTTGAGGGGGAAAGGCAATGATGAAAAAAGTTTGTATGATATTTATATTTGTTTCTGTACTTTTTTTCGGTTGTAGCAATGAAAAAAAAGATCTGAAAGAAGACCCTGGGCTTAATAAATCCCAAAAGATAGAAGTATCGTCAGAAGAAAATCCAGACTTGGTTTTAAGCGTTATAGACAATCAAGATGAAGTAAGTGAATTTGTTAATACACTTGAAGTTGATAAATGGCGTATTGTAGATAATCCTCCAAATTCAACTAAAGAGTATATTTATAAGATGTACCAAGAAGATACAGTCAAACATGGAGAGCCAAATACAGATAAAAAGGAACTTAAACAAATCGCTACAATTATTACATATAAAGATAGCCCTTATATTGAACTTAGAACCAAGAAACTGCATTTAAATTTTAAAGTTCCAAAAGATGTAGCAGAATACCTATCCAATAAAGAGAATCAAAAACATTGACCATACAACAATTTACGTCAACAATACGTTATTTCTTTTTATTGAATGAAATTAACTGGCAATAGGCAGCTTTTTCTTATGGAGGGGTAGGATAGTAGAATTAGTATGCGAATAAAATTGTACAGAACTTAATAGGGGGAAATATTTTCTTGAAAATGGTTAGAGTTATATTAGCAATAGTTGTTATTGTTCTAACAGGATATAATCGAATAACTGAAACCGAGTTAACGACTATTATATGTTTTCCCAAGGGGCACTTATATTGGTGACAGGATTATCCGAACTTCAAAAAGACAGAAAAGAGTTTTGGGGATATATGAACATTGTTATCTCTTTATTTATTTTCTTTGTTTCTATACAGGGTTTCTTAATGAACTAACGGGGGTGCGCTAGCTGAAAATCGGAGCTGCCTTAGGGCAGCTTTTTCTTTATGTAACTAAAGGGGCAGGTTGTTGGAGAAGGAACTATTTTGAACGATCTAGAAATAAAGACTATAAAGAAAAGATAATGAGGTGTTTATATAGAAAAGATACCTGTTAAAACGATTAAGAAGATAGAAGAAGACATTGAAAAAAATGATTTAGGGAAAGCAAGGGATAGGCTACATGGGTTAATTTCGACCTATCCTAATGAGTTAGAACTGCGCAGAAAGCTGGGGGACATCTATTTTGCATTGAAATACCCTTCAATGGCAGGTCGTTATTGGTATTTAGAAAAGAATAAGACATCAGAGATGGTAAAAGCGTGTATTTTGTTCGAAAAATCTATGGGAAACGATCCTTTCAGAATAGCACGAGCTCTGAAATTTAAAGGTGATAGTGAAATTTTAATAAGACTGGAATTGGATCAGGTAATTTCTCCTATACAAAATAAAGTGAAAGAGAGTCTGCTGGAACAACCTGACGATCTATTAAAAGATAATTTGGTTAGTTTGGGTTGCTTCTCAATAATCATATTAACAATTCTCTTTGCATTAGTCGGAGTTTACGCTTTTTTCACCTGGATTTTTTGATCCGTAATCTTGCTTTATAAGAGAGTTTTATAGTACTTGTTCTTTACCTAACGGGTGCGTTACTTTTAAAATCTGGTTGCCATCGCTGGCAGTCTTTTTAGGAGCAGGTTAGTTGAACGATAAAGATAAAAATCATTCTATATGGAATGTTTTTTATCTTTATCATAATTCGGTGATGTACTAGGTTGTGTTAATATGCGGTCTAATACTTTTTCAGTAAATGGCATAAAGTAATTGAGTATCAGCCCGCCTAAACAAACGGTTAATAAAGTTCCAACGCCAATTGGTCCATTTGAAATCATTGCCATTATTAAGAATGCGAGGTAAATGACTGTTCTCGAAAAAAATATATTTGTTTTCGTTAATTCTTGTATGATTAATGTTAATCGGTCAACTGGAATCGGTGCAAAATTTGTGTGTAAATATGTTGCCGTTCCTAATCCTATAACAACCAAGCCGATTCCAAAACAAATAATTTTGCTGTACCATAGTTCAGGTGTTATCAAATTGTGCAATAAAAAAAGCCATATATCAATCCCGATCCCCGTTATAAATGCTGTTAACAACCCCAAAGCTTCTGGTCTTTGCCTTTTTAAAAATGAATTAAAACATATCAAGATCAAAGCTATTATGACTTCCCAACTTCCCACAGTAAGCCCCGCATTTATGGATAGTCCCACCAAAAGTGCATCAAAAGGTGAAGTCCCAAGATCTGATTGTATAGTGAAAGAAATACCAAGGGTTAATATTAAAATTCCTAATACATAAAAAACATATTTCACTATACCGCCCCTTTGTTTTTTTTGTTGCAAACGCAACAAAAATACGTTAAATTTAATATAGGTCATTTTTATTGCATTTGCAACAAAAATATGTGCTAAGGAGTTCATTATGAAGGAAATTCTTCGTGAAATTGGAATGATAGCAAGGGCATTAGATTCCATAAGCAATATCGAATTTAAAGAACATGACCTTACAAAAGGGCAGTATTTGTACCTTGTGCGAATATGTGAAAACCCAGGAATCATTCAGGAAAAGTTAGCTGAGATGATAAAAGTAGATCGAACAACAGCAGCTCGTGCTATAAAAAAGCTTGAAATCAATGGCTTTATTGAAAAGAAAGAAGATAAACACAACAAAAAAATTAAAAAGCTCTTTCCAACGGAGAAAGGAAAAAATGTTTATCCTTTTATAAAAAGAGAAAATGATTACTCCAATATCGTTGCATTAGAGGGATTTTCGGAAAGAGAAGTAGTAACCATTTCCGATCTTCTTCACAGAGTAAGAAAAAATGTAGAAAAAGACTGGGAATTTGTAAAAAAGGGAAACAAGAGAAATTATTGATTATTATAAAGGAGCGGCATATTTAAATGACTACAAATATTAAAAAGTGTACCCTAGACGATTCGCGCATTCTCCAAGAAATTAGTTATGAAACATTTAATGAGACATTTAAGCATCAGAATTCACCCGAAAATATGAATGCCTATTTGGAAAGGGCTTTTAACTTAAACCAATTAGAAAAAGAATTAGCCAATATTTCTTCGCAATTCTTTTTTGTTTATTTTAATAATGAAGTCGCTGGATATTTAAAGGTCAATACCAATGATGCTCAGACTGAAGAAATGGGTGATGATTCACTTGAAGTCGAGCGGATTTATATAAAGAACAAATTTCAAAAACATGGGCTTGGTAAATATCTGTTAAATAAAGCAATGGACATTGCGATGGAAAGTAATAAAAAGAAAATCTGGCTGGGCGTATGGGAAAAAAATGAAAATGCCATTGGTTTTTATAAGAAAATTGGGTTTGTTCAAACTGGAGCCCACTCTTTTTATATGGGTGATGAAGAACAAACGGACTTTATAATGACCAAAACACTCATATAACTTATTTTGAAAGGTACATCATTGATAAATAATGAAGGAAATCCAAATTCAAACAAATGGCAGAACTGATGGAAAAGAGATAAAAAAATCACATATAGCCCACTTTTATTTAACCCTCAGGTTCAATAATTTTGGATGGTACTGCACGAACGGGAACTCATTATTCACTTTATTATTTACCTGAATTACATGACGGATTCATGCTACTGCCGGTTTTATTCGGAGTATATTTCTTCTTTCTGATCTCATACTAAATATAAGAAGGAGGGGTATACATGGCAAAACGAACAAAGAAAAATGATGCAGATCAAAAAAACAAACAAGGGTTTGATTCAAGCAAAACTGATTCTGAATTCTCTAAGGAATTCGGCAGTGCAAATGCTAATCAAGCACATAAAAATAAAGCAAAAAAAGAAAAAGCATCTAAAAATCAAGGTGAGTGGAAAGGCATGCATTGATGCCTGCTTGAGTACGCTTATCGTGCTTCAAACTTTTTACTTAACTTTATGTAAAGGAGCTTATTTAGATGACTCAATCCAAGCGACAACAAGAACGCCAATGGAAAGATCGTAAACAATCGCAGAATCCACATGGTAAGGTCCCTTCATTTGAACAATTAGCTGAAGATACGGGCAAAAATGAATCTGAAACTAAGTAAAACGGTTCTCTTTTCGTTACCTAAAAGGCCATAATCATCGATGATTATGGTCTTTTTAGGTTTTTATATACGAGCTGGATTTTTAGAATGATTCGTATGTATCCCCTTAAGTACATACTGTAAAAGACAAAGACTACATAAAAATGCGGATTATTACAAAACCTTTTAGTAAGGAGTTTTTTGGAAGGGGGGGAAGATCAGATATATGTTTTCATTACGGGGAGATGCTCATAAAATTTATCTTCAATTAAAAAAGGCCTCATACAAAGACCGATCTTTCAAAGGGATGAAGAAACTGATTGAAGTGGAAGAAATTCAAAATTTTTATAGTTCGATTGATAGCGATACGTTAAAAAAAGTTTATTATTGTATGATAAAAGAGAAAAACGGATCGGGGATCATTCCTATTATAATATCCTCTGGGCCTTGGCTTTTTCTTCTGTTTTCAAATCAATTGCAAGATTTCCTTTTTAAAGATGGGAGTTTGCTTTGGGTCGCCTTTAGTATAATATATATTTCGATTCTTTCCATAAGTGTGTTTCTTCACTTCCATGAAAGATCATGGTCTTTTGTTCATATTGAAATCATTCAAGAAATTTTACATGATCGAAAAGGGATAAGGGAAAAGGCATGAGGTTCCCTCAATTTTTCGGAGGATATTTGTCTATAAACTCAGCGATTCTTTAATAAGAATCGCTTTTCTTATTGAACTAATAGGACAGGTTACTTTAACAAAAGTCATGTAAAATATAATAAAAAAGCGTGTAGTAGAGGAGTCAGAAAATAATATGGAATGTTTATGTGAACAAAAAGAATCATATGAGTTGAAAGTTGAAGGGGATGTTGGGGCGGACCCTATATGGTGCAATCAATGTGGTTGTAACTTGGATATAGATGACCTTCCGATTTCAGATACGTTAACTAATGAATTGATTGAATGGGTAAATAGGTATGGTGAATGGATTGATTGGGATGAAGATAAATTGCTTCCTAATGGGATTGAACTAGAAGAAGAACACAATAAACAAGGATTAACTTTAACGGAAAAAGCAGAGAAAGAACTTGAAGGGAAATATAGAATTAAATTTTCACCTTCGACAATGGCAAGAATGTATGCAAATAAAGATCATTAACCCTTATTCCTCGGAGCTGTCTTTAAGGCAGCTTTTTCTTTATGCAACAAACGGGGGCAGGTGAGTTCATGAAGGACAAATGGAAGTTTATATCGAAATTAATGAAGTAAGAGCTTAATAAATGGTAAAAGAGGGATAACAATGATTGTTTCATTCCACCCCGTTTCCAAAGATGAAAAGCATATTCTTCAGAATTTATATTCCCTTTATTTACATGACCTTTCGGAGTTTACCGAGGGTTTAGACATATCAACAGATGGCTCATTTGAATTTGATTCATTTGAATTAATTTGGAAGGAGGAAGGATTAACCCCATACTTTTTGAAAAAAGATATGAAAATTGCAGGGTTTTTATTACTGTTAGAAAGGCCGTTTTTAAATACGGACTATGATTACAGCGTTAATGATATTTTCATTTTGAAAAAATATAGAAGAAAAGGTGCTGCAATATCATTATTAAAGGAATTGTTTAAACAAAAAAAAGGTAATTACTTTGTTGTTCAATTAGCCAATAATATCCCTGCTGTTGTATTTTGGAGAAAGATTTTCAGTGAGCTAAATATAGATTTTGAAGAAAAAAAGCAAATTGTCGATAATGAAGAATGTTTGGTTCAATCCTTTCAAATTTAAACAGATAAACAACGGGTGAGTTGGCTGAAGATGGAGCTGTCTTTAAGGCAGCTTTTTCTTATGGCAACTATCGGGGCAGCATTCCTGTAATAACTGAAAATGAGGTTTGAACGAAAAAAGACCTCTTGATAAGATGAATGTGTCCTGAGCTGGCCAGC
>NZ_JBWCCL010000030.1:0-16280 GCF_056279465.1 Peribacillus sp. TE19612 | reverse complement strand
GGAGCATCGACTCTGTGAGACATGGGAGGGTTGACCTCCATGAGACATGTGGATATCCTAAAGTGCGATCATAACATTGCTTAAACCAATTTTTTTCCTATAATTGGCTAGTTTAGCATACACTTTTTTCGATAAATCCCTATCCTAGAGGAGTAATGCCGAGCTTACATAGATAACGGTTAATGATATAACTATGAAATCCTAAGAATTCTAGAGCAATCGTAAGATTGTGTTTAGTTTATTGAGGGAGGATAGTTGCATAAGAAGTAGTAAAATTGAGTTGATAAAAGATTGAAATCCCTCATCTTCCATTGTTTATAAATGGTACAATAGGAAAAAAGAGGTGTGAGTATGAGGAAGTTATTATGGAGTTTAAGTTTGGTTGTTATCATTGTGGCGTTAGGGGGATGTTCAAGTTCCTCTAAAACTTCGGGTTCTCCTGAAGCAAAAGACGTTGGCTATCAATATCAAATAGTAGAGTACGGTGGATTAAGTGATAAACGAGCTGTATTGGATAAAGATAATGTCAAAAAGATTGAAGATATTATAGCAGACGTCAAATGGGATAAAACAGTTTCAGTTGATAAAGGTAGCAAAGAAGATGCTGTATTTTGGTTTATAGACCAAGATAACAAGGAAGGGCAGAAATATAAGGTCTGGTTCAACGAAACTGGCTCCGCAGACGTGCAAGATGGGAAGCAAGTATGGGGAGTTTTGGAAGGGAAAGACGGTGAAACATTATCCTCTATTTTCAAACTTAATGATCAGAAATAAAGAATAGAGAAATATTAAACTCCCATGAAAATTAAAAAAGCTCAAAATCCAGAAAAAACCACAACAAAATAGACCCAGTACAAACGCTTTTTAAAAAAAGGCTGAGCCTTATGAGTAATCTGATTGAGTTTGGTCAATCGTTAAACAAAAACCTCCAATCATAGCATATTAAGTAGAGGCTAGCGCAACGACCAAAAAAGGATTAATCTCCCATGAGTGCTACCCATAAAGGGCGCGACAGTCGGTGGTACACCGTGGTCGCCGGAGTCAGACTAACGGATGGGCTCAAAGGCACCATAGTTCAACGACCTTCTTCGCCAGCCATTAAAACATTATCGACATAGAGACCAATTTTCATTCTCTGTGGTGAAGCGCTGAATTTTGCGCTTCATGGATGGCTAACGGGTGTGTTAGTTGATTAAGGATCACAAAAATAATCAAGAAGATTAAAAATATATGTTGTTCGAAAAAGGGGAGGGTACAGATATTGCCTTCCCCTTTGTGTTTACAGATAAATTTATATGACTGTATTGTTTATAATGTACTCGATTTTGTATCTCAAAACAGTTAGAGATTGAATTGGTGCGGTTTTGAGTGGATTAATAACTCTATGTACTCAAATTCATGTCCCCAATGTACTTATCTTTGTGTCTTCGTACAACATTTATCTGTCTTTGTATTTTATATCCTATACAAAACTAGTTAACATAACATATATATCAGGAAGTAGAAAAAAGAGCAACCCTTATATATCAAGGGTTGGCGTTTTTCGTTTTTTGTCGTTTATGCAGGATTTTATAAACCCTTGATGTAGCATCGGTTTACTAGCTTGTAAGATTTTTATACAGATCTATTCTTTGCATAAAAATCTGTATAAAAGGCAAATTGTCGGTCTCTAAGGGGTCCTACCACATTGCCATCAAGTTAAAGTGTTTTGTAGTACCCCTAGAACGAAATTTTGGACTTTCTTGTAACTTATAAGCTCAATTTATCGTTTTGGGGGGTGACCTATTTTCTTGGCTCGATGGGCATGGGGTACCGTCAGAAAAACGCGGATTTACAACGTTAAGGGGATCTGAATACAAAAATAATCGATTTTCACCTCGTTAAGGATGTAATCGGCTTTAGAACTATTCTTAAAGACCGCAATGATTCTAAATTGGTAACTCCTTTTGGAACAAAGCGATACTCTCCAAGAAAAGCAAACAGCATGATGGAAAAAGTTTTAAACAGTAATGGAAAACTTGTTGTTGGAAAAGAATCTAAATTTTTAGTTGGATAGGTTCTATATGGTTCTCAAAAAGATAGTATAACTGATAAAGAGAATGGATTTATATATGGGATATATGTGATGGAGGATTTTAGAAATAAAGGATATGCAAGAAAATTACTTGACCATTGTATCAATGACTTAAAAAGTGAAGGTTTTCATAACATCAGGCTGACTGTCTACAAAGGCAATAAAGCAATTAAGATATATGAGGAACTAGGTTTTGAAGAATTTAGAGTTGTTATGAATAAGAATATATAATAAGATTTCATTTAAAATCTCATCTTCATTACATCTATAGCTTATTCAAGAATAGGGCGCTTTCCTGGAACAAGGATAAGCGCTTATTTTTCATTTTAGAGCGCTTTAATTGAATAAAAAGGAGAATACATATTAGACATGTCTAATATGTATTCTCCTTTATTTTTTAGGCTCTTTATAATTTAGGTCTTGATAACTTGAGTTCCGTTAATATAGACACATTTTCCGGTATTGGCCCCACCTACGCCTGATACTATGACAGCCACACACGCCATCCAACCATTGTAATTGTAATGGAAACCGCTTTCATTTCCGGAGATACTAGAAAACATCATTGAACTTCTTATTCTTCGATTTAGTGTTTCATGGTTGTTCCTCTTAGTAGTTTCTCAGCTTTAATTATACATAACCCCTTAGGTTCTGATCCAGCAATACGATCTGATTGTACATGAATCCTTAATTTATTTTTATCGGTTCTCAGATATAAAAGGCAATCGTCTTCACTTTTTTATCTCTTCCTTCCTTCTGATATTAAATTTTCAATAAAGCTTTGGAATATTTGTCGATCTCTGAGACTTATATCTTTCGGAAAAGCTGACCATTTAAAAAATTGAACCTTTTGTACTTCTATATCATCAGGTTTTAAATCTCCGCTCCGTATGTCTTCGGTAACGAAGGCTAAGGTAATAGGATAATATTCATCACCATTTGGTAGCTTGGTATAATAGTCCTTACCTGAAAAAACTCCAATTAGTTGAAGGTTACCGATAGTAATTCCCGTTTCTTCCAACAATTCGCGTTTGCAGGCCTCTTCAGCCGTTTCTCCTATTTCAATGAAGCCGCCTGGAAATTTCCACTTTTTATCAGACTCTACCATTAGAAAGCGGAAGTGCTGGTCGATAACCAAAACGGCGACCCCAGTAAGTATCAAAGGTTTTGTTCCAACGAGAGCACGTAAATCTTCAATGTATCCCATTTCATTTCTCCTTTCATAATTAATCTTTATCTTTCTAAGAAACTATTAAATGGAAAATCCCCTTTTATATAAATCACGATTAATATTCCGGCATGGCTAACGATCCAATCCGTTGGAGCACTTTTTCAGAAAATCGATCTAGGTGCTCTAAAAACGAGGAAACTGATTTTCGGATATCCTGTCGGGTGGCATGAAGCCGATTGACGATGACACTCTCTTTTAGCCATTCTCAAATATGCTCTACAGTGTTTAGATTAGGAGAGTAAGCTGGAAGAAAAGAGTCAGTTGAGGTTCCTGTTCTTGCAGGAAAGGCTCTAGGAGAAATTAAATCGAATTTAAATATATTAAATTCACAATGGTATGGATTTGAAAGGGACAAAAACATATATTTTCCGTTTTTGTGTAAAAGTCATAATTGTAGGGGAACAACCTATTGTAAAAAATGGTATTTACCCAAAACAATCCATTATATTATTCATATTACTAGATTAGAGTTGTCCAAAGGATAAAAAGAGGTGATACGCAAGAGTTAGATGATTTTAAATTAATCAAAGTTGAAAGAATAGAACAGAACAGTGAGAAAGAGCTTATTATTCATAATCCTACTAACCTAAAATTAATTAGGGATGGAAGTCAAGGTGCAGTTTTTTCAGCATAGTGAAGATCGCTGCGTAAAAAACTTTGGGCTTGTGTGTCTCTAACTTCCGGAATCACTGAGGAAATCATCTACAGGGGATTTTTGATTTATGCTTTCAGTTACCTCCAGACAGGTCCATCTGGTTCGTTCTTCTACTCTCTCGCTGCTATTTCGGCTGGCACACACCTATCAAGGAGTTTCCGGGGTTATTCGAGTAAGTCTTGTCGGCTTATGGTTTTCCATCGTTTACGTTGGTCTAGGTTCAATTATTCCATTGATCATCTTCCATGATCTAGTAGACTACTTTGATGAAGAAATATCAAAATTATAGTCGAATTTTGTTTGGAGACAGCTGCGGAAAATCTCTCTTTTATTTTTATGTTCGTAAATCAGAAGGTGAAACGGAAACAGAAGTTTTACGAAGGAGAAATGGGAATAACTCTGCTTACACTCTATGAAAAATAAACAACGTGAAATTGAGTAGCCTTATTTGCTCCGTTTAGCCTTCATTTTGGCTCCGTCGGGCATGGACATGTAGTTTTTCCATTCGGAATAGAATTCCTGGTCCATGTCTTTGACCTGTTGCAAAAAGAGGTCAGTTAGTCCAAGTTCGGATAATGTATTTAACAACCGTACCGGTATGGGTTTCCGTTTATATGCATTTGCATGATCGACGGTTTTCAAAATTTGCTGTTTATCAACAAAAATGTGGCGAATGACGCAGATATCCAAATTGGTAAAACCCAATCGTTTCATTTCCCTTTTCATAAAAACAATCTGCCGTGTAATCGATTCTGTTATCGTACCATGTTCCTGAAGATAATCCCGTAATGAAGGACCATAGATATATTCCATGATGATATAGTTGTGGCCGGATTCGAAAAGCTTCGGCATGAAAGGTAATCCTTGCCCTTTTAACATCGCTTCTTTTTCCTGTTTTGCGACCTCCGGTTTTAAAAAAATTTTTACGCAGCTGTCTTCCGACAGCTTGAAAACTGCCCCCTGAAGCCCTTTTCCTATAAAAGGGTACGAAGTCGGATTATGGATAACCAGTTCTTTTTGTTCATTGCGGGTGACGGTAATGGAGTCGAAATCGCTCATGCTGTTTTTCTCCTTTTCTATAAAGGGTGTCTTGCACTTTAAGATGATTCATTATATGCAAACAAGAGGATATTAGGTAACGGCGATTAACCAGAGCAAGTTCAAATCCTTTACATAAAATATACAAAGCCGTTAGCTAAAGCCATAATTCTATCTGAACAATATCGAAGAATGTAAATTAAAAAGGATTAAATGACCGCTAATAAACGGTTAGAAGTCTAGAGCATTTTCTACCCTTCATCATAAAATATTAAAGCGGTGAACTACAGCTCATAGAGTCAAATAACTATAATTTCGAAGGAGTTAAAGACAAATGGATGATATTAAATCTATACGTGTGATCAGGGAAGGAGACAATAATATAGAAGTTGTGGATAATCCAACCTCATATCCGCTAATTGGAACGGGGAAGCATGGGGCGGTTTTTAAAATTTCTTCGGATCAGTGCGTAAAAATTTACACAAAACCCAAAAATGTCTTGAGAGAGAGTGAAGCTTTAAAAACCGCACAAGACTCGCCCATTGTTCCAAAACTTTATGAGGTAGGAGACAACTATATCATTATGGAGTACATTGAGGGTCCTACCTTAAAGGAATATTTAGAAGCAAAAGGCAATATAACACAAGATATTACCAAAAAAATCCTGTCCTTGATTCAAGAAATGAAGCGATTGAACTTTGTCCGGGTGGATCCGAAGTTAAAGCAGGTCATCGTAACCAGGGAAGAGGAATTAAGAGTAATAGATCATGTTTTCTCATATTCGAAGAAAAAGGCTGACATCCCTGTGGGGTTATTGACAGGTCTAAGCATATTGGGTTTATTATCTACGTTTTTGGAACAGGTAAAGCTTATCGATCCGCAATCCTATGAAGAATGGAAAGATTTTAAGGAGATGGAGAAAAATGGATGATTTTAAAGCTATTCAAGTGAGAAGGGAAGACGACAATGACGTAGAAGTTGTTCATAATCCAACCTCGTATCCGGTCATTGGAAGGGGGCATCATGGCGCCGTTTTTAAAATTTCTTCGGATCAATGCGTGAAAATTTACGTAAAACAAAAGCACATTTTGAAAGAGAGCGAAGCTTTAAAAATCGCACAAGACTCTCCCGTTTTTCCAAAGCTTTATGAGGTTGGAGACAACTATATCGTTATGGAGTACATTGAGGGCCCCACGTTAGAACAATATCTTGCATCAGAAGGCGATATAACAGAAAATATTACGCAGAAAATCTTATTCTTGATACAAGAAATGAAGCGATTAAACTTTTTCCGATTGGATGCGAGCTTATATCACATTATCGTTACCAATCAAGGGGAACTAAGAGTAATAGACCTTGTGAGTCATATGAAAAAACGGTACGACCGGCCTGAGAAGCTCATGAATGGCCTGAAAAAATTGGGGTTATTACCGGCGTTTTTGGAACAGGTAAACAAGTTCAATCCACAATCCTATGAAGCATGGAAAGATTTCAAGGAGTGGAAGAAAAGTGAATGACTTTAAATCAATTCGTGTTACCAGGGAAGGAGACAATGAAGTGGAAGTTGTTCATAATCCGACCTCATTTCCGTTAGTCGGAAGGGGGAAGCATGGTGCCGTTTTTAAAATTTCCTCGGATCAATGTGTAAAAATTTACGTAAAACAAAAGAACATCTTGAAAGAGAGCGAAGCTTTAAAAGCCACGCAGGATTCGCCCATTGTTCCAAAGCTTTATGAGGTAGGGGAAAACTATGTCATTATGGAGTATATTGAGGGTCCTACTTTAGAACAATATCTTGAAGCCAAAGGCAATATAACAGAAGATATCACCGGCAAAATCCTATCCTTGATACAAGAAATGAAGCGGTTAAATTTTGCTCGGTTGGATCCGCGATTACGTAACATCCTGGTAACAAAGCAAGAGGAACTTAAAATAATAGACCTTGTGCACTCATTTAAAACGAAGAAAGACCGCCCTGACCGGCCAGAGTACCTCATGGCAGATTTAAAGAATTTGGAAATATTATCGTCGTTTTTGGAGCAGGTAAAACTTCTCGATTTGCAATCCTATCAGGAATGGAAAGATTTCATATAGAACACATAAACTCCCTGCTTATAGGGAATTTATGTTCTGACTGTAGACAAACTCGATTTTCATCGAGTTTGTCTACAGTTTTTTTAGGGGTTTGTACTATTTGAACGTTGCCTCCAAGCACTCGCTTTCCGCGGGCGGTCCGGGAGCCTCCTCGGCGCCTTTACGCCTGCGGGGTCTCTCTTGGACGTGCTTTTCCCACAGGAGTCTCGAACTCTTCGTTCCAATCAACTTTGTTTTAACTTTTAGAAAGAACCCTTTTGCCTAAAGTCTTTATGTTTTAAAATAGAATTATTAAAACTTGAGGTGATGAGGATGCTTTCTAAACATGATTCTATTCAGCGAGATCAACTTGAAATGATTACTTTAGATCAACTGGTGCCAGCGAACCATTTGGTTCGTAAAATTGAGGCGGCCATTGACTTCTCTTTCATTTATGATTTTGGTGAAAGATATGTATTCAGAGGTAGGACGTCCAAGTATTGATTCAGTTATATTAGTTAAACTGACTTTCATTCAATATACCTTTGGTATTCGTTCAATGCGTAAAACAATTGAAGAAGTTGAAACAAATATGGCTTACCGTTGGTTCTTAGGCTATAGTTTCCATGATAAAGTGCCTCATTTCTCAACGTTAGGGAAAAATTATGAACGATGCTTTAAAGATACAGACCTATTTGTATAGATTTTTTATCGTATCTTAATGACAGCTGCTGATAAGTTAATAAGTGCAGTGCACGTATTCGTCGATTCCACACATGTGAAAGCCAGTGCGAATAAGCGGAAATTTGAAAAGAAAATCGTTCGCAAAGAAACACGAGCTTATCAAGGACGCCTTCAAGATGAAATAAATCAAGATCGTGAAAACCATGGACAGAAACCTTTTCCACCGGATAAATTTGATAAGGAAGAAACTAAAGAAATTAAAGAAAGTACAACTGATTCTGAGAGTGGCTACTATGTGAAAGATGAACGAACAAAACAGTTTGCCTATTCATTCCACGCGGCCGCAGACCGTAACGGTTTTGTATTGGGAACGATTGTAACACCTGGAAGATGTAAAACCTATATGCGAAACGTAAAGAAACGATTGAGCGTGTATTCGCAGATGCAAAAGAAAGCATGGTATGCGTTGGACTACTTTAAGGGGACTTAGAAAATTGTCGATGCAGGCGATGCTCACTTTCGATGCCATTAATTTAAAGAAAATGGCCAATTGAACATGGCAAGGTCCAAAAATGGCCTAACATAGTGGGCTCGTAGAGCCCCAATCTCTTAACTTTAGGAGAAAATTCAAAGGGAATTTCAAAAGGGGTTCGGAATTTTTTAATTCCGAACCCCTTTGTCTACAAACTGCACATAAACTCCCTGCTTATAGGGAGTTTATGTTTTTTCATTCAAAAAACATGCCCTTACTTCTTTCCAATTATTAACCCTCACATATCCGGTTTCATGGATATTATGCGGAGCGGTAAACAAAATTCCCTGCCCGATAAATCGTTTCAGATTCTTTGGGCTGTCGTCAATGAGATAATCTGCACGGATGATGCTCTTATCGCCGCAAAATACAAAATGAGCATCCGACAGAAACGGAAAGTGCTCTTTAAGCCATTCATATTTCGCGGTAAATGACGCAGGGTGTTTCATAGCCGCAGTTGCGATGAAGATTTCGTAATGCTTATGCAATTCCCGGATGACTTCCTGGCTATCATCAATAACCCTTAAATCACGGAAAAATGTTGGATTATCCAAATAGGCCAAAATTTCTTTTGCGATATGCGGGCGAAAGTTCCATAGCCTTGTTCCCTGCAAATCTGCGATGGATAGAGCCTCGTTAAAATTTTCATTATATAAATTCAGGTGTTTAAAAAGAAAATCTGCGATTACTTCGTCCATATCAATTGCAATCCGTCTCAGAGTAATCGACCTCCAGTTTTTATTGTTACGGTTATTATATGGGGATAAGAGAATAAAAAGAATCGGCGTATAACCAGAGCAAGTCCAGAGGGTTTACATAAAATATATAAAAGCAGTAAACCACTGTTAATAGAGTCATATTACACATCATTTAAGGAGTTGAAGAAACGTGGATGATTTTAAATCTATTCGTGTGATCAGGGAAGGTGAAAATAAAGTTGAAGTTGTTCATAACCCGACCTCATACCCGCTAATTGGCAATGGGAAACAAGGTGCCGTTTTTAAAATTGCTCCGGATAAATGCGTAAAAATTTTCGCAGACCACAATAAAGTCATAAAAGAGAGCGAAGCTTATAAAGCCACAGAGGGATCGTCCATTGTTCCAAAGCTATATGAGTTTGGAGAAAACTATCTTGTTTTGGAATACATTGAAGGTCCTAATTTACAAGAACATCTTGCATCAGAAGGCATTCTGACAGAAGATATGACGAAAAAAATCCTGTCTTTGCTGCAAGAAATGAAGCGATTAAAATTTATTAGGGTGGATGCAAGGTTAAAGCATATTTACCTTACCAAGGAAGGAGTGCTTAAAGTAATAGATCATGCAAACTCTTTTAAAATAAAAGAACGTCCCAAGCGGCCTGAATTGCTCATGACACGTCTGAACAGATTGGGTTTATTATCGACGTTTTTGGAACATGTAAAGCATATTGATCCGCAATCCTATGAGGAATGGAAAGATTTCATACGGGAGTTGAATCAAAGTGGATGATTTCAAATCTATTTCCGTTATCAGGGAAGGTGATCATGAAGTAGAAATTGTTCACAATCCAACCTCATATCCGCTAATTGGCAAGGGGAAGCAAGGCGCCGTTTTTAAAATTTCCGCGGATCAATGCGTTAAAATTTACGCAAAACAAGAGCACGCCTTAAGCGAGGGCGCAGTTTTAAAAGCCACACAGGAATCGGGTATTGCAGCTAAACTTTATGAGGTTGGAGAAAAATATGTCATTATGGAATACATTGAGGGTCATTCTTTAAAGCAATACCTTGAATCAAAAAGCGATATCACAGAAGATCTTGTCAAAAAGATCCTATTCCTGCTGAAGGAAATGAAGCGATTAAAGTTTACCCGGTTGGATGCGAGGTTAGACCACATCATCATAACGAAGGAAAACGAGCTTAAAGTTATAGATCTTGTGTACTCATTTTCATTTGAAAAACAGTGTTCCCTGCCCGAGAGGCTCCTGAAAGGTCTAAGGAAATTGGGTTTATTATCTTTGTTTTTGGAACAGGTAAAAAAGCTCGATCTGGAATTCTATGGGGAATGGAAAGATTTTATATAGAAACTCTATATGCAAATGCAGTTGGTTTGGTCCCATGCTTTGTTATGTATGTGTTCGCTGCTGATGATTTATGAAGCCCCCGATGGGGAAACAGTTATACGTCTAGAGCATTTACAATCCTTTAACATAAACTATATAAAGCTATGAACCAACCACACGTATAAGCAATGGCCTTATTCAAGGAGTTGAAGTAAAATGGAAGATTTTAAAGCTATTCGTGTTGCTTCTCTTATGAAAGGGGAGAAAGTAGAAGTTCTTCATAATCCAACTTCATTTCCGCTAATTGGACGAGGGAATCAAGGGGCTGTGTTTAAAATTTCTTCGGATCAATGCGTAAAAATTTACGCAAAACAAATGCACGCCTTAAGCGAGAGCACAGTATTAAAAGCTGCGCAGGAATCGTCCATTGTTCCAAGACTGTATGAAGTTGGAGAAAACTATATCGTCATGGAGTATATTGAGGGCCCTTCTCTAAAAGAATATCTTGAAGAAAAAGGCATGATAACAGAAGATGTCACAAAAAAAATTCTTTTCTTGCTGGAAGAAATGAAACGGTTAAAATTCACCCGGTTAGATTCGAGGTTGAAGGAAATCATCGTAACGAAGCAAGGGGGATTTAAAGTCGTAGACCTTGTGAGCCACTTTACAAAAAAGTCCAATCGGCCTGAGAAACTTATGACAAATCTAAATCATTTGGGTTTATTATCTTCTTTTTTGGAGCAGGTAAAAAAGCTCGACCCGCAACCCTATCTTGAATGGAAAGATTTCACATGTTAAAACCTATGAAAAACATATGTATGTATCGCCGACTTTACTTGCCTCTAAGTGAAACGTTCATTTACGAGCAAATAACCAATATGACCGAATATTGCCCGCATGTTTTTTATAGTGAACTCCTTGCTGAATCTGCTTTGCTTCCATTTTCAAATCTCTATCCTTATCGGGATCTTGAAACAACGATTCGGCATTTCCATGCTCATAATATCAGATTGATTTATGCTCGTTTCGGCACCGGTGGACTGCAAATGCTTCCAGTGAAACAAGCGACGAACCTGCCGATGCTTACCTCATTCCATGGTTACGATGTTTCCAGGAAAGCAGAAACTCTCATAGAGGATTATACGGCGAAATTGCCGGAACTCTTCATGAAAGGCGAGATGTTTACCGTAGTTTGTGAGCATATGCGAAATCGTTTAATTAACCTAGGCTGCCCTAGTCATAAAATTGTCGTGCTCAAATCGGGTATCGATCTAGACAAGTTCCCCTTTCATCCCAAAGCACCCGCAAAGAAGGATGAGATTGACATCTTAAGCGTCGGCCGTTTAACGGAAAAGAAGGGGATGAATATTCTCATTCAAGCATTTGCCCGGATTGCGGAAAAATATCCAAATTCAAGGCTAACAATTATTGGGGATGGCGAAGAAAGGGTAAATCTTGAGAGCTTAATCGAAAAACTGCATTTACATGGACGCGTAAAGCTAGTAGGAAAAAGGAGTCATCCGGAAGTGAGGGAACATTTAATGAACTGCGATTTGTTCTGTATCGCTTCCCTTACCGGATCGGACGGGAATGAAGAAGGGATTCCAAACGTGCTTATGGAAGCTCTGGCTGTGGGTAGGGTTGTTGTAAGTTCCGCACACGCGGGAATCCCGGAACTGATTCACCACGGCGAAACGGGATATTTGGTTCCGGAAAAGGATGTCGACGCACTATCCGCAATGCTGATTTATGCTATTGAACATCATAGTGAATGGATTCAGCTGGCTGAGAAGGGCCGCAGGAAGGTAGAACAGGAGCACGACATCCGAAAACAAGTCCGAAAGCTGGAACAAGTATTTACACATCTCATAAATTCTCCACAAAAGGATGATGAAACATGATCTCATTTTTGGTTGGCAGAGGTATGGGGCATCTCGGCAGGTGCGTTAGCATAACGGAAAGATTACTTCAATTACAACTTCCGGTTCAAGTGTTCGCCTTTGAGGGAACACATGATTATTTATCGGGAAATCTGAAGAGCCATGCCCCTTTAAAAGCCTATGAAGAATCCACACAGTTCGAAGATGGCAGACAAACCGAGTTATTAATAAATGATTGGCGGTCCGAAGTGGTTAGATTTCGTACAGAGGGTCTGCTCGATATAAACACAAAAATCGTTACGATCTATCACAGTGACTTTTCCATGCGTAGAAATGATTCGATTGAAATGCGGAAATATAAGGAAAAGATCATGGATATCGCAAATCATTCCGATATCTTTCTGCACATGAACCTTTTCCCGCCCAGGCGGTTTAATCCGAGATTAAACTGTATCTATATCCCTATTCCTATAATCACCAGGGAGATCAGCCAGTCGCCGGAAGAAGTCAAGCGCCAATTGGGTCTTCAGGAAGACGAGCAGTTTATTTTGATCCAAATGGGGGGCGGACTCGGCATTCACCGCTATCAGCAGATTGTGGAGTGGTATAAACATATTAACGGTCTTGCCGGAAGATATCGCTTTGTGGTGGCGGGGCAATTGAAAGAAGAAGATTACGAATTTGATAAAAGGATTATCAAAGCCCCTCTTTTCCCTAACGGTAGAAATCTTGTAAATGCGGCCAGTCTGGTCATCAGCAAACCTGGTATGGGCATTTTAGCAGATTGCATATCTACAGGGACCCCATTGCTTTTTCTCCCGGCTGATGATGCGGAACGCGAGCAAAAAATAAGTATGCTTAGAAAGATATTAAATAATGACTTGGGAACAATTAAAAAACCGGAAGAAATCGTAACAAAGATCGAGCAAGCTTTAGAAAAAAAACATGAAATTCAAAAAAAATTCAAGCAAATCCCTTCTAATGGCGCTGAGGTGGCAAGCCAAATTATTGAAATGGCATATCGGACACCGTTGTCGGATATGCCAAAAATACGGGAGGAGCTCCTGCGCTTGACTCCGTTTAGCTCCTATGGAAATAAGGGCTGATATGCTGAATTTATTCTTGGAAGCCAACAAGAAGACTCCCTTAAGTAGAAGTTCTACTTAAGGGAGTCTTCTTACTTCCTTCCATCTTCGGCGCGGCTTGTTATTGCATGCCTTCCGCCTTGAAAGGGGATATTGTTTTGAGGCAGTGTACCGAGACGTATCTCTTCTTCCAACAAAGCTGCTGCGTTGTCCTCGGGTTTATAACCGATCAGATCCTCCAGATAACCGATATCGTAGTAGTTGGATGTGTTCGCCGAGGTTCCATATAGGCTAAGAAAATCGATAGACGGATCAGCCTCGATGCAGCAAACTGTCAGCTGGACCATATCCCGGCAGGAAATCCAGATGCGGGACGCTCGCTCAGAAAGAGGGCGGTCATCTCCAGAAAAGTTGCCTATCCGGATATTAATCGAGGAGATGCCGTATTTATCGGCGTAATACCGTCCGAGCAGCTCAATATAGCATTTACTGAGCCCGTAAAAGCTGTCCGGCCGATAAGGGTCTTCCGGCTTGACCTGCTCCCCGACTCTATAAAATCCGGTAACATGGTTGGAGCCGGCAAAGATAATACGTTTCACCCCGTTCTTGCGTGCCGCTTCGTATAAATGATACGCACCGGTCACGTTAAGGGGCAACACTTTTCCGAGAAAGTCCTCTTCGTCTTTCGCCCACGCAAAATGCAGTACCGTATGCACCCCTACGGTCAATGCTTCAAGCCTGGCCGCGTCCGTTACGTCGAGCTGCACTACATTACGATCCCGGTCAGGCTCGATGTCCACCCCAAAGATGTCGTAAGTCCCGTGTTTTTTCAGCTCCTTGTGCAGTAGGCGGCCAATTTTGCCGTTCGCTCCGGTGAGCAAAAGTTTCTTTTTCTTTTGCGTATAGTAATCGATCATACCGGCTATAACATTACCCAGGTGATTTTTCTGCTTTACAAGAAATTGGTAAAGGGCCTCTCTATCATGCGTAGATACCTGCCACTCTTCAGGAATGGATTTGATAACTTCATAGATCAATTTGTTTGGCAAAGATATAATTTTTTCCACAAAAGAATGAAGTTCTTTCCGATCTTTGAGAAGGGAGAAGACCCATTGGTAAGTTTCTTGATAAAACGGTTTAAATTCCCGGTACTCACTAAGCGTTTTTGAAGACCATTTGTATTCCCCTGGAAAACATCTACCATGATCAATCATATGAACATAAAAGCAGCCTCCACTAAGACGCTCCAGAAGTAAATTGTTCACAGTCCGATCGAAATTATGCACCCATTGGTCGAGTACCACCATCCCGGCAAGCATTTCGGGATTTTTTATTTCGCTCTTGGATGGAGGATTATCAAATACATCATAAAATACAAAACTGTTTTCGATAAATAAACAGCTAATATGGCATCCGGAACTAAAATTGTATTTATCGGATTGTAATTCAGGAGTTTTCTTTATAAATTCCTCCGGTATATGAACTAGCTCGAAGGGGACAACGGGAAGTGAAAGGAGCTCCCCCAATTTACCGACCACATATTCATTAACTGCTTCTCTGGCCCTTTTTTCTCTAGTGCCGTTCCATTTCACTACATATTTTTTTCCGTCGCTGAAAAGGATAACATGGGCGGTTCCTCCCTCTAATGTTTGTATAAATGCGACCGGATTTATTCGCTGTCCCAAGGAGTCTATGCCTTGTTCCATAGTCATTGACCTCCATTTCTATTCTGTATTAAGCCGTATTACCTTCCACTAAATCAAATTTTCCAATTCATTTTCTTTGCATAAAACTTTTCAATATCCCTTGATCTTTTGCACTTTGTCCGTGCGGAAGAACCGACGGTTTAAAAAAATCCACCTTTTCTGTTTCTATACCATCAGGTCTTAAAATTCCCTGCGTATGTCTTTTGTTGCGTAATAATGGTAACATGAAATTATTCATCACTATTTGGTAGCTTGGTAAAAAAGTCCTTCTCTGAAATACTTCAATTAATTGCAGGTTGCCGATGTGCAGCCCGGTTTCTTCCCATATTTCACGCCTGGCTGTATCTTCAGTGGATTCCCCCAATTCTATAAAGCCGCCCGGTAGTTTTTGGACAGACTTCATCCGTTGGTGAAGTTGACCTTTTTTCATCATATGCATGGCTTCTATGTCACATACTATTGAAGTGGCAGTTTCATACATTTTAAATCCCAGCATGGAGCGTACTCGTTTCTTAATAAAACGGTGATCTTGTTCAACAATATTGTTCAGATAACAAACCTGTCTTATTCGGATGCCTTCAGGCATCTTTTGCTCTTCTTTTAGTTGTTGAATAGCAGCTGGATATGTTGGATTTTTATCGACTGTTATCACTCGAGATTTCGAAACATGAAAAGCAGCCAAGGCTTTCTTAAAAAAGCGCTTAGCTGCTTTGGTATCTCTGGATTTACTTAAATAAAAGTCAATCATATTTCCTCCCGAATCGACTGCACGATATAAGTACTTCCATTGTCCTTTTACTTTTATATAGGTTTCATCGACTCTCCATGAGTCGTTTGTCTGCTTGAGGTGGCACCGTATTCTTTCTTCTAATTCAGGTCCATATTGATGGACCCAACGCATAATCTGTGTGAGCTGTCGACAGGCCTCGCTCCTCCATTATTTCTACCAAATCACGAAAGCTCAAGTTGTACCGTAGGTACCAGCGCACCACATGTAAAATAATTTCTGGTTCATAATGCTTACACTTAAATTTTGCTGGTTTTTTCATACTGATACACATCCTTTTTAGTTTAGTAGTATCAGTATGTCCAAGTTTAGAGATGACTTGCAATCCATTTAATCTTTTGAACCAGAACCACTTGCATCTCACTTTTAAACGATTCCAAAGAAATTCGATTCCATTTAGTCCATGCGTACCTAGAGAGTCCTGCATAATATACTTGAAAAGGTCCAGGAAATTTGCTTACTATGCATGAAAGGAGATCATTTATTTGCAC
>NZ_JBWCCL010000029.1:0-18049 GCF_056279465.1 Peribacillus sp. TE19612 | reverse complement strand
GTCGGATTGAAAATGGAAGGGAAAGCCTACGGCCTCCTTCGCACAACAGAAGACTTTAAAGAAGGCGTAGATGCGTTCGTAGAAAAGAGAAAACCAGTTTTTACAGGGAAGTAATAAAATGAGAGTCACCGGCAGCCTCTGCCGGTGATTCTCATTTTAGATCAAGAAAAAGTCGCTTTAAATCATGTTTGATTCAGGGAAGTTAATAGAACGATATGGGAAGGATTGAAGGTATGCAGCTAAAAAAGGGTTCTGAAAACAAGAAAGGTTTATTAAGTCATTTAAATGTAAGAACAGTTAGTGCAGGAACGCTGGCAGCAATTTTTGGCTGTACTGGTCCGTCGCTAATTATAATAAACGGAGCATCAAATGGCGAATTAACTCAAACACAAGTGATTTCTTGGTTATTTGCCATATATTTTTTTGGTGGGATATTAGGAATACTCATCTCCGTAAGAAATAAGCAGCCGATTGCTGGCGCTTATTCAATTCCAGGTGCAATACTTGTTGTAGGTTCACTGTCAAACTATTCTTTAAATGAAGCTGCTGGTGCTTATTTGGCAGCAGGTCTCATTGTCTTTATGTTAGGGATAGCAGGGGTTATTGGTAAAGTTATGGACTGGATTCCGGTTCCAATTGTTATGTCGATGGTCGTTGGAACAATGATTAGTTTCGGAACTGAGATGATTGCATCCCTCGAAAAAGCACCAATAATTGCAGGTTCATCCATCCTCGTGTATCTTCTCTCATTCCGTTATATAAAAAAATTTCCACCTATTTTAATATCATTTGCTGTTGCTATCATTTTATCGGTTTGGATGGGAGAATTCCAAGTGAAAGATGTGAGTTCCGTTTTTGTCGTTCCTCAACTAGTGACTCCATCATTCAATATTGACGCGATTATTTCAATGGGCATCCCACTTGCACTTTTAGTAATTGGTGCTGAAAATGCCCAGGCTACAGGTGTGTTAAACACCCAAGGATATAAACCACCGGTTAATGAGATGACGATTTTAAGCGGAATTGGCGGGGGTATTACGTCTTTTTTTGGAGGTCATAATGCGAATATTGCGGGGTCAATGACAGCAATCTGTGCATCAAAAGAAGCTGGTCAAATGGAAGGAAGATATGCAGCAGTGGTTGTATGTGGTGTGTTATTTTCTACCTTTGGATTGTTTGCAGGTACAATCATGCCTTTTGTAGCTGCAATGCCGAAAGTATTAATCAGCACTGTTGCAGGACTGGCTATGATGGGAGTTCTTTTAAGTTCATTACAAGAAGCGTTTTCTAAACCCCAATTCCAATTTGGTTCATTTTTTGCCCTTATCATTGCGATGTCAGGAGTCCATTTTTATGATATAAGCTCTCCATTCTGGGCGATAATGGGTGGTGTTGCTGTTTCACTAATTATTGAAAAGCCTGATTTTAAAACCATCATTGTTCAACAAAGTAAAAATAGTACAGATTCTAACGTTTCTCAAGGAGTTTGAAATAAATAATAAACATTAATCTCTAATAAAAGCCCTCTCGATTAAGAGAAGGGCTTTTTATATTAAACAATCACAGTTGGATATCCTTTTTTACTTCAATTTTGAAAGGTACCGACTCGAATCAGTACTATATATTACGCAGTTCACAAGGTGTAAAAGGTAAAATTATTGCCCATCTGAACGGTGTCTAAGTTTCAGAATGGAGCAAACGTTTTTTGTTTATTTGAAATTTGCCATCCAGTAAGGTTCGAGCCTTACCCTAGTCTTCAAGAAAAGCGGAACTGCAGGGGTTCCAGTTGTAACGTCATTCGTTCCAGTTGGATGGTTAATGGGTAGGAAAGAGTGAATTTTAAACAGTTTATTAATGGCATGAAACTTGCAAATATAAAAGATGAATATTGAAAGTTGAAAGGGGGAACTTTGAAAAGCGTGCAGTTAACAAAAGTGGATTGATTACCCGCTTCAAAGTGCATGATCCAAAAAGTCGTTTTCAAATGTAGGAGGAAACAGAGTGAAAAAAATTGTTATAGGTATATCAGGGGCAAGTGGATCCATTTACGGTATTAGATGTCTTGAGACATTAAACAAACTTCAAATTGAAAGTCATGTAATTATTAGTTCCTCTGCTGAAAAAACCATCGAATATGAAACAGAATACTCGGTGGAACAAGTAAAATCACTGTGCAGTTTTGTATATGACTCAAATGATATAGGTGCAAGCATCTCAAGTGGTTCCTTTCATGTTGACGGGATGATCATTGCTCCATGTTCTATTAAAACTCTATCATCTATCGCAAACAGTTTTAATGATAATTTAATCACTAGAGCTGCTGATGTAACTTTGAAGGAACAAAGGAAGTTGGTTCTAATGGTCCGTGAAACACCATTGCATTTAGGGCATTTGCGGCTAATGCAATCAGCTGCGGAGAATGGTGCGGTAATCCTCCCTCCTGTTCCTAGTTTTTATCATAAGCCAACATCATTAGATGATATTGTTAATCAAAGTGTAGGTAAGGCGTTAGATCAGTTTGGTATTGATGCTCGACTTTTTGAACGGTGGTCGGGACTCAATAAAGACGAAATAATAACCAATCTATAATCATTATTTTTTGGGTATTAATATACTATTTTTCCCGTTTAACATGACTCAAAACATGATATGAAAAAATGGAGGTACTCTAATGTCTAATGTAGTCGCTCATTCTGAACAAGAAAATGTAATCGTTAACAGACGTCAGGTTGTCTCTGCAATGACAGCGTCACTATTAGGGTGGGCTTTCGATCTTTATGATCTTTTTCTTCTACTTTTTGTGGCTCCCACAATTAGTATACTATTTTTCCCTACAACCAGCCCTACGCTTTCTTTAGCTGCTGTTTATGCTTCTTTTGGGGTAACGCTTTTGATGCGGCCTCTTGGGTCGGCAATATTTGGATCTTATGCAGATAAAAACGGGCGAAAGAAAGCAATGATTGTTTCTGTGGTAGGGGTTGGTGTTAGTACAGCTGCCTTTGGTCTTTTGCCTACTGTCCCACAAATTGGTGTGACTGCTGCAATCCTTTTTTTAATTCTACGATTAGTTCAAGGGGTCTTTGTCGGCGGTGTCGTGGCATCTACACATACAATTGGAACAGAATCTGCGTCGCCTAAATGGCGCGGATTGATGTCTGGTCTTATAGGTGGGGGAGGAGCCGGGTTAGGAGCACTATTCGCTTCACTAACATTTACCATCGTTTCTGCTTTTTTTCCTGGTGAAGCGTTTAATGATTGGGGGTGGAGAGTCATGTTCTTTACAGGGATTTTAGGTGCAGTAGCTGGTCTACTTGTATTTAGAACACTTAACGAGTCTCCGCTTTGGGCACAATTACGTAAAGAGAATGAAGAAAAAGGGCAAGAGGATGTAATACCGCAGTCTCCTATTAAGACCTTATTTACAAAATATTTCCGAGTTATAGCTGTGAATCTAATGATTGTTATTGGTGGTGGTTCAGGTTATTACCTTACAGCTGGTTTTATTCCCACATTTCTAAAAGTAGTTAACAATGTATCTTCAGAAGTTTTATCAGGTGTTCTCATTGTCTCAAGTATTGTCACGATAATTTCGGCTTTACTGTTCGGACAACTTAGTGAAATTATTGGAAGAAAAAAGACCTTTTTAGTTATTGGATGTTTAAATATCGTCGGACTTCCATATTTTTATCTAGCATTAGCCGATGCTGTTACAACGACTTCGATTTATTTGAATACGATGGGTCTGGTGTTTTTAGGAAATGCTGCTTATGCACCTGTGTTAATTTTTCTTAATGAACGCTTTCCTACATCAATACGGTCTACGGGTACAGGACTGTCATGGAATATGGGATTTGCAATTGGCGGTATGATGCCAACTTTCGTAACATTAGCAAGCGGTTCGATTGAAAATATACCGTACACACTTATGTATTTTGTGATTGTAATTTTTCTTGTCTACATTATTGGAAGCCTCATTGTTCCAGAAACAAAAGGCAATCTCAAATAGAAACGGGGGCCGTAAATAGTGATTGCAAAATTAGAGATTACTAGAAATTATATTAATGGCGATTGGCAAGAAGCCAAAACTGGGGAAACGATGACATCCGTAAATCCTGCTACAGGTGAGATTGTTGGAGAGTCACAGAAATCGGGATTAGAAGATATTAAATTGGCAATTAAATTGGCGAAGGCAGCATTTCATACATCCGACTGGCGTTCAAATTCTTCGCGACGTTCTGATGCTTTGATGCAATGGGCTTATAAATTGAAGGAAAATAGAGAAGAAATTGCTAGAATTTTAACCACAGAGAACGGAAAGCCGATAAAGGAGTCTCGTATAGAATTGGACGCCTGTATTGATACGTTAAAATATTTTGCAGGTATGGCTCGAAGTATATTCGGTAGGTCGATAAATCTTTCCACCACATCATATGGCATCATTGACAAAGAGCCGATTGGAGTAGTAGGGATTATTTCACCTTGGAACTGGCCGGCTATGCTAATGATTCGAGAGGTTGCTCCAGCCCTTGCTGCAGGAAACGCAGTGGTTTTAAAACCGGCAAGTCGAACACCACTTATCAGCACTGCCATTGTCAAATTAATCGAGGAAAATAGCGACTTTCCACCAGGAATTGTGAATATCGTGTCTGGTCCGGGAAAGGTTATTGGGGATGAGATGACTACAAATCCCGATGTTAATGCCATCAGCTTTACAGGTGACACGACTACTGGCAAAAACTTAATGAAAAAAGCAGCAGAAAAGGTTAAGAAACTTGCTCTTGAACTGGGGGGGAAATCTCCTAATATAATATTTCCTGATGCAAACCTAAACAAAGCAATTCAAGCCGTTGCAAAATCAGCCTTTATTACTGCCGGCCAAATGTGTTTTGCTGGATCAAGAGTGATTGTTCATGAGTCGATTCATGAAGAAGTGGTAGAAGGATTGCGTAAACAGGCTGAAAAATTGAAAGTTGGTAACGGGTTAATTGAAACAACCGATATGGGACCTGTCATCTCGGAAGAACAGCTTAATAAAATTTTGGAATATTGCGAGATTGGAAGACAAGATGCAAAACTTATTACGGGTGGTAATAGGTTGACCGGTGGAGATTACGATAAAGGGTATTATATTGAGCCAACCATTTTTGATCAGGTGCCAAATGAATCAAGAATAGCACAAGAAGAGATTTTTGGGCCCGTGCTGGCCATACAAGTTTTTAGGGACGAGAAAGAAGCGATCTCACTTGCTAATGGAACAATTTTCGGTTTAGCTGCTGGCGTTTGGACAAAGGATGTCAACAGAGCTGTGAGAATTGCGAAAAAGGTGGAGGCCGGAACGGTTTGGATTAATACCTATAACAAAAATTACCCACAGGCAGAATTTGGGGGTTATAAAGAGAGCGGAATTGGGCGTACAAGGGGAATTGAAGGATTAATGGAATATACCGAAACAAAACATATTAATATTGAAATAGAAGAATAGGGGGGAATCTATCTATTATGTATCAATCATTTGAGTTTCATCTTCCCACAAAGATTTATTTTGGATATAACAAAATCAACGAACTTAACAATATACCTTTTAAAGTAAAACGTGCCTTTATCGTTACTGATAACGGTGTCTTAAAATCAGGGTTAATCGAAAATGTAACAAAAATCTTAGAGGACAATCACATTTCTTATGTGATTTATGATGATGTGGAACCAGATCCGAGCGTTGAAACCGTTGACAAAGCAGCTCACGGGTTTCAACAGGAAGAATGCGATGCTTTAATCGCCATTGGCGGGGGCAGTCCGATCGATACAGCCAAAGGCGTTCGTGTAATAGCTGGAAATGGAGGGAGTATTCGTGATTATGCAGGAGTAAATCTTATTAAGCAATCATCCAATATTCCTCTCATTGCAATACCTACGACATCCGGCACCGGAAGTGAAGTGACCATGTTTGCTGTTTTTTCGGATTGGGAGGAGAATCGAAAAGTTACGGTAACGAGCCCATTCATCGCACCGGATATAAGTATAGTGGACCCTAAAATGACGATGACTGCACCAACGAAAATTACAGCAGCCTCAGGATTTGATGCCTTTGCACATGGGGCAGAGTCATTTGTGTCACGGATATCCCAGCCTGCCAGTGACGCACTTGCATTATCAGCCATGCGAACTGTTAGCAAATACCTTCGTCGGGCCGTATTTAATGGAAATGATATAGAGGCAAGGATCAAAATGGCAGAAGCTAGTCTCTTGGCCGGTATGGCATTCAATCAATCATTCCTCGGTTTGACACATGCCATTGGAAGTGCGTTAAGCGGATATGCCCATGTTAGTCACGGAGTGGCAATAGGTCTGCTTTTACCGGAGGTTATCCGCCGTAATTCGATATCCCTGGTCAATAAGCATGTTGAAATGGCAAGCGTTTTTCGAGTAACTGATCCATCGTTACCTGATTGGAAGATTACAGACCAATTAATAGAAGATGTGACTAAATTACGAAACGATATCGGGCTTCCACAGAAATTGCAGCAGGTGGGGGTTAAAGAAGAGCACCTTAAGGGGATCGCACACGACTCCCTGAAAAGTGGAATGTGGAAATTTAATCCTTGGCTAGCAACAGAAGAAGAGATTTTGGATCTACTGAAAGAACTGTTTTAAAGTTTGATTTTTTTTAAAAGACTATTAATTCTATTATAAAATTGGAGGTCATTGTAATGACAGAAAATATCGATAAAACTGAAGAGCTAATCCCTAGTATTGATAAGACGACGGATGAAGTGGCATGGGACTTATATCGAAAAGCGATTCGTTTTGGGACTTGGGATCCTGCTGCTATCGATCTTAGCCAGGATAAAAGGGATTTTGAAGCGCTTGATGAAGACCTTAAAGGATATCTTATTCATTTTTGTACAGGATTTCTCGATGCTGAAGAAAATGTTGCCTTAAAGTTTTGTCCCTGGATCATGTTAGGTACCTCTACAGAACAACAGGCATTCCTTAGTACTCAATTGCTCGAGGAATTTAAACATACTGAGTTTTTTATGCGCTATTTTAAAGAAGTAATTGGTCGTGAGCGAATTCCTTCAGTGAAAAATATGGTTCAGCAGAAACTTGATAATCGTGTAAAAGTAATGCTGAATGCTCTTGAACAAGGAGAAGAGGAACGTGAGGCTGCACTTGTAGAAGGGTTAACCCATTACCAAGGAATAATAGAAGGTGTTCAAGCGATGACTGGATATGATGTGTTTCGAGGTGTATACGGAAGTAAGGGACTATTGCCTGGTTTGAGTGAAGGATTTGCCCGAATCAAGGAAGACGAAGGTCGGCATGTAGGCTTTGGACTTCGTATGCTAAAGCTGTTTGCCCGTAAACCAGAACATGCCAAGAGAATTCGTGCGTTATACGAAGAATACCTTCCTCTTATCTTGGTTCGATATGATCAACCTGTCATTGTAGATGGTAGGGAATACCCAACTCCACCTGAAGTTCGAGGCCGTGAAAGAGTGTCTAAAATGTTAGAACGCAGACTAAAGGATATATTAGGAACTTCAGTTGCTATATAAGGAGGAGATCTTTTTTTATGAAAGCTAAGACATTTCGCACCTGGATTGAGCATCTGCAAGCAACTCAACGGTTGGCGGTAATTGACCGAAAAGTTAGCTTACAGTATGAAATAGCAAAAATAGCTAAGAAATTAGATGGCAAAAAAGCAACATACTTTACTAGTGTAGAAGATTATCAGGTTCCGGTTGTATCAGGAATTTGTTCAACACGTGAAGATTTTGCAGAGGCGTTGGAAACAGACCAATATGGCGTTATTTCAAAATTTACCGAAGCAGTTGCATCTCCCGTTCCTTGTCGAGCACTAAACAAACAACAAGCGCCAATTAAAGAAAATATTATTCTGGATAATATCGATTTGATGAAGATGTTACCAATTCCGGTACACCATGAGAAAGATTCAGGTAATTACATCACAGCTGGGTTGTTTATTGTTCGGGATCCAGTAACTCGAAAGCAGAACGTTTCAATTCATCGTCTCCAAATCTCCGGGGGAAATAAGATAGGAGCCCTAATCTTGCCTCGCCATACATTTCATTTGTATAAACAGGCTGAAGAGGCGGGAAGACCACTGGAGTGTGCGATAGTCATTGGGGTCGATCCGGTGACGTTACTGGCGTCACAAGCAAGTACTCCGTTCGGGGTAGATGAACTGGAAATCTCAAGCGCCCTTCGGGGGGAACCGTTGGAAGTCGTTCGTTGTGAGACGGTAGATATCGATGTACCGGCCTACGCGGAATTAGTGTTAGAAGGAAAAATTCTTCCACATGTTCGAGAGCCTGAAGGCCCTTTTGGAGAATTTCCAAAATACTATGGACCACGCAGTGACAAAGAGGTGATTGAGATTACGGCTGTCACTCACCGTAACAACCCGATTTTTTATACCATTGTCCCAGCGGGTTACGAACATCTTTTGCTTGGTGGCATCCCTCGTGAGGCAAGTCTCTTTCAGAGCATTCGACAGACAGTTCCATCCGTAAAAGCGGTTCATATGAGCCCTGGTGGAACATGTCGGTATCATGCCATTGTTTCCATTAATAAAAGAAATGAGGGTGAAGCCAAAAATGCAATTTTAGCAGCACTTGCTAACAGTTTTGATATTAAACATGTCGTCGTAACGGATGAAGAGGTTGATATTTTTAATATGGAAGAAGTGGAATGGGCAATCGCAACCCGCTTTCAAGCAGACAGAGACTTAGTGGTAGTTCATGAAGCACAAAGTTCGAAGCTTGACCCGTCAACACGTGATGGAGTGGGCTCGAAGATGGGATTTGACTGTACAATCCCCTTAGACAGTGAAGAAATGCAATACTTGCGAGTTCAAATTCCCGGCTACAATGAATGTAATCTAGATGATTACATAAATCCTGATAAATTGATTCAATCAGTTCATCTTGAAGGAGATATAGACTTCTAAAAAATATGAAAAAATTGTGGCTGACTCAAAAGGCTTAGTGCATGACCTTTTGGTGTCAGCCTTTTCAACATGGGAAATCAAAAAACACTTCGCTCATTTCCTACAAGTTATCATTCATATTCTTCTCTATTCATTGTAATTGTAAGCAAACCTGCACAAAAAGTATTAGTCAAACTTTTGAATTCATGTTGAATAGTATGCCTTTGATTCACTGGGTGAAAAAGACCTGCAAAGTCTCTGGAAAAATAAACGGCTTCATGCTTTATTTTTTTCTTTACTATCAAAACAACTAAACTACCTTTTCTAAATGGAATTATAAGGAACAGGAAGCCTAGGTTTTTTTATAAATGGAACTTGGCTTGTTTTTTGCAGTTTTAATAGATCCAATATAGGTACATTGTTTGTACTAAGGAAAATATTGATATGAGGAAAGTGAAATAATGAATACCAAAAGTAAGTTATCGATTATTATGTCTATTAATAAATTTAAAGATGCATTCTTAATTTTAAAATTTTTTTGAAACATAACTCTTCTATCATATGTTATTTTAGTAAAGTAATATAAAGCGAGGGGGTATTCATGATGGAAGGTATAGGGAGTTTAAAATTGTCAGCAGAAATTGAACAGTATAGGGAGTAGATTCAGAGGTGTTTAAAATATGCATCATTGGTGAAAAAATAGAGCTTGTTAAAGAAAATAGAAAATATGTATTAAGCTGATATTTCTATAGTTGTGTAGCTGTGAAGGGTGGCTACTCGGTTGTAAATCTATATCTTATCTTATCGAATAATCGTAAAAGGTGTGGGGGGCCTTGGAATCAACTGACTCAAGGATAATACCCGCAACAGCCTCCATGCTAAAAACCACAACTAGCCTTTCTTAGAATTAAAAAACGAGTCAAAAAGTGATTTAGATAAGATAAACAACTCAAGGGGAAAAGGAGAGATGTAAAATGAATTTAGGTACATTATTCGATTTTGCAGTTGAACGCTACCCAAACCATATCGCTTTAGTTCAAGACCAAAAACGCTATACTTATGTCCAATTACAACAGGAAATAGAAAAAATTGCAGCCTCTTTGCAGCGTCTAGGCATTCAGAAGCAGGATCGTGTTGTAGTCATCTTAAAGAACCGAGTTGAAAATGTAATCATTTATTGGGCATTACAAAAACTTGGTGCGATCTATACTCCGCTTAATGACCGATTATCCACTAAAGAGTTCGAGTATTGTGTAAACGATGCTGAAGCGAAAGTTGTCGTCTATGAATCAGCCAGTCAAAATGCCGTTTTAGGATCGAACTTTTCTGAAAGGCCAATTTTGATAGGTGATGAGAATTATATTGGTGTAGATATTTCTTATCCTGAACTAGTAGACCGAAGCCCAGGTAGCTATCAAAAGCCTACTATAGATGAAAATGATATTTCAATCATGTTATACACGTCAGGAACAACAGGACGTCCAAAGGGAGTACCACGTACCCATAGGAATGAATATGCCTCAGCAATGGCACATATCGTCCAAAATCAGTACCAGTTGTGGGAAAGTACACTAGGAGTAATGCCGCTTTATTATACAATGGGCGTTCGGTCACTGCTTACCATGGCGTTATTAAATGGAAAAATTGCTATTTTGCCAGACTTTGATTCTGGAGATGCACTTGAGATTATTTACAAAGAAAGAATCTCTTCCCTTTATTTAATCCCTACGCTTTATCATGATATGCTAACACATCCAGACTTCAATAAATATGACCTATCCAAGCTTGAAAAAGTTGGATATGCAGGTGCTGCAATGACCACTACATTAGTAAATCAATGTGTGAAGTTACTTAAACCAAAGGTATTTGTAAATCATTACGGCAGTACAGAAGTATATACGTTTTCTATTTGTCCTAATGTATCTGAAAAGCCAGGCAGTGTAGGTAAACCAGGTATTCACCAAAATCTTCGTGTTGTAAAGGCAGATCCCGACGGTCGTTCTACTCCCGAAGATATAGTTGGGAAAGAAGAAATTGGTGAAATAATTTCAAATTTAGATTCCGATGAAGCATTTAAGGGGTATTGGAATCGCCCGGATGCTACTGTTAAAGCGATGCGCAATGGTTGGTATTTTACTGGAGATATTGGTTTTCTTGATGAAGACGGCGATTTATTCGTTGTTGGTCGGCTTGACGATATGATTATCTCTGAGGGAGAAAATATTCATCCATTAGAAATTGAAGATTGTCTGTCACAACATCCAAACGTTTTGGAAGCTATCGTTATTGGAGAGCAGGATGATCGATTGGGACAAATCGTATCCGCCTATATTGTCTCTAAAAACGAAACGGTTACAGCACAAGAGTTAGATGAGTTTTGTAAAAGGTATCCTAACATGTCGAACTATAAAAGACCAAGAAAGTATACATTTGTTAAGGAAATGCCAAAAAGTCCCGTTGGGAAAATCCTACGCCGAAAATTACGTGAGGGTGATTTTGAGGCACTACAAAATCAAAGCGATTCTGTAGGCTGATATAAAATAAATCTCTCCGCTGAGAGTGTTGAAAAGATGTATTTTCTAACTCTAGTGAAAGTGGTTAAATTTTTATAACTCTCATCTTAAAAAATTAAAACTAATTATTTCTGAATATTTTTATAATAGATTTACATAGAAGTAAAGAGGTGTCCTATGGCAGAGCTGCTAATTGTTGATACAGACCAAAGCTGTATAAGCAATATTCGTCATATTGTTGAAAATAGCGACTATAACTTTCTTCGTATTTATGAAGCTAATAACGCACAACGGGCTATGATGATGCTTAAACAATCCCGTCCAAGTGCGCTTATAATGGATGTTTCACTTCCGAACATGGATGGCATAGATTTTGGGAAAAACGTACTACTTATCTATCCAGACTTACCCATCATTGCAATTACAGGGTTAAAAATGTTTGAAATCGTCCAATCAGCCATTAATGCGGGTTTTTCAGCTTATTTATTGAAACCGCTTACTAAAAACCAGCTATTAAACATATTCGATCGTGTTTTAAAACCAATAATTAAAATGGAAATAAGTCAGACGGTTAAAAATGAAGGTGAGTTCGAATTAGATTTAAGAAAACCGATTCAAAGTGCCGTACAATACATTCAGTTACATTACAATGAATGTCTTACTCTTAAAAATATTGCTGATAAGGTTTATTTAAGCCCATCCTACTTTAGTAAATCCTTTAAGGAAGAAATAGGGATGACATTTGTAGAATACTTATCTTGGATTCGTGTTCAGAAGGCAAAAAATATGTTAAGAATGATTTCACTACCAATTGATGTTATTGCTAATAACACCGGTTTTGCAAATTCCAGTTACTTTGCAACAACATTCAAGAAAATAGAAGGAAAAACTCCAACTCAGTATCGAGAGCATTTTTTCTGGGAAAGAAAAAAAGATATCAAGTGAAAAAAATATTTTTTCACTTTGGGAGGGGTGGTTATGATTACCATAATAAATGAGATGGACAGATGTGTCAGAGAAAAGAAAAGAGGAATTCTGGCCACTGTCATACGTGTCGAAGGTTCAACCTACCAGAAAGAAGGGGCGAAATGTTTTTTTGCTGAAGATGGAGAGTTAATAGGCTTGTTAAGTGGAGGATGTGTGGAAGGTGATGTCCTTGAGCACGGAAAAGAAGTTTTACAGACAGGAAAACCTAAAAAAATCCATTACGATTTCAGGGGCGAAGAAGACCAAATTTGGGGCTTGGGTGTAGGGTGTAATGGAGCCATTGAGATTTTTATAGAGCTATTTGATCCTGTTGGTCACCATGAAAGAAGCAAGTTAATGAGAGAGGCTTTTACAACAAGTCAGCCCATTATCATAGCAACCATAACTCGTGATGAAGAAGAATCTAAGATCGGTGAGAGATGGGTTCACTCCAATTTACAAATTGGGAAACCAGTGGATCTTAAGATGAAAGATAACAGTGAAGTCTTCTATGACCATATTACGCCGGTTCCTACCCTATACATATTTGGTGCAGGACCAGACGCTGTTCCATTGGTGAAGACGGTTAAAAATTTAGGCTGGACTGTAAATGTATTAGATCACCGACCGGGCTTTGTAAATAAAAGAAATTTTCCCTTAGCGGATGAATTAATATGCTATGAACGAGACCACCCCACTTCCGTTCCATTAAGTGAACATAGTTATGCTATTGTGATGAGCCACAATTTTACTCAAGACCAATTGGTTCTAAAATCGTTGTTACTTTCATCTGTACCCTATATCGGAGTTTTAGGACCAACAACCAGAACAAACCAGTTGCTCCAACCGATAATGAACGATTTCACTATTGATGAAATACAGTTAAACCGTATTTATAGTCCTATAGGCCTTGATATTGGTGCAAAAACTCCTGAGGAAATTGCTATCAGTATTGCTGCAGAATTGGTTAATGTTCATCGTGGTGGTAATTCGATGCATTTAAAACAAACGAAGGGTAAGGAACTTTTGTATACCTATAGAGATCATAGGAGAGTGATTGCTTATCAATGATAAGAATCATGAAGTCTGGGGGATCATTTTAGCTTCGGGATTATCAACTAGAATGGGTACTCCAAAAATGCTTTTGCCCTATCAACAAAAAACACTAGTTCTTCATGTCATCGAAACGTGTTTACACTCAGTACTTGATGGGGTGGTTGTTGTGATAAATCCAAAAGTGAATGGGTTGGTAGAGGCGGTATCTGTTCCTGGTATAAAACAAGTGGTAGAGAATCATGATTCACATTTAGGTATGTCTACTTCGATTAAAGTCGGACTGGAAGCTTTACCCCAACAAGTAGAGGCCATGGTTATTCTTTTAGGCGATCAGCCTGAAATGGATGAAGGCTCAATAAACAGAATTGTTGAAACCTACCAAGTAAAGAATAGGCCATCCATCGTTCAGTCGGTTTTTTTAAACAACGAGAAGGGGCATCCTGTTTTATTTAAACGAGATATGTTTCATCATCTTTTACAGGTAGAAGGAGATAGTGGTGGAAAGTCCGTCATTCAAAAATTTAGCAGGGAAGTTGTATATGCACCAATGAATCAGCACATTATTCCGGATGTTGACACAATAGACGATTATCAAAGATTGATTAAAAAGAGGGGGGTTGTACATGACAAAGGTAATAGGTAAGTCTGCTACGAGGGTGGAGGATAAACGTCTACTAACCGGTCAAGGAACTTATATTGATGATCTTGGTAACACAACAAATACAGGCTATGCGGCAATTTTACGTAGTCCACATCCTCATGCTTATATAATATCCATAGACGCAACTGAAGCGGTAGAAATGCAGGGAGTAAAGGGAGTGGTAACCGGTCAAGACATAAAAGACCATGTAAAACCATTTAGTGTTGGGGTTACGGCACCAGTTAAGTATTTTCCTCTTGCCATCGAAAAGGTGAGGTATGTTGGAGAACCTGTCGCCATTGTAGTTGCCAAGGATCGTTATACTGCCGAGGACGCAATGGAAAAGATTAAAGTTTCTTATAAACAGTTACCAGCCATTGTAGATATTGAGAAAACGGTACAAGAGGATGCACCGATTTTACATGAAAATGTTGGGTCGAATATCGCCAATCATCGTCAATTCCATTATGGAGATGTAGACAAAGCCTTTAAAGAAGCAGATCATATCGTCAAACATAAATATAAGTTTCCGAAATATACGGCTACCCCTGTTGAAACATATGGTGTGGTTGCAAATTATGATTCTGCTCATAATCAGTATAATGTTCATGCTAATTTTCATGGACCCTTTATTATTCAGGCAATCATGGCTCAATCCTTACAAGTCCCCAGCAATAAATTAAGACTGATCATTCCAAAGGATATTGGGGGAAGTTATGGAATAAAGGCAGGGCTTTTCCCATATATCGTTCTTTGTTCCATCACAAGTAAACTTCTCGGCTGTCCAGTTAAATGGATAGAAGATCGACAGGAACATCTTTCATCAAGTGCGAGCGGAACAGATCGCGTGACCTACATTGAAGCCGCCGTCAAAAATGATGGCAAGGTCACCGGTTTAAGAATGAAATTGATGGATAATGTTGGTGCTTATATTCGCGCACCAGAACCAGCCTGCTTATACCGTAACCATGCCAACTCAACCGGGGCATACGATATACCAAATTTAAATATTGAAGCGTTTGCAGTCATGACAAACAAGTCACCTACCGGGCTAATCCGTGGTTACGGGGGACAGGAGCAGTACTTTGCCCTCGAAAGAATTATGCAGCTTATTGCAAAAGAACTTTCTTTGGACCACTCTGAAGTAATTAGAAAAAACCTGATTAAAAAACAACAATTTCCATTCACAACAGCATCGGGTGGAATTTACGACAGTGGGGATTATGAGAATTCATTTGAACTCGCCCTTTTAACGGGGAAATATGAGAACTTTAGAAAAAAACAAGCAGAAGCTCGTAAAAGCGGAAAAATTTTAGGCGTCGGCCTTGCATGTATCGTCGAACCATCCGGATCAAATATGGGATATATCACGGTTGCCTTAACACCAGAAGAAAGAGCGAAATCCTTACCTAAATCAGGGGCATCAGAAGCGGCTACTGTTTCAATGGATCCCTTAGGAAGTGTAAACGTGAGAATTAGCACTGCACCAACAGGTCAAGGACACGAAACTGTGGCAGCCCAAATTGTATCTGAAGTTTTAGGGATACCAAGGGAACAAATAAATATAATCGCTGAACTTGATACAGCGACTAGTCCTTGGTCCATCGCTTCAGGAAGCTATTCAAGTCGGTTTGCCTCGTTAGGTTCAAGCGCTATTTATTATGCAGCCCAAAAGGTAAGGAACAAACTTTTTAACATTACTGCCTCTCAACTTGGTGTAGACGTCTCTGAGCTCGAGCTGGGAGAGGGTTTCATTTACGTAAGGGATAATCCTGCTAAAAAGTTTCCTATCAAGCGCCTTGCAGGACTAGCACATTGGAATCCGCTTGCATTACCTGAAGGAATGGAACCAGGAATCTATGAAACTCATTATTATACACCTCAGGCTGCAGAACCACCGGATGATAACGACCTGATCAATTCCTCTGTCACATACGGATTTGTTGCGGATATGGTGACCGTGGAAATTGATCCGGATACAGCAGAAGTGAAAATAATAGATTATTTCACCGTTCATGATGCTGGAAAGCTTTTAAATCCGTTGATTGCTGATGGACAAATCATGGGTGGTCTGGCTCATGGGGTTGGTGGCGCTTTATACGAGGAATTAGCTTATGACAAGAATGGACAGTTCTTAACGGGGTCATTTATGGATTATTTATGCCCAACTGCTCCAGAAATCCCTAATGTAACGATTAAACATACGGAGTCTCCGTCCCCTCTTACTCCTTTAGGAGCCAAAGGCTTGGGTGAAGGAAATACCATGAGTGCACCGGTGGCGATTGCCAATGCCGTAAGTGATGCCTTAGCCCATTTAGATATTATGATCGATGAGCTACCATTAAGTCCTAATCGAATTTGGAAGTTACTCAGTGAGGCAAAGGAGAAAGTGACAGCTCCTTAAACAAATATTCTGAATCTCATAAAAATAGGATTACCGAAGGGGAGGGGAATTATGAAACCACCAAAGTTTGATTACTATAAACCTACCACACTAAATGAAGCATTGAATCTTTTAGAAGAAGCCGGTGAAGATGGAAAGATCATTGCCGGTGGGCAAAGCTTAGTTCCCATTATGAATATGCGACTTGCCTCACCCAAGTGCTTAATTGATATTAATGGCTTAACAGAACTAGATTATATTAAAAATGATGAAAATCAAAATCTACTTCAAATAGGCACTTTAACAAGACAAAGTAAAGTAGAGGAATCTGAAATGGTAGCCAATACTTGCGGTCTATTAACCGACGCAATTACCCAAATTGGACATGTGCAAACAAGGAATAGGGGAACTATTGGCGGAAGCATTGTTCATGCCGATCCAAGTGCCGAGCTCCCGCTTGCCTTGCTAACACTGAACGGTTCAGTGCAAATTGCATCAAAGGATGAGGTTCGAAACGTTAGTGCAGAAGATTTCTTTGTTACTTATTTGACGACAGATATTATGCCTACAGAAATCTTAACGGAGATTAATATTCCAATCATTGGAGGTAGACGAGGGTATTCGTTTCAGGAAATTGCCAGGAGGCATGGGGACTTCGCGTTAGTTGCTGCTTCTTGCTATATGACAGTTGATGATCATGACAAGATTTCATCCATAAGATTAGCCCTTGGAGGAGTTGAGGCCATTCCTTTGTTAATAGAGGATGCAGAAGACTTCATGATAGGGGAAACACTGTCCGATTCTTTGCTAGGAAAAATAGTTGAAAGTGTAGAATTAGCAGTTGAGCCCGAATCAGATCTTCATGCTTCAGCAGAGTATCGAACACATCTTGCTAAAGTTTTAACGAAGCGTACGTTAACACAAGCCTATGAAAGGGCAAGGAGGTAGAGAAATGGGACGTCATCAAGTGGAAGTAACTATTAATGGCAAAGTCTATCAAGAAGAAGTGGAATCACGAATGCTATTAAGTGATTTTATCCGAGATGTATGCGGACTGACTGGAACACATGTTGGATGTGAACACGGTGTTTGTGGTGCTTGTACCGTACACGTAAATGGCACAGCTGTGAGAAGTTGTCTCATGTTTGCTGTACAAATAGATGGAGACGAAATTAAAACCGTTGAAGGGTTAGCAAATAATGGTGAGTTGACAGATCTACAGAAAAACTTTGTCGAATGCCACGGTCTTCAATGTGGATTTTGCACACCTGGTATCTTAATGTCTACAACAGATTATCTTGAAAAAAAGCCAGATCCCTCTACCAAGGAAATCAAAGAAATGCTTTCTGGCCACTTATGCCGCTGCACGGGATATGACGGTATCATTAATGCCATCGAGAAAACGATTGTAAATAAAAAAACAGCGATCTCATCTTAAATAGAAATGGGGAAATAACAAATGACTATAACAGAACAAACGTATGACCATATTCGGGTAGAGAAAAATGCAGAAAAACAAACGGCAACAATCGTGTTTGATC
>NZ_JBWCCL010000028.1:0-23562 GCF_056279465.1 Peribacillus sp. TE19612 | reverse complement strand
AAGTGAAGGCGTTAGATCCCGGTACGTATGCTGAATGGACAAAAACACCAATCCCATTAGATGAAAATGAAAATACCCTTGTATAGTCATAGTTATCTAACAGTAACCGAGCATTTAAAAAACCGATGATGATTTCGCATTCACCGGTTTCCAAGATGATTTAGCATTAACTCACTTACGTAAGTGCTAGTTCACAGCGGGTATAAGAGTGAATAACTCATGAGGCTTAAAGCGAAAAAGATAGCATGACATTGGTGATCTACGAATAAAACGTAAGTCTCTCTCCAATGAGAATTTTGAGTTTATTTCCTCTTTTTATCCGTCATGAATTCTGTTCTGTTGGTGTAAAGAATCGAAAGTACCACTGTATAAATAATGTAGTCAGTGTTCCGAAAAAGGTGTCAGAATCCGAATGTAATAGAAAGGGTTGGAATTAATGCTATGAACATTTTAGTAACAGGGGCAGCAGGATTCATTGGTTTCCATTTAACAAAACGTTTGTTAGCCCTAGATAACAAGGTTATTGGAGTAGACAATATTAATGATTATTATGATGTTATTTTAAAAAACAATCGACTGAAGATATTAGAAGAAGAAAACCCTGATTTTGAATTCCACAAAATGGATTTGTCAAATAAAGAAAAATTAAATCAATTATTCAAAGACAGAACCATTGATATAGTCATTAACTTAGCAGCCCAGGCTGGAGTACGTTATAGTATAGAAAATCCGGATTCTTATGTTAATTCCAACCTTGTTGGGTTTGTCAATATTTTGGAGGTTTGTCGACACAATAACGTAAAGCACTTAATTTATGCATCCTCTAGTTCTGTATATGGAGCAAATACTAATATCCCCTTTTCAACCAAAGACCCAGTGGATCATCCAGTAAGTTTATACGCTGCCACTAAAAAGTCTAATGAATTAATGGCTCATACTTACAGTCATTTATATAATATTCCAACCACAGGACTCCGTTTCTTTACGGTGTATGGTCCATGGGGGAGACCTGATATGGCTTATTACTCTTTTACTAAAAATATTATCGAAGAGAATACAATAAAGGTTTTTAATAATGGAGATATGAGAAGAGACTTCACTTATATTGATGATATTGTTGAAGGAATAGTCCGGTTACTTGATAAACCACCGGTTCATACTATTGGATGGGACAGAGCTAACCCTGATTCAAGTTCAAGCTATGCCCCATACAAAATTTATAATATCGGTAACAATAAACCTATAAAATTAATGGATTTCATAAACACATTAGAAAAACTAATTGGCAAAAAGGCAAAAGTAGAATTCTTACCAATGCAACCGGGAGATGTTAAGGAGACATATGCAGATATTGCCGATTTGCATGCTGATGTGGGGTTCCATCCTTCAACAACAATAGAAGAAGGTTTAACTCATTTTGTAAATTGGTACAAAAAATACAATAAATAAGGAAAAAGAAGCAGTGAATTTTACTAAATGGGATATTAATCGATAAAAAATAAAAGAAGGAATTTCTTTTGAAGTCCAGCCTTGAGGAAATATTCCTAGTCATGGGTGTATGTGAAAACCCAAGAATGGGTATATGGACGAATAATGCTAGTGAAAAAGATAAATTAAAATTTTGTAAGTCATTAAAAGGAGAAAGTAATTTGAATCCTGTAAATATGAAAACTCCATTGGAAGTTCTTAATGAGTATAATTTGTCAGATTTTCTCATGACAACCCTTAAACGAAATTCTACAAAAGATCCTCTATTCAAATTAAATCCTCTGTTTGAAAACTACTTTAAAGTTTGTTCTGAAGACCTACCATATAAAGACATTTATAAAGCCGATTCTATGTCCCCTCCTGAATATCACAAGCAAGTGAAACAAATTGCAGAACGGGAAAAGAGAAAATTTCTTATTAAAGGGACTGAGGTGAGATGAAAACCATTGCTTATTTTGTAAGTGAAAACATTAAAACACACCAACGTTTTATATATAATCAAATCGTAAAAATAACTAACTATCGCACAATCGTAATCGGCACATTCGACAATGCCGACCGTACAGAATTCCCCTTTGAAAACTACTATAATATAAACAAAATTAAAGATCTAAAAAAGTTCTTCGAAGAACAAGATATCATAGCCATTCATGCTCATCACGGCTCACACGGACAAGAGATTTTGCCTGTATGTGAAAAGTATAATATTCCTTTGATTGTTAGCATTAGAGGACGAGATGGTTCGGACAGACCGGAAATTTTCGAAAAAATGCTAAGCGATATTCAGCATTAAATAAACATGGTGCACACTATTACCCTGTATGCCAATATCTTGAAGAAGGATTAAGAAGGTTAGGAATTCCGGCTAAGAATATGCATGTATTATATGGTGGTATCGAATTAGATCTTTTCCCTTATTCTAACCGCACTCTTCCTACAGTAGGCGAAATAAGAGTTTTATCGGTAGGTAGACTTGTAGACAAAAAAGGATTTGTTACTCTTATAAAAGCATTTAAACGTATTTATACACAATATCCAAATGCTAGACTGCATATTATTGGAGCAGGTGAAGATGAGAAACGAATTAAATCCACCATTGCAGAATATAACCTTAAAGATGTTGTGATTCTTAGAGGAGCTATGGATTCAAAACAAGTTTCGGACGAATTGAAAAAAGCCCATATCTTCTGTCTAGCAAGTCAGACAGCTAAAAATGGTGATATCGAAGGTATTCCTAATGCCTTAAAAGAAGCAATGGCTAGCGGTTTACCTGGCGTTTCCACTCGACACGCGGGAATCCCTGAATTAATTGAACACCAGAGAACAGGATATCTAGATTCAGAAAAAAATGAAATGGAGTTAGCGAAAGGCATACAATTCTTTATAGAGAATCCAGATATTTGGAACGACTATACGGAAAGAGCAAGGAAAGTCATTGAAGAAAAATTTGATGTCAATAAACAAATTATTGAGCAACAAAGACTATATTCTATTATTAATACAGTGAAAACAGAAACGGAAACGAAAAAGAAAACCAAAGCGGAATCGGAAAAGAAAAAGGAAATGAAAAAGAAATCGAAAACAAAAACGAAAACGGAAAAGAGTAAAAAGAAAAAATAAATCAAGTAAGGAAACAGCATTGCGTGAAGGAAAAGAAGAATAAATGACACTCTTCCAAAGTATTGGTTGGGAAAATGAATAGATCGTAACCAACAACTTTGGAGGGAGTGCATTTGGCGATTCTACAACCTCCGTTACAGGATGAAGAACGTGAAAAGGGAGCTATGCTCTAGGATCGATGGTTAGATTTCATATTCAATTGATCGCTTGCAATGTGTACTACGATCAAAAAGAAATGCCAAACAAAGTAAAAACATATAGGCAGGAAGGAGCTGTATTTTCATGGACTGGAAGTCTTTATATACTATTTGGACTAGTTATCCCAATTTAAATAATGAAATGCGTTTAATGCTTGAAGAAATGGAGGATGATGAAATATCACTTGAAGACGCATTTTATAAAAATTTGGAATTCGGGACAGGTGGTATGCGAGGGGAAATGGGGCCAGGTACGAATAGGATGAACATTTATACCGTGCGAAAAGCGACTGTAGGACTTGCTGAATATATTCAATCGTTTGGGAATGAGGCAAAATCCAGAGGAGTCGTAATTGCTTACGATTCAAGACATAAGTCTCCCGAATTTGCATTGGAAGCAGCCAAGACTTTGGCAACAAAGGGAATTAAAGCTTATGTATTTGATGAATTACGGCCTACCCCACAGCTCTCTTTTTCTGTACGTAAGCTGAGTGCATTTGCTGGGATCGTCATTACAGCAAGCCATAATCCGCCTGAATATAATGGGTATAAAGTGTATGGATCAGACGGAGCACAGCTACCTCCTAAAGCGGCGGATCAAGTCATTAATTACGTGAACGCGATTGAAAGTGAGCTTTCCATTGTAGTGGAGGACGAAGAAATCCTAAAGGACAGAGGGCTCATTCAAATCATTGGCGAGGAGCTGGATACCGCTTATAATGAGCATTTACTCACTATTCCTGAAGATTCAAAGTTAGCAGATGAAATCGATGTAAAGCTTGTGTTTACACCGCTTCATGGTACAGCCAATAAATCAGTAAAACGTGCTTTGCATGATTTAGGATATCGAAATGTCCATATTGTTAAAGAACAGGAAATGCCTGATGCTAATTTTCCTACTGTTAAAGTGCCTAATCCAGAGGAACCTGCTGCGTTTGGATTGGCTATTGCGCTTGGAAACCGTGTTAATGCTGATTTATTGATTGCCACCGATCCGGATGCGGATAGGCTCGGAATTAGCGTGAAGAACAATGATGGAAATTATGTAGTATTAACAGGCAACCAAACAGGCGCTCTTTTTTTGGATTATCTAATTTCACAAAAACAAAAGAAAGGGACCCTTCCTCAAAATGGAGTCGTATTAAAGACCATCGTGACTTCAGAAATAGGACGGGCGATTTCTGAGCAAAATGGTTTAAAAACCGTAGATGTTTTAACTGGATTTAAATACATTACTGAAAAAATCAATGAATACCACACAAGTGGAGAACATTCTTTCTTGTTTGGCTATGAAGAAAGCTATGGATATCTAATCAAAGATTTTGCTCGTGATAAGGATGCCATCCAAGCTACTATTCTGGCGGTGGAAGTCTGTGCCTATTACAAAAAGCAAGGTAAAACGATGTACGAAGGTTTACTGGATGTATTCGATAAATATGGATATTACTTGGAAGATTTACGGTCGTTGACTTTAAAAGGAATTGAAGGTGCGAAGCAAATTCAAGCGATTCTCAATGAATTCCGGGAAAATCCACCAGATCAAATCTCTGGTCATCAAGTAGTGGTTCAAGAGGATTATCTCAGCAGTAAAAAATACATGTTTGGGACAAATAGGGAAGAGGACATCAAGCTCCCGAAGTCGAACGTATTAAAATTCTTTCTTGAAGATGGGACATGGATATGTTTACGACCTTCCGGAACAGAACCTAAAATTAAATTTTATTTCGGTGTTCATGGAAGCTCGATGAAGGAAGCTCAGGGAAAATTATCCACCGTTACGACAGACTTTATGGAGAGTATCAATAAAATGCTTTAAAGGAGGACCCTCATTCAGAGGATCTTCAAAAAAACTGGGGTCAGCTTTCATTATATAAAGAAATGCTGACCCTTTTTTTGCCCACCAATGGATTAGTGCTGCATTCTAAATCTAGCACTTAGCCTTTCAGTATCATAAATACCCTTCTTCAAATCAAGATCTCATGCAGAGTATACCTCAAACATGAGTAGGACAACGGGGCTTATGCGGATATGCATAACTATTCGACACTCATTGGAATATTGAGCATATAATATACTATTCCAATCCACAAAATCCCCCTATGTAGTAGCCTTGCTGATACCGTATGACGTTACGTAGTACAGTTGTACAGGCCCTAGGATGGACCTTATGAAAGGTGCTAAATAGGGAGGATTTTTTTGGATCCTCATCGGCGGTCATGTTGAGGCATTCAATGAGACAAGACTTGAAATGTCACTTAAAAGATGAAGTCTTAAAAGGTAAGACACGTACATTTAACATCATACATAATCGAACATTCTAACAAAAAAACCAACGTCCTAAATGGTTGGAATAATAACCGCGGCAGGACATAAAGTGAATTTTTGTACCTTTAAGTACATTTCTAATTTGATTATGCTTTCTAGCTCGTTCACCAATAATACTTCTGTAATATGGAACAGGCTCACGAAATTATCGCTTGCTCCAAAAAACACCTATGCTTTTATATACAGTTGCTGTGATTATTGAAAACAGAGTATTAATTTTAAAAGCCATGGAATAAAGTATTAGAAGTTAAATGGAGCTTGCTTAGTTATTTTTTCATCTGTATTCGTTTCATCACCAACTTTCTTCCTTCTTATTATTTAAAAGCAGGGAAAGAAAGTTGATGTCTTTTTAAAAGAAGTTCATGAGATTGACATTTTCTTTTTTTAGAAAAAACGTCTATTCCCTGCGAAGGTGAGTGAACATGAAAAATAGAATTAATACAAAAGTGATAAAAATAATCAGTGGAAACAAGGTAACTAGATTAAATGTTCAAGTTGCAGATACTCAAAGGAAAAGAGAAAAGGGCTTGATGTTTGTTGGGAAATTACCCGAAAATGAGGGGATGTTATTTGTGTTTTCAGAAGAAATATATGGTGGATTTTGGATGAAAAACACATTTATTCCTTTATCTATCGCTTTTCTTGATTCATATGGGGGAATTCTAAAAATACTTGATATGGAGCCTTGTATAGAGGAGTATTGCCCTACCTATGATCCAGGAATTTTTTATTATTATGCAATTGAAGTAAATCTTGGATGGTTTGAAAAGAATCAAATCAAAGAAGGGGACTATGTAAAGTTTAATTGATTCATATCCCCACCTCTAGTTCTTGGAGGTGAATTTTTAAAAAGGGGTATTTATGTTGATTATGCTAGGAAGATTGTGAAGAGTTTTATTTAAACGAAAATGGTGTTTTACTTCATTACCGGGAGCTCAGCAGCTCCTTTTCTTATGCAACTAGAGAGGCAGGTTTCTTGAAGGGGCAACTTATATATTAACTTTTATTTCTCCGTTCCTAACAAAGGCTGCACCCAGGCCTTGTAGTGGTGAAACCGTGCCATAAGTCATGAGGTTTTTAAATTATGCCAAGCCATATTCCTCAGTTATGAATTCAAAAGAAGTTTGACAGCATGATTATTAAATTTTTTAGTAATGGAGAAATTTCACCCAAAGATCTATTGCTGTATAAAACAAATCTTCTACATAATGTACTACAATTTTAATATTTCACTATAAAGAAGTAGATGAATTCAAAAAGGCTATCTTAAAAAAAAAGAAAACCGAACTCAAATGACCGGTTTTCTTTAAGTAGTGAGGTGTGGTTGATTTCCCCTCCAGATGCTCGCTTTCCGCGGGAGTCTCGCACTTCCGCCCCAATCAACCTTAAATAGTTTCGTTTTAAAACAACAATCTTTACGAAAAGAGCCATAATCAATGTTAATAACTGAAATCTAGCCATCCACATTCCAGCCAAAACGGAAGGAAGAATGGGGAACATTAAATGAATCATGATAGGAATAATAGGGAAAGAAAGCATGGATATCATGGCTGTGCTTAGGTATATGTCTGTGGCTGAAACCTCTGGAGCAAAACCATGATTTCCGATTTCTTTCATGTTAAAAGCCCCATAATATAGGGGTAAAAAGACAATATAATATTGTAATGATAGTTATCGTTCGTATTAGTGCTTTGTTCTCACCTGTTAATAGCCAGCTAACGAACAGCCCTGCTATACCGTATGCCATTAAAATGTCTTGACCACCGATGAACACCGCTAACATGATTCCAAATAAAATCAAATACCAGGAACGCCGTTGTATCAATTTTAAGGCAACTTTTTTCCTGTTACCTTTAGAGATTTGACTTTCGAATGAGAGTACTAATCCATATCCAAATATTACGGCAAACATCGCTCTTGCCCGGTTATCAATAAAGAACATGCCAAAAAGATTAACGACTTGATCAAAAAAGTTTATACTTTCCGCCCTTTGCATGATCCCAGGTTCAGAGGTTGTACAAATATAGCGGGGCATGTGCGAGGGCAATGAGCAGTAACATAGCACCTCTTGATAAATCTAATGAAACGGCACGTTTTTCCCCTTTAATTATACTGCTGTTTAATGGAATGGACATACTGATCTTCTCCTTGAAATTAGAGAAATACTCCTGATTTTTTCAAATCTTTTCATAATGCTTGTTTTATTGTATCTTTTCCACGAATGTCATTAGTCTTGGATACAATATCGAATTTAGACTTGAAATGCTTCGTTCATCCTCTCATTTTATCTAGGCTATATTCCAGTTTATTAGGATCTTGTTCAACCCATGGGAAGCCATGCAGCAAGAAAGCATCTCTCATTGATGTTCTCTGTTTTTCTCCAATGCCGGTTTCTTTTGTTTCTGGTCCAAGCGATGACTCAGGAAAGTTAGAAGACTTGCCATGATGGCAATCAGCCCGCCTACCAATGTCACACTCATCAAATTTCCCTGATGGTAAACAATTCCGCCTAATGCGGAACCAAAGGCGATACCGACATTGCTTGCCACAGGCATCAGTGAAGCAGCCAATCCTGTAGCTTTAGGTTGATAAATACCGGCTAGGTCTATCAAATATAGCTGGGTAGATGTTGTTAAAAGGATGGCCATTAATGACATCAAGCTAATGTTAATCAAGCCAAAGATTAAATTATCTGTCGTCCAATATAAACTGATCAGGACAACTGCTTGAACGAGGAAAACAAACCTAAGGCGTCCGATGGCATTGTAGCTGGCAATTTTACCAGCGAGTATGTTGCTGAAAATGGAAATGAATCCGTAGCCAAACAAGATCCAACTGATTGAACCACTTGGTGCTTCCATTCCTTTCAGGATCGGAACAAGATACGTATAAACGGCATACGTCGCTCCAAATCCAAGCGATGGAATGAAAAAAGCCATTAAGATTCGCGGGTGTGTCAACAAAGAAAATTGATCACGCATTGAGCTGCGGAATGGACTGTGCATAGTAGGCAAAATGAAGAAAGATGCCAAAAACGCAATAGCTCCGAGAAAAGTCGTTAACAGGAAGGTTGCATTCCAGTCGTACCTTTCAGCGATGACTGTGCCAATTGGTACTCCGATCACGTTTGCAAGTGTAAAACCACCGAAAACGAATGATATAGCAAGTCCACGTTTTGCGATTGGCATGTTTTCACTGGCAACAATCATAGCAAGAGAAATTAAAACTCCTGTTACAATCGCAGTCATCATCCGAAGTGCAAGGAGCATGACGTAGGTCGTTGAAATCACGCACAAAGCATTCAGGATGATGAACGAACCTATCAAGAACAACATCCATTTCCGTTTTGGAAAATGGCTTGTTGCCGACATCACGAGCGGTGTGGCAATGGCAAACGTAATGGCAAACGCAGAAACGAGTGTGCCTGCTTTTGCATTCGTAATATGGAGACTCGAGGAAATATCGGTTAAGATCCCGACGATAACAAATTCGCTTGTCCCGAGAACAAATGTTAATAAAGTAAGTGTTAAGATGAGCAGCCAATGCCGCTTGGTTAATTCTGTGGTGTGCATAAATACCTCTTTCCTTGATGAATGTAAAAGTTGTCACAGGGTGGAAAAACAATCTAACTATCATACCATAAAACATTTTTATGAGGAAAACCCTTGCATAGTTACCATAGATTATTTCCTGCTAAAAAAGCTTGTACCTGAATCACTAATTTTACCGTAACCTGTTATGTTAGAAAACAAAAAAAGAATTCGAAACGGATTAATAAGGAAAAGCATAAGGGTAACAAGATAATAAAAATGTAATACTCTATATCAGGAAGAAGACATAAATCAAACAAGAAGGATGGGATCCTGATGGTTGATGAAATAAAACGGGAACAATGGAAAAAGAAAGTTATCGAAAATCTGAAGAGGGAAGCTGTCAAAAATATCATAGCAATAACGGGAGACCTAGCAAGATTAGATGCTAAAGTCAATAATACTTACACTGTATACATCAAGGATGGAAGGATGATAAAGAAGCAAACAAATGGGAAGTGTGTTGTCATTAATGGGAAAATACAAGGATAAAAAGTAGTGTAGGAACAAAGAATGCACTTTTTAGAATGCGAAGGAAGATAGCGGCTGGACAGTTTCCTGCTTTTAAACCGGGTAAGGGATAAAGACGAAAAATAGTTGTATAGCATAAAAAAATACTCTGGGATGAGTTATTCTCCAGAGTATTTTTTTGTACTTGGCAGCAGTGGTAGCTAGGCATCTATTTTTCCAAGGCAACAAAACAAAAATATGAAAACTTAGCTAAAACAGATTGACATTGATAATCATTATCACATAAAATACTAATTGAAAATGATTATCAATTTCGATTGTTTCTCTGCATGTTAATAAAATGAATTTTGAATAGGCGGTAGCCGTCAAAAACAAACGGACTGACCAAGTGCCAAGGTTGAAGAAGAATTCAAAAAAACTGAATGTGAGTGAAGGAGGAGCACCTATGGATAAAAATTTTATTATATTAGAACTATTTCAGCATGAAGTAAGCTGCTGCTGTCCGGGTGAAAGGCACCAACATATAATTGAGTTTCTTCAAGGAGATATTTGGACAATTACAAATGAACGGAAGTACATTGATTGCCTAGGATGGCACTCTTTAATAGTTGTCAACAACGAGCTTCAGTTTTTTATGCACGTGGAAGATATCGAGGAACTGTATTCCAATGGCAGCATTTGCTCCATTTTGGATTTGAACCTTAAAATTAACCATTTGAGTTTTAAAGTAAACGAAGCACTCGATGCACATGATAGGGAGTCATTTCTATCATTTTCCGATGAACTGAGCAACGTACAAAAAATTAAGAATAAAATGAACTCTGGTGATGTACATGCTCTTTAAGAAAATAAGTTTCATGTACATATAACATAAAAACAATAAATCGTTCGAGATGTTGGAAGGGGAAATTATCATGTCTAAAATCATTATAATTTTTGCCAGTATAAGTGGAAATACAGAAGAAATGGCGAATACCATTGCAGAAGGAATCACAGAAATCAGTGATGTGAGTATCGAAAAGATAGATAATATGGATGGTCCTGAAGCTTCCATGCTTGAAGATTACGATGGAATCATATTAGGGGCATATACGTGGGGAGACGGGGAGTTACCCGATGATTTTTTAGACTTTTATGAGGATATGAATCATATTGATCTAACTGGAAAGAAGGCTGCGGCGTTTGGTTCCTGCGATTCATCTTACCCACAATATGGTGCAGGCGTAGATATTTTAACAGAAAAATTAAGGGAACAGGGCGCTGTTATCGTCCTGGAAGGGTTAAAAGTAGAAATAACCCCAGATGATGAGGATATCAAGAACTGCCAAAATTTCGGGAGGGATTTTATAAAGAATAGTTTTGTCACTTCAATATAGAATTTGAAATTTTATGAGGAGAGAGAGGAGAAGGGAATGATCGATAGGGAACATCGGATTTCCATTGCTACTTTAACTGATTATCATTTACAGGATTTTATAAGATGTCCTTATCAATTTTACTATTTTCATATTGAAGGAAAAATCACCACTCAATCGGATTGGAGGAAGATGGTTCAATTTGTGGTTAATCAAGTTGTAAGTCGATATTATAAACTTCCTCCAAAAAGTCAGACGACTAAGAAGGTTTTGGAGTTCATAGATGATCATTGGAGTGCCATTGAAGTACGTCAGTTCGAGTCGAAGATTCATTATTATAAGACTCTTGCTAATATTACAGTTCATTTACTCCAATATTTAACTGAAAGAATTGAAAATCCACCTTTGTTTTTATATGAAAAATTTAACATGAAAATGGATGAGTTGGGTACCGAACTTTCCTTAACTTTTGAAGTGGCAAAATGGTCAGGCAACTCATTCATCATAAAGAAGTATTTAGTTGATACAGATGAAGAAATGAATCTTTTATTTAATAATATGATTTCGGTATTTTGTGAAAAGGCATTTGATCAATTACCGGAAAGAATAGAGATATACTCGCTTATGGAAGGTAAAAAAGAAACATTTATACCAACCAAGAAGGATGTTTCTGGTGGATTGGAATACCTCAACCTGATCAAGAATCTTTTACAAGAACCCAAAAAGTATTTGAAGACGGATTCCTTAGCAGTTTGCAAAAGCTGTTCTTACCAAAAAAGATGTTATGAAGGAATTAATATATACCAAGAAAGATTTAGTAGTCAATAATTGTGTTTAAAAAACCTGGAATTATTGTCTATATTATTAGGAATTACAGTATATTAAAGAGAAAAGAAACGTTCCTGGATGTTGCCCCTAATTAACTGAATCAGAGAAATATCCTTCCAAAAAGGTTTTGGAGGGTTATTGGGCATGGCCCAAAATAGTAGATCTAAGGGAATTGAATCTTTTAGAGAAGGATATTGACATGCTATTAGCTGGTATATTTCACTAACTAAGGCTGTTAAATAACCATTAGAATGACATTTGAGCGTAAAAAGAAGAATTGTCTATTTATTACGTTTTGTATTCCAAGAAAAACCTCGACAGAATATAAGTTCAAAACCAAATTCAAAGCGGTTAAGTCATAATCAAATCATTAAAAATGGGAAAAAATAGATTTTTAAAAGGAAATTCCATAATTTTGTTGAACATGAATATTGAGGAACATTTTAATTGTTTGAAATTGTAACCGTTTACAACGAAGCGTTTAACATATTTTATTTGTTCATGGTAGTAATTATCAGTAAAAAAAGAATGGAGGTTAGCCCATGGTTAGCACGATGGCAATCAATAAGGATGATTCCCGTTCCTTTCTAACGGAAGAACACCTATTATTTAAACAATCAATTCGTGAATTTCTCGCCAAGGAGGCTGTCCCCTTTTATGATCAATGGGAAAAAGAGGGGGAAATACCTTACTCATTTTGGGAAAAGGTAGGAGATAATGGATTTTTATGTCCATGGATTGAAGTGGAATTCGGTGGAATAGGGGCAAATTTTGGATATTCTGTTGTGCTGGCAGAGGAATTGGAGAGGGTGGGTTCAGCCTTGGGAGGAATATCCATTCATTCTGATGTTGTAGCCCCTTATATTGCTTCATTCGGAACAATAGATCAAAAACAAAGATATTTACCAAAGTTCATTACAGGGGAAATGATTTCTGCCTTTGCATGGACAGAGCCGGAAATGGGATCGGAATTAGCTGATATCCAAACCACAGCCATCAAGAAAGATGGGTATTATCTTCTCAATGGAGCCAAAACGTTCGTTACAAATGGCTTTAAAGCTGACTTCATGATAGTAGCATGCAAAACAGATCTAAATGCCGTTCCTCCCAAGGACGGAATCAGTCTACTGCTCATTGATAAAGATACGCCAGGGGTATCACGGGGAAGAAAGCTTAGTAAAACAGAACAGGGAAGCTCAGGCACAGCCGAACTATTTTTCGATGATGCTTCAGTTCCAGTTGGAAACCTCCTTGGGGAGGAAGGGAAGGGCCTTTCATATATCATGCAAAAACTGCAGCAGGAAAGACTAATCTGTGCGATCAGGTCTATAATGGCAGCAAAAGACATGCTTCACTTGACGATGAATTTTATAAAAAGTCAAAAAGCAATTGATAAGAAAAGAAGTGCATTTAAAAAGGCACAGATTACCATCGCTGAAATAGCGACAGATATTCATCTGGGAAGAACGTTTATTGATGGGTTGATCTGTAAACATATGACTGGGGAGAATATCATAACTGAAGTATCGATGGCTAAACAATGGATAACGGAGATGTCTAAGCGAATATCTGATAAGTGCATGCAGTTGCATGATCGTTACGGAAATATGGGTGACGATAAAATTGTCCGGCGTCATCGGGACATTTCTTTGCCAACATTCTTTACAGGGACAGATGAAACCATAAAAACCCTCATTGCTAAAAATATAGGATTTTAATTCATTTTTAATACTATAAATCTATCAAACTGCCTCATTCTTAATTGAGGCAGTTTTTTTATACCATTTTTTCTATATAAATACAATGAACTAGTTTTTTATAAAAAAAAGGTTTAAGCAGTTTACCTTATGGGTACAAGAGACTGTGCATATGAAAAATTAATATTTTTGTAAAATTTGTAATTGTATGCGAATGATGGAGGTGCTTTTTATGTTGAAAATCGAAAATGTATCGAAAATCTATAAGGGAGGAAAGAAAGCTGTAAAAAATATATCATTGGATATTAAAAAAGGGGAGTTCATTTGCTTCATTGGTCCGAGTGGATGTGGAAAGACAACGACAATGAAAATGATTAACCGTCTTATCGAACCATCTGAAGGCAAGATACTTATTAATGGTGAAAATATCATGGAAAAAGACCCAGTCGAGCTTAGAAGACAGATCGGGTACGTTATCCAGCAAATCGGCCTTTTCCCTCACATGACCATTCTTGAAAATATCACTCTCGTTCCAAAACTTCTTAAATGGAATGAACAGAAGAAGAAGGAACGCGCACTGGAATTGCTTCAGCTTGTCGATATGGGACCCGAATACTTGGAAAGGTATCCCTACGAATTGAGCGGCGGGCAGCAACAAAGGATAGGTGTTCTCAGAGCACTTGCTTCCAATCCTCCACTCATTTTAATGGATGAACCTTTTGGCGCACTAGATCCAATCACCCGCGATGCCCTTCAGGAGGAGTTTAAAAATCTGCAGCGCACACTTGATAAAACAATCGTTTTTGTTACGCATGATATGGATGAAGCCATTAAGCTAGCCGACAGGATCGTCATCTTAAAGGCTGGTGAAATCGTCCAAGTGGGAACACCGGATGAAATCCTCAGAAACCCAGCCAATGAGTTTGTTGAAGAATTCATCGGCAAAGATCGTTTGCTTCAAACAAGACCCAATGTTGAGTTGGTTGAACAAATCATGAGTCGAAACCCAATTTCCATTACAGAGGAAAAATCCCTTACCGATGCTATTACGATAATGCGCAAGAAAAGGGTCGATTCTTTACTTGTGGTCGATGAGCAAAATGTTTTGAAAGGGTTCGTAGATGTTGAAACGATCAGTGAATATCGAAAAAAAGCTAAATTTATCAGCGAAGTCATCAATACTGAAGTCTATTCAGTGAAACAGGATACTTTAATCCGTGATTCCGTTCAAAAGATTTTAAAACGAGGTTTCAAATACGTGCCTGTAGTTGACCAAAATAAACATTTGGTCGGAATTGTCACTAGGGCTACATTGGTCGACATTGTATATGACAGCATTTGGGGAGAGGAAGAAAATCAAGTGGCAGAAGTAGTAGAAATGTTTTAGGAGGTGTAAGAGATGGAAACAATGCTCGAATTTTTACAAACGAACTGGCAAGAATTGATCTTTAAAGCATGGGAGCACTTATATATTTCCATGATCGCTGTTTTCCTTGGAATAATAGTCGCTGTACCACTAGGAATAATTTTGACGCGAATGAAAAGGAGCGCATCGATTATAATCGGAATTGCGAACATTATGCAGACATTGCCAAGCTTAGCGGTCCTCGCCTTTTTCATTCCTTTCCTTGGCGTTGGGAAAACACCCGCGATTATTGCGTTATTTTTCTATTCCGTTTTACCCATACTCAGGAATACATACACAGGCATTAAAGGAGTAAATGAAAATCTGCTGGAATCCGGACGCGGCATCGGGATGTCAAGCTGGGAGAGGATTCGTCTGGTAGAATTCCCGCTTGCACTTTCCGTCATTATGGCTGGTATCCGTACGGCTTCCGTCTATTTAATTGGATGGGCCACCTTAGCTTCCTTTATTGGAGGCGGGGGCTTGGGAGATTACATTTTTATCGGTTTGAATTTATACCAAACAGAATATATCATCGCTGGTGCAGTTCCGGTAATCATCATGGCTATCCTGGTTGATTATGTATTCTCGATCATAGAGCGAAAAGTCGTACCAAAAGGCTTGAAAGGCATGAAGGAAGTTGCTTGAGGAGGATTACCATGTATAAAAAAATAAGAAATACAATTTTAATGGCCCTTATCGTTTGTGCATTAATGATCACCGGCTGTTCTTTGCCTGGTTTAGGGTCATCTTCTGAAACTACTGTAAAGATCGGTGCCCAAAGCATGACCGAATCTGAAATCCTGGCGAACATGATCGCTCAACTCCTTGAAAGGAATACGGAACTTGATACGAAAATCATCAAAAATCTCGGTTCGAATTTCGTACAGCAGAAAGCGATGGAGACTGGTGATATAGATATTGCCGCAACTCGATATACAGGGACTGATTTAACGAGTGTCCTGGGACAGGAAATCGAAAAGGACCCAGTAAAGGCGATGGAAATTGTTCAAAGGGAATTCAAGGAACAATATGGGTTCAAATTTTTTGATTCTTATGGATTCGATAACACATATGCCTTTACGATTTCAAATGAATTGGCTGAGGAAAAAGGGTATCAGAGAATATCGGATCTGGAAAAGGATGCAGATAATTTAAGGTTAGGTGTGGATAGTGCTTGGCTGAAAAGAAAAGGGGATGGTTATAAAGGATTCGTTGATACATATGGATTGGAGTTTGGCGAAACTTATCCGATGCAGATTGGCTTGGTATACGATGCAGTCAAAAATGGTCAGATGGATATTGTCCTTGCATATTCCTCAGATGGACGGATTAAGGTTAATGATTTGAAGCTCTTAGAAGATGATAAACAATATTTCCCTCCATATGACTGTTCACCGGTCGTTACTGAAGAATTATTGGAACCGTATCCTGAAATTGAAGAGGAACTTAACAAGTTAATTGGCGAGATCACTACTGAAACCATGCAGGAACTGAATTATGAAGTGGATGGGAATTTGAAGGAGCCATCGGTCGTAGCAGCGGAATTCCTTAAAGCACATAAATATTTTGAATAATTGGGAGGTGCAAACTAATGGAAACCTTGCAACAGTTGGGAACTTATTATTCCCAAAATTGGATGTATGTTCTTACTGAATTTTATCGCCATTTTTTAATGTCTGCTTATGGAGTGTTATTTGCAGCAATTGTAGCCATCCCGATAGGCATTTTCATCGCGAAACATAAGAAATTGAGTAATTGGGTATTTTCGATAACGAATGTCATACAAACCACACCAGCATTGGCTATGCTTGCACTCCTGATGCTAGTAATGGGGCTAGGGACAAATACGGTAATCTTATCGTTGTTTTTGTATTCATTACTGCCAATCCTGAGAAACACGTATGTCGGGATTACAAGTATAGATCATGCTTATTTAGAATCTGGCAAGGCAATGGGAATGACAAAGCTCCAGTTACTAAGAATGGTCGAACTGCCATTATCTCTATCTGTCATCATGGCTGGCTTACGTACAGCTCTTGTCGTTGCAATTGGGGTAACTGCTGTCGGTACATTCGTAGGGGCAGGTGGACTGGGGGATATCATTGTCAGGGGAACGAATGCGTCAAATGGAACGGCAATCATACTTGCAGGAGCAATTCCGACGGCATTGATGGCCATTCTCTCGGATCTTTTACTCGGATGGCTGGAACGGATTCTTTCACCGATAAAGAAGAAAAAAGTTCATACTGCCTAGAACAAATCAGGAAATTAAAAAAGCCGTTGCATGTTAATGCAATGGCTTTTTCTTAGCTTACCGATTAGAAGTCAGAAGCTTAGACTGGCAGATTTAGTTTTTTATTTCACGAAAAGGGTAACTATAAGGGTAGTCCTAAAAAAAGTATAAGGGGAATCATTCATGAAACTTACACCTGAGCAGCGTATTGAACTTCATGGCTTTAATAATCTTACGAAATCTTTAAGCTTTAATATGTATGATATTTGTTACACAAAAACCAGGGAAGAGAGGGAGTCCTACCTGGATTATATCGATGAACAATATAATGCAGAGCGGCTTTCGAAAATCCTGCACAATGTTGCGGATTTAATAGGAGCGCATGTTTTAAATACGGCCAAACAGGATTATGTCCCTCAAGGCGCCAGTGTAACCATTCTTGTTTCAGAAGGACCTGTCGTCGAAGTACCTATGGGGACTTATGAGGAATCACCAGGGCCTTTACCTGATAATGTGGTCATGCAACTGGATAAAAGCCATATTACCGTACATACTTACCCTGAATACCATCCAAATGAAGGCATTAGCACATTCAGGGCCGATATCGATGTCTCTACATGTGGAGAAATATCACCCCTTAAAGCCCTTAATTATCTCATTCATTCCTTCGATACCGACATTATCACGATCGATTACCGAGTAAGAGGATTTACGAGAGATAAAGATGGGCGAAAATTGTTCATTGACCATGATATAAATTCCATTCAAAACTATATTCCTGATGAAGTAAAAGGTTTATATGACATGATCGATGTAAATGTATACCAGGAAAATATATTCCATACGAAATGTAAGCTGAAAAAGTTCGATATTAATAATTACTTATTCGGTTATACAGAGGAAAAGCTGAATAAAGAGGAAAGGCAAGAAATTATAGAAAGGCTTCAAACAGAAATGGATGAAATTTTTTATGGTGCCAATGTTCCACATCCAATAGAAAAAAACAAGCATGCCGATTAAGGGATGCTTGTTTAAATTGAAAAGTTAATTTAAATGGAAAGCCTGAACCAATACATACCCGAGGCAAGTCAATAATATAGAGCCAACGAGTCCAGCAATAAAAGGTTTACCGCCATATTTCCTAAAAGTTACAAGGTCAATATTCAATCCTAGTCCCGCCATCGACATAGCCATGAGGATATAGGAAAGCATAACAAGCTTTTCGGCCAAAGGTTCGGGAACTGCACCTGAAGAATAAATGGCACTCATCAATAAAAATCCAAAAATGAACCACGGTATCTGGATGGATTTCCAGGAAAATTTCTTTCCGGTAACCGTTGATCGTTCTTTCCAATTCATGATGAATCCAATTAAAATGGCAACGGGAATGAGCAGGGCCACCCTAGTCAATTTGACCACCACTGCCAAGTCGACAGCCTCATTTCCCCCTGGTGCCGCAGCAGCGATGACGTGAGCAATTTCATGGAGTGTACCACCCGAAAAAACACCATATCCTTGATCGGATAACTCCAATAATGGATATAGGATCGTATATCCGAAAGTGAAGGTTGTACCTAATACAGCAACCGTAGCTACAGCTATTGCTGTATCTTTTTCTTTTGCTTTTATTTGGGAGGAAATTGCCAGTATTGCAGCAGCTCCGCAAATTCCCGTTCCGCAAGCTGTCAATATGCCAAGCTTTTTCTCAACTTTAAATAGGCGGGTCAATCCATAAACTACTAATATACCAAATGCAAGACTAATGGCACCAACTGCAAATGTTTTCGGTCCGGCATTAATAATATCCTTTAGGTTCAAACGCATCCCCAATAAGATAATGCCCACTCTCAAAAGGACTTTACTTGAATAATTTGTCCCAGCAACGGCGTAAGCCGGGACGCCGATTAGCGATTTCCAAACAACACCAATCAGTATTGCAATGACTAACTGTCCCATTATATGAAGGAATGGAAGCACTGCTAAGTATTTTGCGACAATGGCAATTAGCAAAGTCAATGCTATTCCTTTTGTAAATCCGAGTTTTTTTGTTTCAACTTTTATTTGTTCCAGTTGTGATCACTCCATCTATGTTGATGCTTTAACTTTAAAACTAAATTAAAAATAAGTGAAATATATTTTTGCTATTTCAATGATTACTTCTACTTATGATAAAATGAAACGCATAGGAAAATAGGGGGGTAACAATGGATCCGTTAAAAGTATTCGTAACTGTAATCGAACAGAAAAACTTTTCAAGAGCAGGGGATATCCTGAACCTGTCGCAGCCAGGAGTCAGTCTTCACATAAGGAATCTGGAAAATGAGTTAGGAACGAAATTAATTTATCGTTCCCCCAAACAAGTTCAAATAACAGAGCCGGGAAAAATTTTGTATAGACATGCAAAGCAAATGCTTAACCATTATGAAACAGCAAAAAGAGAAATAAATGAATTTAATAACGTGGTTAGCGGAACGATGAAAATAGGTGCAAGCTTCACGATAGGGGAATATTACCTTCCAAAAGTATTGGCAGAATTTGCGGCACAGTATCCGATGGTGGATATACAAATCATCATCTCTAATTCAAATGATGTCATTCAAGGAATCCGTTCGAATAAGCTTGATATAGGCTTGATTGAAGGGGAAACGGATTATAAAGATATAGATGTCAGGCCCTTCATGAATGACGAGATGATTGTGGTCGTTCCCCCGGATCATCCACTTTCACAGATGGATCTCATCGAGGGCAATATGCTCCAAAACCAAACATGGGTACTTAGGGAGCAAGGATCGGGGACCCGTACATATTCCGATAAACTTCTGAGCAGTCTGGAGTTAAACATAAAGAAAACCTTTATTTTCACCAGTATCCAAGGAGTGAAAGAAGCGGTGATGGCTGGACTCGGCATTGCCTTGTTATCCCGATTGACAGTACAAAAAGAATTGAAGTCCAATGAATTGAAAACTTTCCATTTGAAAAATGAGCCCCTAATAAGACCTTTTTCGATCGTGAAAAAGTTGGACTTTGAAGCATCAAAAGCCATGGAGCTGTTTCTAAGGAAGGTCGAAGAATTTGCGATAAAGGGCCGTCCTAAATAAAACCCTAAACATTTGCTCATCCTTTCATTTTCAATGAAAAGGTTGGGCATTTTTAACGACGAATTATTATTAATTTTAATGAAAACGTCGAAAGTAATTTGGAATATGTCAATGATTAAACAAATTTTACGTATTTTAACATAATTGCAAACATATAAATTAAATAGGTAGTCTCCAGGAAATCCCAATTCCCTGTAGACTTTTCCTGATATTAATAATCTTAAAAGGAGCAACCACATTGGCTATAGAGGAGCAGAAAGATAAACGGATTTCTGTTTTCGACAGGATTATAGGATTCATGCCAAAATTTTATGTGATTGGGACAATTTTAATTTTTGTTTACACGTTAGTTGCGATGGCTCATTTAGGTATCCAAACTTTAAAAAAGCCAGAGGAAACCATTGTACCTGCCCCCCCTGTTTCTCAGGGATTTGAACATACATTGATATCGTTAATCATCGAACCTATCGTAACGTCTGAATTTTATCAAATCATCTTTAACACATTATTCCTTTACCTAGTTTGGATATTGCTATTCCTATTAGCCCCGATTGCTTTTTACCGTTTAAAACACTTTAAATTTTTTAATATCGAAATTGAAATTGAAAAACAAGATGCAGCCGTTTATGAAGTATTCAGCATGAGCAGTTCCAAAATGAAATTTGCAGCCTATTTAACATCCGAGGAATTTCAATTGGAGATATCAGAGGAAATTGCCAACAGCAAAGACTTTAAAACACCCTTAATCTATACATTGGACTGTGCCGTGGATTTTTATTCCGATCAATTAGGTCTTTCCTTTACCTATGATATCTATACCCTGAACCAGTTCAAAAAAGCAAAGCTGCCTAAATCCATCAAAGCGATGCTTGAAAAGTCCATTCAAACCGGCGATCCGTGCATTACGAATAAAAGCAATAGCGACAGTGAATATTACAAGAACTTTCTTATCCATTATTTCGAAAACTTGGACGGGAAATTCGTCACCGTCTTAAATAGTTATCAAACTGAATTCGATACATTCGATAAATCACTGCTTAAAATCCTGCAAAACGTCATATACGATTACTATTTACAATATAACTATATTTACGAAGCAAGTGAGAAGTTGGAAAAGAATGAAACCATTTCCCCTAATAATTAAAAAAACCACCCTACAAGTGGTTATTTTTTTTGGAAAGGTGATTGTTAATTATATTTTGGACAATTACATTATTACCAATGAGCTCCGACGATTTATTTACATGCTGTTCCCGAAAATCCATGTTCTTTATTTTCTTGGACTTTTTCCCATTTTTAAAATTATTGAAGGCATTTAAAAAAGCTATCTGAATCACTCCCCTTATAGATTAGTATATTCATATTTTGGATAAAATTTCATAAAAAACCTCAATTTACTGAAAAATATTTTGCGTGATTTAAAGTAATGAAAATTACCTACACAAAGCAATTATAGACATTTAGAAAAAGTGTTTTAAATGTACGAAAAGGTATTTTATTTGCTCTAATCACTGATTTCTATGGCTTTATTTATAAGAATTAGAGAAATTTTCCCCAAAATGTTGTATAGTTAGGTATGCAGAGATTCGAACAAACATTCGTTTCTTGAGCAGATTACTTCTTAGAGGGACAGGAGAGAGACAGTGAACGGGACAGCACACATGGCTATAGGGGCAACAGTTGGATTCTTGACGGCAAACACACTTCAAACAGATCCAACCACCACTTTATTTTTGGTGGGCATCGGGGGAGTTTCAGGGCTGATGCCCGATATGGATATTGATGGGAAGTTAAGTAATAGGATTATCTTTTCACATAAGTTTATCCGAACGATAGCACAAACGATTGGAATTTTAATGATCATTTATAGTCTTTTGGAAGGCTCTGAAACGGAAAAGTGGATCGGTGCAGGGGCAGGAATCGGAATCATCATTATTTCATCTTTCATTAGGCAAAGGCATATGCTGACTTTGACTGGATTAGCGGTATTAGGAGGCGGTTTATCTTTGCAGGAAAGCTGGTTGTGGCTGTTGGGAGTCTATATAATCCTGGCATCCTTTACACCACATAGAAGTTATACCCATTCGATTGCCGGTATCGCTTTCTTTGGCATCATTGCCTTTCAATTCGAAGCCTTTATGGGGATTGACGGAATTTTCGCCACTTGTTCATTAGGATACATAAGTCATTTAATTGCAGATTTGAAATGTTTACCTTTTAATAAACGTGGGGTAAAACTATTTCTTCCATTTTTCTCAAAAGAATTTTGACAGTGGTTTTTTACCGCTGTTTTTTTATGAAGAAAAGATAGTTTTATTAAAGGTGCTTTTCAATATATTGAATGGACACTTGATTCGACTTATTTCTATGTTTTATATGGTCATTCTTCCTAAATCTACTAAATGTAACATATTTGTAAAGATCCTGTGATGCGAGCGATATATCTTTTCTAGTATATTAGGTTTAGCAAATCACATCAGGGGGTAAATCATTTGTTTAAGAAAATTGTCGTCGGATTGTCATTGGCTATCACGCTTGTAACCGCATCCTTTGCTGGAAACCAAGTGGAAGCTGCTTCATATCATACAAAAGCGATTAAAGTGGCTAAAAGTGAACTAGGTACAAAATATAAAATGGGTGGCATTTCTTCATCAGGTTTTGATTGTTCGGGTTTAGTGAAGTATTCATATCAAAAGGCTGGTAAGAATTTACCAAGAACTGCTGCTGACATATATAAAAAAGGAAAGAAAGTTAAAAGCCTGCAAAAAGGGGACTTAATGTTCTTTGCACCAAATAAAGCGAAAACACCCACACATGTGGCCATATACATAGGAAACAATGAATTCATACACTCGTCATCATCAAAAGGAGTGTCATACGCTAAAACCAATAATAGTTATTGGAAGCCAAAGTATATCGGTGCGAAACGTATATAATAGAAGAAAATCAACCTTAATATAAAAACTAAGAGACTTTAATGAAGTCTCTCAGACTGTAGACAAACTCCGAAGAAAATCGAGTTTGTCTACAGTTTTTTTGCTTATACAAATTTGGACGTTGATTGGAACGTAGGGCGCTCGCTTGGACTCGCTATTCCCGCAGGAGTCTCACACACCCGCTCCAATCAACTATGTTTAATAATTTGGATAGAATTCCTTTGATCTGACCCAATAAAGTTAGACATATAATTTAAGCAGCTTCTAAGACCTGAGTTCGGTATTCTATCGGACTCAGGTCTTTTAATTTTACCTT
>NZ_JBWCCL010000027.1:0-28765 GCF_056279465.1 Peribacillus sp. TE19612 | reverse complement strand
AATGTTTGACTTGCTCATTTGCTTTTTTGATAGTGTGTGCTCACTTAAAATTTAACGTTGGCGCTTTGTTTTGTTCAGTTTTCAAAGAGCAATTTCCACAATCGTTCTTTCGAACGGCTGTTTATTCATCATAACATCTTATTGATTAGTTGTCAACTTCTGCGAAGTTTTTAACTTATTTTAAATCGCTGTGTTTTTCAGCGACCATTTCATCTTATCATTTTCATAGTAAGATGTCAATAGTTATTATTTCTTTCAGCAACCTGCCAAAAGCGATGAAGTTTTTTGCATGTCTTAGTTGGTGCTTATTTATATTAATCCCATTTCACTTTAAAGTCAATGCTTTTTCTCCATTTCTTATATTTATATATTATCGGTGATTAGCATCTTCAGTTTATCAACAATTCCAAGACAGCACTTATATAATAGAAAGACGAAAATGACCTGATAAGTATCTTCATATACTTTTTGATGCTTCTTTATAATAGTGAAGTTTTGGGACATAACCAAGTTGACTTCATAATTTTCATTATGCTATTATATAACCAAGTAAAATAATCGGAATAGTTAATTTTATTAAAACTCTCTATTAACAAAACTTAGCTAAATCAAAGGAGATGGGAATATGACAGCAGTAATGGTAATACCAGGTGCGGAATCTTTTTTCTTACCCGGCAATTCTATCGGCATCCTTATTTGCCATGGTTTTAACGGAACGCCACAAAGCGTAAGGTATTTAGGTGAAAAATTTGCCGCCAAAGGCTTTACTGTCTTCGCTCCTCGACTGGCAGGCCACGGAACGGATGAATATGAAATGGAAACAAGTCATTATCAAGAATGGATACAAGATGTTGAAATGGCTTATGCAAAATTAAAGCGAACCTGCACCCATGTTTTCGCCATCGGACAATCAATGGGAGGCGCCCTTGTTCTCGATTTAGCGACAAAATTGGCTTGTGATGGAATTCTCACCATCAACGCCGCTCTCCAAGTTCCTGAATATGAAAGATATCGTAACCAATCGGTTCCACGCTTCATTCCCGAAGGCAAGCCTGACATAAAAGACGATACACCTAAAGAAATCACATATGACCAAGTTCCGTCAAAAGCGATTAATCAATTGCTTGATATAATGGAACATACCAGTCAAAAACTAATAGACGTTTCGTGCCCGATACTTATCTTCCATTCACCAGAAGACCACGTTGTACCGGACTCGTGTTCCTATCAGATTTACGATACTGTCATGTCCGGTGATAAAGAGATGGCGCGCCTTGAAAATTCATATCATGTGGCGTCGTTGGATCATGACAAAGATCATATCATTGAACATTCCTATCAGTTCATTCAAAGGTTAAGTAAAAGGGAAATAATCGCTTCTTAAAACTCCTTTCTCCATATAAATCAGGTTTATCCGTACACTTCATGGGTATATACAGTATATAAAGAAAAAGGAGGTAACATAATGAGCGGTTTATCAGACAAAGTTAAAGGTGCTGTAAATAAAGTTAAAGGTGAAACGAAAGACCAAGTCGGAAACGCGAAAAATGATCCTCACTTACAAGCAGAAGGTAAAGTCGATAAATTAAAAGGCAATCTCCAGGATGGCATTGGTAAATTGAAAAATGACCGTTAATTGAATTCACTCTCTTAACAAACATTCTCATTTCATATAAAAGTTAGCCGCTTTTATAGAGAAGAGGCGGCAGATAATCTGCCGCCTCTTCCTTCTTTAATTTGCTTGGATAACAACAACACACATATCATCAGGTTGATCTTGCTGCATTTCCGGGGACATCAAAAAATCGATAGGGGGAGATTCTTTACAATCGAACCATCTCGCCGAGACCGCTTCTTTTATTTGGTCGAGTCCTTCCGTCCCTTCTCGATCTATCGCTTCCATGACTCCATCCGTATATAGCATAAGCTGAATCTTCTCTTCATAATGAATGACGGACTTCTCTATTTTCATTTCGTTGAAGAACCCAACAGGACATGTCCCTTTTGAAAGTGAGGCCACTTTCCCATCGTCCATTAAAGCAAAGCCCGGAGGATGTCCGGCATTCACATATTCCACACTCTTTTGCTCTGTATCAATGACCATATAAATCGCGGTAAAATAATAATGCACTGGATTATCTTCTTTATTAAGGGTACTCATCCAGCGATTCATTTCGTTTATTACTGCCACCGGATCCGTATGTATCCTGATAGCATCCCTCAATACGGAGGAAATGAACATGCAAACAAGTGAGGCGGATATGCCATGCCCCATCATATCCAACAGGATGATCCCATACCGATTTTCATCGATGCGGTGCCAATAGTACATATCCCCTGCTAATTTATTCGCAGGTAAGTATGATGCCCTTATAGTTAAGTGGTCATTTATAATGGGTTCACTTAATAAGCTGCTTTGAACCTGCATGGAAAGATCCAATTCATTGCGGATTTTTTCATCCTGCATTTTATGCCAATCTTTTTCATATTTAAGTCTTAACCCCACGCGAATCCTCGCAAGTAAATCTATTTTATTGATGGGCTTCATTATATAATCAATTCCGCCAACATCAAGTGCCTCGGCCACCTTGTTTGAATCTTCAAGGGCGGTCACAAAAATGACGGGTATATCTCTAAGGTGAGGAATACTTTGAAGTCTCCTGCACGCCTCTATCCCATCGATCTCCGGCATCATGATATCAAGCAGAATGATATCAACTGAAGTCTCTTTAGGTTGCGGACTATCCACCTGTAAATATTCAAACATCTCAACAGCTGAAGTTAATGATAGAAAATCCGTATAGCCAGCTCGTTTTAGAATTTTCTCTATAACGAAAAGGTTAACCTGGTTATCATCTACGATTAAAATCGTCATTCTTTCATTCCCCTTTTGGCTTATATCGAGCGGCAACATTTATCTTTTTTATATGGAACAGTACTTTTATAAAGCTCCCTTAACAGGGATTTTTCCATTATATTATAACGAAGTTCAGTCTCTTTTAATAATAATAAACTGCAGTCCAGATTCTGCATGGAGACCAACTCATTATATATACCCCTTCTTCCGATGCCTTAAACATAGTGATGCAAAAAAAGTGAAAAATAATTTAATCAAAAAGAAAGAGTCCGCATATATGCGAACTCTTTCTTTTTACAGTTTCCGATAAATCCGTTCCTTTGAATCAAAGTCCTCATAATCCTCCGAAAAGGATGATGTATGAAGAGTTTCCTTGCTGCCGACCGCAAGGAAGCCATCTTTACAAAGACTGTCATAAAACAACTGATTAACATAGGTCTGTAATTCACCGGTAAAATAAATCATCACATTCCGGCACATGATGATATGGAACTCATTGAACGAACCATCAGTAACTAAATTATGCTGGAAGAACACAATGTTTTTAAGGAGGCCCGAATCAAGATAAGCATTTTGATAATCGGTTGTATAATACTCCGAAAATTCCTGGTTACCTCCAGCTTGCAGATAGTTTTTCGTATAAGACTGCATTCTATTTAAAGGTAATATCCCTTTTTCCGCATGACGGAGGACTTCATCATTCATATCAGTGGCATATATCCTTGCCTTATCATAAAGTCCTTCTTCCTTGAGGATGATCGCCATGGAAAAGGCTTCTTCACCGGTTGAACACCCCGCATGCCAAATTCTGATTTCAGGAAGTTTTTTCAGTAGCGGTACAATATTTAAACGAAAGGCTTTAAAGAAATCCGGATCGCGAAACATTTCAGTGACATTTATTGAAAAATCTCTCAAAAGCTTCTCGACATACCCTTTTTCATATAAAACCATTTCAATCATTCCGCTAATCCTGCGAACATGGTCCAGTCTCATTCTATTTTCAACTCTTCTTTTTATTGAAGAACGCATATATTTGCGAAAGTCAAAGCCAGAAACGGAATAAATGGCCTCTAACAATAATTCGATTTCTAAATCTTCTCTTTCTTCAATCGTTAATGTATCCTTCATGAAAATCCTTCCTCACCCATACTATCAATCAATTAGTCAGCCATACTCTTAGGACGGATAGCAGCTGATCCAATTTTAACGGCTTGCTGACATAATCGGAAGCGCCTGCCTTCAGGCACTTTTCCCTGTCGCCTTTCATCGCTTTCGCAGTCAACGCGATGATTGGAAGATCCTCGAACTTACTTTGCTCGCGAATTCTGGTCATCGTTTCGTAACCGTCCATGCCTGGCATCATGATATCCATCAAAATAACATCTATATTGTTTCCTTTTTCAAGGAGTTCCAAACATTCATAGCCGTTTTCAGCTGTAAGGATTTCCATCCCCTCATGCTTCAGCGTATTTTTCAGAGCAAATATATTACGGTGATCATCATCGACGACCAGTACTGTTTTATTGCAGAATGGTTTGACCTTATACCGATCTTCTTCATCCACTATAACCACATCCGGTTCTCCCTGACTTTCAAAAGGCACGGCAGAATCATCATGGTTGGCTGCTGCCACTTCTGGAGAAGCAGCCATTGCTTCGCCGACATTTTTGAAGCCCTCTGGCATACTTGGAATAAAGAAAGTAAAGGTACTGCCTTGCCCCTCTTCACTATCTACAATGACCCAGCCTCCCAGAAGTTTGGCGAACTCCCGGCAAATCGATAGCCCTAGTCCTGTACCGCCATATTTTCTCATTGTAGCTCCGTCACCTTGCTGGAACGCTTCAAAGATAAGTTTTTGCTTCTCTTTTGAAATTCCGATGCCCGTATCCGTCACCTTAATTTCAACCCAATTGCTAGCTCCTTTTGTCTGTATCCATTGTGCTACATTTTCTTCATCAGCTTTTTTGATTTGGACAGACACAGAACCTTTTTCCGTGAATTTAAATGCATTGGATAATAGGTTTTTCAAAATTTGCTGGAAGCGCTGTTCATCCGTAAAGAAAATATCCGGAACGTTTTTACTTTTTTCTATTATAAAGTCAATGTTCTTTTTCTTCGCTACATGATCGAAGTTACGGTGCAACAGGTCTGGAAGCTCACTCAAATTCATTTCGTCAAAGACCACTTCAAGCTTTCCGACTTCGACTTTCGATAAATCCAAAATGTCATTGATCAACGTTAATAAATCCTGACCTGATGAGTTAATGACACGAGCAAATTCCTGTTGCTCTTCATTTAATTTACTATCATTCGGATCTGAAAGCATTTCTGATAAAATCAGGATGCTATTGAGCGGTGTCCGCAATTCATGGGACATATTCGCCATGAACTCGGATTTATATTTAGAACTTAACTTTAATTCTTCCGCTTGTTTTTCAAGATTCAGTTTTGCGACTTGAAGCTCTTTCGATTTTTCTTCAGTTTCACGATTTCTTTCTTCTAATTGTTCATTGATCATTCGCAATTCTTCAGCCTGTGTTTGCAGTTCCTCCGATTGGGCTTGCATTTCCTCTGACTGTGATTGCAATTCTTCCGATTGAGCCTGTAACTCTTCAGTCTGTGCTTGTGATTCTTTCAATAAACGCTCTATTTCCATCCGGCCCTCAACATTATTAATCGTGATGCCCAGAGTATCAAGAACCTGGTTCAGGAAAGTTTTTTGCAGCTTCGTAAAGCTCTCCAAACTAGCCAGTTCAACCATCGCCACCACTTCATCCTCAAAAACGACCGGCGCAATGACAATGCTTTTCGGGTTTACTTCCCCTAATCCTGTCGTAACCAATTGAAAATCTTCAGGAATATCTTCAATAACTTTCGATTCCTTTTCAAGGGCGCATTGTCCGATCAAACCTTCGCCAAGACGGAATTCACGCCTCCCTGAATCTTCGCCATCTCCCGCAAAGCTTGCAAACTTCACAAAACGCATATCCACGCCCTCGCCCCGTTTGACGTAAAAAGCTCCAATTGAAGCTCCCATCATCGGTGCAAGTCTTGTAATGAACCGGTCAGCCAGCACCTCCACATCAACAATGCGCTGATACATCGTAGCTATATCTGCAACACGGGTCTGGATCCAGTTCTGTTCACTGATCTTTTCGGTGAAATCTTTCTCTTTTTGATTATAGATTTCAAGAGATCCCGCCATTTCGTTGAACGATCTCGCTATATCACCAATTTCATCAGTGGTCCGAACCGGAACTCTTGGTATGACCGACAAATTTTTATAATCGATATTTTTGATGACCTTCGTAATCGATTGCAGATCTTTCGATGTACTGCGGATCATCCAAACAACCGTTACGGAAATAACCAAAATGCTGAGAATAACCGCAAAAATTACAAAACCGATCATATCTTCATAGGTTTGTTTCGAATTACTTAAGGTATCTTTCATGACACCTTCTTGGTAATCCTTAAATTCATCCATCGTACTGATGACTTTGGTTCGTTTTTCCCTTTGGTCATCCATCAGGCTTGAAAGATTATCAGAAGAGTTTCCCGATTTAATCTTTTGGATGATTTCAGCCTCCGTTATGGAGTAAGAAGCATATTGGGTCTCGAACTCTTTCAATAGCTGCTTCGCTTTCGCCTTATTTAACGAACCTGATAACCCGGCAGTTTTTGATTCAATCAAACTATGATTTTCATTGATGATTTCGAGGCTCTCTGCTCTTTCTTCTTTATTTGCATCATTAGCTGCAAACAAAATCTCACGGTCCGACCTAGAAAAAAGCTGACGGATTTCCATCGAAGCTTGCACTTTTTCATAGCGATTTTCAACTATTTCAGTCATGCTGCTCTTTAAATTGTTTAGCGTAAACATCATGAATGAAAGTAAAATAGCCAAGAAAAGCAAGATCAAACCAAATCCCAACATTTGCTTTTTCTTAAAACCCATTTTCCCGCCCACCTTCAATACTTATTTATACCAGCCCGAAATAACGGCATTGCAAAATACTAGAACTCACCTTATATTCTTTGAAATGATATATAGATAGTTTCATTGCTCAAAATCAATTTTAACATTTTCCAAGCTAAAATGGTTACCCACACTATCATTTTACATGAATTCCTTTTCCAATTAAGTAACAGTCTGCCTTACCATTGTCATAAACACCCAAATAAATGGTTCGTACATAATAAAAGCCGAAAGTTTTCACTTTCGGCTTTTGGTGTGATCCTGTTTATTTAATCTTCTTCACTTCAACATATAAAACATGGTGGCCGTCCATTTCCTTTACAGTAAATTCATATCCGGCGTATTCAATTCTATCCCCGACAGCAATTTCAAATCTGCCTGTCAGGAACCACCCTCCCAATGTATCGATATCTTCCTCCGGCAAATCGATCGCAAGGGTATCATTAACATCTTCAACCAATGTTTTAGCATCGAATACATAATGCCCTTCATCAATTTTTTGAATGAGCGGACGTTCATCCTGGTCAAATTCATCACGGATTTCCCCGACGATTTCTTCAAGGATGTCTTCAACCGTTACAAGACCAGCTGTTCCGCCATATTCATCGGTCAAAACTGCCATATGGATCCTTTCCTTCTGCATTTTAAGCAGCAGATCATGAATGGCGATCGTTTCAAGAACACGGATGATGGGTGTTACAAAGGAATCCACCGTCAAAGCCGTTACATTATCTTCTGTAATCGTCGCTGTATAAAGGCGCTTGATATTGACCATTCCCACGACATTATCTTTATCACCGTCTATGACCGGATACCTTGTGTATTGTTCTTCTTGAATCAGTTCAACAACTTCCAATAATGGCATGCCTTTTTCGATAACGGTCATTTCCGTACGCGGAACCATGATTTCATTGGCAATACGCTCATCAAATTCAAATATCTGATTGACATATTTGTATTCCGATTGGTTGATCTCACCGCTTTTATAGCTTTCCGATAAAATGATGCGCAGCTCTTCTTCGGAATGGGCCATTTCGGACTCGGACGCAGGCTTTAATCCGAACATGCCCGTCAGAAGACGTGCAGAACCATTCAGTAACCAAATGAATGGGTACAAAATGCGGTAAAAGAGAATTAACGGCTTTGCAAATAGCAAGGTTACCTCTTCTGCCTTTTGAATCGCAACCGTTTTCGGTGCGAGTTCGCCGACTACAACATGAAGGAATGTCACGGAACCGAACGCGATCAGGAACGAGATGATGTGACTTACAGATGCCTCTAATCCCCATTTAGTGAACAATGGTTTTAATATCGCCTCGACCGTCGGTTCACCCAACACCCCTAAACCTAAGGCGGTTACTGTAATCCCCAATTGACAGGCAGATAAGTACTCATCGATATGCGATGTCACTTTCTTGGCTGCGAGGGCATTTCTATGCCCTTCTTCAATTAATTGATTGATCCGGGAACTTCTGACTTTCACGATAGCAAATTCCGATGCAACGAAAAATGCGGTTAATGCTATTAATGCAGCTACTGCCAATAATTTTATAAAAATCTCCAATATGTGCGGGTTCGCCATATAGTTCCAATCCCACTGACCTTCGGATTAGACATGTACGGCTTAATCCCAAGCACCTCCTGTATAAATGGTTATTTTCGTTTAATACGCGATTTTTTCCTTATAACATGAACCAAAACCATTTAGCCTATATCGTTAATATGCACCTTTGTGCATAAAACTATAGAGCTAAATTTTAATCATACGAGCAACACTAGTAATGATTGGATCAAGGCCATGCTTTCACGGGATATCTGTTTTTTTAGAAGAAGCTCACTTTTTCCGTCCTTTTCAATCAAGCTGATGAATTCCTGAAGTTCTTCGTTCAGGCCATCCATTTTATTCTTGAGCTGAAGACCTTTTGCCTCAATTGCTGATGCGGCTTCCTTATCCTTTTTAAGTATTTCTTTAATATCTTCCAATGTAAGGTTTTCTCTTTTGTATCCTTCGATACGGCGGAGCCTTTCAAGTTCACCGACTGAATAATAACGGTAATTAGAGGCGGAACGTTCTGCTTTAAGCAAGCCTAGGTTTGTATAATAATCTACGGTTCGTTTCGTAACATTTGCCATTTCCGCCAACTCGCCAATTTTTAAAGTCTCGTTCCCAACATAGCCCCTCCTAACCGTCACGTTATGGTTTAGACAAATCTAAAAATATGTCTATTCTTCCTGACGTTTTATTCTATTCCATTATCGTACATTATTTTAATTGAAATGAAAAATATTTATTATCCTCTTTACCCTTCATTGGAAAAATAAAAACCGATTAATTGAATAATCGGTTCAGACTGTAGACAAACTTGATATTAATTAAGATTGCCTGCGTTTTTTTGAGAGTGTATAAAATATGAACGCTGATTGGAACATAAGGCACTCGTTTTCCGCGGTCTCCGGGAGCCTCGAACACCCGCTCCAATCAACTTTGTTTAAAAATTAAGATGGAACCCTTTTTGTCCACAACTCAAACCGCTTAATGGTTTAATTTATGATCTATTCCAGTGGATTTTATTTTTTTGTTTTAACTGAGAATTGATTGCTCAGTATCTTAGGACCGCACTGGCATAGGGAAGAATGCTTTAACTTTTTTATTGGTGTTCCACATGTTCCACAAACTTTTGCTACCATTTATACTGTCCTCCTAACTTTTATTTCATGATAAATATATTATACTACTTTTATAATAATAATCAATACTAAATTAAAATTATTATAAATAAGGATATCATTTGCATGATTAACCTTTCACTTCACAAGTGATTAAAATAAGGATAAAATATAATAAAACACATCAGGAAGGTTGGTTTTCTATGACGAGTGAAATTCGCTCCATTCCCCGTCCCTTAGTACGAACGAATCAATGGGTCATTTTGTTAAGCGTAGCCACCGCCTTATTAACGGGACAATTATGGATATTAGCCATTCCTTTAACAGCGGGACTTTTGGGTCTTCTCTTTAATTTCAATCCAGTGATGCGTCTTGCCAAGCTCTTTCTTAAAAAGAAACCCTCCGATTATATTCCTGAAGATCATTCACAGCAACAGTTCAACCAAGCCATAGCTGTCGTTTGCTTAGGACTTGGATTCATATCTTTTTTGCTTGGTTGGGATGTTACCGGATATATATTCACCTTGATGGTCGGAATGGCTTCACTCATAGCCATTCTTGGATTCTGCATCGGCTGCTTCATCCTTTATCAATGGAAGCAATATTCCTATCGCCGATCTATTCGCTAATACCATACACAAATGGGACTGACATGCATCAGTCCCATTATATTATTCGGTTGTACGTAAGGAATTACTCTTTTTGACCCAAATGGTCGCCAAAACAATCAGCAAAATCAATACAGCTTGCGGCACCAGCGTTTCCATTGTTGGATAAAGACCTATCGTTTCTACAAACGGAAAGGAACTGATCGTATTTGTCTGTATCACCTGTGAAACCTGAAGTGAATGAATGGAGACTCCAAGAATCTTGAAAGCCAAGGCATATATGAGTACCGTTGCCGCTTTAAAGAATAGGGTCATCGGTAATTTCACACTATAGCGCAGCATGATGAAACCAATTACCACTAAAATGAGGAAGGCAAGGAAAATCCCGCTCAGCAGCTGCTTTAATTCCATATAAGGAGCCACACCGGCATAAAAGATAATCGTCTCGGCCCCTTCACGGAATATGGATAGAAAACTGATCAAAGCGAAAGAGATGATGCTTCCCGTAGCAATGGCTTGGTTCATTTGCTTGTCGATATACCGGTTCCATGCATGAACATTCGATTTACCATGAAGCCAAAGACCAATTGTCAACATCATTGATACGGCTATTATCCCAGTGATTCCCTCAATATATTCCCGGCTTGACGCAGCCGTGATCTGAGAGAAAACGATATTGATTATGACCGCCAATATGGAACTTGCAGCTAAACCCGCACCAACCCCTGTCCAAATCCATTTTTGTTTGTCCGCTTGCCCGATTTTCTTTAGGAAAGACAGCAATGTAGCTACAATTAAGAGTGCTTCCAACCCTTCCCGCAAAAGGATCGAAGCGGCATCCCATGTCGTATATCCCGTATCTTTAATTAAAGGGAGTAACCTTGTGTTTAAATCGGAAACGATTCCCTTCGCTTCCTCCGGCTTTACCTTTTTCGATTCTAACAGGCTGATTGCGGTCGGGACTTTCGTTTCCATATCGCTGTAAAGCTTGCTGTCCCTTGTGGAGACCTCCCCTTCGACATTAGGCCAAATTGTCAAGATCTCATTTAGCTGATCAACGGCAGAATCGATGTCACCCTTTTCAATATCCGTTGCACTTCCTTGTAAAAGTTGCGTTATATCCCCAAGGGAATAGGTATTCTCCTGGCTTCCCTCTTCAACTTTACCAGCAAGGAAATCCTCGATTAGGCCCTTCAATTCAGCTAGATTTTTTTGGGCTTTTTCCGGATCAGGTGGGTCTTGGGTAATCGCTATCCGCACAAAGGCCATTTTCGTTTCAAACTCACCATATGTAGCAACACTTTTCTCCCTGACAATGACCTCTGCATCGGTCCATTGATTCAGGAGATTGGTATATTGAACTTTAGCTTGATCAAAGTCACCTTCAGTTATCGAAGCTTCCAACTTATCTATTAAAGGAAGTATTGCTTCTAATCGTTCTTCATAGTCCGTCTTGTCAACAGGGTTTTCGTTGGTATCATAAATAACAAGAGTACTGGATAATGCCGATAATCGCTTCTTGATTTCATCTGTGGAGGCTTGGTCTCTCACAGCACTTTTTACCGCAGACAGCCTCTCGTCGACTTTCCTCGCACTTTCCCTGTCCGTTTTTATCGTTTTCCAATCTTTCTCGAATAGCTCGATATTTTTCGATACTTCCTCAAGGTCGCCTGATTTCACCTTCATTAAACTATCGCCAATATAAACAAAGAGCTGATCATGGTTTTCACCCGCCGAAACCATCTTAATATCAGTCGAAAGAAATAAAAGACTAACGACTAAAACTAATATTCCACTCTTCCACCTAGAAACGGTCATAGTGGTCCCTCCTTATTCATGAACTAAAATCGCCAACTGGATAATATCCATGCTGGCGATTTTCACGTCCTCATTTGAAATGATATTTATCCAAAAAGGGAATCCCCGATATAGCCACCCTTTTTTACACCTGGTAAACAAGCGAACATGGCACTGCCCCTGTGAACGATATATTCGTTGAGCTTATCATTTTTCGCCAGTCGCTCTTGTATGGGAATGAATTGTTTACTTGGATTTCGCTGAAAACAAATGAATAGCAAGCCGGCATTGAAGCTACCTGTTTTAGGATCCATTCCATCTGCATACGAATATGGACGCCGCAATATCTTTGCTTTTCCGTCCCCCCTGGAGAGACTCATATGTGAATCTTCCGGAATGATCCGATTTCCATTTGGGTCTTTAGCTTCGAGATCCACGGTATCGAACTCATTTTTCATTCCTAGTGGAGCTCCACTGTCGCGATGACGGCCAAACGTATTTTCCTGTTCTTTCAATATAGTCCGGTCCCAAACTTCAATGTACATCTGGATTCGCCGCACCACCATATAACTGCCTCCAACAAGCCAGTCAGGACCGTCCTCGCCCTTCACCCAAATATGCTCATTCATTTCATTATCATCATTCGTATCCGGATTGACGGTCCCATCCTTAAACCCGAATAAGTTCCGCGGTGTCGTTTTTTGTGAATCGGCTTGCTTAGTCCGTTGAAAACCTGTTTGTGCCCAATGAATGATCACTTTCCCTCTGCCGATCCTCACTAAGTTCCGGACGGCATGGAAAGCCACTTGAAGATCATCTGCACATGCTTGAATACAAATATCCCCACCGCTCCATTCTTCTTCTAAAGCATCTAAAGGGAATTGGGGCAGGTCCTTTAATTCAGCAGGTCTTTTTGATTTCAAACCAAATCGATCTTTGCCATCCTTCGAAAACAGGGTCGGACCCACTCCAAACGTGATCGTTAAATTGGAGGGTGATAATTCTTTCGCTTCCCCCGTATCCTTTGGGGGCATATTCGTATTAAGTGATGTATCACCAATCAAATTCCCCGCTGTCATCTGAGCCGCAGCCTCTGTCCAATCCTTAAATAACTGGATTAAGTCCGATCTTTTATCCGTGGTTACCTCCATTGATGCGAAGTAAAGGTTATCTTGCGCCTCAGTGGTGATACCAGCTTGATGCGCTCCATAAAAAGGAACAATATCCTTAGTTTGTCCCTTTGCCCTTTGTTCAGAAAGTGTCAGCAGACCGCCAAATCCAGAAGCTCCTATCGCGACTCCGATTCCACCAACCCCTGCCGTTTTCAACATCTTTCGACGACTCACTTTTTTTGTAAAAAGTCCGGTTTCATCTTTCGGCGTATGTTCTTTCAATTAAGATTCCTCCGTTACAATCCCTATTTGCGAAAGTGGTTCAGCCAATGCATCAATTGCTTGACTTAAATCCTTGACTTCAGATTCCTTTAAATCCGTATATGAGATGTAGCCATCCCCTTCCTTATGCTTTTCAAGCAAGCCGTATACATCGTCAAAACGTTGTTGGATTTCCGCAGCTAGCTTCGCATCCTTTTCTTTCAGCGCTGGAGTAAGCAGATCATAGATTTTTTCTGCACCTTCAACATTTGCCACGAAGTCATATAAATCGGTATGGGAGTATCTGTCCTCTTCTCCTGTCACTTTACTCGTGGAAACTTCATTCAATAAATCCACCGCACCGGTGATCAACAAATCAGGTGTTACCTCAACCGTTTCAACTTTGGCTCGAAGCAAATTGACGTCACTCATTAATTGTTCTGCATACTTTTCGTAGCCCTTCGTTGTATTTTCTTGCCATAGCCCCATTTCAATCCTATGGTAACCGCCCCAGTCTTCATCTTTGACATCCCCTTCACGCGCATCGATTTTGGGATCAAGATCCCCAAATACTTCAGCGATTGGTTCCGCTCTCTCATAATGCATACGGGCTGGTGCGTATAATTCCTTCGCTTTTTCAATATCACCGGCAGATACGGCCTCAGTGAATTCTTCCGTTGCGTTTACGAACTCTTCTATTTCACCGATGGCATATTCCCGGTACTCGCTAGATACATCATCAAACTTACTCGCACTTGCTTTTTTGGCCTTATCATCTGCCGGCTTGGCTTCTTCCTTTTCCTGCGCACAGCCAAATAATAGGCTGGTTGATAGTAAGACCGCTAATGACGCCTTTGCTTTTTTCATAGTGTATTCTCCCTTTGAAATGATTTGTAGATTCATATTAACAGATAATGAAAATCATTATCAATATATATTTTACTGGAAACGTGACATTGTTCATTCTCTTTTAAATAAATTTCACTCTACTCCTTTTATTATTGATAAGAAACTGCCAGCTGGCTAAAAATAAAAAAGGCAGCCTGCATACTGGCTACCTTTCCCGCTCACTCATTAATTTGTCATTTTCTTTGTCCATGATTTTTGTGATATCCTCAACAAATTGATTGATCAATATTAGCTCTTGCTCATTATAAGCTGAGCATAATTCTTTTGTGGCCATAGAGAGCGATTGATAGTGCGATTTAATCTGTTCCTGCCTTTCCGGTATCGGCATAATCATGACCTTTCTTCCGTCCAATTGATCTCGTTCCCTTTTAACATAACCCGACTTCTCAAGGCGATTGATCAGTGCCGTAACCGAACCCGTGCTCAATCCTGTAATTTTGGATAATTCACCGGCGGTAATCGGTCCTGTTTCATTCAATATTTCAGCACTCTTTAAGTCCGTATGGGACACCCCTATTTTCTGGGCCATATTTTGTTGAAATAACACGGATCTCATTCCATACCGCTGCAATCTGTGTGTTAAACTCTCTAACAGAGCTGAATTCACCCTATTATCGCTTGACATAAAATGCCACCCCTTTTACACTTGAATTTATCTTGATTATCAAGATAAATGTTTTGTTTCATCTTAACGTTACCCTTCAACCATGTAAAGGAAATTCATGAGCAGGTTGATATGAAGGAGGAAAATAAATGAACGTTCAAAAAAAACAAAAATTCATTGTTGCCGGTTTGCTGGGTATCTTGATGTCAGCAATGGATAATACGATTGTTGCGACTGCTATGGGAACGATCGTTTCTGATTTAGGCGGATTTGATAAGTTTGTATGGGTGACATCTGCCTATATGGTCGCCACGATGGCAAGTATGCCGATATTCGGTAAGCTTTCGGACATGTATGGAAGAAAGAGGTTTTTTATTTTCGGACTTATAGTCTTTTTGATTGGTTCCGCATTATGCGGCATGGCTCAGAGCATCGTGCAGTTAAGTATCTTCCGTGCAATCCAAGGGATCGGCGGAGGCGCCCTGATGCCTATAGCCTTTACGATCATTTTTGATATTTTCCCACCTGAAAAACGGGGAAAATTAACTGGCCTTTTCGGTGCTGTATTTGGGGCATCAAGCGTATTGGGACCACTTTTAGGTGCCTATATTACCGAATACTCCAGCTGGCACTGGATTTTCTACGTCAATGTTCCGATTGGGATCATTTCTTTATTTTTCATCTGGAATTATTACAAGGAGTCACCCAACACCCGAGAGCAAAAAATTGATTGGGGTGGCGCAGCAACTCTCGTCATTGCCGTTATCAGCTTAATGTTCGCTCTCGAACTGGGCGGGGAGTATGGCTGGAGTTCCTCTCCCATCATAGGCCTGTTTGCCAGTTTTGTGGTTTTCTTCGTTTCATTTTTCTTTTTCGAAAAAAGAGCAAAAGATCCAATCATTTCATTATGGCTGTTTAAAAGGCGATTATTTGCCACTTCTCAGATTTTAGCCATTCTTTATGGCGGTACATTCATTATATTAACCGTCTATATCCCGATTTTCGTGCAGGCAGTTTACGGTGGTTCCGCAACAAATGCCGGACTGATCCTAACTCCCATGATGCTTGGTTCTGTATTCGGCAGTGCAATTGGCGGGATATTCAATACAAAGACAAGCTTTCGTAACTTAATGACGATTTCCGTCATCTGTTATTTTGCAGGAATGCTTTTATTAGGGACCATCACCCCTGATACCAGCAGGACTTTATTAACTTTGTACATGATTTTGACTGGATTTGGCATGGGCTTTTCCTTCTCCCTCTTACCTATAGCATCCATCCACAACTTGGAACCTAGATTCCGGGGGTCGGCCAACTCAACAAACTCCTTCCTTCGTTCTTTTGGGATGACACTCGGTGTAACGATTTATGGAGCGATTCAGAACAATGTATTCACAAGTAAAATGACGGATGCGTTTAAAGGAATGCAAGGAAGTCCGGATACAGCCGGATTGATGGAGGATCCACGCCAGCTCTTCCAATCGGATGCACGTGCCGAGATTCCTGACTTTATCCTGGATAAAATCGTTCATGCGATGTCCGATTCGATATCAATGATATTCACCTTAGCCCTAATACCGATCGGTCTTGCAGCCATCACTGTGTTCTTCATGGGAAAAACAAGGGTGGAAACACCTTCGAAAGAGGAATCATTACAATAAATAAAAGCGCTGGAATTCCAGCGCTTTTTGTTTTTCTATATAGGAGGTAAAGTTTGCCGAAAAATCATTCCACTACTAAAATACAAGTAACACATTCACATACCGAGGTGAGAAGTTTGAAGATCGTATGTTTTGGAGACAGTTTAACCAGAGGCATTTCTTATGTTAGGGGGCGCCTTCGCATCATTAAAGAAAATTACCCGAACTCTTTAGCTAAGCTAACGGAATCATTGCCATTCGTCGAGGTTTTGAATAAAGGGGGTTTCAATGACAACTCCGACCTGTTGGTTAGCCGGATCGAGAAAGACGTCATGTCTGAAAATCCCGATATCGTATTAATAGAGGTCGGTGGAAACGACTGTAACTTTCATTGGGACGAAGTGGCCAAGAATCCAGATGGTGACCATGAGCCCATCGTTCCAATCGAACGCTACCTGGAAAATATCACACAACTTGTCAAGCAGGTTCAGGACAAGCATATTACCCCTTTCCTTTTAACTCTTCCGCCACTGGATCCTGCCAGATATTACAGATCCATCGCCGATAAGTTCGGTCATTCAATCGGGCATTTCGTTTCCCATGTCGGCGGTATTGAACATTGGCATGGGATGTATAATCGCCAATTGAAAAGCCTTGCAGAGGAACTAAAGGTGCCTTTGATCGACGTCCGTTCCTATATTAAATCCTCCGGTGACTTGGGTCCCTTGATTAGCGATGATGGCATCCACCTCACTTCAGAAGGATACCAGCAAATGAGCCTGGCCATTTTCAGTGATTTGCGGAAGCATATGGAAGAAGATAGGTTTACTCAGCCATAAAACGGTAAAAAGGCAAAGCATGGCGCTTTGCCTTTTTGGGTTTTACAGACTTTTCACTTCCACGTTTTCCGGAAGCTTGAAAGGGTTTTCGGTATTGATCCGGTCATAAAACATCATCCCGTTCAAATGATCTAGCTCATGTTGAAACACGATTGCAGCAAAGCCCTTCAGCCGCATTTCTATTTCCTCACCATTACCGTCCAAAGCTTTGATTTTAACCCGTTCATAACGCGGTACATATCCTTTAATATCACGGTCGACAGAAAGGCAGCCTTCACTTTGCGGTAAATAGATCATTGTTGCGGAATGGCTGATGATTTTCGGATTCACAAGGGCATATTCAAACAGCTTCCCCTTTTCGTCGGGAAAATACATGACGAACATGCGTTTATTCAAGCCTATCTGATTGGCAGATAACCCAACTCCTTCACGCAAGTTGAACTTCTTTTGGAGTTTTGGATCCTGACTGTTTTTCAGGTATTGCATCATGCATTCCAGCGTTTCACGATCTTCATCCGAAATCGGCAGGCTAACTTCATCCGTTACCTGACGCAGAATGGGATCCCCTTCTCTAACGATATCCTTCATCGTAATCATATAGTCTTTTATAAATTTACTCATAGAACTTCACACTCTTCTACCATTTTATTTTTTCATGACTTAGACCATTTCACTTTAGCATTTCGCATTTAAAAAGTCTAATATGCCGGTTAGATTAAATATTTCTAATTTCCGGACTCTTTAAACTCTCATATATAAGTGTTATTTCTTGCCTTTAACATTATTTACCTTTAATTTAAGGTACAAAGGCCTATAGATTACATGTTTAAAAATTTTATACTGAATATATATTCTTAAAGGAGATGAAAAATTGAACTCGAACTCTAAATTAGTTTCGAAATTGCTGCCGTTCCTTACGGCTCTCATTGTGATAATTGCTGGAATCAGTTGGTATGCTGTTACTCAGTCAAAGGATATGGTCATTCCTTTTTCATCCGTGGAAAAAACGATTAAAGCCCAAAATGGAGCTCTTGTCACCATTGAAGAAAAAAGAAATGGCACTCTTCACATCTCCACACCAGATGGAGAATACGTTTCCAGTATTCCTCCCAACAGTCAAATGATCAATAAACTTGTCGAAACTTATAACGTTCAATATTCTTTTTCATCAACTAATAAATCAGCATTATGGATTTTAGGCGGGTTAATGGCGGCTCTCGTCACAACCGGTGTCATTATACAGAAAAAATCAAAGGGCGGATTGCGGATCGGCAGCAAAAAACAAAGCCTTTCCACCCCAAAACCCCTGCCAGAGATAACTTTGGATGATGTAGGCGGTTTGCAATCCGAAATCAAACAGGAAATCCTTCAGACACTTACTACACTAAAGGAACCTGAACGTTCAGCTAAAATTGGAATTAAGCCGCCTCAAGGCATTTTATTATACGGCCCTCCTGGAACGGGGAAAACGCTGCTTGCACAGGCAATTGCAAAAGAGCTTGGTGCAAACTTCTTCTCAACGAGCGGTTCAGCCTTCAACGAAATGTTTGTTGGAGTCGGTGCAGCCCGAGTCCGCAGCCTTTTCCAAAATGCACGTAAGCAATCGCCAGCTGTCATTTTCATCGATGAAGTGGACGCATTGGCTGGTAAAAGGAAACCCCATGGCGGGGATGAAGGCGAAAAAACGTTAACCGAACTGCTTGTCCAATTGGATGGAGGCCATCCAAATGAAGGCATTTTATTCATTGCAGCGACCAACCGGAAAGATATGCTCGATGAGGCATTTCTACGTCCTGGCAGGATCGATTTCTCTTTCCAAGTCCCACTTCCGGATACACAAGGAAGAAAGGAAATCATCGATATCCATACGAAGGGAAAGCGTCTAGCGACAGATGTCCTGGCTTCCCTGGATGAGTTGGCTGAAAGTACATCCGGTTTCTCCGGCGCTGACTTAAGCTCCCTTTTCGATACTGCCTCACGTCATGCCCTGAGGAATGAACAGGATATAATTCGTAAACAGGATCTTGATTACGCCATTGACCGTACGATTCTTGGAGCGACATCACGTACCTTGAATGACGCGGATACGAAGCGGCGTGTGGCCATCCATGAAAGTGGACATGCCCTGATTGCTGCTTTGACAAAGCCTGGTTCCGTTAGAAAGGCGACCATCATTCCGCGTGGGGAAGCCCTTGGATATGTAGCGCCAATACCAAAAGAACTTCATCTGGCAACAGCCAGTGAATTGCTTGATCAAGTCAAAATGATCTTGGCAGGCGGCGTGGCGGAAAGAATGTATTTAGGGGAACATAGCATCGGTGTAGGCGGAGATGTACAGCAGGCGAAACATCTGCTGGAACAAATGGTCGATACCGGAATGCTTCAAGATGGATTCACCCTCACCTTCAATAAAGGTGAGAAGGAGCAAAAGATGCAGGAATTATTCACGAAAGCGATTCAGGAAACGGAAATGTTGATTGACTCGAATCGCCTACAGTATGAAGAGCTCGTTGAAGAGTTATTGAAAAAAGAGACACTTGAGGGAACTGAAGTTCAGCGTATCGTTGACGCTTCGGAAATAACCGGCATATGCTCGAATGCATAATACTCTTCCCACTAAGTCTTAAGAACTGATTTCCAGAGCCTGTTTGCAATAAACAGGCTCTTTTTTTCATATGTGGTATTGAGCCGCAAAGCCAATCTTTAATTAATATTTTATGTAGACAGTCCCTGTGCTGCTAGCAAAACAAAATGAAAGGGAGGTCACTGGCAAAATCACAGAGGCCTTCCTCTACCGGAAACCTGACTGAATGAGTTACTTATCCGCTTCTGACCTGTTTTACATCAAGGGATTTAGCCATATGTTGTTTCGGTATCTTGGCCTTAAAATCATCCTTTTTCAAACGCATCGCAAATAATAGGGCTATGACGAGCAAAGCCACAGAACCTAGGAGAGCAAATTGATAGGATATTAAAATAACATGGTGCTCCCCATTCGTTCCTATCGAGCTAGTGCCCATTTCCCCCAGAATGCTGGCTAGGATGGCTACACCAATGGCAGAGCCAATCCGGTTTTGGACATTGAACAATGTGGCCGCCATTCCCATCGAAGCAGAGTTGATATTGGTGAAAGTGGAAAACTGTACGGCCACAACAGTATGTCCCAAACAGATACCGACGCTAAATAATAAGGCACGAAGGAACCAGGGGTTGGCTGTCGGCCCGACAATGCTAATCAATGTATAAATGATGATTGTACCAAGCAGCCCTATCCGGATCACCTGATGTATGCCCAGTTTCTTCGTAGTCCAAGGCATCATCCGGGAGGCCACCATCAAACCTATAGCTTCCGGGAAAGTGGTCAGCCCGCTTTCTAAAGCTGAAGCATGAAGCGAACTTTGATACATTAACGGGAACACGAAGAGCATCCCCAATAAGCCCGCCATTGAAAATAATGAAATGATGCCCAATGTCCGAAACAATCGATCGGATAATAAACGCAAATCAAGCATCGGTTCGTTCACACGCAGCTCCAATAGAATAAATGAGAGAACAAGAACTGCACCGATAATTCCTGTATACATGATAACGGGGGAACCCCATCCTTTAGATGGTCCTAAGCTCATTGCATACATCAGCATGGAAAAGCCTGCAGCTGACAATAAGAATCCTGGAAGGTCCAATCTGCCAGCAGTTGATTCTTTATTTTCTTTTAAAAACCATACACCGAATATCAGGACCATAATTCCGAAAGGGACATTTATATAAAATGCCCAACGCCAAGACAGCTGCTCCGCAAGGAATCCGCCAACAATCGGACCAACAGCTGGTGCGAATGCTATGGGAAGCACAAGGGAACGGGACACCTTTGGGCGTTCTTCAACAGAGAACGTTCTAAATAATATGGCCATTCCAATTGGTGTAAGGATCCCGCCTCCTGCCCCCTGCAAAACCCTGAACAAATTCAAGGATTGAAGATTATTAGCGAATCCGCATAAAAAGGAGGCTGCCGTAAAGATACCCAATGCCATCAAGAAGATTTTCTTGGTTCCAAAACGATCCCCAAGCCACCCAGCTACCGGAAGGAATACAGCCAGGCTTACTAAATATCCTAAATTAATGCCACTGGCTGAAGAGGGATCAAGGTTAAATTCACTACTGATCGTTGGCAGGATCACATTGACAATCGTCCCGTCCATCGAAACCATGAACATCGCTATGACATAAACGATGCTAACTACTATTTTAGGGTCCATTTGTATCCTTACCTTCATTTTGTTCCATCAATGCTAGCAACTAGTTTTATGTATTTCCAGCAGTCCTCTCGATATATCAATGACCAGCCTTCTGGAATAACCAAAAAGGTGGGCCAAAGGGAATTTCGACCTTCTTCAATTATAAATTCATTGTAGATCCCATTTTCATTCACGAAACGGTTGGTCATCAGTCATTGTCCTCCTTCATAATTTTTTCAAATTCTCGATAGTGAATGTTTGTTAGCAATCTCCTAGCCAACCAATAATGATAATCATTATCAATCATAATCTATAGGTAATGATATATATTTATAACTTACTGGTCAAGTGCCTTCCGTGGATTTACTGAGAAAGTCCTATTTCTTACCAGTCACATTTCTCTTCAAAGCAAAACGCAAAGCCCTGTTAATCAAAGGCGGCAAAACTGAAAGATGCCCTTCCCCTTCAAACTCGTTGAATTGAACATTCACTCTGCTATCCTTCAAGGATAATCGTTTTGATAATTCCAAAGCATTTTCATTCATCCCGCTTTTATGGTTGCCTTCCAGCTCCCCCACGCCAAGCAAAAAGGAAATATCACCATCCTTTCCTTGATTCAATCGGGAAAGAAACTTCTCCTCCTCCTCACGGAACCACTTTTTGTTCCAATGGAGAGATGGGCTTCCAGCCATTTCGGAACCGGCAGATCGCCAATCTATCCGGTGGTCAAAGACAAAAGGTTTGGCTGGCAATGGCTTTAGCACAGAAAACGGAGATTTTATTATTGGATGAGCCAACCACCTACCTTGATATGGCTCATCAACTAGAGGTTTTGCAAATAGTTGAAAAGCTTAATAAAGAACAAAAAATAACGACTGTCATGGTATTGCATGATATTAACCATGCGTCCCGGTTTTCACATGAAATCATAACGATGAAGGAAGGGGAAATCGTTAAAATCGGTACCCCGGGGGAAATCATCACACCTGCCGTTTTAGAGGAAGTCTTTCGTATTCATGCAAGGGTGATGATAGATCCGGCCAATGGGGCACCCGTTTGTTTTGGTTATGACAATTTATCACAGCAAGAAGTATATAAGAAGCCGTTTTATCCAATTGAAAGGTGTGGTTCGGAAAACGTATAATTCATCAAATGATATTCCCGAATCAACTGACCCAAACCAACACCTCCAACTCCTCAGGTATGGTTTCCATCTGAATTTTATAACATAGTTGATTGGAGAGGATGGTACGGGACTCCTGCGGGAAAAGCGCGTCTAGGGAGACCCCGCAGGCGCAAGCCGAGGAGGCTCCCCGACCGACCGCGGAAAGCGAGTGCCTGGATTGGAAATCAACATCCAAATTGTACTAGCCATAAAAAAACTGCAGGCAAACTCACTTTAGTTTGTCTACAGTCTAAAGTCAAAAGGGATGTCGACAAGTCGACACCCCTTTTTTAACCGTTTTATAGTTTTTCCAACTGGATGATATCTGGTGTATTTTGTTTCTGGATCCCTGACTTTTGCAACTTCACTGCCGTTCCTTCAGGTAAGTTAGTGAATATAATAGGAGTGACCGTTGATGGTGCATTCCGTTTAATGAAGTCTAAATCAATTTCCAAAAGAGGTGTTCCTTTTGTTATTCTTTGGCCTTCTTGAACAAGAGCTGTGAACCCTTCTCCATTTAATTTAACTGTATCTAAGCCAACATGGATCAGAATTTCCAGACCATTATCCATTTTCAATCCCAGTGCATGATTTGTCGGGAAGATACTTAGCACTTCCCCATCGATTGGGGATACTAGTTTTCCGTTGACCGGCTCGATAGCGAAGCCATCCCCCATCATTTTCATGGCAAACACTTGATCGGGAACTTGTTCTATCGGTAATACGGTTCCTTCAATTGGAAGGACAAAGTCATTTGCACCCAAAGCTTGGTTTTCCTCTACTATATCCTCTGCCACTTGTACAGATGGACCTGCTTTCACTTGGCTTGGATCGACGCCATTCTTGACAAGTTGTTTCATTGCATTTGCAACGAATTCAACATTCGTTCCAACAATGACCTGTACACTCGATTTATTCAACTTCATGACACCGCGCGCACCATGCCGTTTTAAGGCTGCTTCATTCACATTTCCTGAATCGGCCACTTGTAAACGCAAGCGTGTTGCACAGTTATCAATTAGCTTTATATTCTCTTTACCGCCAAGATCTTGAATGAAAAGCGATCCCATATCGGTATATTTATCCCCTGTTTTTACAATTGTTTCTTCTTCCACTTCTTCCTCATCGTCTTCACGGCCTGGTGTTTTTAAATCCATGATCTTGATGACAAAATAGAAAATCACGAAGTAAACTGCCGCGTATATCAATCCAATCGGAATTAACCATAGCGGTTTTTGCGCAATACCAAAGTTCAAGAAATAATCAATGGCTCCTGCGGAGAATCCAAACCCATGATGGATATCCAATATAACAGCAAGTGCCAGAGAGACCCCGGTTAAAAGGGCATGTATTACATATAACACCGGTGCGATGAACATGAACAGAAATTCAATCGGTTCAGTGATTCCTGTAAGGAAAGAAGTGAAAGCCAACCCAACAAGCATCCCTGTCACCAATTTACGTTTCTCTTTCTTAGCAGCTGCAATCATCGCTAATGCTGCAGCTGGAAGACCGAACATCATGATCGGGAAAAAGCCGGTCATGAAGGGCCCAGCAGTCGGGTCCCCTGCGAAGAAACGATTTATATCACCCGTCGCTCCATTGTACTCACCAAAGACGAACCAAACCATACTATTCAAGACATGATGCAATCCTACTGGAAGCAATAAGCGATTCAATACGCCGAATACGCCGGCACCCAATGCCCCTGCACCTGTAATCCAGTCACCGACACTATTTATTACATCTTGAATCGGAGGCCACACAAAACCGAATATTCCCGCAAGTATGATCATCGCAAGCGAAGTGATGATCGGGACGAATCGTTTCCCTGAAAAGAATCCAAGCCATTCAGGGAGTCTTATGTCGGAGTATCTATTATATAGAAGAGCTGCAACTATACCCGATATAATACCGCCTAAAACAGCCATGTTGATTTCTTTATCAATCGCTTGTGTACCATTCGTTAATACAAAGTATCCAACAAGGCCTGATAATGCCGCAGCGCCACTTCCATCTTTGGATAATCCTATCGCTATTCCCAAGGCGAACAATATCGCAAGGTTATCGAATATCGCCTTTCCAGCTGCGGCAATAAAGGCAATATCAAGTAAATCCGGTTGCCCTAAACGAAGCAATAACGCGGCTGCTGGTAAAACGGCAATCGGTAACATTAAAGCTTTCCCAATCTTTTGTAAAAAATTTAACATCGAACTCATCTCCCTTGTACCTAACTTCTTTGATCAACAACAAGATGTATTAAGCGTTTTCATTTTATCAATATAATAACTTTTCTTTGGGATTATACTAGCACAGAAAATATATAGATGTCTATACCAATTTACTTGTAAATATACTATATTCTTCGAAAACAAAGTAAAAATATCATTTTTGTTCTTGATACTCCTTAACTGGTCTAGACAACTTTTAATAAAAACGATAAAATGAGGGCAAAATATATGAGACCATTTCATGACTCATTCATTAAGTTTTACTTTCATAAAGGAGATTATGTATGAAAACATTCATTATTAATAATCTAATGGTTTACAGCGAAAAGGAAACATACAAAAATGGATTCATTAAAGTCGTGGATGGAAAAATTGCCGAAGTTGGTCCAGCCAGCCAATACAAACAGGACGATGATGCCAAGGTGATTACTCTTTCACCGGATTATCAGGTAATTCCCGGTGCCATCGACATTCATATTCACGGAGCATCCAATTCCGATGCAATGGATGCCACACATGACGCATTATCCACAATGGCAAAGACCCTTCCTAAAGAAGGAACCACCAGCTTTCTGGCCACTACAATGACCCAATCCACCCAAGCCATTGAATCAGCACTTCTTAATGCTGGTAAATATATCGAGAATCAAACTCAAGAACACGCTGAAATAGTTGGAATTCATTTAGAAGGTCCTTTCATTTCACCGGCCCGTAAAGGAGCACAGCCTGAGGATTATATCGTTGATCCCGATGTAACTCTATTTAAAAGATGGCAGGAAATGGCCGAAAATCAAATCAGACTTGTAACGCTTGCTCCTGAACAACCTAACGGATTAGATCTTGCCGCCCACTTAAGGGGAACTGGCGTCGTCGCCTCCATCGGCCATTCAGATGCAACATATGACCAAATAGATGAAGCAATCCAGGCAGGGACTACCCACGTTACACATCTTTATAATGGGATGCGTGGACTCCATCACCGCGAACCAGGTGTTTTGGGAGCTGCTTATCTTCGAGACGAGCTATATGTTGAACTTATTGCTGACGGCATTCACTGCAGGCCGGAAATGATCAAGCTGGCATATAAACAAATTACCAGCGAACGAATGATACTGATAACGGACTCGCTTCGTGCCAAATGGCTTGAAAAGGGAACCTATGATTTAGGTGGTCAGCCTGTTAATGTTGACGAAACTAAAGCAACGCTTTCAGACGGCACACTAGCCGGCAGTATATTGAAAATGAACGATGCCATCAAGAACACAATGAAATATACCGATTGTTCCATGACTGACATTATAAAAATGACGGCGGAAAACCCTGCCAAACAACTTCGGATTTTTGATAGAAAAGGAAGCATCCAGGTCGGCAAAGACGCAGATCTTGTAATATTGAATCACCGCTTGGACGTCGAAATGACGTTCTGCAGAGGAAATTTAGCTTTTAAAAAGGAGAATGTATAATGAATATCATACAAGTGCAGGACTACACGGAAATGAGCCGGAAAGCTGCAGAAATAGTGATCGGAAAAGTCAAAGGAAATCCAAATATCAAATTGGGCCTTGCAACAGGCGGTACCCCTAAAGGAATGTACGATAATTTGATTGAAGATCACGTGCGCAATCATACTTCATATGAACATGTAACGTCTTTTAATCTTGACGAGTATATCGGCTTAAAACCAAATGATCCAAACAGTTACCATTTTTATATGGATGACTCCTTATTCACTCACATCAATATAAATAAAGAGCGTACTCACCTGCCTAATGGCACAGCCGATGACACGAACGGAGAATGTCAACGGTATGACGAAATGATTGATTCCGTGGGTGGGATCGATCTTCAGATACTTGGCATTGGCCAAAATGGCCATATTGGTTTTAATGAACCTGGAACTTCCTTCACATCCGGGACACATGTCGTGACACTTGAAGATTCAACGCGCCAAGCGAATGCACGTTATTTCGACTCCATAGACGAAGTTCCGACACATGCCGTTACGATGGGCATTTCAACAATCATGAAAAGCAAAGAAATTCTGCTGCTGATTTCTGGTGAAGAAAAAGCCGAAACACTGAAGAAATTGATACACGGTGACATTTCCGAGGAATTTCCTGCATCTATCCTAAAAAAACATAATAGTGTTACAATTATCGCAGACCAAAAAGCGTTATCCGGAGTGATAATACCCTAAAGGAGCGAAAGTCGATGATTGATAAAAACTCACCTCTTCCGATTTATTTTCAAATCGAAGAACAAATAAAAAGAAAAATAGAAAACGGTGAGTTCCAAGCGCACGATGCCCTTCCATCTGAACGTGAATATGCCGAGCAATTCGAAATTAGCCGGATGACCGTCCGCCAAGCCATAAATAATTTGGTGAATGACGGATACTTATACCGTCAGAAAGGAAGGGGAACCTTTGTCGCCGATAAGAAATTGGAGCAGCAGCTCAATGGGCTGACCAGTTTTACCGAGGACATGAAGGCCAGGGGATTAAATCCAAGCAGCAAGCTGCTGAGCTTTGAAATCATTCCGGCTGATAAGAAGATTGCCAGTGAATTGCACATTTCCCTTTATGCTCCCGTTTATGAAATAAAACGCATTCGGTTGGCTGATGATGTTCCAATGGCGCTCGAGACCGTGTACATGTCTGCCAATTTAATTAAAGGATTAACGGAGGAAATCATTAACCTTTCCCTTTACCAGTATGTGGAGAACTACGTTAAACTAAAAATAGACTATGCTTCACAAACGTTGGAATCATCGATTGCTTCTGAATTGGAAGTGACCCATTTAGCAATTCCAAAGCACTCACCCATATTATTCATTCAAAGGAATACGTTCTTAATAGACGGAACTCCCCTTGAATATGTTAAATCGGCTTATCGTGCGGACAGGTATAAGTTCACTATCAACATTAGCAGATAAAATTGAATATTTTCATCACTATAGTCTTTTAATTGCCAAAGGTAATCGGAGGGTGTCACATAAATGAACTCATACTTTGAAGAAGTGCAGGCATTACTCACAATTGTGGGAGAACAGGAAAAGCAATCAATTAAGGAATCTGTGGAACATATTTCAAAAGCAGTCATGTCGGATGGGATCATCCATCTATTCGGGAGCGGGCACTCCCACATTTTGACCGAAGAGGTATTCTACCGGGCAGGTGGGTTAGCCGCAATTCGTCCAATTTTCGTTGAAGATCTAATGCTTTTTAAAGGAGCTTCAAGGTCATCCCAACTTGAACGCCAAAATGACCTATCAGAGAAATTCATGCATGATGAAGATATCCGTCCTGGTGATGTCTGTATTGTCATTTCGTCATCCGGCGTAAATCCCGTTCCGATAGATGTTGCCACTATCGCAAAAGAAAAAGGGGCATTCGTCATTGGACTAACATCACCGGAGTATGCAAAAAGTTGTTCTTCACGGCATAAACAGAAGCATTATCTCCACGATGTCGTTGATTTGGTCATAGACAATCATATTGCCAAAGGTGACACATTACTGAAATCAAATAATATACCTTTTGGTTCCGGATCGACCGTGGTCGGGGCCGTTCTCCTCAATATGGTTTTCACGCAAGTCATCCAAACGATTATTGAATCGGGGGAAACCCCTCCCGTATTCCTAAGCAGTAATATCGAAGGGGCAGATGAACACAATCAAAAGATCATCGCGAAATATAAAACAAGAATCCCCCAATTATGAAATGGAATACATAGTTTTTTTGTTTCGGTTGTTTATTTCATACTGTAGGCAAACTTGAACTGCCCCGTAAATGTTAGACACCAAACTAACATTTACGGGGTGTTTTTTATGGCTAATTTTTCTGCCGAACAGAAAATATTC
>NZ_JBWCCL010000026.1:0-29239 GCF_056279465.1 Peribacillus sp. TE19612 | reverse complement strand
TCCTTTTTAGCTGGCCAGCTCAGGACACATTCATCTTATCAAGAGGTCTTTTTTCGTTCAAACCTCATTTTCAGTTATTACAGGAATGCTGCCCCTTTAGTTCCATAACAAAAAGGTTGCTTCAGCAACCTCCCTTATTGAAGTAGAGTACCCGTTAGCTCATTGTCGCCTTATGCATATTAGGTAAATGATTTAATCTTTTAAAATTTTTCTTTAGTAATAAAGTTCCAAATAAATGCAAAAATATAAAACACTGTGAAACAGACAATTAATTTAATTAATGGGTTAAGTATCCACATATTCGATATTTCTACATCTTTCATAGAGTCCAAAACAACATAGATAATAAATATTGTTATAAACGATTTTTTATCCATAAGTTCACTACTTTCCGCCTATAATCACATTTTTTTCAGCATAAGCGAAAAAAACTCTATTTCATACATGAAATTATTTCCACCTCATTAAACTATCCTGCCCCTTTAGTTCCATAAGGAAAGAGCTGCCTTTAAAGACAGCTCCGATCTTCAGCTAACGCACCCGTTAGTTGATTAAAGATTAATTAAAACTTAATGTTTAATAATTCTTTCATTTCAAGAAGAACATCAGTATGTTTTTCTTTTGATAAATACATCATTTTCTGTCCTGCTCCATTTGCTTCTTGCTTCTTTCCGTTCGGTTCTTGAAACATAATCCTTCCATCACTAAAAAAATACATAGTGTACACTTTGTTATCCATGGTTTCTTTATCGGATAATACAAAAAAGTAATTCCCTTTTTTATTTAATTCTTTACTCTTCTCCAATAACTCCTTATTAGGAGGTTGCACAACTTCCATTTTGTTCACTTTTTCTATAAAAGCTTGTATTTCATTAATATCTGTAATGACCTTTGAAGTTGAATTGGAAGATACCCCTTCCTCATCAACACTTTGCACTAATAAGTTTGTATATTCATCTATATTAGGTATTTCTAAAATTTCACTTTTCGTTTTTGTAGTATCTAAACTACAAGCATTTAAGAATACTATCATTAAAGTGCAAAAAGAAAACATCTTGAAAAATCTCAAATTTCATTCCTCCATTTCTTCCTTCTACATTATATGAAAATTGGAAATTTATCCATAATTATTAAACTATAACAAGTAAAAATCCATAAGTCATTTAATGTCACAATAACACAATTACACATGTTCGGAATGTAAATTTTGAGTACACTCATAGTAGACAATTAAAAATTGCTATTTTAAGTGGATTATTTTGTGAAATTTAAGTTGTATAATAAATAAATTAGATAAGTAGATTGAAAGGAAGAGTTAGTTATGGGAAAAGGTAAAAAAATAGGGTATGCCCGGATCTCCTCAAAAACGTATTCAGCTTTCTCTGCAGCTTCCATAGCTTTAGCTTTAGCTTCAGCCGCTTTTTCTTCTGGAGTTTTTGCCGCTTCCTCTGCTTTCGCTCTTTTGCTGTTTTTCTATAATCACCAATAATTCCTCCCCTGTCTTGCAATTCAATCGAGGTAAGTACTCTATATTAATGAGTCGGTTCAGCGTTTAGTTAATCTATACTCCACTTTTTTTCACGCTCACTACTCTTTCAGCTGCCGCCATATTTACATACATACTGTATAAGCCTTCATAGTATTTAGGAGCTCCACCTAATGTCAAAAAGAGTTTCTGTGATCCCTCCCCATAATATATAAAGGAAGTATCAACGTGCCCGCACAGATTGCACAGTACTTTTCGGATAGCATAGGTTGCTACTCGCGGGGTTCTAGCTGTCTTCCTTTATTTATTTAGTTGGCCACCAATCACCTATAAAAAACGCTATGATTGTTGGACCCTGCGCGGGCTTGGCTTCGCCACGAGAAATGTATCCCTGGCCTTTGGGTTCCTCTCTTTGTCTTCGGCCTTAGCCATGTTCTCCTTGCCTTGCTTGTAGACTTATTGTAATGTCCGAGCGAGCATAGGTCGCTACTCGAGGGGGTTTAGCTGTCTTCTATACTTATCGTAGGTTGGACCTCATTCACCTCTTTATTACTTATATGAGTCCTAAAAGTTGTGTTCCTCTAAAACACATACGCTTTCCTTATCATGCAAAAGAATATATACATTAAAACTGCTTGCTTCCATGTTCTCCCCTTGAAATCGGAGAAAAGAACGGGTTTGTGATATGTCTCCTAAAAAAACGAATTCATGTTTTAGTTCTTTTACTCGTTTCCCAATTGAGGTTAACTTAACAGCTAGTTATCTTTTAATCCAGAATTTTCGACATGTTAAACCTCCTGATTACGGGATACAAATTACGTGAGGCTAATACTTGCAGTTACATAAAAACAGACTGAAATTCATTACTTTGTATTCATTTAAAACATTGATATATCAACGCTATTTTTGCTATATTTTAGATAAAATTACAAAAATACAAGAAAAAAAGAAACGGTAATATACTTTGTTTTAGCAGCACTAATAATAACAAAATCTATATAAATATATAACAACACTTGTAATATTTGTATTCTTGTATTTATATCTTTAAAAAGGTTAGCCTATCAACGTTTTAAGGGTTACAAAAGAATACAAATTATGTATCCTCATGTAACCCTTCTTTTAATTCAAAACTTTTTTGTGCTGAAGTCAAATCCCAACTTTTTGATAATATCTTTATTGATTAAAATTCCTTTATGAGCCCTACCTCTTTTATTAATAGTTGTGTAATCGACATCCATGTCCTTATTTTTAAAAGTGACTGTAACATTTCATCCAGGCAGAACGAATTTGTTTTGCAAACTCTCTTTAATGTAAGCAGGTGTTAAATATAATTCCCCATTGTGATATAGAGCACTAATAGTTTGTGTAGGTTCATATTCTACATATAATCTGTTACGATTTGAATCAATCTCTTCAAGTAACTGTTCCAGCTCTAATAAAGGCCTGTCAACTGCCTTGTTCTCATTTGATATATTGTAGAAAAGATGACATCCCGCCCAGTAACTCGCGAAGCTGTGACACCAGTTGGAATTGGAATCTAGTAGTAAGGAAAAAGAAGGATTTTAATGCTTGCACAGTGTTTTTGCACAGAACAGTCTCAGATATTTTAGTTATATTTGGTCGAGATTGTGCATATAAAACAAGCTAGGTTTAAGAGCTGGATTCCTCGCTGTTTATACGGCTCTAAGTCCCAACCTCCGTTTAAGATAATTAGAATTTGATATAAGTTTTGATACAAAAGATACTCTAAAAAGGTGTGAAAATCACCTCTTTTTAGAGTACGTTACTATAACTTTCTTTTTTATTTAGCGTCATTATTTTAGAATTAAATGACGTTAGTTGCTACATATGTAGTGGCAGTACAATTCCACTTGTTTTATGCCTCGACTAGAAACACCACACCTTTAAAACCAGCTAACTTTTGAGGATTACTTCACTATAAATTTTAAAAAAACACACGGGTCCTTACCCTTATATTATCTGTGAAGGCCTGCTTGCTAGGTCCTTTAATACCACAATATTACTGCAGAGTGTCAGATGAAGAAATCAGACTATCAAATTATTATTGCTTTGAAATATTTTAATTGACTGATTGTTATTCTTTAATATCAATTTCTTTTCCTTGCATTTTCAATAACTCTTTTAATGCAAAAGAATGATAAGCTCCTTTTTTTGTAATTATCCCGAGTTTCCAAAGGAGAGTTGAGTTTTCAATCGGTACGATTTTGACATTACTATTAGTTTGTTTTTCATAAATCGATTTTGGTAATAAGGCGATACCAAGTTTTGATGAGACTAGCTCTACGATTAAATCCCACTGTGAACTTTGATAAGAGATAGCTGGGCTGAATCCCTTTTCTTCACATGCTCGTATAACGTAATCATGTAAAGCAAAGTCTTTCGAAAATAAGATGAATTTTTCATCTTGTAGTTGATCCAAAGAAACGGAGTGTTTATAGGCGAGTGGATGATCTTCGTGGAGATATAAAACGAATTCATCTTGAATAAACGGGTAGATGTTGAATTTTTTCTCATTGGTTGGCATTACAACAATACCAAGATCCACCAGTCCATCTTCAACAAGCTCACCGATCAATTTGGCGCCCAGCTCAACCAGCTCCAGAGATATTTTGGGATATTTTTGGTTAAAACGACGGGCGATATCAGGGAAAAAAAGTGTGCCAATCAGAGGAGGAATCCCAATTTTAATTTCTCCTGCAGTAATGTCCTTGAGCTCATCTAAAAGTACGTCCAATTCAGACAATGCTACTAGCGCTTTTTGTCCCTGCTGGTATACAATCCGTCCTGCATCTGTTAATCGTAAGTGTCTCGTTGAGCGATCAAACAGTTCAACATGCAATTCCTCTTCTAGTTTTTTAATAGCTTTGCTTAAAGAAGGTTGTGTTAAGTAGGAATGTGAAGCAGCTTTTGTAAAACTGTTATGATTTGCGACTTCGATAAATGAGTGTATGTCTCGTAATTCCATAATTCCCTCCTATTTATTCCTTATTTTCATACTCTATATTCCTTTTATGTATTTTACTTCTAGAAAATAGAAATGTAAACTTTAAACAAGGTAACTTTTCTGAATATTCAGGTTAACAAAAGGGGTAATTTTATGAAAAAAGGTAAAGTAATGGGTTCATTCTCGGAGGCGGTTTCAGATATTAAGGACGGTTCAACTATAATTGTTGGCGGTTTCGGGCTTTCAGGTATTCCTGAGTATTCCATTCAGGCGCTTAAAGAGCAAGGAACAAAAGATTTAACGGTTGTCAGTAATAATTGTGGGGTCGATGACTGGGGACTTGGGCTTTTGCTTGCGAACAAGCAAATAAAGAAAATGGTAGCCTCTTATGTTGGGGAAAATAAAATTTTTGAGCAGCAGTATTTAAGCAAAGAGTTGGAAGTCGAATTGACGCCTCAAGGTACACTTGCAGAGCGAATGCGGGCTGGTGGTTCAGGCATCCCAGGTTTTTATACAACAACGGGCGTTGGTACACCAATTGAGGAAGGCAAGGAAACGAAGATTTTTGATGGAAAAAAGTATCTTTTAGAACGAGGAATTGTAGGGGATTTTGCATTTGTGAAAGCGTGGAAGGCGGATACACTTGGTAATCTCGTTTACCGAAAGACAGCTCGTAACTTTAATCCACTTGCAGCGATGGCCGGAAAGATAACGATTGCAGAAGTGGAGGAAATTGTTGAACCAGGTGAATTAGATCCAGATGAAATCCATACACCAGGTATTTATGTGCAACGTTTACTGCTTGGATCGAAATATCAAAAACGAATTGAACGACTGACGGTTGTAAAAGCATAAAATCTTAATGGAATGGAGTGTCTGAATATGAACGACAAACGTTTGGATATTGTAAAAAGAGCAGTTCAGGAAATTAAAGATGGCATGAATGTTAATCTGGGCATTGGCATGCCGACACTTATTGCAAATGAAATTCCAGATGATTGCAATGTATTGCTTCAATCAGAAAACGGCCTGCTTGGTATTGGTCCGTATCCAGTAGAGGGTGAGGAGGATCCAGATTTAATCAATGCTGGAAAAGAAACAGTTACTGTAGTTCCAGGTTCCTCTTTTTTTGACAGCGCAGAGTCGTTTGCCATGATTCGTGGTGGCCATATCGACCTTGCGATTCTTGGTGGAATGGAAGTGTCTGAACAAGGGGACTTGGCGAACTGGATGATTCCCGGTAAAATGGTGAAAGGCATGGGCGGTGCGATGGACCTTGTCAACGGAGCAAAACGTGTTGTCATTATTATGGAGCATGTGAATAAACTCGGAGAGTCGAAAATTAAAAAGGCATGTACATTGCCATTGACTGGGCAGCAAGTTGTAAATCGATTAATTACTGATCTGGCTGTTTTTGATTTTACACCTGAAGGAATGGTTCTTATCGAAACGCAAGGGGATGTTTCCGTTAAAGAAGTAAGAGAAAAAACAGAAGCACAATTTTCAGTGGCTCCTGAACTTGTAGCCATAAACATATAACAGTTTCATTAACAAAAGAGGACCTTGTAAAATAGTAAGAAATAATAGGATTCGTTTTTAGTTGAATCCTATTATTTTTTATTTCTAACCATGTATATACACTCAAAGGAGTCCAAGCAGCCTTTTCTTTATTAACCAACAGGTGCTTTACTTCAATAAGGGAGTTGCTTTGGCGACTCTTTTTTGTATGGAGCTAACCGGGCAGCATTCCTGTAATGATGGAATGATAGATTTCTCGACCTTAGAGAGAAAAAATATTGACCTCTGTTCCCAGCTAAGAATGAGGTCAATATTTTTTGTATAGCTATTCTATTCGTATATGTGTTCAGTGCGATTAAATTAAACATCCATACTAAATAACAACGCCGCCATCGATACTTAAAATAGTACCGGTAATAAACTGAGCTTCATCTGAAGCGAGAAATGCATAACCATTCGCAATATCTTCCGTGTTACCCATCTTATTTAATGGTGATTTTTTCTTCATCATTTCTAACACCTTTTCAGGCATTTTCTCTACCATCGGAGTGGAGATAAAGCCTGGAGCTATTGCATTTACACGAATGCCGTATTTACCCAGTTCTTTCGCCCATGTCTTGGTTAGACCGTTTACACCCCACTTCGATGCGGCATAATTTGATTGACCAAAGTTACCGTAAGTCCCGACAACAGACGAAGCATTTAAAATCACACCACTGTTTTGTTCTTTCATCACTTTTGCTGCCGCTTGTGCAATATTAAAAACCCCTTTTAAATTCACGTCAATGACGCTATTCCATTGTTCTTCTGTCATATTGACCAACTGTGCATCTTGTGTGATGCCGGCATTATTAATGACAATATCCACTCGGCCATAATGGTCCATCGTTTTATTCATTAATTGTTCCACTTTTTCGCGGTTTGTCACATCAACAGGGATTCCAATTGTTTCGCCGCCAATCTCTTGAATCGTTGCTGCTGTCTGTTGAATATCCTCTATATTAAGGTCCACTAAAACGAGTTTGGCGCCTTCCATGGCAAATTTTTTAGCTGTAGCTTCACCTATTGCACCGGAGGCTCCTGTAATAATCGCTACTTTCTCTTTTAATCTCATGTGCATTTCTCCTTATTTGTTATGATTTATCAACCAAAATCACCAATATGAAGCCGTAATACAGGAACACTGCACTTTTTAATTGAAGTTTCGCAAATACAAAATAGAGAGATGTTCCACAATGCAGCATTGAATTACAGTGAAATTCCAGTGCGGTGAAACGGGATCTTACAAAGTATTGACAGGTATTTCAAATGATTTTAGTGCTCCAAGTTGTGTTTGTTTAAGTTGTTCAACAATATTATCTAAAGATTTAGTCAATTCTAAGCGGTTTTTTTGTCCCTGATTAAGAGAATTAATAAATGTTGCTTCAAATTGAGCATGTGAATTTGATAGGATTTCAAGAGACGCTTTCCCTGGACTGAAGGCAAGAGTTTGAGACTTATGTCCAATTTCTTCAAGCTTATCGGTCCACTCCGAAAGGTTTTGCCCGCCAAGTTCTTTTTGGTTCTTAGCCAATATCTCTTGAACGTTTGTTTTCCATTCTGTTGTCAGTTTTTTTGAATTCTCTTCCATCTGAAAAAATTGATCTCGGGTTGCTTGGATCCATTCCTTCTGACTTTCAATTGCCTGAAGTGCTTTCAGCTCCATCTCCTCAAATAGGCCAAAATTGTTTGACCAACCTTTGAAAAAAGAATCCATTACATTTGCAGACTTGATATCCCCTTTTTTTACCGCCATTATAAACCCTCCATTTAAAGAATATATTTTTCTTAGGTCCATATCGGACCTTTGTATAAAAAACTTAAACAATCACCAAACCAATGGGATGGTCATTTGTTAAGTTTCTCAAATGATTTAATGTCTTTACTTAGAGGCTTTTTCTATTTTTCCTTTTTATCTTCTTCCTTCGATGTGTAGCTGGGAGGAACGAAGAATTGACTGTACATGCTGAAGAATTGATCGACCATTTTCTGATATTGTCCTAGTGAATTTGCCCAGAGGTCTAAGCATTGCTCACCTGCAGAGGTAATTGAATAAATTCGCTTTGCTGGACCGGGTGATGTTGTATCCCATACAGAAGTGACTAGTTCATCCTTTTCTAGTTGGCGGAGAATTCTATAGAAGTTACCTTGATCGATGGATTGTAAACCGAATAGGGTGAGTTTTTGCATTAATTCATATCCATGTGCATTCCAATCCTTTAATAGCAATAAAAGCACGGGAATAATAAAATTTTTTGGTGCATTTACTACATTCCCCGTTCCGTTCTTATTCTCATTTATGTTATTGCGTTTCGAAACCATTACTATCACCTACTAATCAAGTGTTTGATTTATATGTGTAATTTACACCTACATGCAAATAATGTCAACGTAGAATCACATAAATAAAGAAATCACAAACCTGATAACTTAGTTGAAAAAGGGGGTAGACTCAGCTAAAAGCCAATCTAATCCATACTTATTCTATTTATTCATATTATGTATTCCTTTAATGCATTTTACTTATAGTTTACAGAGATGTAAGATATTAACGAAATAGTATTTTGAATTTTCTAAAAAGGGGATGAATCTTGTTGACAAACCAAACAACGCTAGACCCATTTAACCCATTTGCATTATGGAAGAGTATGTACGAAAAAACGGAAACGAATATGAATGAAGCTATTCATGAAACTCTACAAAAAGAAGCCTTTTCTGAATATTTAGGACAATTCCAAGGTGCTTATCTACACTATCAGCAATTAATTCAAAATACGACTGACAGCTATTTAAAGCAAATCAATATGCCTAATCGTGAGGAAATTTCAAATATTGCTTCCCTTATCATTAATGTAGAGGAAAAAATAGAATGTCTTGATCAAAAAGTTGAGGACGAACTTTTGACCAATCCTTTATCAAGTGAGATTAGTAAACTGAAGGTAAGTATCTCCAAACTGGATAAAAAAATGAATCAAATTTTAAAAGCCGTGGGTAAAGAGCAAGAGATCGATTCTGCACCTGCTGATTCCTCAGCAGAACAAAATAATCAGCATTCCTAAATAAAATCTGATTCTAAAATAGTAAAAAACTAAATATGAGGTGTTATGAATGTCTATTTCTCAAATTGAACTAATCCATCAAAATGAAGATACGTATAGTTTAAAGGGGAAAGTTGCGATTGTAACAGGTGGTTCACGTGGCATTGGTTCCACTATAGCGAAGGAACTAGCAAAAAAAGGTGCAAATGTTGTGATTAACTACAATACTAGCAAAACATCTGCGTATTCTGTGATTGAAGAAATTGAGTTTTTGGGCGGATCTGCTGTTGCCTTTCAAACAGACGTATCCAATTTAGATGAAGCACATTCTTTAGTTGAAGAAACAATAAGCCAATATGGTAGAGTAGACATCCTTATTAATAATGCAGGAATTACAAGAGATCGAACCTTTAAGAAGCTAAGTAAACATGAATGGGATGATGTCATTAATGTAAACTTAAATAGTATTTACCATACAACTTCAGCGGTCATTAATACTATGCTTGAACAAAAATATGGCCGTATTATCAATATTAGCTCAATTATCGGTCAAGCTGGAGGCTTTGGGCAAACGAATTACTCTGCTGCAAAATCGGGTATGATTGGTTTTACCAAATCCTTAGCCCTAGAAACAGCAAAAAGCGGAGTGACAGTAAACGCCATATGTCCTGGATATATTGAAACTGAAATGGCTGCGGCGATTCCAGCCAAAGTGATGGATAATCTTCTTGCAAAAATTCCAATGCAACGTTTAGGAACAACAGCTGAAGTTGCAGAAGCCGTTCTTTTCCTGGCAAATAGTAGTTATATTACGGGCCAATGTATTAATGTAAATGGCGGAGTATACATGTAATACCTTAGTTTAAACTGTAATGAGTCTAATTAAATGAAGGGGGAATTTAGGATGGTTTTTGCATCTTCAAATGATTTTGAAACTTGGATGAACACGATGCCAGAAAACTTTCAAAAAGATATAAAACGATTGAAGAAAGTTTCTGAGGTTCTTACGAAAAATCCTGACCCAAAAGTTGGGCAAACGCCGAAAGAAGTCATCTGGACGAAAAATAAGGCAAAGCTTTACCGGTATCAACCAGCCAAAGTAAAGACGAACAAAGTCCCCATTTTAATGATTTACGCATTGATTAATAAACCCTATATATTGGATTTAACACCCGGCAATAGCTTAGTGGAATACCTTACGAACCAAGGTCACGATGTATACTTATTAGATTGGGGTACACCGGGTTACGAAGACCGAAATATGAAACTGGATGATTATGTGTTGGATTATATCCCTCGCGCAGTACAAAAAGTACTCCGGAAATCTGGTGCGGATGAAATCACTTTGTTTGGCTATTGTATTGGTGGAACGTTAACCTCTATGTTTGCTGCTCTTCATCCTGATTTACCAATACGTAACATTATTTTTATGACAAGTCCATTTGATTTTTCTGATGCAGGTCTATTTACGAATTGGCTGGACGAACGTTATTTTAATTTGGATCAAATGGTCGATACGCTTGGTAATATCCCACCTGAAACAATAGATCTAGGAAGTAAATTATTAAAGCCGCTAGTGAATTATATAGGCCCTTATATATCGCTCGCTGATCGGTCTGATAATGAAGAATTTGTTAAGAGCTGGACCCTCATGCAAAAGTGGGTAGGTGATGGAGTTCCGTTCCCTGGTGAGGCTTATAGACAGTGGATTGGTGAGTTTTATCAAAAAAATAAGCTAATTAAAGATGAATTATACATTCGTGGACAACAGGTTAAGTTGAGCAACATAAAAGCAAACATTTTGAATATTGCTGCAGAACGTGATCACATCGCAACTCCTGAGCAAGTTAAACCATTACTAGATAAGGTATCCAGTAAGGATAAAACTTTTAAACTCATGCCTACAGGACATGTTTCTGTAGTAGTTGGTGGAACTGCTGTCAAAAAAACATACCCAACCATTAATCAATGGATAAAAGTGCATTCAAATTAAAATGAGAAGCTACCAACGGAGGATAATTACGTGAAGACCATGATTTTACTTTCAAACAGATTGATGCAAAGGTATATGCCTGACCCGTTTTTACTTGTAATTGTGCTCACTTTTTTTGTGATTGGACTTTCCGTTTTCTTAACAGATAGTACTCCTGTACAAGTCTTGGGATACTGGGGAGACGGTTTCTGGAACCTGTTAGAATTCTCCATGCAGATGGTTTTTATTGTAGTAACAGGGCATGTTATGGCGAGTAGTCCATTTTTTAAGAAATTATTAGGAAACTTAGCCACTGTACCAAAGTCACCAGGTCAAGCGATTATCCTTGTTACTATTGTAGCTCTAATTGCATGCTGGATAAACTGGGGATTTGGTCTAATCATTGGAGCGTTATTTGCCAGAGAAGTTGCTAAAAGGGTAGATGGAGTTGACTATCGATTATTAATTGCAAGTGCTTATAGTGGATTTATTATTTGGAGTGGGGGGCTTTCTTCATCCGTTGCGTTAACCATTGCTACTCCAGGTCACTTTACCGAAAAACTTATTGGTGTTGTTCCAACAAGTGAAACTCTTTTTTCTTCATTTAACTTAATAATTGTTATCGGGTTAATTATTATAGTTCCAATTATCAACCGACTAATGATGCCACCAAAACAACAAGCTTTTATAATTGATCGCAATTTATTAGAAGAAACGGATGCCATGCAAGCAGGTACAGTTGAGCAAATGGAAATGACACCTGCTGATCGGTTGGAAAACAGTAAGATTTTGTCTTTACTTATAGGTTTACTAGGTCTCTCGTTTTTAGGGTTTTATATCGTGACTAACGGATTTGCTATTAATCTTAATATTGTTAATTTTCTTTTCCTCTTTATTGGAATCATTTTACACAAAACACCAAAGCTATTTTTAGCAGCGGTTACAGGTTCAGTAAAAAGTGCAAGTGGAATTATTATTCAGTTTCCATTTTACGCAGGATTAATGGGGATTGTAACGGCTTCAGGACTAGCTGGAATATTATCCAATGCATTTATATCTATTTCAAATGAAAATACATTTCACATGTTTACATTATGGAGTGCAGGTCTTGTAAACTTCTTCGTCCCTTCAGGTGGAGGACAGTGGGCTGTCCAAGCTCCTGTTATGTTGGAGGCTGCGAAAAATCTGGGAGTTTCCTTACCAAAAACAGCGATGGCTGTTGCATGGGGGGATGCTTGGACGAATATGATTCAACCGTTTTATGCATTGCCAGCTTTAGCCATTGCCGGTTTGAAAGCAAAGGATATCATGGGCTACGGTTTGATAATAATGCTTATAACAGGGATCTTTATTTCTGCAGTCTTTTATTTTCTATGATTATATTGATAAATTTTATTCAATAACGAAGACCCTTCTAAAGATTTTTCGAGAAGGGAGTTTTAATACACTACAGTATTAGAGCGATTAAGAAAAGCGAAAGCGCCCTTTTTCATCGACGTAATGTGCTGGACTATGTCGAGTAAGATAAAGGAGAATCGAAGGACCTGAGTCGTTCGTTTTCGACTTATTGTAAGCGAGGATATCAATGGAAATTGAAAAAAGTGATAGTTTAATAAAACAATCCGCCCTCTTTTGAGGGTATTTTTATGCTTGAAGACCCTGAATTTGTTACAAAGGCACAAATAAAAACAGAAGAAAAACCCCGTTCTTGTAAGATGGGTTTTTTTACGTTGGATAATATAAAATCATACTTAATCGAGTTAATGTTTCCCCTGAATTAAGATAGTCATGGGGTTTTATGCCTTAAATCTGATAGAATCACCATTTCTTACTGTGTATTCATTGTTATTAACACGAACAGTTAGTTCCCCCTCAAAAACAGTTAAGAACTCTTCCGTTCCCTCTCTGTGCGAATCAGCACTTAGGAATCCACCTTTTTCTATCTCGATTGAATAAACTTCAAAGCGCTTATTATCTTCGAATGGAAAGTAGGGATATACTCGATATTTTCCGTTGTCTTCAGATACTGTTTGAATTTCACTTTTTAGAACAACTTTTGTATCTGGTTGCGGATTATTTATTAGAGAAGTAAAAGAGATCTTTAAGCCATTTGCAATTTTCCAGATCGTTGTAATCGTGGGACTCGATCCTCCTCTTTCAATTTGGCCAATCATTGTTTTACTTACTCCCGTCAGCTCTGCGACCCTTTCAAGGCTTAATTTTTTACTTTTTCTAAAGGCTTTTAAGTTTTTTTCAAGGATAAGATTTATTTCCTCCATAAATACACTCCCTTATACTTATATACAATATAACGTCCGTATTGTACAACAAAAGTAAATCGTTATATTGTTCATTTTAGACATTATAACATACATCACAGAAGGAGGATCCGATATGCCTTTATTGTCCTTTTTGCTATATGTTTTTGTTACTAGTTTTACTCCAGGTCCTAATAATATTATGGCAATGTTATTTGCTAACAAATACGGGTTTAAAAACCTTTCCCTATCATGCAAAAGTACACATACATGTAAATTGACTTTTTCCATGTTAACCTCTTGATTTCGGAATATAAATTAAGTGAGGCTAATTACTGCAGTTACATAAAAACAGACTGAAATTCATTATTTTGTATTCATTAAAACATTGATACAGCAATGCTATTTTTGCTGTATTTTAGATAAAATTACAAAAATACAAGAAAAAAAAGAAACGGGAATATACTATAATTTAGCAGCACTAATAATAACAAAAATCTATATAAATATATAACAACACTTGTAATATTTGTATTCTTGTATTTATATCTTTAAAAAGGTTAGCCTATCAACGTTTTAAGGGTTACAAAAGAATACAAATTATCTATCCTCATGTAACCCTTCTTTTAATTCAAAACTTTTTTGTGCTGAAGTCAAATCCCAACTTTTTGATAATATCTTTATTGATTAAAATTCCTTTATGAGCCCTACCTCTTTTATTAATAGTTGTGTAATCGACATCCATGTCCTTATTTTTAAAAGTGACTGTAACATTTCTTTTCATCCAGGCAGAACGAATTTGTTTTGCATTTACTCCTAAACTCTCTTTAATGTAAGCAGGAGTTAAATATAATTCCCCATTGTGATATAGAGCACTAATAGTTTGTTTAGGTTCATATTCTACATATAATCTGTTACGATTTGAATCAATCTCTTCAAGTAACTGTTCCAGCTCTAATAAAGGCCTGTCAACTGCCTTGTTCTCATTTGATATATTGTAGAAAAGTGCCTCAAGTGCGTTTAAATCTACATCTAATCCTTCACGATTAAAAAGGTCATTTAGCACCTTTCCAGTAAACACTATAAAAGAGTAATGAAGAGAAATTCTTCTCGCAACATCATTTTCAACTGATTTATCCAAATACATTTTTCTGTACTCTTCAAATTCCCGCGAATAAATAGTTCGTTTATCTTTCCAACGATTTAAGAACTCAATTCCAATCGCACCATGATTGTCAGTAAATGAGTTGTAAAGCTTTCCTGAAAAGCTTTTGTCTTCACCTTCGAACGAGAATTTAGTAATAGGAATGACCCGTGCTGCTACACCTTGAGCTTCTGCATAGGCCAAGATTTCATTTTCACCGGATGTTATCATAATGGATCTCCATGATGCGGTGTGTTGGCTGCCTGTGATACTTCCCCTTAGCTTTCCTATGTTATTCACAAATTGATAGATCATCGTTTGAATCATTCGGGTGTCGTTTACTCCATTTGAATCATCAAGTATCTGAGGATAAGAATTCAGGAATGCAGATCTTCTTTCAACAGCCACTTTGGTTAAGTTAAAAGATCCAATATACTCTTTAGGGCTCCCCCATACTGATGCACAGAGTAGAAGTAAACCACTTTTACCACTACTGGATTCTCCTGATACATCAACAACTATGGGCTTCATATCAAACTCATGCAAAATAACCGAAGCAAAAGATGCTAGTAAAGGGAAAACAGCCTTTGGATGATCCTTCACTAAGTTAAAAACATTTTCAATCCAACTTTCAACAGTTCCTTTTACTCGAAAAGACTCTAGTAGTTGTTGTTCCCCCCCATCGCCCGGAACTATATGTATGTCTTTCGTTGAAATTGGATGTATGAAGTTTCCCTTTACATCCCCTAGCCGATTTACCATTTTGACTGTCGGTATTTCGTTTAGTCCTATGAACAAATCAAAGTATTCAATTAGGTGTTTAGAGTTTGAATCATTGCAACTAAACCCTTTATCTGCAAGTGCCAATAATTCACGCCTTGAAGCTAACATACCCGCAGGAACAGTTTCCTTATAGTCCTTTCCTTTGTTACGCCAACCAATTTCATAATATATCTCGCTTTTTTCAATATGTTCCAAGTATTTAGTTATGAATGGAACATTCCTGCTCACAAAGACTTCAATGTCTTGAAATTCTCCGTCGACCTTTTTCACTTCAATTCTATAAAGGGATTCATGCTTTATACGATATGGCTCAGGTATGACAAATCCCGGTACTTTATCAATGTCATTGTTGCTTGATTCTGATTTTACCAACTGCTTTTTTCTTGTAGTAGACTCTAGTTTTCCAATACTAGCAATAGAGGACTTTACATCATTTATAGTGTAGCTAGCGTCTTTATCTATACAGAAATACTGGTAGATTAATAGCATGCTTTTCTCAACTTGCTCCATCGGTACTCCCGTTGATTTCAACCTTCTTCCAAAGTCATAGAGCGATTGATTACGTGATCCACTTTGCATAGGGATTGAAAACTCATAACCTTTTGTCTTTTCAGCATTCCAAACTGGTCTTAAAAACCAAGGCAGTTCATTGGGGCGATCCGTTATTTGAGATATGAACCTACCTTCTGTGTTATAAGTCGGAAACACTATTAAACTATTAGTTGTGCCAACGCGAGTGTCTACTACAATCCCTATGGACGAAAAGAAGTGACTAATCATTTTCACTTGCACATTCTCATAAGAAGTTGCCTTAAAAATAAATTGAAAGCCCCTTGGTGTTTTGATTAGATGATGATGGACCTTTTCTCCTCTGAGCAACTCTACAAGATAAGAAGCATGCTCTAGAGTATCTACATCGATTACAATATAGCCTCTTGGGATTAATGCTCCAATCCATCCACCCTTTGATAGATGTTTTTGTATTTCCTCTTCAGTTAAACTTTCTTTATTTTTATATGACTCAAACGGTCTTTTAGCTGCACTATAGTTGGTATTCCCATTTAAATAACCTAGACATTTAATAATTTTCGCCCCTGGGAGAACTTTTTCTACACATTGAGTGACTGATTTACGATTAGTCATAGCACTTCCCCCTTTAATTTTTGCATTTGCTTATTCCTTAATTCGAATATAAAATAACAGTGTATTGTTTTTTTACGCCTATTAACTCACGCCTATGAGTTAGTAGGTTTTTTTGTGATCTTTCTTCCATCAAAAACACATCCATCAAGAAATTATTCCCTCCGTTTATACTTCAAAATATCACCGCCATTGTTACGGACTTCAAGATAATATTTTTCCATAAACTCTTGAACTTCTTTTCTATTAAACAACCATTTTGAACCTAATCGTACTTTTGGAAATTCTCATCATATAAAAGATGCGATACGATTGTATTCCATGACATGTTCAAATAAGTTGCCAATTGCTTTGAGTCCATGAAAAACACTTCCATCTCAATCTCCTGTATATGCTCTTCTACTTTCTGAAGGTAAAGTTCTTTCAGTAGTTCCTGATCAATCTCAAAGCTAATCATTTCTTTCCCCCCTGTCCATTTTGATTACAATCGAAACTAATATGGTTGCAATTGTTTACAACCACAGTGTAAATCATTACCATAAACTTTGCAACCACTTTAACAAAATCGTTCACAATTGTGTTACTATAATGAAAACAAACGTGAAAGTAGGTGTGAAAATGAAAAAGGTTAGTGCCTTTGGAGAGGAAATAAAGCGTATTAGAAAATCGAGAGGCTTGTCTATAAGGTTTTTAAGTGAGAAATCTGGAGTTTCTCATTCTTATATCTCTCAAATCGAAAATGGAAACAGAGATACACCACAACCAGAATTAATCAAAAAAATAGCAACCGGTTTAGGTGTAGACTACTTCGCATTAATGAGAATTGCCGGTTTCATGACACCAGATCGAAAAGAGTCAGATGACATTTCAGAGCTTTTGATTACTTTACCCATTGAATATAAAAAACAATTTATTGTTGAAAAGAAAGAAAATATTCCATGTTCTGATGATAACGAACCTTATATTAATAAACATGAAAATCAGGTGACCCTTAGATCCGATATAAAGGGATTTCAATCTAAACTTGAGTACATGGTTCATGACAAATTTATATTTCTCCTTGCGTTACATGGCACAGCAGGTGACTTTTTAAAAATATTGAGATTGCATAAGAATATAGACATCACCGAAATGGCTAAACATTTAAATACAGATAGTAAGACATATCAGTCACTTGAAGAAAACCTCAAAAGTAATTCAGCACTTCTAAAAGAATATGGAGAAAAGCTCGGAGAAATATTAGGTGTTGGAAATTTTGAAGACTGGCTAGAATTAGTAGCTTCAACATTGATGAAAATTTTGCCTGTATCAACAATCGTCGGTGCTCACACAAAGAGTGATCTCGAAATAATAGAAATCAGTGTACCATCTGTCTATCAAAAAACAGATGAGAATGGAATCGCCTATTATATTACCTATACAGAGGAAGAATTAAAAAGAAATTTATTTAACCTTGATAATATACTCAACCAAGAAGTACACGATGTTTTATATAAAGATAAAGTGTTATCAAAATCTGAAATAGAAAAAGTAAAGACGATGCTGAAATTGTTATTGGAAGATGACTAATTAAAGGAGGCACATAATGGCTTACTTCCGTAAACGGGGGGATAAGTGGAGTTACACCGTCAACCTAGGCATAGACAATATTACAAAAAAACGAAAACAGATTACAAAATCAGGATTTCCTTCAAAAACAGCAGCTAAAGATGCAGCTAAAGAAATGGAATTCAAAATTTCTAGAGGAGAATTTGTACAAGACTCTAATATGAACTTTCATACGTTAGCAGAAAAGTGGCTTGAAAGTTATTCAACACAAGCTAAAGTAAGTAGTGTACGTGCTAGAACGAAAGAATCTAACGTATTACTTAAACAGTGGACAAACACACCAATAAAAAGTATTAGTAAGTCTGTTTATAGAGAATATTTAAATGAGCTGAGCAAAATGTATTCACAGAATTATATGGATGGGATTCATACAACAGGCAGAATGATCTTCAAATTTGCCGTTGAGTCTGAATGGTTACAACAGAATCCGACAGAAAAATATAGCCTTCCTAAACAACAAGCTACTATTGAAGAAGTTGAAAAGGAGAATCTCAGAAAGAAATTCCTAGAAAAAAACGAACTTATAGGATTCTTATCCCTTGCTCGTACTGAAGGACTTAGTAATGATTATACGCTGTTTTCGCTATTAGCCTATTCAGGCATTCGGATAGGTGAATCGTTAGCTCTCAAGTGGCCTGATATCAATTTTAGGAGTGGATCTATAAGAATTTCCAAGACTTTATATAATCCCACGAACAACAAGGTGAATTACACATTGCTTACACCAAAAACAAAAGGATCTATACGTACGATTAAAATGGACGATCAGGTCATGAAGTTGCTAAAAAAGCATCTACTACAGCAAAATAAAATGAAAATTCAAAACAGTCATTATTACATGGATGAAAACTTTGTCTTCACTTCACCAGAGGGATATCCATTGGTGCAAAAACTGCCTGCAATACGATTACAACGTCTTCTTAAGAAGTTACCGCATATCAACAAGGAAATAACGTTGCATTCATTCAGGCATACGCATACATCCTTACTGATCGAAGCAGGGGTGGGGTTGAAAGAAATTCAACAACGATTAGGACATACAGATATTCAAACAACGATGAATATCTATGCTCATATGACTGACAACATGGAAGAAAAGGCCTCCCATCAGTTCAGTAAACTGATGGAAGACCTTCAACTTTAAAGATATTTACATGTTGGGTGAGCAAATAGGTGAGCATTTTTTTCTAAATCCTCTTTAAACCCCTATATTTCAAGGGATTTAAAACCCTATTACATCATGCCGCCCATTCCGCCCATGCCGCCCATGTCAGGCATGCCCATGCCGCCAGCGCCTGCAGGTTCTGGTTTGTCAGCAACGACAGCTTCTGTAGTTAAGAACATAGCTGCTACAGAACCAGCGTTTTGTAGAGCTGAACGAGTTACTTTAGTAGGATCGACGATACCTGATTCGATCATGTTCACCCATTGTCCAGTAGCTGCGTTGAAGCCAGTTCCTACTGCTTCGCCTTTAAGGCGCTCTACGATTACAGAGCCTTCAAGTCCAGCATTGTGAGCGATTTGACGAACAGGCTCTTCGATGGCACGAAGAACGATTTTCACGCCTGTTGCTACGTCGCCTTCCGCTTGGATTTCAGCGATTTTATTGTATACGTTTAGAAGTGCTGTACCACCACCAGCTACGATACCTTCTTCAACAGCGGCACGAGTGGAGTTCAATGCATCTTCAATACGAAGTTTACGTTCTTTCAATTCTGTTTCAGTAGCTGCACCGACTTTGATTACCGCTACGCCACCAGCTAATTTAGCAAGGCGTTCTTGTAATTTTTCACGGTCGAATTCAGAAGTTGTTTCTTCTAATTGAACACGGATTTGGTTTACACGAGCTTGGATTTGAGCTGTATCTCCAGATCCTTCAACGATCGTTGTATTTTCTTTTGTAACAACCACTTTAGACGCACGGCCTAATGAATCGATTGTTGCAGATTTAAGATCAAGTCCGATTTCTTCAGTGATTACTTCGCCGCCTGTAAGAGCTGCGATGTCTTCAAGCATTGCTTTACGACGGTCACCGAATCCAGGAGCTTTAACCGCAACAGCGTTGAATGTTCCACGAAGTTTGTTCACAACAAGAGTTGCAAGTGCTTCGCCTTCTACATCTTCAGCAATCAATAATAGCGGTTTTCCTTGTTGTACAACTTGCTCAAGTACAGGAAGGATTTCTTGGATATTCGTGATTTTTTTATCAGTGATCAAGATATATGGATTCTCAAGGACAGCTTCCATTTTATCTGAATCAGTAACCATGTATGGAGATGCATATCCACGATCGAATTGCATACCTTCTACTACGTCCAACTCAGTTGTGAAACCTTTAGACTCTTCGATTGTGATGACGCCGTCGTTACCAACGCGCTCCATTGCTTCCGCAATCAGTTGGCCCACTTCTTCATCAGCTGAAGAGATGGCAGCAACTTGTGCGATTGATTCTTTGTTTTCAACAGGTTTGGAAATGGCTTTCAATTCTGCAATTGCTGAATTGACCGCTTTCTCGATTCCTTTACGGATACCCATTGGGTTCGCACCAGCTGTTACGTTTTTAAGACCTTCACGGATCATCGCTTGCGCAAGAACCGTTGCAGTAGTTGTACCGTCACCAGCTACGTCGTTTGTTTTGCTTGCTACTTCAGCAACCAATTTCGCACCCATGTTTTCGAATGCATCTTCCAATTCGATTTCTTTAGCGATCGTCACACCGTCATTTGTGATAAGCGGCGAACCGAATTTTTTCTCAAGAACCACGTTACGACCTTTTGGTCCAAGCGTTACTTTAACTGCATCTGCAAGTGCGTCCACACCGCGAAGCATGGAGCGGCGAGCTTCTTCACTAAATTTAATTTCTTTAGCCATTTATAAGTACCTCCCTAAAATTTAAGAAAATTTTCGTTCAGTTAAGTATGATGTATAATTAGCCGATAACAGCTAGAATGTCGCTTTCACGTAAAATTAAGTATTCAGTGTCTTCGTATTTAACTTCAGTACCTGCATATTTTGAGAAGATAATTAGATCGCCTTGGGCAACCTCTAAAGCAACACGTTCGCCATTTTCAAGGACACGGCCAGTACCAACTGCTACTACCTTACCTTCTTGTGGCTTTTCTTTAGCAGTATCAGGAAGAACAATACCGCTTGCAGTTTTTTCTTCAGTTTGAACTAGTTCAATAATAACGCGATCACCTAATGGTTTTAACAAGTGAAACAACCTCCTCATATTCTCTTGATAATTTGTTTCATGATTATTAGCACTCTTCATCATCGAGTGCTAACACATTTATAATATTAAATAAACCGAGCCTTTTTTGCAAGTATCTTATTGAAAATTTTTTATTAATTTCTGATAAATTACGGGTAAACTACTTTAGCATAATGATTTCCTAAACATAGTCATTGAAATGTCATGTTAGGGGTACCTTTAAGTGGTGTTCTGCCCCAATTTTTGATACCATTTTGTAGTATGCGTTTATAGATTGTCCCCATGTCAGTAACGTTCCAAGCGGATGGGTGACTATAAAAGGAGTTTTCATTTTTGAAAAAAGAATATTGGTTCGTCATCATCACTTATATTGCCATGCAATTATCCAGTATTGTCGGGGTACCCATTTTCATGCTGATCGGGTCTTATACCGGAATGCCGACTGATGAACTCGAAGTGAAATCTGCAGCATACTGGATAGTTTTCAGTTTTCTCGCTGCTTTATTCTTGATTCTTTTTTTAATGAGAAAAGATATGAGGGAAAAGTTGGACACGAGAAACCAAACTTCCGTATCCATGTCCATATTATGGGCAATTGCAGGAGTGTTCATGGCTCTTTTTGCGCAAAGCATTGCCGGAAGCATTGAACAAATGCTTGGGGTGGAGTCTGAATCTGAAAATACGCAGCTACTCATTTCACTCATTTACAAAGTCCCCATGGTCATTTTCGTCACTTCAGTAATTGGACCTATATTGGAAGAATTAATTTTCCGTAAAATCATTTTCGGATCACTTCATAAACGCTTTAACTTCTTTATTTCAGCTTTAATCAGCTCAGTTATTTTCGGCTTGGCGCATGGTGAATTTGAACATCTTCTTTTATATACGGCAATGGGCTTCACTTTTGCTTTCCTTTATGCGAAAACAGGCCGCATTCTCGTTTCCATGAGCGCTCATATTGCGATGAACACGCTTGTTATCATCCTTCAAGTGGTATATCGGGAGGATATTGAGAAGATGCTAGATACTGCACAGGCCTTCATCGGAGGTTTATTATGAAACGTCAATCACCATTATTCATGGGCATCATTTATGCAGGCTTAGGAGCTCTTTTTACCGCTATCGCAATTCAAACCGTCAATTCTTCAGGATGGGGACTCTTTGCCTACATACTTGTCCTTATTGCGACTCTTGATTTTGGATCGGGATTGCGCATGATCATGCTGCACTTTAAGATTAAAGCCGCACAAAAAAATAAGAAAAAATAAAAAAACGCTGCATAGCTGCAGCGTTTTTTCATTCCTCCAAAGCGGCTTCTTCCACTACCGGATAATGTTTCAGGAAGTAGATGAGCGACTGAAGTTCCACGGCCAGGTCAATGTGGTGGACCCTTATGGATGGCGGCACGGTCAGCCGTGCAGGTGTGAAATTCAATATTCCTTTTATGTCAGCTTTGACTAGACGATCGGTTATCGTCTGGGCTACCTGTGCAGGCACTGTCAATATAGCCGCAGTAATATTATTTTCCTGCAATAGTGTATCGATTTGATCCATATGGTAGATGGGCACATCAGCTATTCGCTTGCCGACCTTTTCTTCAGAAACTTCGAAAGCCATTTCAATTTTTGTATTGTTATTTTTCATGAAATTGTAATTTAAAAAAGCGGTTCCTAAATTCCCCACTCCGATTAAAGCGACTTTGGTCAATTCGTCTTGATCTAGTGTTTTCCTGAAGAAGGATAATAAATAATTGACATTGTAGCCGTAGCCTTTTTTCCCAAGCGCGCCAAAGTAGGAAAAATCACGGCGAATGGTAGCAGAATCCACTTTTACGGCTTCACTTAGCTCAGCCGAGGAAACTCTTTGTTTGCCTGAGGAATGTAAGTTCTTTAAAAATCGATAATACAATGGCAACCTTTTGGCTGTTGCCTGCGGTATCTTTGGGTCATGGTTCATTGTTCTTCCCCGCCTTCACACATGCTTTTCAACTTAATCTCTATCTGTTCGTTTTACTTGCCTTTTATAATCGCTACTAGACACTCCGCCTGTTTTCTCCACTAAGAATGTAGGCCCGATCACCATTCCCTTATCAATGGCCTTACACATGTCATAAACAGTCAAGGCAGTCACGGATGCAGCTGTTAACGCTTCCATTTCCACACCTGTACTCCCTTTTGTCTTAGCTTCCGTTTCAATCCTAAGCCTATATCCTTGTTCTTCTTTTTCCCAATCAAAGGCTATATTGACCCCTTGCAGAGCAATGGGATGGCACATCGGAATTATATTGGATGTATTTTTGCTGGCCATGATTCCTGCAACTTGTGCAACAGCCAGTACATCACCTTTTTTCATTTTATGGTTCGTGACCAATTCATATATTTCATCATTCAATAAAATGCTCGACTGAGCCACTGCCGTCCGGGTTGTTTCAGGCTTAGCACTCACATCGACCATTTTGGCCCTGCCCTGTTCATTAAAATGCGTTAAGTCTCCCATTTAAGTAACCCCTCCTAAATCATACACTATTATTCCACTTTATGTAACAGCTTTTCTTTCAGCTTGGAACCAAGCTGTTGCCGTTATTAACTAAAATACGTTAAACTAACAGTAATCAATTGAGGTGAAATCTATGATTTTATTACAAATCAATCAACTATCGAAATATTATGGAGCTGAACTTATTTTATCAAATATGAAGCTCGAAGTTCAAAATAAAGATCGAATTGCCCTTGTCGGCCGAAATGGCGCCGGCAAATCCACTCTGCTAAAAATCATTGCCGGGCAGCTTTCCCATGATGGCGGTGAAATAATCAAACCAAAAGGCGTCACCATCGGCTATATGGCCCAGGATACTGGATTGGAATCCGAATTGACCATTTGGGATGAAATGCTTACTGTATTCACTGATCTTATAGAGCAGGAAAAGGAACTGCGTCGCCTTGAGGCTGATATGGCCAGACCTGACATCTTTGAAAACGAAACGGTTTACCAAAAAGTGCTGAATGAATACGACACTTTGATGGTGGCATTCAAAGAGAAGGGCGGTTATCAATATGAAGCGGATATCCGTTCCGTATTGCATGGTCTTCAGTTTGCCGACTTTGACTATTCTACCCCAATTTCCACTTTAAGCGGCGGGCAAAAAACAAGGCTTGCATTAGGTAAGCTGCTTTTAAGGAAACCGGATATATTGATTCTGGATGAGCCGACAAACCATTTGGATATCGAAACCCTCTCTTGGCTTGAACAATATTTACAAGGCTACCAGGGAGCTGTCCTCATTGTTTCCCATGACCGCTATTTTTTAGATAAAGTAGTAAACCTGGTATATGAGATTTCCCGGAATAACATGAAAAAATACCATGGTAATTATAGTTCTTACCTAGAGGGAAAAGCGGAAGCTTATGAGCGGGACATGAAACTGTTCGAGAAACAGCAAGGGGAAATCGAAAAGCTTCGCGATTTTGTCCAACGTAATATCACAAGGGCTTCCACAACGAAAAGAGCACAAAGCAGACGTAAACAGCTCGAAAAGATGGATGTACTGGACAAGCCGCAAGGTGATGAAAAATCCGCGAATTTTTCTTTCCAGATTGAAAGGCAAAGCGGAAATGAAGTACTCCACCTCCAGGACCTGGCTATCGGATACGAAGGGGAAACGGTATCAAAGAATATTAATTCCCGGATGACAAAAGGAGAGAGCATAGCTCTTGTCGGACCAAATGGAGTTGGAAAATCAACTTTATTGAAAACGATCATTTCCAAGCTGCCTGCCCTTTCTGGGGATTTCCGTTTTGGAACGAACGTAGAAGTCAGCTACTACGATCAAGAACAGGCTAACCTTGTTTCCAATAAACGCGTACTCAATGAATTATGGGACGACTATCCCCTTAAACCGGAAAAGGACATTCGCACCGTACTCGGTAATTTCCTATTTAGCGGGGACGATGTTTTGAAAACCGTTTCCACACTAAGCGGGGGCGAAAAGGCTCGGCTTGCTCTAGCCAAAATGATGATGCAAAAAGGGAATTTTTTAATTCTTGATGAACCAACGAACCATTTGGACCTCGATAGTAAATTGGTGCTTGAAAATGCATTAATTGATTATCCTGGAACTATTCTATTCGTCTCACATGACCGTTATTTCATAAACCGGATAGCAACGAAAGTGATAGAGCTCTCCAAAGACGGCAACGAAGAATTCCTCGGTGATTATGATTACTATCTAGAGAAGAAACAGGAGCAAGCGGAAATCCAAGCACTTGAACAGCAGGATCAGGCTAAAACTTTAGATGCGGCTGTAGAAAAAACAAATTACAAAATTGATAAAGAAGCAAAAAAAGCTGAACGCCAGCGAAAACGGCGCATTGAGGAAATCGAGGCAGCCATGGAGCTTCTTGAAACCGAAATAAACGAATATAATGACCTCCTATGTGATCCAAATGTTTTTCAGGACCACGAAAAAGTAATGGAAGTCCAAACAAAACTTGATCATGCACAAGAAAGTTTGGATCAGCTTCTCGAAGAATGGGCTGAACTGGAAGAATGATAAAAGACCGAGTCATTGACTCGGTCTTTTTCTTTCCCAACCAAAGTGTCGCTTGAAAGTTATCCACAAACTTGTTAACAAACCACTTACCGCTCATTAGCCATTAATTTGAGTTATACACATTATCCACAGAAACATATCCACTTATCCACAAGAATATCCCTTTATACACATGCAGGATGATTATCAAAAAAACTTTATCCACAGAATATTCTATTATTTTATTAACACGATAAAAAGACAGGATGCCAAAGTGAGGGATCCTGTCTTATCGTCCATTAAAATGCTTCTATATCCAATCCAGGATTTCCGTTCAAATCCAAACCGGATCGCTTTCCCTTTTCAAACATTACACTGCCAGCAGCACCAATCATGGCAGCATTGTCTGTACAAAGATAGAGGGGCGGAATGGATATATCCATAGGTAAATCCTTAAAAGCTTCCGTTAATGCTTCCCTAAGGCCTTTATTTGCCGCAACTCCTCCAGCAAGCAATACCTGTTTCACATTAAATTCCTTTGCAGCCTTCACAGCTTTCATTACAAGCACTTCTATCACGCTTGCTTGGAAACTTGCCGCTAAATCTTTAGGTTCAATTTTTTCCCCGCGCTGTTCTGCATTATGCAAAGTGTTGATTACCGCTGATTTCAACCCGCTGAAAGAAAAGTCATAGCTGCCATCCAACCATGCCCTAGGCAGTTTTAAGGTTGGTGAGCCTTCTTGCGCAAGCATATCAATATGAGGCCCGCCAGGATAAGGGAGCCCCAAGGTTCGAGCCACTTTATCATACGCCTCTCCTGCTGCATCATCCCGCGTCTCCCCGATCACCTTGAAAGAACCCGGTTCTTCTAAAAGCACCAATTCCGTATGACCTCCCGAAACGACTAAAGAAAGCGCAGGATATTCAATCTCCTGAATAAGCCGATTTGCATAGATATGACCAGCGATATGATGCGTACCGACAATCGGTATTCCATGTGCGAAAGCTACAGCCTTCGCCGCATTCACACCTATTAATAGAGCCCCTACAAGGCCGGGACCTTCAGTAACGGCAATGGCATCCAAGTCTTCATATGTCACACCCGCTTGTAGCAGCGCTTCTTCAAGAACAATCGTAATTTGTTCTACATGATGACGGGAAGCTATTTCCGGGACGACGCCGCCAAAACGTTTATGGCTTTCTATTTGGGAAGCCACGACATTACTCAGTATCTCCGTTCCATTTTTTATGACAGCTGCCGCAGTTTCATCACAGCTTGTTTCAATTCCTAATATAATTTGATTTTTTTTCATGAAAAATTCACCCACATAACATAAGCATCCTCTTGATTGTCTGTATAATAATTCTTTCGGATTCCGCCCTTTTGGAAACCAAGTTTTTCATAAAGCGAAATGGCTACGGCATTACTGACACGGACCTCGAGTGTCATCCTCACCACACCCATTGAAATGGAGATTTCAATCATCTTCCTGAGCAAAGCTTCTCCAAGCTTTTGCCCTCGGTATTCTGGTAATATCGCAATATTGGTGATGTGCGATTCATCAATCACGATCCAGGCACCGCAATAACCGGCAATTTTCCCTTCATCCTCTATCACCATGTATACAGCATATTGATTATGATTCAATTCATTAAAAAAGGCTTCCCGGCTCCAAGGCAAAGTAAAGGACTGCTTTTCCACGTTAAGCACCTGGTCGATATCTGCCGTATTCATCTTTCGGAACGTCAATGTTTTACTCATAATGATCGTCGCTTTCCTTGTTTATTTCCCCTGCTGTTCAAGCCACTTAGCTTCTGCTTCAGCCATGCGGATATAATTCGGTACAAACTGGTGAACATCCACTTTAGCCTTATCAAGACCAATGAAGGCCAGTTCGCTTGGTCTTGAATTATATGACTGTACTGGAGCAAATACCGCTAATTCGCCTAATGCATCGGTAATTGCATCCCGATGGATGTCCACATCTTGACCAACAAATAAAACAGGACGATTTAATTCCTTCAATTGATTCGCCCACTCAGAGGATAGAATATTACAATCTTCAATGACTGTCTTTAAAGAATCCTTTTCCATTTCATATAATCCAGTATAAATCTGCCCTCTTCTTGCATCGAACAAGGGAGATATTAACCCGTTAAAATAACGTCCATTAGCTGCTAAAACCTCTAAGCTGGAAACACCTGATAACGGAATCTGAAGCGTCCAGGCCAAGCTTTTCGCTATCGTCACTCCAATCCTGACCCCTGTATAGGAGCCTGGACCTTGAGCGACCACTATCTTAGTCAATTCCTTCGGTTTAGTATCACAGTCCCTCAACAGTGTTTCAATTGCTGGCATTACCCGCACCGAATGATTTTTCTTTAGGTTCGTCGTATACTCACCAATTACTTGATTCCCGTTTACAAGTGCAATCCCTAATGTGAAATTCGATGTATCTATAGCTAAAACCTTCATCAAATAATCTCCTTACATAACTTTACATATCGTTCGCCTTTGCCTTCCAAAACAATACGCCGGCTTGTATCGCCCAAACGATAGATATAAATGGTCAAGATTTCCTCTGGGAGGTGATCCTTTATTAAATGGGCCCATTCAACGACAGTCACACCATCACCATCAAAATATTCATCAAAGCCTAAATCTTCTTCCGATTCACTTACCCGATAGACATCCATATGATACAAAGGCAAGCGACCCATGTACTCCTTTATTATCGTAAAGGTAGGGCTATTCACCATTCTGGTAACACCCAATCCTTTAGCCAGCCCTTTTGTGAATGCCGTCTTCCCTGCACCCAAGTCACCTTCTAGAGCCAGCACATCTCCACTGGAAAGCTTTTGTGCCAATTTGTGCGCAAATTGCGCTGTTTCTACCTCATTCTGAGAAATCCATTCAACATGTTGCATATATCAATCACCTTTATCATTATTAGGAAAACGTCCGTCCTATAATTCATGTCGAGAACCATAAACGCAATATTATGGAACAAAAACCATTCTATATGTAGTTTACCTTGTTTCAAAAGAAGAAACAAATAAGTTAAGGACATATTATTCGAATTTCAGATAAAACAAAAAAACGAAACCTAAGTTTCGTTTTTTTCATGATTGCGGGGACAGGATTTGAACCTGCGACCTTCGGGTTATGAGCCCGACGAGCTACCGGACTGCTCCACCCCGCGACGGTATAAATGTTGTTTTTATAAATATAGTATTCACGTTTATTCAAAAAGAATACAAAGATTACAGCTTGGCGGCGTCCTACTCTCACAGGGGGAAACCCCCAACTACCATTGGCGCTGAAGAGCTTAACTGCCGTGTTCGGAATGGGAACGGGTGTGACCTCTTCGCTATCGCCACCAAACATTTAATCTTTTAGCACATTTATTATCATAACATGTATGAAGTCAAAATGCAAGAAGAATTTTTCATTCCTTCAAAACTAGATAATAAGAAGAAGGTATTTCATTTTTTTAAAGCGTTGGTTAAGTCCTCGATCTATTAGTATCAGTCAGCTCCACA
>NZ_JBWCCL010000025.1:0-29762 GCF_056279465.1 Peribacillus sp. TE19612 | reverse complement strand
ATACACAGTTACATTACAAGAACCTGAAGCATCTTAATCCAGTCCACTTACCTACAATAAATCAGTAAATTAGGCGCTCTCCCCTTTTTAAAAAACAATGAGCTGCGTCTTCTTAAGTATTGCCTTTTCCCCTAAATTCCAGAAGTCTATTTTCATGGTAGTTTAAGTACATTCCTTCACAATCTTTGTAAATTGAAGAAAATATCACTCCACTTAAATTAACCTTTTATTATCTAACAATTCCTCCTCATCACATATCATATTGATGAATTTAATTAAAGACGCAGGTACATACTTATCTTTTCGATAAATGAATACTGTTTTGACTTTTCCATATAGATTCGGAATTGAATGTTGTCTAATGATTCCGTCTTGTACATGCTTTGTAATCACACTTTGTGGAAGCATACTTATACCTAGACCAGCTGCTACACAACCGATGATTCCATCTATCGTGCCAAATTCCATTATCTTATTGGGTATCATCTTCTCTTGGTATAACCATTGTTCAAACTTTTCACGATAAGCACATCCTGAATGAAATACAAGCAGCGTCCTTGTTTGAATTTCATTGATGGAAGAAGCTATTGGAGGATGAACTGTATCTGTAATGAGCATTAGTTCCTCTTCGAATACTTCTTTCTGAATGAGATCAGGATGATTAATAGGGCCAGATACAAATGCTCCATCAAGTTCATTCTGCAGAACTGCTTGAATATTTTGTTCTGTAGAACCTGTTTTTAAAGTTACATCAACCTCTGGAAAGTCTTTATGATACTTTGAAAATAAGACTGGTAAGCGAACCGCTGCGGTTGTTTCCATTGAACCAATAATTAACGGACCTCTAGGTGTTTGATCATCATTCATCATATTTTTGGTTTCTTCTATAAGATCGAATATCTTTTCTGTATATGTTAGCAACATGCTTCCTTTGTCAGTTAATGCAGTGCCACGATTATGTCTATAAAAAAGAGTTGTTTGAAGCTCCGATTCCAACTGCTGTATTTTCATTGTGACATTTGACTGTGCATATTGTAGTTCTCTTGCTGCTTGAGAAATACTCCCCATCTTAGCAACACTCTGGAAAATTTTTAATGTATGCAAATCCAAAATGATCTCTCCTTTTAGCCATCGTTATGAGTGATACCAAATATCAATTTTATGTATTATACCATATAGCAAAGAAAAGATATGCTTATAATATCCTACATTTAACTGGATACTCTAAAGACATTATTACTTTTTGAGGGGAGACACACAAAAATGCCATTATTACGTTTTGACTTAGTAGAAGGAAGAAACGAGGAAAATCTTAAAAAATTATTGGATTCAGCTCATCGTGCGATGGTGGAAGCTTTCCAAGTGCCTGAAAGTGATCGTTATCAAATAGTTCATCAGCACCCACCGCATGAGCTAATAATCGAGGATACTGGACTGGGGTTTAAAAGAAGCAGAGACTTAGTAATTATTAGTATTGTTAGTAAAAAAAGAACTGAAAAACAGAAAGAAACATTATACGCACTTCTTGCACTTAAACTTGAATATGAATGTGGGATTTCTCCACAAGACTTGATGGTTTCTATAACAGAAAACAGCGATGCTGATTGGAGTTTTGGGCTAGGAGAAGCACAGTTTCTAACAGGTTCATTATAACTAAAAAAGATATGGTTATAATATACAATTTCATTGAGGTGCATCTATGAAGAAGCAAACTTATCTTTTTTTAATAGGGGGAATATTTTCTTTAATCATTGCTATGGGGATTGGAAGATTTGCCTTTACTCCCATTCTTCCACTTATGCAAAAGGACCTTTCTTTATCAAATACAACTGCTGGTTATATAGCATCTAGTAATTACGCAGGATATTTGCTTGGAGCAATTTTAGCTGGTGCCATTCCGTTTAAGAAGTATAGAACCAATTTATTAAGAGTAAGTCTCATCATCAGTATCTTAACCACTGGCCTAATGGGTTTCACATACTCTAATTTACTATGGAATGTACTTCGCTTTCTATCAGGGTTTGCCAGTGCGTTTGTTTTGGTCTTAGCCTCTGGTATCGTGTTAGATAAACTTGCAACTATAAGAAAAACCAGTTGGTCGGGGTTGTTTTATGGGGGAGTAGGTTTGGGAATCTTTTTATCCAGTCTAATGATTCCGAGTTTAAACCATTTATTTCGGTGGGAAGGGACATGGATAGGACTAGCTGTTGTGAGTGGAATCCTTGCTATCTTTGTATGGATCTGGCTCGATGAATCCCCCAACGTTGTTAAGAAGAAAAATAAACAAGATATGATTGTAAAAGTCCCCCCCACTAAATGGCTTATATGGTTGATTATTGCGTATGGTTTAGAAGGATTGGGTTACATTGTTACAGGAACGTTTATCGTATCCATCGCTGAAAAGACCTCATACTTTCATAATGGTGCCACCTTAGTTTGGATGATGGTGGGATTGGCTGCGATTCCATCCTGTCTCATTTGGTCTTTACTAGCTAAAAAGTGGGGATACATTAAATCTTTAGTGCTTGCAATGGCTCTGCAATCCTTGGGTATTGCGATGCCAGTCTTTTGGATGTCAAAAACTAGTTTTGTCATAAGTGCTTTATTATTTGGAGCCACGTTTATGGGTATCACCACCCTGGCTACAACAGTGGGACGAGAAATGAATCCATCTGATAGCAGTCGGACTATTGGCATCCTTTCTGCTATTTATGCTTTAGGACAGTTGATAGGACCAACCCTTGCTGGAGTCTTATCATCATTCACACATGATTTTAATGCTGCTTTTATTGGCGCAGCATGTATTGTCTTCTTTGGGGCAATTTTGCTTTTAAGTGGGGTTCATTTCGAGAACAACCCTAACGTTCATCCATCCAATATAAAAAAAACAGAAGAGAATTAATTAGGAATAATATACAAAATTGGGGGAGTCATTGATGTTAAATAATGAAATGATGAAGCATTTGAAGATTAAGAACCCTATTATACAAGCACCCATGGCTGGAGGTATCACCACTTCGGATTTAGTAGCCAAGGTATCCAATGCTGGGGGACTTGGAATGATCGGAGCAGGCTATCACACACCAATACAATCAAGAGAGCAGATTAGAGAAATCAAGCAGTTAACGTCAAACCCTTTTGGCATCAATCTTTTCGTGCCAAACGAATTTAACGTAACGCCTGAAGCAGTCCAATCAGCTAACCAGCTATTACACACTATCCGTAAGCAATTAAACTTAGAACAAACAGACAGCTTTGACATTCCTGAATATAACAAAATTTTTGAAAGCTTTATTGAACAAGTTAACGTTGTCATTGAAGAGAATGTATCTATTTGTTCCTTTACATTTGGTATTCCTCCTAAGGAAGTGATAGATAAATTAAAACAGCACAACATTACTCTTATAGGGACAGCTACAACGGTGAAGGAAGCCGTTGAAAATGAAAAAGCAGGAATGGATATGGTTGTTGTGCAGGGCAGTGAAGCTGGCGGGCACCGCGGGAACTTTATTGATGGTCATCAGGGGAGCCTAGTAGGTTTAATGTCACTTATTCCGCAGGTTGTTGACAATGTAAGCATACCTGTTATTGCTGCTGGAGGAATTATGGATGGAAGAGGATTAATGGCTTCACTCTGCTTAGGAGCCCAAGGTATACAAATGGGTACAGCTTTCTTGACTTGTATCGAAAGTGGAGCACATAAGGTGCATAAAGAGGCCATTTTAAATGCTGCTGAAGACCAGACAACCTTTACTCGTGCCTTTTCTGGGAAATGGGCAAGAGGTATTAAAAACAAATTTATTGAAGATATGCTAGAGCATGAATTGGTTGTACCCGATTTTCCTGTACAAAACCTATTAACTCAAGTAATTAGAAAAACGTGCAGTGGACAAAATAATCAGGATTTCATGTCACTCTGGTCTGGACAGAGTCCAAGATTAGCAAAAAGTGAAACCGTTGAAATATTAATTAAAAATATTCTTGCAGAAGCCGAAAAAATAAATAAACAATCATTTTCTCCAAAGTGAACGCATATATGCATAGAAAAACTACATCTTTATTCGAGAAAATACATTTAGTTGCTTATCCGAAATTAATGGCGAGTCATCACTTTTCATTCCTGAAGGATTCACTAATAATATTAAATGGAATCTAGGACATATATATGTTGTACAAGAAAAGTTCGCTTTTAATAGTATTAATGAAAGAATTACAATGTAGAAAGACATTTTCAATTTAATTATTACTGGTACTAAACCAACCGATTGGGGAGAAAAAGTACTACCAATGATTAGCGAACTAATCCAATCACTGGAGAAACAAGTGGACAGGATCGAACAACAATTGGAATTTCGGTTAAAAGAAGTTATAGAGAAGCCGTTTACTACTTCAAAAGGTCTCAATTTATCAACAATTGAAGAATTACTCAGTTTTTGTTTATATCATGAAGGCATGCATTTCGCTACAATAAATTCGTTCAAACGGATTATTCAAAATGAAAGAAAGACAATCATTAAAAAAACTTTTTTATAGCACCGTCACAAATGGACGGTGCTATATATTAAAAGCGTTTAACTAAATTATCATCAAACACACTGTAAGTCCCGTTAATAGCAGCTTAAAGACAGCTCCGATCTTCAGCTAACGCACCCGTTAGTTCAACAAAAAGGAAAAATCCACTTACATCACTATATAGCTAATTTTGTAAACAAAAAGAGCGTTAACCCTATTGGTCAACACTCTAAAATCGATTTAACATACATTAATAACTAAAATATGAACCTATTCGACTATGCCAATCGTAAATTTCAATATCAATCTTCATTCTCTTCTTCTTCATATAAATCGTGTTCACCAATATAAATAGGGCCGTTTGCATAATCAATTCTGATTGGCCATTCATGCGGAACTGATAAACTGCTTGCTTCACCGGCTTCATTGACATGAATGTTGACCTTTGCTAGATCACCTTTGGCACAAAGACCAACAATTTCACCATTTTCAACAAATGGAACACGACGGATATGTATCAAAAAAGTCTCTTAATCAGGTTGAAAAGTAAGGTTGAACCTGTGAGTATCGTACAAAAATCAAATAACAAGAAAAAAAGGCATTATCACAGCTTGTCTAAAAGGAACTCGGCTGATTGATATGCCTTTATCGAATAGATTAACTACTAAATAGTTGGAGATACTATTCTGAATTATGAAATTTTACTTAAATTCATTCCTTTTTGTTGTGCTCTTTGCATTTTTTTGATATCTAAACGCAGCCAGATGGAAATGACGAAAGCAATTGCAATTAATCCAGCGAAAACATAGAACACTGGAATATAACTGTTTGTACTTTCTCTAATTGCGGTAACCAGCATTGGTCCACAAACTCCTCCAAGCGACCATGTTGTTAAAAGATAACCATGGATAGCACCAATTTCTTTTGTTCCAAATAAATCTCCAGCAAATGCAGGGAGATTTGAGAAACCTCCACCATAACAACTAACAACTAACAAAATAAACCCTTGGAACAATAACGAATTTGTTGTAGTTGGCAGTAAAAGGAACGCTCCGATTTGAATAATAAAGAAAATCACGAAAACATTTGGGCGGCCAATATAATCAGAGGCTGCTGCCCAGCCAAGTCTGCCTCCACCATTAAAGATACCCATGATACCTACTAGTGTAGCAGCCCCAGCGACTGACAAGCCAACTACGTCTTGAGCCATTGGAGAAGCCACAGAAATCATCATAATTCCAGCACTAGTATTAATTAATTTCATTGTCCACAGCATCCAGAAATGCTTTGTTCTAACCGCTTCTTTTGCAGTTACCTGTCTCAAATCTTTCTTAATTTCTTTTTTGCCTGACTCAATATCTTTTTTCATACCTTCAGGAATCCAGTTCGCTTTTGGAGGTGCAATATAAGAAGCACCTAGAAACATTAGTATGAAATAACCTGCACCTAAAATATAATAAGTAGAATAAATTCCAACAGACTCCATAAGACTTGCTGCAACTGGGGCTGTAATAAGAGCTCCAGCTCCAAAACCGAGTACGGCCATACCTGTCGCTAACCCTCTTCTATCGGGGAACCATTTGACTAGAGTGGATACTGGTGAGATGTATCCTATACCCAAACCGAGACCACTTATTAATCCATAAGTAAGTAGGTAAAGTGGAAGTGAATCGATCATAACAGCCAAACCGGAACCGGCTTGTCCTAAACCAAATAATACAGCTGCAACCATAGCTGATTTTCTTGGACCATTCTTTTCAACAAATTTCCCAAAGAAAGCTGCGGAGGTTCCTGCAAGTGCCATCATAATTGTAAAAGCTAAAGTTACTTGAGTTTCTGACCACCCCATAGTCTCAACTAAAGGTTTCTTGTATACGCTATATGCGTATGCCCCACCAATGGAAAGGTGGATAGCGATAGCAGATAAAGCTATTAACCATCTGTTTTTTGTCATTTTGTTACCCCATTTCGTGACTTTAAGATATTTTGCATGCGTTTTATCTATCTTTTGGATAAGTATATAATTCCACATCGAGTTACAAAAAAATCTGGTTCCTTCTATAACAAAGTTTGTAAAATCCTTTACAGACAAATTTAACTCCCTGTGCCGAACGGAAACGTGCCAACTACAATTTCTTTCGGGAATCCTGATTCTATAAAGATGGCATATGTCATCCATCAACAGGGTTGGTCTGCAAACAAGAGGTTAAAGAGATACAGTTGTGCCTCTTTACCTGTGAAAACTGCGCAACAACGATGGGCGGCGTTATCTAGTTTCTCGCAAAATATGGAATACCCGTACCCTTAACGTTCCGCGATTGGAATATATTCTAGGTGTTTCGGTCCGATATAGTCAGCGCGGGGGCGAATTAAACGATTGTTCTCATACTGTTCCAAAATATGAGCGATCCAACCTGATACGCGGCTCACCGCGAAAATCGGCGTGAAAAGGTTATGTTTAATCCCTAAGCAGTGATAAACGGATGCTGAATAGAAATCAACGTTCGGCGGCAATCCCTTTTCACTTCGAATGATTTCTTCCATAATTATTGACATGTTATACCACTTGTCTTCACCTGTGACTTCGGCTAATTGTCGTGACATTTCTCTCAAATGTTTCGCACGAGGATCGCCATTTTTATAAACCCGATGGCCGAAGCCCATAATTTTTTCTTTGTTGATAAATGCTCGTTTCAAGTAGGGCTCAATATAATCTATCTCATCAATTTCTGCCAGCATTTTCATCACACGCTCATTAGCTCCGCCATGAAGAGGTCCTTTCAACGCACCGATTGCAGCTGTTATCCCTGAATACATATCAGACAACGTGGCGACACATACACGACCTGTAAAGGTGGAGGCGTTTAACTCATGGTCAGCGTGTAGAACGAGTGCTTTGTTAAACGCTTCCTCAGACTTTGAATTGGGTATTGCTCCATTTAACATATAGAGAAAGTTGGCAGCAAAACTTAGTGAGCTTTTGGGTGGAATCGGTTCTTTCCCTTCACAAATACGCGCATAAGCTGCTATGATTGCCGGTATTTTCGCTTGTAAACGGATAGCTTTACGATAGTTGGCTTGATCACTGGTTTCATCTGCTTCTTCGTCATACAGTGCGAGTGTTGATACGCACGTCCTTAAGACCGCCATAGTGATGAATATTTTTGGTAGGAAACAATTTCAATTGTGCAATTAATTCTTCAGGAAGGGAAGCGTTTACATTTAATTCATTTCGAAATTCAGTTAACTGTTCTAATTTAGGGAGTTTGTTATGCCACAATAGATAAATAACTTCTTCAAAATCGGCAAATTGGGCTAGATCATCAATCGAAAAGCCTCTATATGTTAACATATCATCAACAATCGAACTGACAGAAGAGGTTGTTGCGACTACTCCCTCTAAACCCTTCTTTTTTAACATGATAATCCCCCTCGTATAAATTTAAGATACATCGCTCATTGCCTTCAACATACCCTATATCAACATGCTTAGTTTTATCTTTATTAAAAATATTAGATTCCAAGTATTATAGAAAACGAGCACACTGAACATTTACAGAAAAAATGACCCTAAATAAACAGCAATTATTTTGTCTATAATACTAGGTGACTTTCACGAAGCGTTAAGCGAACCGTATCTCTGGCAATTATGATTTATTCATTTGTTTGTATAACCAACACTTGGACCAGTGAGTGTTGATAACTAATGAACGACACGCTGCCGTTTACTTTATTGAGGGCAGGATCCCAATATACGCCCATAAATTCCAGACCGTCCAAAACACGAGAGCGGATGACGTCACTATTTTCGCCAATACCTGCCGTAAAGATGTTCGCATCAATTCTCTTAATTGCATCGCGTACATCCCGATATATTTATGAATTCTCTCGGCAAACACTTGAAGCGCGAGCTTTGCATGTTTGTGGCCTCTCCTGAATATCACGAAGATGAATCTTTTGAAAGCGCTTTAAAAATGATGATTAAAAGTGTAGTCCATCCCCAAACTGATAGACCAACATCATCCTTTCCAAACAACTGTTTTACAAAAGTTTGTTTATTTATCGTAATTTTATAACAGTTTATTTGTATATGTCATAATTTTCGGACAAAGCTTTCTATATGTTGATGAAAAGGGTTAACGGTGGATAAAAACAGAATTAAACTATGATTGAATAATTTAAATAGTTAGAAAAAATGACAAATAACCAAATAAAAAATAACACATTGGTGTTATAATGATGCCAAACATATGGAGAGGAGTAGAAGCTTGAAAAACGAAGTGCTTCAATTCATTAAAGACTGGGTTCCCAAAGAAGCATCTGTAGCCGTTGCGAGCGGCAATAGATATATAAATTATTATGCTGGCATACATGACATTCAAATTCGCCCCGGACAACCAATCCCTTCAGGAAGCATCTCAGAACGAGTTTTCCACCAGAAGGGTCGAGTTGAGACGTTGGTTGATGACTCTGTATTCGGAATTCCGTATTATGGTGTAGGTTATCTCATAGAAGGACAAGATGGATTTAACGGGGCACTAACAGTAATTCTGCCACCATGGTACTCACTTAAGAAGCATTCACCCCTCTCTTTTATAACTGGTAAACAAGGAGATATTTGGAGTCCGATCCCTGTTGATCAAATAATTTATATTGAAAGCAATCAAAAGAAGACATGGTTTTATACTGCGGATGGTCAATATAGTACAATTTATACCCTAAAGAATATCGAACAAAGGTTGCCAGACTCTTTTCTCCGGATCCATCGATCTTATATCGTTAATATTTCTTTTATACAACAGATTTCTCGTGATATATCATCCAACTTAATTCTTACTCTTAAAAACCCAAATTGTTGCGCCCTTACAATTAGTCAAACCTTTATCCCTTCCGTACGAAGAACTCTCGGATTTTAACAATCATCTTGGAAAATAAAGGTATTATCCTTGCCAAAATATGAAAAGCTTTACAAATACATGGTGAAAGTGGGTTTTTAACCATATCGAAAGAACCAATTTACTTATAAAGAAAAAGCACTGGGGTTCCAGTGGAGAGACCTAGTTAGATAAGACAAGGAAAAACACCCCCTATTAAAGTGATATACTTTCAATGGAGGAATGGTGGAGAAATTGAGACACGTATTAGTGGAATCTTAGCAGATGTTTCTAAATGGCATGAAAACAACTCTCTTATTGAAGTAAAGCACTGTTAGTAAGAAAAGCTGACCTTTTTAAAGAATCGCTCTGTAGAATGACACAATTTAAAGGGTAACTTATTATTGCACGCGAGTATACAAATAAAGAACCCCTTAGCTGGAAGTGTCGAAGCCATATAGTCAATGGCAAAGACGATACTTGTATAAAAGTATCGTCCTACCTAATTCCATTTATTTTCTTGTTGTCTTTACTAAATTGTAATGTGGTATGGGTCGTTTTTAACCTTTGATTTCATTTGTTCTGATTTAAGAAAGTCATCAAAGACTTTTTCAAGCTCACAAGTATTATGAAAGTCACAAACGGCAATTTTAGACTCATTCATCGGCTATTTACTCAAATTGAACTATTCTCGAAATTAATAATCTGACATCCATTATCACAGAATTTGTAGAATGCATGAACTAGCTTAATGATTGGGCGTAAATAATAACGAAACCCAGCTAATCTTCTTTTGTGAAGGTAGCTGGGTTTTAAAGTTGGATGTGCAAAAGTGACACGTCTATACTTAATGATACCCTTTTAGGGTCTAATTCATAGTGATACTAGTATTTAGATATTTTACGACGAGTGACACAAAAGCCCGGATCGTTATTGTGAGTCTACTTATTAGCTAGTGGTGTACTTCATTTCAAATTTAAGGGGTATCAACTTAGAAAATAAAGTTACTGCCATCAATATCTCTTATTTTATTAGTGAGGACTTGGCAGTACCATTCCTTCCAAAACATTGGCTTTTGGAGCAACTTCTTAATGCTTTTTCATCATTTCCTCCTACTGTTCTAGCATTAATCTATTAATACTAATTCTCGGAACAAATTAAAAAGACCTCTTTTGCCTAGTTCTTATTAAATTAAATGGCCCAATTATTAAATAAAGATCAAACAGCAATCTTCAACTATCCTGCCCCGTTTGTGCCATAAGAAAAAGCTGCCTTAAAGACAGCTTTGATCTTCAGCTAACGCACCCGTTAGCGTAAGTACATTTCTTCACACTCTAAAGATGTAATACCTGTATCGTGAGAACCACCTTGACCTGTGTGATGTTAGAAACTTGGCGAACTCACCTCGCTGTAAGGAATATTTTAAAACAAATCAAAGACCTTTTAGAAAAGTTACACCTTGTCCAAAGAAAGACCGCTATCTAAACACAAGTGGCGGTCTTTCCTTATATATTCAAATTTTAACTACTATTCTAGTCACTGCTTTCATCATCATGGTGGTGATCATGGTCGCTGCTTTCTTCCTTGTCATGCCTGTAAGCTAGTGTTGCGGGGTCCGTTTTGCCAAATATCAGATACCACGGCTCCGTTAACGGTCCTCCCAGAAGAGCCGGACGTACAAACACATCAAATGTTTTGCTCTTAACGTTGTAGCGACGTACAGAACCTGTATCAGGTCCCAAAGGCTGGCCATTAACGGGACCCGGTCCTGTAATAGGGACAAATAGTTTACCGTTTGGACCAAACAGGATTGCCTGCGCAAAGGCGCGGGGCTGTCCGACGGCATATAGATCAATCTTGTCAAGAACCCTGCCCTTACGGTCGAAGATAAGAATTTTGTCCGTGTCACTCGGGTCCCTTCTGAAACTGGTGATATAGAGGTTGCCATCAGGACCGAAGACCAAACCTTCCGGACGGTTAAAATCTGGAATGGAATCGCCCTCAATGAACACATCAATGAATTCCCCGGTTTTCGGATTATAGCGCACTACCCGTCCACCGAGCTGACCTTCTGCAGTAGTAGGGTTGTTACTGACGGACACATATAACAAGCCGTCCGGACCAATTACTACACTTCGGGGAAAAAACTGTACTCCAGGCGGGTGTTCAAGATTCCCCTGAAACACCCCAGTGGTACCATGATATGTCCTCACTTCTCCATTCAGGCCGGTCTCTACAATAATGTCTGCCACAAACAGAATATTTTGTTTCGAAAGGACGATACCGCGCGGGGCGAACGGAGCGTTAGGATCATTGGGATTGACGAGATATCCTTGAAACTGTCCAGTGTGTGCGTCGTACTTTAAAATGTTTCCATTTTGAGGTGCTGGAGGAGGAGGAGGCAGTACGTTTTGGTTAGTAACAAGGAGATTACCATTATGATCGAAGATAAGTCCCCGGGGACCATTTAAGCCGTTGTCACCTGATGGAACAAATCTTCCAAGGAACCTGCCCGATTCTGCATCAAATGTCTTCACGGTGTTGTCGAAGCCGTCTCCAATGTAGAGATAGTCATGTCGTTTCATTCTAGATAAAAACTCCCTTCTATTAATATTGTTTTAGATTTAAAAAATATACTTAAATCTATTATTAATCTATTCGTTTGAGAGCTTTTTGTATAAGACAAACACTCTGATAAAAAACACAATTTTAACTTTAGGTAGTCACGCCTAATGGTCAACTAACTCTTACCTTGCTCCTTTCATTGTTAATGAGATGAGGTAGATGTGAGATGCCTACTTCAATGTAAACTGCCCCGTTAGTCTGACTCCGGCGACCACGGTGTACCACCGACTGTCGCGCCCTTTATGGGTAGCACTCATGGGAGATTAATCCTTTTTTGGTCGTTGCGCTAGCCTCTACTTAATATGCTATCATTGGAGGTTTTTGTTTAACGATTGACCAAACTCAATCAGATTACTCATAAGGCTCAGCCTTTTTTTAAAAAGCGTTTGTACTGGGTCTATTTTGTTGTGGTTTTTTCTGGATTTTGAGCTTTTTTAATTTTCATGGGAGTTCATTAAGAAAAATTTCTTTAATTACATAATTGCTTATAAAAACTGATACATTGGATTACTTGGAACACCCTATGCTGTAAAAGCCGCACGTACTAATGTGAAAAGGAGATATAAATCCTAACCCTTACCTATAAGAGTTTATAAATATTTATCGTTTAATGATTAGGAAATAAAATTGCTTTTTTGAGACTAAAAATCAAAAAAATACTTTTTGATATTATAAAGACGCATGGGAACTGCATACATATCAGTTATTTTTTCTAAAAAAATGAACATACTAAGGTGACACTGTATATAAGGTGGTTAGGATCATCAAGAAAATACTTAAGAGTCTCCAAGAAAACACAAAACAGCTAAAGGAAAGTTTCAACGACACAACTGATTTTAGAGTCAGGAAATTAAAAATCGGATCTAGTCGTTCGCGAATGGTACACCTTATTTATCTTGATGGGGTAGTAAATAAAGATAGCTTGCAGGAAAACGTAATTACACCCCTATTAGATTCAACGAAGGTGCTCATAAATAAAAACTCTCTCATAGAGGATGTTTCAGAGAATATTATTAAAACAGCAGAAGTATTCGTTGTAAAAGAGTATAAGGAATTAACCGATGCCATAGTAAACGGTGGAACCGTTATACTATTTGAAGGCATTGAATTAGGAATTATAGCTGGGACTACACAGTTTAAAGAAAGAAACATTGAACAAGCAACCAGTGAACGATCTGCAAAAGGGGCACGTGTTGGTCTCACCGAAAATCTTAATACTAACATTAGCTTATTGCGTGGAATGGTTAAGACACCAAGTTTGTGCGTTGAGTCTATGAAAGTGGGAACATTATCTGATACAGAAATTTCCATCCTCTACTTGAAAAAAGTAGTGGATCAGGATGTACTAGCAGAAGTAAGAAAACGTATTGATAAAATTTCCGTTAATTATGTTCTGGAATCTATGACGATTAAAGAAGCTATTGAAGGTGGGTCAGTTGCACTTTTCGCAATGTATGAGGACTCAGAACGCCCCGATGTTGTTATATCTTCATTATATGACGGAAAAGTTGTGGTACTTGTAGACGGGAATCCATACGCCATTATATTACCAGGTCTATTTATGTCGATGTTTTCAGCACCTGATGAATATAATCAGAAATATGGCAGGCTAATGAATCGGTTATTAAGGCTTACAGGCTTTTTCCTAACCATTTACTTACCGAGCATATATGTGATACTTGTAAACTTTTATGCAGACGGATATCCAGATAAAGTAACAAAATCCCTTCTGAAAAACGATGAACTGCTTCCTGCATTTTGGACGATGTTAATACTTATTGGCTTAATAACTATCTTAATTGACGTTACTTTTAGGGTTCCTCAAAGTGCAATCATACTTATCTCATTGTTTGCTACAATTGCAATCGGAGAAACAGCAGTCACAGCTAAGATTATCCATCCTGCAAGTCTAATTGTTATAGCAATAACTTTTTTATCGGGTTTCCTGATTATTTCCAAGCAATTGGGATCAGCGATAGCAACACTTCGTATGTCATTTTTAATTGTTGGAAATTTCTTTGGCAGTACAGGAATGATTATAGTTACAACGCTATTAATTATCTATATGGTCAATCTACGTTCTGCAGGAGTTCCATTCCTGTCGCCACTCCTACCGTTTAAACTTGAAGAATTAAAAGATACGTTGTACAGAGGAAGATTAGAGAAATTAAACAACAGTAAACATAGCTTTCCAAACGATAACGAACGATAGCTAATAAAAAAGAAAAACACATCAAAGAGAGATTACGGTTTAATTAATCGTAATCTCATCATTGTTGAACTAATCTGCCCCGTTAGCCATCCATGAAGCGCAAAATTCAGCGCTTCACCACAGAGAATGAAAATGGGTCTCTATGTCGATAATGTTTTAATGGCTGGCGAAGAAGGTCGTTGAACTATGGTGCCTTTGAGCCCATCCGTTAGTCTGACTCCGGCGACCACGGTGTACCACCGACTGTCGCGCCCTTTATGGGTAGCACTCATGGGAGATTAATCCTTTTTTGGTCGTTGCGCTAGCCTCTACTTAATATGCTATGATTGGAGGTTTTTGTTTAACGATTGACCAAACTCAATCAGATTACTCATAAGGCTCAGCCTTTTTTTAAAAAGCCTTTGTACTGGGTCTATTTTGTTGTGGTTTTTTCTGGATTTTGAGCTTTTTTATTTTTCATGGGAGTTCCATAAGAAAAAGCTGCCTTAAAGACAGCTCCGATCTTCAGCTATCGCACCCGATAGTTGAACATGGGTATTTTCTTCTCTATTTTGAATGTATGATAATGCTAAGAATCGTATTTTCAAAAGGCCGCCAATTGGCGGCCTTTTGAAGTTTAAACTAACTCTAAGATTTCTTTGAAATTATTCACTACAAAATCAGCTTGTTTTAATTCATCTTCTTGAGCAAAGTCAAAGTTCACACCAACGGCAATAAGTTCATTATCCTTAGCAGCAGTTATATCTGAAGAACGATCTCCGACAACGTAACCTTTTCCAATTTGATTTTTATTTTTCACCATTTGCACTAAATCAGATTTATGCCCAGATTTAATTAGTTGGATACTATATGTATTTTGAATAAACCTATCCAAATTATAAGTTTCTACAATTGCTTGTAAATATTCTATCTGTCCATTGCTGGCAATAAATAAGGGATACTTTTTACTTAACTCATTTAATGTTCTCTCCACATCAGCATATAATGCACCTTTTTGTGCTTGGATTAGTTCAATAAGCTTTTTATGAAAAATCTCATTGCTCTTTACTCGTATTTCTAGTGAGTGGTTTGGGCAAAGTGTTTCCCATACAACTGGTAGAGGGACACCCATAATTCCCCTATATTGTTCAATCGGTGTTTTTGTATCCCATAAATTTTCTTTTCGTAGTACATCAAATGTTTCTTCTAGGGCAGGTTCTAAAATTAAATTTGTTTGAAATAAGGTTCCATCCATATCAAAAATAATTGCTTTACTCATTGAAAATTTCCCCTCTCTCTATCTCTCAGTAAAACATAATATAATTTTTAAAAAGCGCTGCCTTAAAGGCAGCTCCAATCTTCAGCTAACGCACCTGTTAGTTCTATAAAAATGTTACGCACCACCATATAAATGCAATACCAAAAATAATGCGATCCATATAACCGCAATACCGAAATCATATAAGATCTGCTTCTTATTTTCCTTTTTAAATAAACTTTCAAATCCATCTATTATTTAACCAATCCCCGATATAAGAATTATATATTTTATGAAATTAAAATTAAAATCGTTAATGTTACATAAGAGATATAATAAACTACAGTGATTAATTTAAATACCTTGTTCCACTGTCGGGTGCAAGAGTTCAACAAGCTAAGGTTATTTCGGTAGACAATGCAAGTTATATTAGGCGGTGTTTGTATTTGGGATTGTTCTTTGAAAAAAGAGAGAGAGAAAGTACTAAACCATTTATACTGATTAGATATTTATTGATAATAGCAATGGGCTTAATTTTAATATTTAACCTGCCCGTTAGTTCCGTAAGAAAAAGGTTGCCGCAGCAACCCCTGTTATTGAAGTAAAGCACCTGTTAGTTTATTAAAGCTAGTTTATTATTTGTGATTTTTCAATATTTGAACCTCTTTTTCTAATTTATCGATTTTTTGTTGAAGTTTTTTCTTAGGTTCTAAAATCCTTCGACCTAATATAACGAAAAAACCGGTAATAGCAATAACTACCCCAGCAGAAGCTATAAACAATATCAAGGTAATGTCAAACATAGAAACAACTCCTAATTTATTCTTGGTATTTTCATATACGAAAATTGAACAACAAAGTTCATTTTTCTTTCACTATAAGAAAAATAGCTGCTGATCAGCTCCTAATAATTAAGTTAAGTAAAGCACCCGTTACTTGAATTAGAAATGTAATTAGCTTTTCTTGGTCCTCTTAAAAAATAAATAACCTAAAACACCTAAAGTTAATGCTATTCCTCCGAAAACAATAACTTGAAATATAATATCCCCTATAAACATAACCTGTTCCTCCTATTCTAAAAAACATTTTCCTAAATCTGTATACGGGATTTTCCCTAAAAAGGTTTCAACTGATAGTTTGATTCTAAAAGTCTTATTAAACTAAACTGCCCCTTTAGTTCCATAAAAAAAAGCTGCCTTAAAGACAGCTCCATTCTTCAGCTAACGCACCCGGTAGTTAAACAATCCTTGCACTTTCCATTTGTCGAAATACTTTTGATAACCCATTTCCTCTGCTGTCATAGTGTATTGCGTATCTTCCAATTTAAAAGTATGAGGTCCCGACAAGGCTTCATAGCTTGGATTCCCTTTTACATCCCCGAAGAGCGTTTCAAATGTATTCACATCCACTGAATGTGTTGTTCCATTCTCGTCAGTTTCTAGATGAATGAAATCAACTTCTCCCTGTTCTGTATGCCCTCTAAACATCAAACCTGCTTTATTTAAAGTCAGATATAATTGAATCATACTCAATCTCTACTCTCCTTTAAAATTCATTAGCTTATTAAACTATCCTGCCCCTTTAGTTGCATAAAGAAAAGGATTTCCACAGCAATCCCCTTGTTAAACTCAATAATCCGTTACTGAAGCAGAGCAGAATTAGTTGTGAGCAGTATTTCGTCTATACCAATCCTCTAATGACATGTCTCCAAAATATTCCTCAAAGTCCAATCTTAAAGGAGCAATCAATTCAAGAGCATTTCCATCTGGGTCATCAAAATAAATAGCTGCGTGAGCTTGTGGATTGTTATCTAGAACTAAAGGTTGTTGTTCTTCAGTTAAGTCAAAGGTTGTACGAATTTCGATTCCTTTACTATTTAACCAATCTTTTGCTGATGTCATGTCCTCTATATCTATTTGTAAAGCTACATGTCGTATTGAAGGATGGTAGGGAATTTCTACATGGTTTGTTTTCCAAAGACCAAGCCAACTTTTACCTTTCTCAATCCAGAAGAAAGCTAATTTATCATTTTGATATGCAATTTCTAAATCTAACTTTTTATAAAATTTTATTGAGTTTTCAAGATTACTTACAGGTAAATGTGCCTCATAAAGACCCTTTATCATTTCTCGTCCCACCTCGTTATGATATCTATAAATTCCTTATATTTACTGTATCATACTAATATTTGGATCAAGCTACATTTATTATCGTAGTTTTTGAGTTAAATCAGAATTTTGTTGAACTATCCTGCCCCTTTAATTGCATAAAGAAAAAGCTGCCTTAAAGACAGCTCCGATTGCACCCGTTAGTTTAAGTACAATATTTCACAAAGTTCACATTAAGTAGGCTCATTTTTCTTAAATCACTAAATAGTGCCTTCAATCCAAATGGGCGAGGCACTAATAGTAATTACCTAATTACTGTTCTAAGTAACGATCAAGGCATGATTTTATTATCCATCTGTTTTTTACTAGTTATTCAAAATAAAATCTAATTCACTTCAGTTCACGGTTCTTCTTATTTATATATATAATATTTATCCGCTAAGGGACGAATATAAACTAAAAATCCGAAACAATACGATGAAGACTAAATCTTATATATATCCTCTTCTTTGGTAGAGAAGAAATCGCTCCTACCTTCGTACACACGACGGCACCTACTTTATTTGCAAAAAGAATGATCTCTTTAAGTTTACTAAAATCACTAAGAATTGTGTCATACGACTCAAGATTTGCAAATTGAAATAAAGTAGCACCGACAAATGCATCACCAGCACCAGTTGAGTCAATTGAATTTACTTCGACGCTGTTTATTACACTCATTCCACTTCCATTTGAAAGAAGAGTGCCTTCCCATCCAAGGGTAACAGCCACTATTTTTGCCCCTAAATGATGGAGCATTGCTATTCCATCATATTTATCCATTTTTCCCGTGATTAGTTCAAGCTCTACTTCGCTTACTTTTACAAAGTCAGCCATTGATATACCCTTTCTGGCTAAACTAATAAATTCAGCCACTCTATTTTTCCATAAATCATCTCGGAAGTTAGGGTCAAACGAAAGAAATATCCCCCTATTTTGTGCAAATTCCATTGCCTTTAAATAAGTTGTTTTAAAAGGGTTTTCCAGAAATGCAGTTGCAGATCCAAAGTGAATGATTTTTGCACCACTTAATCTATCTAGGTATAAGTTATCCTCTGTTAAATTTCGATCCGCTCCTCTATTGAATACAAAATCCCTTTCACCATTTGCTTGTAAAGAAACAAATGCTAAAGTAGTTGGTGCTAAATCATCAGTAACAATCATCGATGTATCAACCCCCACCTCTTTTATCGTTTCTATTAAAAATAATCCAAATGGGTCATTTCCTACTTTTCCAATAAGACTCGCTTCCCCACCTAGCTTTGAAATAGCAGCTGCGACATTCGCTGGTGCGCCCCCGGCTTTCTTTAGAAAATGATTACCTTCTATATAAATTAACATCAATATCTGTACAATAAAAATCGATCAAAAGCTCCCCAACGCATATGACTGCGCGGTTTGTTTTATTCATTTACATTACACTCTCCATTCTTGTGATTTAGGTAAAATGAAAGGCTATCGAGTCATTTTCGACAGCCTTCATAAACTCTTAATATCAACCCATCTTTAATAGGATTGAAATTTAGTCTTTATCTTTTCCATATACTCTTTAAAGGGTATATTTTCAAAGACTTTAATGTAACTTCTCCACCCTTGCTATAAACTTGTAATCCTTTACTTGATGGATCCGGGAAAATTTGATCAGAAATAACCGTTTCACCTTTGTTTCCGAACACTTCTACAGCAGATCGGTCAATGAAAATATGCATTTTCACAGTCCCATTTAATGCATTTAACGGTCCTTCATGCTTACCGACCACATTGTTCCCATAATCAAAGCTTCCTGAATTTGAACGGTCTACGAATAACTGTTTGGTGGCAACATCATAGCCAATAGTCGTATATTCAGTTGCACCTTTACGAACTTGAAAGCCGAATTCAGTTGCTTTTATATCATCTACATCAAACTCAGCTATCATTTCAAATGTATCTTCTGATAGTTTAGATAGGAGATTACTTTCACCAGATATGACTTTATTTTTATATGAAATTTTTTCACTCTTATCTCGAATGGTTTTTAAAGAAACTGGTGTTTGTTTTAAACGTAAACCTTCTTCCGTCTGAGTTAGCTCCATCTTTCTTGGCAATGTCGTTGAACTTCTCCAAGTCGAAGTTGGTGTATTATTTGCATATTGCCAATTACTCATCCAGCCAATCCAATATTTTTCGCCATTCTCCCCTTCAATTCCGCTCCAATCAACTGCGGCATAATAATCTGCCCCGTAGTCAGTCCATAACACTTGATCGGAAGGGTTTTCATTTTTAAACGTTTTCCCGTCAAAGGTACCTACAAAATATTGCATACCTGACCCGCCTGCAGGAGCGCCATCATTAATGCTTACCTGTAGTACCCATTTTGTTTTTGAAGGGTCACCATCAATTGGTAATTCGATTAGAGTAGGACATTCCCAAATCCCTCCGTTACTACCATGAGTAGAAGGTATCCACTCTCCAGAAACAGCAGACCAGTCTGTAAGGATGCCGCTTTCTTTCGAATCGTCTTTCTCAGGCTCTTTGGCAACTTGGTCTACTTCATTTGGCATGGCCCCTTCATTATAAACATTAACATCATCCATGTTTAAATGACCCCAACCACCTGTAGCTTGGTCTACAGCTTTAATATATAACACTTCTCCAATGTATTTAGAAGCATCCCAGACGTATTTTTGATATTTTTCTTCTTTAAATTTTGTATTGGCTTGTCGAATTAATTCTTGATCATCAGAGGCTCTCACTAACGAAACATAGCGGTTGTTGATATCATTACCACCGCCCAACAGAAAGTTGATTTCTCCAGAGCCATCTAGTTTAAAATATGCGGAGTGCAGTTCACCTGTTGCGTCATCTCCCTTTTGAAGATCAGTAAACCCCCATAAGTGGTAGTTTCCTTGATGGCCGAAATCCCCTCCCCAGTATGATGGTACATTTGTCACATGATCTTTTGTGAAAGCATTCCCTTCGATTGTACTCCACCCAGTTAGATCACCTGTCTCAAAATCATGATTAATAATTTCCTTCTCATTTGTCATGATGTTCTTACCAACTTGAACATCTTGGAATAACGTAGATGAATTCCAAACATTCAAGCCAAAATGCCCTGATGAAAAAGTTGAATCATTTACATCATGAATGAGATTTCCATCTAAAGAAATTTTAATATTTTTTCCATGGGTGCTTGCTTTTAAATGGTACCTTTTATCTGTATCTAGATTTATTGTTTTTTCAGCTAGAATGGATATGTCTCCATTTTCAATTTTCATGATTTTTATTGTATCGTTTAAAGCATCGACATTCGCCATATAACCATTTGTTGCATTAGGATCTGCACGAAAAACGAGCGAGCCAGCTCCGTTGCCACCTTTTCCCCCAGATATCTCAATGTTTGCTTCATAAAAAAAGTTATCCCCTGTTTGACCACTCATTACAAAAGCATCCTCCGTAGAGGCTCCACTTTTTCCGTCCATCGTGTTCTCCCAGCTTCCGTTTACATCTGTCCATTTTGATAAATTGGTTTCAAAGTTAGATGTATTCTTGAACTCCACATTTCGAAAGGCAGCCGTTGAATTCCACGCGGACAATCCATAGTATCCATAATCGAATTCTATATCTGTTTTTTTTATAACGGATTGATCGTTTACAGAGACTTGAATTTGATCCCCATCTGTTTCCACCTTCACATGGTAGGTAGTTGAAGTTTTGAGGGTAAAAGGTTTTCTCGCAATTTCCTCGTTTGTTCCATCTACATTCTTACTTAATGTTATGACATCGTTTTTGGCATCTAAGCTCGCAACATAGCCGTTCTTTGCACTCCTGTCTGACCGAAAAACTAAACCACCTGCCCCTTCTCTCCCATTCTTCTCATTAAGGGTAATATCTCCCTCATAGCTAAATGATTCACCTGTCTGGGATGACATGGTATAAGAAGTTCTGTCTAAGCTATTTGCTTGTATTCCACCATCTTCGCCGAATTCACTTGCATACTCCCACTCTTTTAAATTAGGTGAGGTATAAAACATGATCTTATCCTTAGCCGCTAACGACATAACCCATTGGTTTGATTCTTCATGCCAAAATACTTTAGGATCGCGCCAATCTTGTATAGGAGGGTCTGGCATTACGGGATTCCCTTTATACTTTTCCCAAGTTCTTCCCTTGTCTAGGCTATACGCTATACTTTGGACTTGTTTATCCCCTGAATGCGTAAAGATGGCAACCATTGCCTCTTTTCCAAAGCCAGCTGTATTGTTCCAATCAATAACAGCACTCCCCGAGAAAATCTGACCGTTTTCATCCGGCGATAAAGCAATCGGCAAATGCTCCCAATTAACAAGATCTTTACTGACAGCATGCCCCCAATGCATCGGTCCCCATGTCGTTCCATACGGATGATATTGATAAAACAAATGATATTCACCTTTATAAAAAACCATACCATTCGGATCATTCATCCAGTTAGCTTCAGGAGAAAAATGAAATTGATTACGGTATGGTTCATTATAATACCCAGGGTCTTCTGCATATGCACTATTAAATGGTAAACAAGTAACAGTTGAACATATTAGTAGAATACTAATAACCCTCTTCACTTTTATTTCACACCCCTTTTTTTAAATCTAAAATGACATGTGATCGTTATGCTGGACTATTTCCGCGCAATCGATCTAATAAAACGGCTGCTACAATAACTCCGCCTTTTACAACTAACTGCCAATAATAGTTGACATCCATTAGAGTTAACCCATTACTGATTACCCCCATAATTAAAACCCCAATAATTGTTCCTATTATTTTCCCTTTTCCACCTGTTAAACTTGTTCCTCCTAGAATAACAGCAGCAATTGCGTCTAATTCATACATTTGACCAGCAGTTGGCTGTCCAGAAAACAACCTTCCCGCTAAAACGACTCCTCCTAAACCAGCTAGCAAACCACTAATCGAATACACATTGATTAAAGACTTTTCAACCTTAATTCCAGTTAACCGAGCCGCCTCTTCATTGCCACCAATCGCATAAATATGACGACCAAACATCGTATATTTAAGAACAAAAAACATCACAACGTATACTAAAGACATGATATAAATAGGAGTGGGGATTCCGAAAATACTTCCACCACCGATGAATTTAAATGTTTCGTTTTGTAAAACAATTGGATAACCGCCACTAATGACATAAGCGAGTCCACGAACATATGTGAAGCTGCCTAGTGTAACAATAAATGCTGGTAACTTTGCTTTGGCTGTGAGAAATCCATTAATCAGTCCTACTGCATACCCTACTAGTACACCTGATAACATCGCAATTATAGGATTAACTCCTGCAGAAGAGACCATGACTGAGATAACGCCAGATAGAGCAACTGTTGCACCAACTGATAAATCGATTCCACCAGTTAAAATAACAATTGTCATCCCAGCAGCTAAAATAGCAATGATAGAGACTTGTTTTAATACATTCAATAAATTGGCTGTATCTAAAAAATTTGGTGCTGTAAATGAAAGTACTACACACAATAATAATAAAATCATGATCATGCCAAGCCTACTCCATAAAGAATAAAGGACATTTCCTATATTTAGGCGTTGTGAATGTGTAATAGTTTGCATATTCCCTCTCATTTCTCTCTCCCCCCTTTGGTAGCTAAACGCATAATTGTTTCCTGTGTAGCTTCTTCCTTCGAAAGCTCGCCTGTTAACCTTCCTTCACTCATCACAAGTATTCGATCACTTACCCCCAATACTTCAGGAAGTTCAGATGATATCATTAAAACGGCCAATCCTTCATCTGCAAGCTTCGAAACAATCTTGTGGATTTCAGTCTTGGCACCTATATCAACCCCTCGTGTTGGCTCATCAAGTAGTAATACCTTTGGTGCAATTGATAGCCACCTAGCGATCACTACCTTTTGTTGATTCCCACCACTTAAGTTTGATACTTGCTGTTCTGGGGAAGCTATTTTTATATTTAAGTCTTCAATATATTGGTTAGCGCTTTCATTTGCTTGCTTCCAACTAACAATTCCTGCTTTAGCATGTTTTTTCAATTCAGCCATTATGATATTCTCTTTTACGGACATTGATAAAAATAACCCTTGTTCTTTCCTGCTTTCAGGTACATGTGCAATCCTATTAGCAATAGCATCTATTGAGGATTTGATTCTAACAGATTGACCATCAACCAATATTTCGCCACTTTTCAACTCGGACAAACCGAAAATGGCCCTAACCAATTCTGTTCTGCCAGCTCCAACAAGCCCCGCCAAACCAACAATTTCACCTGGGTATATTTTTAAAGATACATTCTTTACAATTGTGTTATCAGAAACATTTTTCAATTCAAGTACAGGTGAAACTTCCTTTGAATTTTTTGTACCAAAAGCTTTTGACCGATTAAACAAGTCCTTTAAATCCCGTCCTACCATTAGCTTTACCAGATGATCAGGATTTGTCTCTTCAATCGGCCCACTTGCAATCCATTCACCGTCACGTAATACAGTGAACCTATTAGAAATTTTAAAGATTTCTTCCATTCTGTGAGATATATATACAATAGCAACTCCCTGCTTTTTCAAATCATCAATAATTTCAAACAGCTTTTTTATTTCTTTATCTGTTAAGGAGGCGGTTGGTTCATCCATTATGAGTACCTCTGCATTAAAGGATAATGCTCGAGCGATCTCGACCATTTGTTGTTGAGCAACACTTAAGGTCGAAACCAACTGGCGTGGATTTAGATTCGACCCCATTGAATCTAACACGCCTTGGGCACGTTCATGAACCTCATCCCATTTCACCATTCCTAAACGATTTCTAGGAAAATTCGAACCCATTAAGATATTTTCACTTATTGTTAAATTAGGAGAAAGGTTTAGCTCCTGATGAATAACACTAATTCCTTTGTTCCTTGCATCAGTAGGGTCCTTCCATAAAATTGGTTGACCTTTTAAGTAGATTTTCCCACCATTGTCATCAGGTGTATGAATGCCTGCGAGGATTTTCATGAAAGTTGACTTTCCAGCGCCATTCTCTCCCATTAATGCATGTACTTCACCTGGATAAAGTTCAATCCTCACATTGTTCAATACGGTTACACTTGAGAATGTTTTACCAATTCCCTCCATATTCAACACTGGCTTTTTTAGACTTTGTTGGCCTTTAAGGGACATTTCATTGACAGCCATACCTTTATCTCACCCCTTATATTGATTTGAATAGGCTGATTAAAGGAGGAATCATTATCAGCCTATTTATTGAAAGATTCTTACCAACCTTGGTAAGAATCTAATGTATCTTGAGTCACAATCTCAACTGGAACTTTAATAAGCTCCTCAACTTCTTCACCATTTTTCACTTTCATTCCGATTTCAACAGCTTTTTTGATCATGTTACTAGGTGACTGAGCTGAAGTTGCAGCAAATGTACTTCCTTCCTTTGCCATTGCTTCTGTGGCTTCAGGAGCACCGTCTACTCCGACAATGAAAAATTCATCTTTACGATTCGCTTGCTCTTGAGCAATTTCAACACCAATTGCTTCTGGATCATTAATCGCAAAAACAGCGTCAATAGAGCCAGATGAATTAGCTTGTAAAATACTTTCCATCACCGTTAATGCCTTTTCGCGATTCCCTTCTCCATTTTGCTTCGCAATTACTTTAATTTCGGAATCCTTTATTGCATCTTCAAATCCTTGAATACGATCAGATACAGCCGAAACAGGAGGTCCATCAATAATAGCTATTTTTCCTTTTCCGCCTAATTGTTCAATCACATATTCTCCGGCTAGTTTACCAGCTTGATAGTTGTCTGAAGTAACAGTGGCATCGACACCACCTTCAGCATTAGTATCTACAGCAACTACTGGAATATCAGCAGCTTTGGCCTGTTGAACAGATGCCGCAATTCCTTTTGTATCAACAGCATTTAAAAGAATGATATCTACCTTTTTCGTAATAAAGTTTTCAATTTGAGCTGCTTGTTTTGCTAAATCATATTCAGCGCTTTCAACTAGAACTTCAGCACCTAATTCTTTTCCTGCTTCTTCAGCACCTTTAGCCATGGAGACGAAGAAAGGGTTTGCTAAACTACCCACCGCTACACCGATCGTTAATTGTTTGTTACCTTTTTGTCCTTCGTTACCGTCTGTTGATCCATTTGATGATTCACTAGCCCCACTACATGCCGTCATCGCGGCAATTACAAACGCCAAAACTAGTATTCCTATCGTTTTTACATATTTAACCATATTAACCCCCCTAGTTTTTGAAGATGAAAATAATTAGTTACAGAACGAGAAATTGTTACCGCTCTCAATCTCTTAAACTAGATCACCTCCTTAAATGATTATTTTTGGTTGAAATAATGGAAATATGATTGATTTTGATAGTTTGTTCACATTGACATCCAATTTATTGATAACGCTTTCATATCTTGTAAAACAGTATAATTACCCTTTACACATTAGAATTACAATTGATTGATTTTGGTTGTTTTTGATTGATTTTGATTATATTAGAGCTGTTTGTAATTGTCAACGGTTCCAATTATTTCAAAAAATATATTGATAACATAAAATATTAAACTTTCAAATGGAACGTTTAATACATGGAGCAGATTTTCCCTCATTGTTAATTGGCCACATTACAATTAACCAAGCATTCTTTATTATATTGATACAACAAAGGGGAAAATTTTCAATAAAAATAATTTCAGAACATTCAAAAAAAGCTGGTATTCTAAATGTCTGAATCAGACAGTTTGAATACCAGCTTTCCTTCAACGATAGCAAATTTAGTTTTTAGCCCCTCACAATAATTATCTCCGTTTTCTCCTTATATTTTCCTAACGTTATTGTACCTTCCTCATTCGTAATAACTTTTGTCTGGTTTAAATCTGCAAACTTAGAAAATGATACTTCTCCAAATTTTGTATGATCTGCTAATACAAAGGCCTCACGTGACAAAAAAATGGCTCTTTCTTTTATTTGCGCCTCTTCTGGATCTGGGGTAGTCAATCCAAAATTATAATGAATAGCGTTCGCACCCATGAAACACTTATCAAATCTGTATTTTTTTATACTTTCGTATGCATAACGTCCAACTGTTGCTTTGGTAATCTTTTTAACAAATCCACCAATAAAATATGTACATATTTCATTTTCAAGTAATGCATCTAAATGACCAATTCCGTTTGTAATAACAACGATATCTTTTTGTCTTAAATGTTTGATCATCTGATACGTTGTTGTTCCAGCATCAAGATAAACACAGTCGCCGTCCAAAATTAGTTCTGCCGCATATTTTGCTATCTTAGCTTTTTCCTCAAGGTTCTGCGTTATTTTCTCAAACACACTTGGTTCGTCTCGTTTACTATGTAAAAGTGAAGCTCCACCATGTACACGTTTTAAGTAGTTCTGCTTTTCTAATTGATCTAGATCACGACGCAAAGTAGATTCTGAAGTATTTGTTAATTCTACTAGCTCATGAATCTTAACATTCCCCTTTTCTTTTAATAGCTTTATAATTAATTGATGCCGTTCCGTAATAAGCATGATATCTCCTCCTCGTATTACACTTCTATTTAAAGGTTCTTCGTGTATTCTAGTTTAATTAATTTTAGTATATAGAATTTTGCAGTGACATGTGAGAACTATTAGGGTACGCCCATAAGAAAAAGGAGCTGTTGATCAGCTCCTGGTAATGAAGTAAGCACCTGTTTGTTGAATAAACAATTTAAAATCCATTACCCTGGAATATTATTCTCATTAATTCAACAGCTCATAAAGTAAACGAAACCAACAAATATACTAAGACCTAAAGCTAAATTTCTCCAAAGTCTTTTCTCTCTAAGATAAGAGAAAGAGAAAGATATAATGATTCCACATATCATCAATACACGAAAAGTTGTTACTCCAGGGTCTAACCAATATAATTAAAGCAAACGAAATAACCCCTAAATATTATTAACCACCCTTCTCCTCTAATTAATCGGTATTTTTTTATTATCGGATTATCTTCCCACTTTAAATGCATTAAGAAAAAGCTGCCTTAAAGACAGCTCCGATCTTCAGCTAACGCACCCGTTACTTTAAGTAGATTATTTCACAATCATAGTAAGTTCCACAGAAAAAGGCATAAATCCTTCCTGCTGAATCAATGCCTTCACTTTTTGAAATTAACTTTACTATTATTTTTTTTAGTTAACATATAGCTTTGTTTTATCATTTCGTAAATGTCTTCCTTTGGAACAGTACCGTCAAGAATTATCGAATTCCAATGGTCCTTATTAAGATGAAATGCCGGAACTACCGAATGGTAAAGCTGACGCCAATAATCTAAAAAACCAGGTTCACATTTCACATTAATCCAAATATGTCCATCTTTTTCAAATATCCACGCAAACACTTTCTTGTTATCTATATGTCGCATTAACGTCCAATTCTTATCACGAAATGGATAATCTTCATATGTATTACCCATTCCCAAACAGTAACCGATAGCTCCCTCTCTATTTTTCATTGTTAACTCTTCTCTAACATAATAACTTGCTAGTTTTTTAATAAAGCTGCATCCTTAACTATAACCCCTGGACGCTTTATTGCACTAACCTGCCCCTTTAGTTCCATAAGAAAAGTAATTCTTATTAAAGAATCGCGCCCTTTAACGGAACAACTCTATTACCACTAAAAAATTCCCTTGATCCATTTTTAAATTTCAGATGTACTTTATCTTTTGGACATAAAAACACCCCTTTAGAGGATATTATCCAAAGGGGTAAAACGGTGCAACTTTATTATAAACATCGTGACTTTATTTCAAAGCCACATCATTTTCCCTTTAATTCAGCTAAATAGTGTCTTACGGCACTTTCAACTAGTTCATAAACCGTCCTATCATGAATGATTGCTTGTATTTTTAGTTCCTTCATAAGTTCAACATCCATATCGAATGAAGAACGTTTTCTTATAACCTTGGTTCGTTCTATGGTTGGTGCTGATTGTTCGTTCGCTTGTTTGACCTGTTCTTTACCACTTTTTATGCCAACGTTAGAACGTTGGTTGGTATCGTTAATAGGTTCTTTATTTACATTAGTTGAAACTTTCCCTGCTGTTGCAAAGTCATAAATAAGCTGCTCTTGTACCGTTTCCTCGTCACCTTCACCAACAAAATACCAGCCTTTTTTGCCTGAATTTCTATACTCATAACCAGCTTTATTCAATGCTTTTCTTAGTGATTCTTCTGAAAGATGAACTTCAGCCCTTTTGGCAATATTCGCTGGTGTATCAGTTTTAATTAACTCCAAGATTTTACCGATTTTCATTTAGTACGCTCACGGGAAAACCAATACTTTGTTTTGATATTTCGATAAGTCCCAATGTCTTTGATCAGCTCGGCAATAAGATCATAACCGCAATATGTGTGCCTCAGCGTGCTAAATTCATCCAATGTGACATAATCATCACTCTTTAATTCAACGTGACACTCTCCACAACAAATCCCCATATCCAACACCTCCAAAGATTATATTGATATATTCGTCGAAACTTGGTGGCCATCCTTCTTTCGTACAAAAAACAGGTCTATTGACGGTCCTTTAATGTTTTTTAGTTTTTCAAAATTATCTAGACCTAATTATAAAAAACCTTAATAAATAAAGGAGAGTACATATTAGCCATGTATAATATGTACTCTCCTTTTTCTTTTAGTGAACTAACGCAGAACCAAAAATAAAAAGTAAGAACTCCTTTATCTTTTTGGATTCCATCATTAAATCTTCATCGTAAAAAAGTTGCATGTTTTCATTTAAGGAGTGGTAAAAATTGATAATATTAATGCAAGAACAGTGAACACCCCATATATATTTAGCACTGTTCTTATAGTAATTTCCTTCGTTTGTGGATTTTTTTCAAAACTACTAATCCTCCCATTTTTCATAATGCTTAAATGACCATACGAATAAACAGGAATAAAGTTTCTTAACAACTGGAAGTTAATGAACTATCCTGCCCCGTTAGTGCCATAAGAAAAAGCTGCCTAAAAGACAGCTCTGATCCTCAGCTAACGCCCCCGTTAGCCATCCATGAAGCGCAAAAATCAGCGCTTCACCACAGAGAATGAAAATGGTTCAGAACGGTCAATACTGATTCTACGGCTGGGAGA
>NZ_JBWCCL010000024.1:0-34132 GCF_056279465.1 Peribacillus sp. TE19612 | reverse complement strand
TAAAATTAAAAGACCTGAGTCCGATAGAATACCGAACTCAGGTCTTAGAAGCTGCTTAAATTATATGTCTAACTTTATTGGGTCAGATCAACTCGCTAATCTTCGAGTTCGTCTACAGTTTATATGTCTTGACTTTTATATCATTTAATCTATTTGGTGATTATGACCGAATTTCGACTTTAAGACGCTGCTTGCATACCCAATGAATCCTCCAACAATGGCAGGGACGATCCACCCAAGCCCAGCTTCATACATAGGAAGTATTGCAGTGAAGAAATCATTGATGAATGTAATGTGTACACCTGCTCCATTTAATCCATCAAATAGACTGACGATGAATGTTAAAAGTAAGCTGCCTTGATAAACCTCAGGTCTTCCCTTAAATAAGGAATGAAGAAATGTTAGGAAGATCAAAACAATGGCTAATGGATAAATGGCTGTCATAACCGGTACTGAAATGGCAATTAACTCGGTTAGTCCAATATTGGCAATGATTGCACTGAATATGGATAAACTTATGGCAATCGTTTTGTAAGGCAGACTTGGAAATAGTTTATGGAAGTACGTCGAGCAAGAGGTAATGAGTCCTACGCTCGTCGTTATACAAGCTACTGTGATCATTAATCCCAATAATAGCCCGCCATATGATCCAAAGTAGTAATCCGAGACTTTCGCCAAGATAATGCCTCCATTATCCAAGCGTCCAAGTTCCCCAACGCTTGAAGCACCCATATAAGAGAGAGCTGTATAAATGGTAGCAAGGATAACGGCCGCAATGGCAGTCGCTTTTCCACAAACGATCATGATTTGTTTTTTTGTTTTGGCACCTTTTTCTTTGATGGCATTAATGATGATGATGCCAAAAACAAAAGATGCAAGAGTATCCATGGTTAAATATCCTTCTCTGAACCCATTGAAAAATGGTTGAACCATATAGTGCTCGGCAGGTGCTTCAAAATCTCCAATTGGATTAACGAAAGCGACTACCACCAGGATTCCAATGAACGTCAACTTGATGGGTGTCAAAACTTTCCCCACAATTTCGACAATTTTCGCGGGATTGAGCGAAAGAAGGCATGAAACTGTAAAAAAGATGATGGTGAAAATAAGTAAAGGCAATGGACCTGGATCTTCAGGCAAAAAAGGTTTTACACCGATCTCAAAAGAAACGTTTCCTGTTCTAGGCATTGCGAATAATGGACCAATGGCTAAATAAAGAATGGTTGTGAATACAATACCAAAGACTGGATGGACACGGCTCGCTAATGATTGTAAGTCATCTTTTCCAGAAAAACCGAGTGCCAGCACACCAAGTAACGGTAATCCTACTCCTGTGACCAAAAACCCTGCATTAGCCGACCAGATATTCATACCTGCCGATTGACCAAGCATTGGCGGGAAAATTAAATTCCCTGCACCGAAGAAAAGGGCAAATAACATGAAACCAATCACTACTATAAATGAAGATGGAACCTTATTAGACAAAATAAACCCTCCGAAAAAACCAAAATTTGCTATTTTAGAAAATTATTAAATTTTCTAAAAATTATATACACAGTAATACTAAGACCGTATCGTATTATAACTAAATTAAATTGATATTTCAATATATTTTTTGTTTTTTATTATTTACCTTGATATCAGTGGTCCGCCCTAACCTTATTTTGAACATCTAAGAGCTGCTCATACTAATGAAATTCATTTTGAACAAATGAAATTTAAACGGAAATGAGGGTGCAAAAATTAATAATTTTCTTAGCTTTTTGTTGTTTATCGCAGTGTTTTCATGTATAGGTGCATGTAACAAGGAAGTGGTCAAAGAAAAAGGTGAAATTACAGAGAGGAGCCTTGTTAAAGAGGGAAATGTGGTCAAATTGGGAGAGGCAGAAAAGTTATTTAAAGGCTATTATACTGCACGATATACCATTAATGATCCAGCCAATCCTCCAACCTTTGATGAAATTGCAGGTAATATTAAAGGATATTTATCAGAAGATGAATATAATGCCCAAATTCTTAACCGTTTTTATTCAATGCCTGCACTGGTAGCCAAAGAAATCAATAAAAGCATTGAAGTGCAAAGTGTGAAGCTTGAAGAACAAAGCATAAATGAAGATGGCACAGTAGATTACACATACACAACTGTATTTAAGATTTATGACGAGAATTCATCCAAGATTTATGAGAAAGAAGGAGAGCTCACGATAACCATCATAGATAATGAATTAAAAGTCACCCGTGATTGGAGCAGAGGGATAAAAATTGACGGTTTAGATGGCGGACTTTAATTGAATTTTGCTGTCTATTTGGCAGGGAACAGTGAAGGAGGTGTTTAGAATGGTTGAAAAAATACTGGGATTGTTCTTTGAAAAAAGGAAACAAAACAAAAAGGATGTTTTATTACTAATTTTCATATTCATGCTTCCTATAATTAATTTGGTTAAGTATATCTCGGATATGGACTTATCTTGGTTATCTGGCATTGTATCAATTGCAATCATTATTCTTGCGGCATCTATATATTTTGAAGGAAAAAGAAACAGGGAAAATAATAATTAAACTTCGGTTTTTGTGGAGCGGGTTTCTGAAAACAACTGGAACATTTTCTAAAGAAAAAAGCTGAAAGCAAACTCGATTTCTGAATTTGTATACAATCTGAGACCTGAATAAGGTCTTTTTTTTATTTCATTTTATAAAATGTCAGAATAATGGATGAAGGTATATTACACAATTTCACTCAAATTGTGCACTAACGCACGAATCGTATTCAATTGGTCATTGAAGATATCCTGCTCCCGTTTATAATGTTGCACAGATGCTCCTTATTGCACATGCGTGCAGTTTATTCTTGGGACATCGAATTCTTTATAAAAAAGGGGAAAAAACATGAAAAAATCAGTAAAGTTTAAAAATGGATATTTAAAGATGGCAGGTAACCTTTATTTGCCAGAGGGATTTGACGAAAGCAAAAAATATTCCGGGATTGTTGTTATACATCCCGGTGGTGGAGTAAAAGAACAGACTGCAGGGACATATGCACAAAAGCTTTCTGACAATGGTATTGTTGCGTTAGCATTTGACGCATCTCATCAGGGAGAGAGCGACGGAGAACCACGTTTGCTTGAAGATCCGAATGCCAGAGTAGAAGACGTGCGTTGTGCGGTGGATTATTTGACGACTCTTCCGTATATTGACCAAGAAAAGATTGGGGCACTTGGTATTTGTGCAGGTGGCGGTTATGCAGTAGCTGCAGCTTCAACTGAACGCCGCATCAAGGCAGTAGCGACTGTAAGTGCGGTGGACATCGGTGCTATGTTCCGAGGAGAAGGCAGCATTGAAACACAATTACAAACACTTGAGGCGGTTGCTAAGCAGCGTACTGCAGAAGCAAATGGAACAGATGCGCATTTCCTTACTTATGCGCCTGATACGCTTGAAGAAATTGATGAAAATACACCTGTGCTTATGCGTGAAGCTTTTGACTACTATAGAACGCCTAGAGCACAGCACCCTAATTCTCCAAATCGATTCCTATTTACAAGCGTTGACAAGCTCATGGCATTCTCGGCATCAAGCCAAATTAGCACCTATCTGACTCAACCTATGTTATTGATTGTAGGAACCGAGGCTGACACACGCGGTTACAGCAAACAATTCCATGAATCTTCGAATGGACCAAAGGAGTGTTCTGGGTTGAAGGTGCAACGCATATTGCTATGTATGATATCCCAGAATATGTAGATCAAGCTGTAACTAAGTTAACAGAGTTCTTTGGCAAGAATCTTTAAGAAATAAGAAAGTAGCATCCAACACGTGTTTTAAAAAAAACAGAAGCTTGGTATCATTAAGAATAAAGCCGTTTTCCCAGTACTTTTAGGAGAACGGCTGTACCTTATAGCACAAGGTTTTTCAAGAAAGTTTGGTGACTCTCACAATGTCTAACGTGGATAGAAGAATACTCAAATCTCAAGAAGCAATAAAAAAAGCTTTTATTGAGCTGATGTCTGAAAAGAATTTTGATCAGATTACGATACAGGATATTGCCGACAAAGCGAATGTTGGCCGAAGAACCATTTACTCTCATTACTTGGATAAACTTGATCTGCTCGATAAGCTCATTGAAGAACATATTAACGAACTAAGAAAACTTTGTGAATCCTCAACAGAATTGAGTTTTACAGATGCTCTTCTCATTTGGTTTGAATACTTTGAAAGTCATTATTCCTTCTTTTCAACCATGTTGGCAGACAAAGGGGCACCTTTTTTTCGCAGTAGCTTTCTTGAGCTTGTCGTTGAAGAAGTAAAGAATGAAGTAGATGTAAACGAAGGGAAAAATCAAGGATTGAGTAAGGAAGTTATCGTTCAATTTTTTGGAGTAGCTATTGTAGGGATAGTAGAATCGTATTTCATGAATGGAATACCTGATCCACCCCAAGTCTTGGCAGAACAATTGGGGATTTTGTTAGAGAGGAATTTATAATAATAGGCGTTTCTGCAGAACCGGGACGCCTTTTTTCTCATTCTGAACAAGTACTTAAACTAATAAGTACTTTATTTCAATAAAGGAGCTATAGGGGCAGCTATATTCCCGGAATAAGGCGGAATTCTTAAAAAGTAAATCGAAGCTCTAAAGTTTTTCCTATCAAGGGGAGTCAGGATTAATAAAACAAATTATTTCTGATTTTCCAAATTGGCGAGTGCGGCTTGCAGTGGCAAAAAAATAACTTGTACTCAGCAGGGTTTGTATATTCTTCTTCTGTCAATAATGGTTATGGAATCAGAATTTCTGCCTTTTGTTTATAACTTACCGTTTTGTCGTGAAAGGAACTTATGAAAATGCTCGAGAAGGGTAAAATCGGAAGCCGTCAACTGATGATATTAGTGATTCTATATACGCTTGGAGATTCTATTTTAGTCATTCCCTCCATTGTCGCTTCCGAAGCTGAACAAGATGCTTGGATTTCGGGCATGATAAGCGTGGCAATAGCACCGTTATTGATTGTTTTGATATATGAGGCCTTAAGGAAATGCTATCCTGATTTAACATTAGTGGAATACAGCCAAAAAATCCTGGGGAAGTGGCTGGGAATGGCTATTTCTCTTCTTTTTATAAGCTACTTTTTTATAACCACAGCGACTTATTTGAATGAAATTGGGGATTTTATGATAAGTCATATTATGCCTGATACTCCAATTCAAGTGATCATGATTCTTTTTATGAGTGTCGTCCTCATGGCCGCGCGTCTTGGTTTGGAACCTTTGGCCCGAAGCGCGGAAATATTTTTCCCCTATGTTTTATTACTTATATCAACCTTGATAATTCTTCTGCTTACTGAGATTAAATTTCAAAACCTGCAACCCGTATGGGAGGGGGGAATGAAACAGGTTATACGGGGTTCTATACCATTTATTGTTTTTCCGTTTATTGAACCGGTTGCGATTCTAATGATCCTCCCGTTCGTAAGTCAAAAAGACAGAATAAGAAAAAGCCTTTTTGTCGGTCAATTGTTGGCTGGAAGTGTTTTGATCATTATAACCATGTTAGCCATTCTTGTACTTGGTTCCGAATCAACGATAAGACAAAATTATCCAATCTATATGTTGGCAAAGAAAATAAAAATCGCTGATTTCTTGACGCGGCTGGAAGCAATAATAGCCATAATATGGTTCATCACAATTTTTATTAGATTTAGTTTGTTTTTTTATGTGACCGTTTTAGGTACGGCCCAAACGTTAAAATTGCAAGATTATCGTCCTCTGGTTTTTCCGTTTGGTATCCTATTGATCGCCTTTACTCTGATGATGACACCGAATATTGTCCATTATAACAAATTCATTGCAGAAATCTGGCCGTTTTATGCCATGACATTCGGGTTTCTGCTGCCATTGATATTACTAATAATCGCCAAAGTTCAGAAAAATGATCAACGTAACTAAGGCGGGTCTATCTGTTAAGAAACTAGTATAAAATTCTATTAGAAGCTCAGGTGTCATTTTTTACTTTGTCTCAGTTTATAGAACTCCTCGACCGTCGATTTCCACTACAGGCACTCGCTTTCCGCGGGCGGTCGGGAAGCCTCCTCGGCGCCTTGCGCCTGTGATGTCTCCCCTCGACGCGCTTTTCCCGCAGGAGTCTCGCACCTTTCGTTCCAATCAACTAGGTGATCCTTCATGGTTTTTTACAGTAATCCATAAAGGATGTAAGAAATTTGCGACACTCCTGCCGAGTAACTGGCTAGCTGAGACCCCGGAGACGTTTACGTCGAGGAGGCTTGGCAGACAGTCGGCGGAAAGGGAGCGGGTTTCTGGAATCAACTGAAATGTAATTTAAGAAAAAACCGTATGCCGGCTCATCAGAACCAAGTTTAAGACTAGATGATCTTTCATGGTTTTTTACAGTAATCCTTAATGGATGGAAGAAATTTGCGGCACTCCTGCCGAAATACTGGCTAGTCGAGACCCCACAGACGCTTGCGTCGAGGAGGCTTGGCAGACAGTCAGCGGAAGGGGAGCGGATTTCCGGAATCACCTGGAACGTTTTTTTAGTATTATGAAATAGACAATTCGACTATAAAAAATAGTTTGACTTTTTTTACAACTATGTTTATATTTGGTTTAATACTAACTACCGTTAGTTAATATAGTGCGGAAAAGTAGGTGTTAGACATAAAAAGTAATCCACTGAATCATAGTTTGTAAGCGATTACACCTTGTGTTTGTAAATTCATATGAAAAGACTTTTATTTAAAACCAGGAGATGATACTTATGAAATATCCACTTACACCCGATGTTAAGCCAGAGTTTTGTACAACAGGAAGTTTTATGCGTTTACCTTCTCAAAAGCATGATGCAAAGCTGGCAATTGTAGGTATGCCTTTTGATACAGCAGCTTCTTTTCGGGTAGGAGCCAGGTTTGCTCCTCAAGCCATTCGCCAATCATCCATGACCCTGTTTCCCTATCATCCGATTCATAATGTATATCCTTTTGAACAAATGAACGCCATTGATATTGGCGATATCCCTGTTATTCCCCATAATATTCATCGAAGCTATGAGCTAATGAAGGAATCCATTCATGAATTGATGTCCAAAGGTGTCATACCGATTGGATTAGGGGGAGACCATTCTGTTACTTTAGCTAGTTTACGAGCTGCGGCAAAGGTATATGGGCCTGTAGCCATGATTCACTTTGATTCCCATACAGATACCTGGGATACATATTATGAGGAAAAATATTGGCATGGATCTCCTTTCATTCGTGCCCACGAAGAAGGTTTACTGCAGGCAGATAAAGTGTTTCAAATAGGAATCCGCGGCACGCTAAACCACTCTGGAGATTTACAGGCAAGCCTTGATTTAGGCTATCGCATGATTACAACTGGTGAACTTTCCAATCGTGGATTTGAAGATGTTTTGAAAGAGATTAGAAAAACGATTGGTAACACCCCTTGTTTCTTGACATTTGATATAGATTTCGTTGATCCTTCTTTTGCCCCAGGAACAGGTACTCCTGAAATAGGTGGTTTTAGCAGCTATGATACATTAAAAATGATACGTTCCCTAACTGAATTTAACTTTATAGGATATGACGTGGTTGAAGTGCTGCCTTCATATGATCCAAGTCAAATCACTTCACTTTTAGCGGCAACACTTGTACATGAATTTGCCAGCCTGGCAGCATTAGGTGCGAAAGAAGATAATTAAAATCACTTTAACTTAAAAACAGCCCATTTATTTAATAAAGGAGGCAGCTCTTTGCGATGAAAGGATTACCCGAGCTTAAGCGTTCACTGAATACAAGATATGTAATTGTATTTGGACTTTCCTTTATGGCGCCTGTGACAGTCTTTAGCACATATGGCATCGCTATTGACCGTACCCATGGAATGATTCCGACAGCATACATAATCGCGTTAATTGTCATGCTATTCACTTCGTATAGTTACGCAAAAATGGTTCAGGTATATCCCACTACCGGTTCAGCTTATACCTTTGTGCAGAAAGGAATTAACTCACACCTTGGTTTTCTGGTAGGATGGGTGATTTTATTGGATTATCTTTTCAGTCCTATGATCAGCGCTTTACTTTTTGGGATTATGGTGAATGCTTACTTCCCTGGTATTCCTATCGTTGCCGTTATCATTTCCTTTATCATTGCTGTGACAGTGATTAATATTTTTGGGATTAAGGTCGCTGCAAATGTGAATACCTTTTTGGTGATATTTCAATTTCTTTTTATCATGATCTTCAGCCTGCTTTGCATAAATGGACTTTTAGCAGGAAAAGGGACCGGAGAGTTGTTTTCTAAGGATCCTTTTTTTAGTCCAGACGTGAATATTAATAATCTGCTTTCGATTGTACCTTTATTATGTTTTAGTTTTCTTGGGTTTGATGCGGTTACTACACTTGCAGAAGAAACCAAAAATCCGAAAAAAACACTTCCTAAAGCTATTTATGCTACGACATTGATTGGAGGGTTATTATTTGTTGCAGCTACCTATTTTGCTCAATCGATTTTCCCGAATTTCAATGCTTTTAAGAACCCTGATACAGCTATAGTCGATATCATGATTTATACCGGGGGTAATTTTCTGAATAGTTTGTTCATTTCTGTCGTAGTGACATCCGCCACTGCTTCTGCGATAGCTTCAGGAGGCAGCGGAGCCCGGATTTTGTATGCAATGGGGAGAGATAATGTTCTGCCTAAGCGGATTTTTGGATATGTTTCTCCAAAATTTCAAACGCCCATATTCAATATCTTGATCATTGCTTGTATTGCAATGAGCGCCGTATTTTTGGATATCGCAACGGCTACTTCTTTCATTAATTTTGGAGCACTGTTTGCTTTTACCTTCGTTAATCTTGCTGTGTTTTTCCATTATTTTGTGAGACAGAAGCAGAGAGCTCCTAAAAGTATCATTTTATATGTTCTTCTTCCCTTAATAGGCACCGGCATAACTATATGGTTTATGACAAAGTTGGATATCCATTCATTAGCATTAGGAATCACTTGGATGACAGTAGGGTTCATTTACTTATTGTACTTAACAAAAATGTTTAAGGAACGTCCTCCTGAAATGAATTTTGCAGAGCAAAAAGAAGAATTCGATGTAAAACTAGTGCAATGATCAGTTACTGTTTTATTATTTTGAATGAAAAGAGGTAAACTCCATGACTATTAAAAAAGCGGATATTGTACTTTCCAGCGATGCTATTTTCACAGGGCTTACACATGAGCCAATGTCTGGGGCAATAGCTATCTTAGGTGACAAAATTCTGAGTGTAGGATCAAAAGCAGAGATTGAACCTTTTATAGGAAGTGGGACAAAAGTATTTAACTATGGAAATCAATTGATTATGCCTGGATTTCATGATTTTCATCTCCACATTATGTTTAGTGCACTAAGTTTAACTAGTATTAATTTATTTGAAGCCAGGTCAGCTCAAGAAGTGGCTGCAAAAGTACTGGAATTTTCTAAAGAATGTCCTGGGGAAGAATGGATTATCGGCATGCAATGGGACGCAGGTTATTGGCATGATAAACAAGAGCCCCATTATAAAATTCTTGACGCTGTCATTCCAGATCGTCCTGTCGTTCTTTTTCATGCTGAAGGTCATTATACATGGGTAAACAGTAAGGCCATGGAATTAGCAGGAGTTACTGAGGAAATACGTGATCCGGATTTTGGTCGCTATGAAAGAGATAAGAATGGTTTACTTACTGGGATTTTATATGAAGATGCCCAGCAAATCGTTTTAAAAGAGGCATTACGGTTAACACAAAATAAAAAAGAAACGATATTAAAAGAGTTTTTACGATTGTTATCGCAATATGGAATTACTTCTGTAAACGATTTGTTTGCGCCAATAGATGACTTCCTTCAAGACTATGATCTTTTTGAGAAATTGGATAAGCAAGGAGAATTATCGACTAGATTTCATATCACTCCTGAATTGGATGGCAATTTGGACAAAGCCCAAATACTGAGAAATAAATATGAATCAAAGAAACTACAATTCTCAGGATTAAAACAATTCGTTGATGGAACAGTCACGGGTCATACCGCTTACTTCCTGAAACCTTACTCCGATCAAGTGGATATTTGCGGTCATCCAGCTCTAGATCCAGAAGTATTGATTGATCGAGTTGTTAAAGCGGATGAACTTGGATTTAGAATCAGGTTTCACGCTATTGGAGATGCGGCAATTCGTTTAGCTTTAGACGCTTTTGAAGAAGCTTTACGCAAGAATGGAAAAAGAGACTCAAGGCATACAATCGAGCATATTGAAGTAATCGATTCGGATGACATTGAACGTTTTTCAAAACTGGGGGTCATTGCCTCGATGCAACCTGATCACATGGCTGCTTCATCAAGAGAGGTATATTCTTCAATAATAGGTCCTGAAAGGGAAAAAAATGTGTTCTTGACGAAGTCGCTATTAAATACAGGTGCATCTTTAGCTTTAGGAACAGACTTTCCGGTTTCCATCTCATTAAATCCAATGCGCCAAATATATACTGCGATTACTAGAGTGGATAGTAGTGGAGATTCACAAAACACATGGCACCCTGAACAAAAGCTCACTTTGGCAGAGGCATTGCAAGCATATACATATGGCTCAGCCTATGGATGTTTCAGGGAGCACGAGCTAGGTACAATAGAAGAGGGGAAACTTGCTGACCTTGTGGTTTTAGACAGAAATCTATTTGATATTCCAGAAAGTGAAGTGCTCAAAACTAAAGTGGAACTTACAATAAACGATGGGAAAGTTGTGTATAAAAGCGAAAAAACTTCTTTATCAAGCATATTCTAATTCTTATCTTTTAGAGAAAGAACCATGTTCCAAGGTGTTAAATATTTAGTTTAAAAAAGGAAATGAGTTTATAATGAAATTAACTGACGTTGGATAGTTTGGAGGATCATTATGACAAAAAATGAAATTAAAAACATTTCCTTGACTCTTTTTACCAAGTACGGATATGAGGGAACTGCTTTATCGGAAATTGCCAAGAGGGTAGGTATACAAAAACCCTCAATCTATAACCATTTCAAAAATAAGGATGACCTTTTCTTGTGTCTGTTTGAAGAAATCCTGGAAGAGCATATACACCAGGTCGAACAATTTGTCGAAGAGATAAATACCCTCTCTTCTGAAGAAAAGTTAAAACACATCCTTCTTGATACTTGTAACTATTATAAAAACCATGAAGATAAAGCAACATTTTTAAAGAGGGCAATGATCTTCCCGCCGGAGCATTTGAAGCACATCTTAAATGAAAGTTTCCTTAGATCTGAAGAATCATTTTCCGCTATCTTACATGCTATCTTTGTCGAAGGAATCGACAAAAAAGAAATACGCCAGGGGAAAGTCGAGAACTTAATCATGTCCTATTTCTGTTTGATTGATGGGATATTCATGGAATTTTCTTATTATGGTAAAGAGAATATGGAACCTAGAATTCAGAATATATGGGAAAATTTTTGGTATGGACTAAGTGGATGATACGTTCAAAAAGTTCATGCTCTAAAACTAGATCTACGCTCCAGGCACCCGCTTTCCGAGGGCGGTCCGCCCTCGGAAAGCGAGTGCCTGTGGGGTCTCCCCTGTACACCCTTCTCCCGCAGGAGTCTTGCTCCTAATAATCGAAGTCTCTTCCAATACCTTTGAAATTGGTAAGCCCCATCAAACATATAAAACGATTCCCAAAATGGTCAGTTGTTCTTTCTCAGTCAACACAACTTATGATAAACTGATATTATCAGAATTTTCCAAATGTCAGAACGTTCATTGTTCCGTTAAAGGGCCAGATTAATTGGACAAGGAATTGGCATGACACCTTGGTTAGTTATCTAAACACGTAGCAAATGAATGTTGACCAAAGGGATTATCTATTAAAGGGATTAAATGGGAGGGAATGGAGAATGGATGTAAAGACCCTTTTGTTACAACAATGGGCAAGCTGCTTAGATGAAGAAGACTGGTTTCCACCACTTGAAAAAGTGCTAGAGGATATTACTTTTGAACAGGCAATTTGGAAACCAGCTGATGGGGCAATGAATTCCATTTGGGAATTAGTTTGTCATTTACTTTTCTATGAAAAGAGATTTCTGATGCGGTTTCTTGGTGAAACAGAGAATGAACCACAGGCAGAAAATAATGAATCTACATTTTGTTTACCAAATGAGACGTTAGAAAATTGGAAAGAAACAAAACAAGAATACTTTTATGTTCATCGTGAACTTGGAAAAATACTAGCAAAATCAGAACATGAAGATTTGTATAGACAGGTCCCGGGAGAAGATAATTCATTAGTGCTTGAACTGAAGAGTTTAGCCATGCACGACGCATATCATATTGGGCAAATTGTATTCCTTAGTAAAATTCAAGGAGCTTGGCCAGAGAAACGCAGCTTTTAAAAATGCTACATTAGCTTTACAGTTATTCCATTATAGGGAGCTTTAATGGAATAAGAACGGGAACGTCCAAATCGGACGTTCCCATATTTTATACCTGAAAAACAATAATCCTGCTTTTTATAGAGAAGAAGCCCTCATTGGATGGAAGGAATTTACGACACTCCTGCCGAATAACTGGCTAGCCGAGACCCCACAGACGCTTGCATCGAGGAGGCTAGGCAGACAGTTGGCGGAAAGGGAGCGGATTTCTGAAATCAACTCGAATTTGCCTACAAGTAAACTCACAATTCCTTTGTCTTAATCCTTTTGATTAACTCTTCAAACCAAGATATTGTGTGATCTGTTCTGGTCGAAAAATAACCCTCCAAAAATTCACGAATATTCTCGTTGCCTTTAGGTTCTGGCTCGAAATTCCCAAGCTGCTCCCAAATAGCCTTGATGGACTTTACTTTTCTTTCTAATATATCTACTACTTTATCCCGGTCCACATACTTGATGTTGGCTAAACCAACAATCATATCCTTGATTTCATCCGCATTTTCAAATAATTTATAGATTTTTTTGGGTAGTTCTTCGCGACCCTTATCCGTAATCGCAAATACCTGTTTATCAGGCCGATGTTCTTCTTTTATCACTTCAACTGGCTCGACTAAACCTTGTTTCACCAATGATTCAAAATGGTAGTACAGTTTACTTTCCGTTAATCCGCCCAGGCGATCCAATGGAATGGGTTCAGAAAGCTGCTTTTTTAATTTATAGGGATAATTTCTATCCTCCATCAGCTTGCTCAATATAAAAATTTGAATAGACATTTTCTACGCTCCTTTAAGAAGTATTATCTCCTTATTGTAGCAAAACCTAAGCTGTGATTTCTGCCGCTTTCTTTTCAACTTCTGTTTCAGAAACCTGTACTGGCATCGGTTTGTGCAAAAACGCGACAATAGCTATATTAATTAACATCGCAACGGCACCTACCGCAGCCATTGACCAAATATACGGACTTGGACTGATGCTGCCAAATAGGTTTGCAAAGTAAGCTTGAACCGAGTAATACATCGGTGAAATGTGGCTCATCCATTCATATGGTGCGTGCATCATATCACGTGTGATGGTGGCACCATTCGCTATTGTTTGCATTAATAAAATCGGTAAGTTTAAAATCATGCCGCCTTCACCAAATAAGAAGATTAAAATCGCGGTGAAATTAAAACATACCATATAGTTCAGTATTTGTTGACCTACTATACCGAAGAATAGGTCACCGCTCGGCTTGTCAATTAAATAGGCTACACCTACAGCGATGATTGATGAAACCACGGCAATCAATAATGCAGCCATTTGCACATAAGTGAATAAACGTGTTTTGCTTGCTTTTCCCCGGCTGGCTCTAAATGCACCTACTAATTGCATGGCCCCGATCATCGCCCCTACATAACCGGCCATTGTTAAGAACATCGGCAGCATATTATGATTCATGCCATCGGGTATTTCGTTGATTGTAACGACATTTCCTACATAGGATTTCTCAATCTTTTCCGCTAATTCAGCAGCTTGCTTTTCTGGTACATTAAAGTTCATCAATACGCCCTGAGCTGTTTGTTGCGAGAATTGTGTGCTTAACTGACTGTTAATTTCAGTTACGACAGAATTCATGGTAGAAGAAACGACTGTTGCGCCTGCCTCATTGATTGTAAAGTCGATGCTTGATGACGCTTCACCTTTTTGAATATTTTCAGAGAAGGTTTTTGGGATGTGTACGACTAATGCTAAATCATTGTGCTCCAAATCTTTTAAGGCTTGTTTATTTGTTATATCCGTCTCGATTTCTTTAAAGGGTAAATTTTCTTGTAAATTTTCGGCGATCATTGCACCATTTTTACCAGCATCATCATTAATGATGGCGATAGGTAATTTATCGACATTTCCTGGAATGGCTGTATACCCAGGCAAGAAGATGCCTAGCATGGCAACTGCATAGAAAATCCCCATAAAGATTGCCGCTGTTGCACCTCTTGTTTTTAAGAATGCAGTAAATTTCATATGTTGAATCCATCCTTTTGTTTTAAAATATATTACTCAATTTAAAGTACTCAAATTGAAGTAGTTTAAAAGAAGTACTTAGAATTTTATTTTATTTTTTACATAAAGTCAATCGAAAAATTTTATGTTTCCTTATTCAAAAGAAAAACCCCCGACACTTTGTTGGGGGGAATTTGTTATTTAGATTCCATCGGAAACCTTGTGTGCAAAAAAATCCTTCTCTGACTAGCATATAGGATCTTGATTTCATTCCATTAAGACACCCAATTTCTCGGTGTTACTAAACGAGTTAATAACAGCCTCTACTGAAGGAGAGTGTATTTTCACAAATAATGACATTAGTGCAGGCTGTTTTTCATACGATATATTTGGGGTGAAAAAATGCCGAGAGTAAGTTATCGAAGTTCAGACGTTGATTTAATGGCAAGGATGATGAGAGCTGAAGCCGAAGGTGAAGGACTGCAAGGAATGTTGTATGTTGGAAATGTAATTGTTAATCGTCTTAAGGCAAATTGTTTAGACTTTAAAGAGTTAAGAACAATTCCACAAGTCATTTTTCATGTACAAGGAGGAAATTATTCTTTTGAAGCTGTTCAAAAAGGGAATGTATTTTATCAAAGAGCGAGAACTGCTGAAAAAAGATTAGCAAAACAGAATTTGGATTATTGGAGGCAACACCCAGGGAAATATGCACTTTGGTATTTTAATCCATATGCTCCATGCCCTCCGACATGGTACGATCAACCTTTTGCGGGTCAATTTAAAAATCATTGTTATTATGAACCAAAACCTGGAACATGTGAAAGTGTTTATACAGGAGGTTAGGCTGTTATTTCATTTCAAGGAGCAGATCAGCAGCTCCTTTTTTTTATGCAACAATCGGGCACTCCAATAAGGTTTTTTTTGGTAAAATAAAGGGGGAAATGAGTTGTTGTTAGGGGGATTTTTAGTGAAGGCTATAATATTTTATATTGTTGGGGTATTCATTCTCTATATAGTTATTGAAACAGCAGTGAGAAGAGGAATTAACCAATCAAATATTGGTCAATTTCTTGAAAAAAAGTATGGAATGAAAGAAGATAAAAAGTCTTTTCTTGATGATGATTTGGATAATGAAAATAAGACGGAATATTAAAACAAGGGAGGTTGCTGCGGCAACCTTTTTTTAGAGGGGAAATTAATGTACGAACTCTTTTTATAAAACAAATTCAACAAGAAAACAATGATTTACCTAAAACAGGCTCCAGTTTGTCGGATAGCACACTTAATCAGCATCTTTCCGAGGGCGGCGAAATTCGGCGTAGTAGACCTTTCTTTTTTTTGGTTCGGATTCAATATTTTCGATGAATGCTGTTTTGGCTTTCTCCAGTAACAACCCCTTTAGTTCCCGAAGCTTTATTGGACCCACTCCTGGCATCTTATCAGGTATATGTACTTCGAAATCCCCCTGGCGTTTATAAAAGCGGATACTAGCAAGCCCCGTTCTTTCGGCTTTCCCCAAGGTATATGCAAATTCAAATCGCTGCTGAATGAATGAAGATAACTCAGGAAGCCCTAAGCCTTCATAGAGGGGAGGGAATTCATGATAAACGGGAGGTTCTTTGAACGATATTGAAGAAATCTTCAAATGGATACTCCTCCTTTGGCGGAATAAAGACAGACATACGTTGCCTATATTATTGTGCTATGGGCCAATTTTTTAAACATCCATACAGCGGTCTTGCTTTCCTGTAACCAGGAACTGTCCAGCTTTTTTTTAGAGCAGCACTCCATCATGGGGCCAGTTCATGTCGTTAACTCCTGTTAAACCACCATCTACTGGCTGCATAATCAACAGGTTAAACTTACCCGTTGTAAGTTGAGATAAAATAGATTGTAATTCAATAATATTGTAAGGGAATTTTGGATGCGGTGATTCAGCTTATTTTTAAATGCTGGATATTGAACAGTCCAATCTTGATTTGGTATCTTCGGAAAATCATGGACGGAATCAATCTTATAGTGGCTATCATGAATAAAATGTGCTTTTGATGGTTGAATACCCCCTGGTTCAAGAACAACATTTCCTTCATCAACAAAATGAGCGAGTATATTTTTCTCATGCATATTTTCTAACTCCATATATCCCTCAAATTTATTCTTTAATAATCTATTTACTTCAGGGAGAAAACCAGATTGAACCCAATCCAAGGGAAATGAATTCCTTCTTAAATCATACCTCTTTGTATGGAGGGCAGGACCGCACCAGCTGCCCAAACCAGCGATCAATTCATAAGATCCTTTTATGTCCAATAAATTCAAATAATCACTCCTCTGCTTTTTAATATTCTATAACAGAGCCATTCTATTTGATTAATTAATAAATGTGTGTAAAAAGATGTCAACTTAAGAAAAGGTTATAAGGTTTCCACGGAAGCCTTTTTTTCATTGTTGAACTATAGGAGTAAGATACCAAACTTTCCTTCTGCCGAAAGCAAATTTGTAAAGTACTGTACTTAAACTAAAGCGTACTTTATTTTTGAACACCTGGAACTGATCAGCAGTTCCATTATTTATTGGATCAGTTATTTTAGAACAAATAATGGAAGGGAAATGGGAGCCTTTCTAAATAACACTGTTGCTGGTCAAAATCTTAACAGATTTCTAAATGTTAAGCCGTATGAGTTTTTTGAAAAAGATGCATGTACGGGGTTAATTTAATAATTATTATATAAAACATAACAAAAAATCACGGTCCCTTTATACGGATATAAAATTCTAGAGTTATTCTTAATTTACATCTAGAGGGAGGGATCCGAAGTTGTCAAAATTTCAGGCCATAACTTCTTTGTTCATCTTGGTATTTATCATCATTTTCGTATCTTATAAAATCACTGCTTTCTCATCCAATCATCCCACAACGAATCATTCCACATCCAACCGCTACATTCAACTACAATTATTAGGCGTTAATGATTTTCACGGCCAACTAAACAAATATCAATTGGTTTCAGGAACCATGGCAGGCGGTGCTGAATACTTGGCTGCCTATTTAAAAAAATATAAACAAGAAAACCCAAATACATTACTTGTTCATGCTGGTGATATGGTAGGAGGAAGCCCTCCAATCTCTTCTCAATTTCAAGACGAACCCACGATTGAATTTTTAAACCTCCTGCACTTTGATGTCGGGACACCTGGAAATCATGAATTGGACGAAGGCATAAATGAAATGAAACGTCTTATTCATGGAGGATTCAATAAAAAAACAGGGTATTTTCAAGGTGCCAATACTGCTTACAGTTCTGCAAATATCATCGACAGAAAGTCGGGCATTCCCTTGTTACCACCGTATGTTATTAAACAAATGGACGGAATTGATATTGGATTTATCGGTGTGGTCACAAAAGAGACCAACATGTATGTGTCCCCTGAAAATCGAAAAGAAGTAGAAATTACGGATGAAGTTTCAGCTATTAACCGAACCGTAAAGATTTTAAAGGAAAAAGGGATCAAAGTGATTGTTGTACTGGCACATAATTCAGCTAAATCAGAAAAGGCAGGAGCAAATTCCACTGGAGCTTTAGTGGATATGGCTCCAAAAATCGATGATGAGGTAGATGTCATTTTTGCGGGTCACAGCCATGAATATGCCAATACCGTTGCAGCCGGTAAACTGATCGTTCAAGCTTATTCTAATGGGAATGCCTTTTCTCAAGTAAATCTTGAAATTGACCCGCATACTAAAATTATTGTTAAGAAACAAGCAAAGATCATTGCCACTTCACATCAACATATAAAACCGGATGAAGAAACGGTTGCTCTTTTAAATAAATATAGAAAAAGATTAGGGAGCAAATTTAATCAGGTAATAGGGGAAATGCCTGAAGAAATCAGACGAAATCAAGATGCAAACGGTGAATCCCCATTAGCGAAAATGATTGCAGAATCTGAGCGCGAAGCCATGGGGGTAGATATTGCTTTTGTCCATCAAGGCGAAATGCGGAAAAGCTTAAAAAAAGGGAAGATTACGGTAGAAGACCTTTATACAAACGTGCCTATGGGTCATAGTGTCAGTAAGTTAATTTTAACAGGAGAGCAGATAAAACTTGCTTTAGAACAGCAGTGGACGAAAGATTATGAAAATAGGTTACAAACGGTTGGCTTAACGTATGATTGGGAAGCCAAAGCTCCAATTGGCAGCAAGGTTGTTGTGCTGAAAGACAAGAAGGGTCAAGAGATTCAGCCAAACAACGAATATGAAGTAGCGATTAGTAATTATTTAGCTTCAGGCGGTGATAACTTCACTGCATTTGAACAAGGCAGACTCGTAGAATCCGGTCCGCAAGTTGTCACTGCACTTATAAGTCATATCCAAAAGAAGTATCCTCCCCATTCATTGAAAGAATGAAGGGGAAACATAACGGGTGCGTTTCTGTAATAAGCAGGAACGCCTTTTCCCTAATGTAAGCACGTTAGTTCAGCACCAGGAATTTGCCTTCATCCTAGGGAAATATAGTAATGAACTAAAGGGGCAGTATAGTTGAAGAAGGAACTTGAAATGTAAATCTCGAATATCTAATGTAATCGATAGATGAAAATTGGATGACAGACAGGAGTTAGATACGATGATAAAAGGTTTCGGAGGAATATTTTGGAGAACCAAGAATCTTGAAGTTGTAAAAAAGTGGTACAGTGAAGTGTTGAAGATTGAAATAGAAAATTGGAATGGGACTGTGATAAAACCGCAATTAGGAAATGAAACGATCTTTTCTTTCTTTACCGAGAATGACAGTTATTTTCCAACAGAACAACAAGTGATGTTAAATTTCGAAGTACATAATCTAAACGAGACAATTAAGCATCTTGAACATATTGGAGTACCACTTGCAAAGAAAAAAGAGATTAGTGAATTTGGAAAGTTTATTTGGATTGTAGATCCTGAAGGCCGACTGATCGAGCTTTGGGAGAAATAACGAGTTGTCATTCATTTGAAAGGAGTTCTACAAATGACCGAACAGCTAATTGTAAGAGATGAGATACTCATTGAGGCGAATTCTCAGAAAGTCTGGGAAGTGCTTACTAAACCCAAATACGTTGCAGAATGGGATGAACTACCAGAAAATTATCCTAATGAAGATATGACCGAGGGAAGTAAGGTGATTTGGGATCTCCCTAATGGCGGTCAGTCAATCACTAAAATCATTAGAGCAGTTGTGCAGAAAGAATTAAAAATCGCTTTGCACGTTTCAAATTGGGAAGTAAAACCGAATGAAGGTGATGTCGCATATAATTATCACTTAAAAGATAAAGGCGATAGTACTCTGCTAAGAATCGAGATTGGTGATTTCTCCCTGATTAAAGACGGAAAAATGTATTATGATGCATCTGTGGATTTTGCATCTAATTCTAAACAAATAATTAAGAAGTTATCCGAAAATCTTGGCTGATTAGACATACCTGGATTTCCTTCATGAACTCAAAGGTGCTTTAATTCAAAAGGAGTTGCTTCGGCAGCTCTTTTTCTTATGGAGCTAAAGGCAGAATAGTTCAACAAGGTTATAGGCATATATGGTAAAGTTATACAGAATGGAGAAGCGGAAATTGGAGGAAATAAGATTGGGAGACTTAAATATTCTTTTATCTTTTGGTGCAGGGATACTATCTTTTATATCTCCTTGCTGTTTACCCTTATACCCTGCGTTTTTATCTTATATTACAGGATTATCAATAAGTGAATTAAAAGAAGATAATAACAAATTAAACCGCAAACCAATGCTTCATACCTTATTCTTTTTGATCGGTTTTTCTATTATCTTTGTAATATTAGGGTTATCCACTTCTTTTATTTACGATCTCTTTTATGAATATATTAATTTAATTAGACAAGTAGGGGCTATTTTGATAATTATTTTTGGTTTAATGATTGTTGGGTTTTTTCAACCTAAATTCTTGATGATGGACAGAAAAATAAATTATAAAAATCGCCCATCTGGTTATATAGGTTCTATTTTAATTGGGATAGGATATGCTGCTGGTTGGACTCCTTGCATTGGACCCATATTAGGTGCCATCGTAACCCTTGGTTTATCGACTGGACAAGGTTTATTATATATGATTGCTTATATTCTTGGGTTTTCCATACCTTTCTTAGCAATGTCATTTTTTATAGGAAAATCAGGATGGATAAATAAATATAACCACAAAATAACTCAATTTGGTGGCTATATAACAGTTATTATGGGGATTGTCTTATTTTTTGATTGGATGGCCAAGATTACATCTTTTCTAACAAATAATGTATTTGGTGGCTTTACGGGTTTCTAATGCTTATAGAACTAACCGGTGCTTTACTTCAATAAGGAAGGTTGCTAGTGAATTACTTGTATACTTTTAATTACTTTTTGTGAAATAATGTGTAAATTTGGAAATGGTTCTATAAAAGTTTAATCAAAGAACAAATATAAAGAAAAAATAAAATCGTATAACAAAAAAAGATAACATTTTTTTTATTGGTTATCCTTCATGCTTTTATTCAATTGTATACCTAGAATGTATGAACAATAAAAGTGCTTTTATTTAAAAAAATTACATTTTTAGTATAATTAAGTTAAGTTACAATATAAGAAAATATTTACAAGGGGAAAAAATGAAAAATTCAAAGTTGGATTACAACCTAATTACACTTTTACTTTTACTATTTATAACAAGTTGTATAGCTATATTAAATGCTCAAGATTTTGGTCAATATGAAGGGAATTTTTTATTTAGACAAATAACCTGGTATATTGTGGGAATCGGAATAATTGCAGGAATTATGTATTTAGATTCTGAACAGATCTTTCGCTTGAATTGGTTTATTTACTCATTTAGCATCATTCTATTAATCGCGTTAATTTTGGCACCTGAATCAATAGCTCGTGAAATAAATGGAGCCAAAAGTTGGTTTCAACTTCCGGGAATCGGATCTCTACAACCAGCTGAATTCACAAAAATATCTTTGATAATTTGTTTAAGTTTCTTAGTACAAAAACATCATGAAAAATATTTAGATAAAACTTTAAAAACAGATTTGTTACTGTTAATTAAGATGGGAGCTGCTACAGTTCTTCCTATACTTTTAATTATGCTACAACCAGATTTAGGTACGTCTTTAGTATTAATATGTATTTTTACAGGGATTTTTATTGTTTCGGGAATATCATGGAAAATTATCAGTGTTATTTTTATTATCATTTCCTTAATTTCTAGTATTCTTATATACTTAGTCTTTTTCAACCCTGAAATGCTTCATTCAATGGGATTCGCAACATATCAATTAGGAAGAATTTATGCTTGGATTGATCCAGAATCTTATGCATCAGGTGAAGGTTATAATCTAACCAAAGCATTACTAGCCATTGGTTCAGGAGAGGTATATGGTTATCTGGAAAAGGGTATATATGTGCCAGAAGCACATACGGATTTTATATTTAGTGTTATTTCTTCTAAATATGGTTTCTTTGGAGCTAGTATTTTAGTAACAATTTATTTTCTCCTTATTTCGAGTATAGTGAAGTTAGCTCTTGACGTAAAAAATAGTTTTGAATCTTACATATGCACCGGTGTTACTTCCATGATTTTTTTCCATGTTTTTGAGAATATCGGGATGAATATAGGCCTAGTACCCATAACAGGAATACCTTTACCTTTTATAAGTTATGGAGGAAGCTCATTAATTGGTAATATGTTAGCGATGGGGTTAGTCTTTTCAATAAGCTATCGAAAAAAAACATTTATGTTTGATTAAGATGGCTAAGTATTCCAGGATTAATTCTAGGTAAGTTTTTATTAAGAAAGCTATTTATTAGACGGTAAAACCGTCTTTTTTTTATGTCTCAGTCTTTTTCAACTCAATAAAGTCTTATGCAACTAAAGGGGCAGGTTAGTTGAAGATAAGCTGGAACTATTTTGTAATGTAAACGTCTAAATTTATGGAGGTGTATGATGAAAAAAATAATAAATTTTACTTCTCTTTTTGTCTTTATGATGTTGTTGGTCGGATGTATTGGGGAAGAAAAAGGACAATTATCAAGAGTAGATGTTCAAAAAATTGATACAGAAGGAAAATACGAAGATGTTGTAATGATAACAGATAGAGAATCAATAGAGCTGCTAAGGCAGTCATTTGAACAAATCAAATGGGATAATAAAGTGGTTAAAGTGGCTAGAAAACCAGACGTAGAAGCTACTTTGTTTTACACTTTTGATGAAAATAAACCTGAAAGACTCTATGAATATGAAATTTGGTTTAATGAAAGTGCAGGTACAGCAACAATTATTAGCAATAATGAAAACGAAAGTTATGGAGAGTTAGATAAAGAGAATGCACAAGCCCTAAAAAATAATTTTCTTAATTAATAGTAACAGGTGCTTTAGCTGAAGATCAGAGCTGCCTTTAAGGCAGCAGTTTTTTCTTTATGGCACTAACGGAGCAGGTTAACTCCATCATAAACAAGTGATTTATTTATTAATCATATATGTTAATATTCATAATAAACCAATGGAAAAATTAGGGGGATGAGTATGTTCATACATAAGATTGATGAGGAGTTATCATTGAAACTATTAGAATTAAAGGATGCAGAAAGAGTTTTCGAAATAACAAATCAATCCAGGGAATACCTACAAGAATGGCTTCCTTGGCTGGATAATACAACAAAACTTGAAGATACAAAAGGGTTCATTAATATGTGTTTAAAAGGTTTTGCTGAAAACAAGAGTGTCAATACAGTTATTATTTATAAGGGACAAATTGTTGGTGTAGCAGGTTATAACCAAATAAATTGGTCAAATAAAACTGCATATATTGGTTATTGGCTCGGAGAAGAATATCAAGGAAATGGAATTATGACAAGAGTAGCTAAGGCATTGACTGATTATGCATTTATTGAATTGAAACTAGATAAAGTGGAAATAAGGGTTGCTGAGGAGAATAAGAAAAGTAGAGGAATTCCCGAAAGATTGGGTTTTATTAATGAAGGTTGTATAAGACAAGCAGAATGGTTGTATGACCATTATGTTGACCATATTGTTTACGGTATGTTGACTAAGGATTGGAATAAGTAGTCATACCTTAATGAACTAACGGGTGCGACTGAAGATCGGAGCTGTATTTAAGGCAGCTTTTTCTTTATGCAACTAAGGGGCAGGATAGTTGAATAAGACATGCTATAATTTCACTACTTTCCTTTTGATTCTCTAGTGAAAGGGGGATAAAAAGAAAAAAAGAATAAGCGAGCATTCGTAAGAAATACTTTAATTAACTGTGGTAGTTCTATAAGAAGAAGTAAAATTATTGAGGCTTATGCAGAGTGTCAAGGCATTTTATTTTAATTATAGCAATGAAATGAATGCCATTTGGCGATAAATTATTTACTGAGTTTTTAATGTTTTTACTGATATATACAAAGTTACCAGTACACAATAAAGTAATAAGGTTTACTTCAGTAAAATAAGGTATATTATATTTGTGAATAGATTCTCTTTAAAGACAAGAAAAGTAGGTGAACAAAGTGGGAAAATATCAATTGGATACCAAAGGTAAGGTAGCTGTGACAAAGTTTCATGAAAAACAGAAGCCTGCCAAATTTGATAAAAAGCAGCAACTTGAAAAAATACGTGCGGAGTATTTGAAAAAGAAGCAAAAACAAACAGATAAATAATATGAATGAAAACATAGGAAGGCTAAAATCTCCCTATGTTTTTCTTATTCGAAGTTCTTTTTTCAATTGATGATAGAGTTTATTATTCCCATAAATTTCAGATTCGGTGACAAAAAACTCGTCATCAGATATCCATTCCTCACTAAAAATTTCAGAAGCAGAATCAATAGACCAACCGTTATTTTGGATACACCAGTAATCTCCAGCAGAAATTTTTAAAACATTTGGATACTCACTTGGCTTAGGTAGCTGAATAAAAAGATAAGTCTCGAGCTTTTCAGCAAGATACTTTCTCAACACCCCACATTCAAAGAAACTCAGGAAATACGTACTTTACACCAATAAAGGAGGTTGTTGAAGCAACCTTTTCTTAATGAACTAACGAGTGCGTTAGTTGATTAATGATCTTTAACAATTGGGCGCTATTATTGAATAAACCTTAGATTTTTAAATGACTTTAATTTAATATTTTTGATTACAGTGAAGTATCTTATATCCAAAATTAAACAACTATATTTTAACCCCGTCTTAAATTTAGAACGGGGTTATGCTTTTTTTAGGTTTTAAAATTAAATTACTTTATTGTCTTTTTACAGGATTTCCATTCTTTCGTGGTTCGCTTCATATATTCGAATATTTTGGGGGTGATCAAAAAGTTTCCCATCTTTTTCAACCATCCATAAAGCCATCCTTTAGCAGAAAAGAATCTTAACAAAAATGCTTATCAATCTTTATCTTAGATTTATAGCATTTTTAATTGTTTCATATTTCGACAGCGTTTTCATTTGTTGTCCTTTATAATTTTAGAAAAGATCAAGAGATATTAAAGTGGATTAAACAAGCGCTAGTATCACAATCTATCAGTTTATTAAAAAGCATCATAACTCAATTTGGCGGAGGGATATGAGTGAGTGTAAACATCGGAGTACAGCCGATTGAAAATTATGCTAAATTAGAAGATAAAGTTTTAGTAAAGATGGTTCATAGTGGAGATAGCGAGTCATTGGCTTTTTTAATTAATAAATATCAGAATTTTGTTCGTGCGAAGACAAGACCATATTTTTTAGTTGGTGCAGATAAAGAAGATCTTGTTCAAGAGGGAATGATTGGTCTATATAAAGCTATTCGTGACTTTAGAGAGGACAAGGTGGCCTCTTTTAAAGCTTTTGCTGAACTTTGTATCACTAGACAGATTATAACCGCGATTAAAACGGCTACTCGTCAAAAGCATGTACCTCTAAACTCGTATGTTTCTCTGGATATGCCTCTTTATGATGAAGAATCAAACTATACGCTTATGGATAGGATATCCGGAGAAAAAATAACGAATCCGGAAGCATTGTTCATTAACCAAGAAAAAGCTAATGATATAGAACTTAAAATAGCAGAATTGCTTAGTGATTTGGAAAGAAGTGTGTTGACCTTATATATGGATGGACAATCATATGTGGAAATTTCTGAAGAACTAAACACGCATGTAAAGTCCATTGATAATGCTCTCCAGCGAGTAAAAAGAAAACTTGAACGGCAACTGGCGATAAGGGTGGCTATCTGATAATTTCATTTGAATTTTCTGAATTGGTATATAGTCCCGTTTATTTTTGTGAATATTAAAAATGATTTCAACCTGCTGAGGTAACCTTTTTCTTATGGCACTAACAGGTGCGTTAGCTGAAGATCTGAGCTGCCTTTATGGCAGCTCTTTCTTTATGCAACTAAAGGGGCAGGTTAGTACTCCTTTATGATAATATCTAACTATGTGTGCCAATTTATTCTACAAGGAGTTTTTTACAATGAGATTGCACTTTGAGGAATGGATAAAAGATCAAAAAATAAGTTATAGAACTGAAGAATTAATTGATGAAGCAATATTATGTTATAGAGCAAAAGCCTATAAGGCATCTTTATTATTCTCATATTTATCTTTCCAAAACATAATCAAAGAAAGGATTCTCTCGGCAGATGCCCCCCTGGAATTCCACCGAAATTATGGGGAAATATTCAAGGTGAGTTAAGGGATGATGATAAGTGGGAGACTAAAATAATCGAATGCGTAGACAGGACTAAACCTGGAAGTATATTTAGATTGTCCGACGATGTTAAAAAACAATATTTCTATTGGAAAGACAGACGAAATGATTGTGCTCATGGAAAAGATAATAAAATTGGAATGAGTCATGTAGAAACTTTCTGGCTTTTTGTTGAATCAAATCTTTCTAAGTTTGGGGTTAATGGAGGAAAAGAATCTCTACTAGAACGAATTAGTGTTTTCTTTGATAAAAACTTAACACCCCCTAATGCAGATCCATTACCTATTATTAAGGATATTCAATATGCAATCGAACCGAGTGATTATAATGAAGTGCTTGATAAAATATTTGATTACTCCGATATTGCACCAAGTATACCTATGTACGATGAAGGTTTTTGGATTAAATTATTAACAATAGAAAGTGAATTTAGAGTCCATGCAGTCAATTATTTGAAAACTAAAAAGGATTTAATATTGGATATCTTAAGGGTAGATCCTAGTAATCTCATTTACTTTTCTGATGATCCTGTATTTATTCGTTCACTTTGGAAAGAAAAAAATTATAACAAATCTTCTATTCTGATAACGCTTCTTAGACATGGGCTTATACCTAAAGAACAGTTTGAAGAATTTGTAAGTACTGTTAGTAGTGTAATTGATAATTTATTGTTAACGGAGCATGATGAAACAGTTCTTAATACATTGGAGGAATCAGGTTTCTTTACAGAGTTTAAACGAATAGCATTTGAAGATCATAACATTTCAAATTTTAATTGGTCTGGAGATCATAGAAATTTAATATGCCATTTAATCTTAAGAGATGGGTTTGACGAGGCTATGGTAAAATCTCTTAATTATGCTTTTTCAGGAAGTTTCACACCTTGGAAATTAGGTGATTCTTTAGATCAACTATTCATAAATAATCCAACATATAAAATAGAATACAAAAGAATTACTGAAGAAACAGGAGAGATTTTACCAGAGCGTTTTTTTTCTGAAGGAATGAACACCTAAATAATTAGCTTAATGAACTAACGGGTGCATTAGCTGAAGATCGGAGCTGTCTTTAAGGCAGCTTTTTCTTATGCAACTATAGGAAGAGTTTAGTTTGAATAAGATACAAATAATATTATGGTAAAATATAGATAAAAGGGTCTTGAAAAGGGGATATTTAATTGGAATTCTTAGTGTTCATTATGTTCTTTATCATTATTATTATTCTTACACTCTTTATAAATAAATTTCTAACGAAATGGCTTGGTGTAGAAAAGAAAGAAAAGATATCAGAAACTTCTGGTAAGAATATTGACCGATGGGGAAGAGGTCTAATCCTATTAACTTTTTTATGTACTCTTCCCTATGCAATAGAAGAGGACAAAAATGTTATGTGGTATATGTGCTTTTTTATTGTATCATTTGGTTTTCAGTCGTTTATGGAGTGGAAGTACCTGAAAACCTCAAAACAATATGTCATTACACTTACTTACCTATTGTTAGCTTTAGTTATCATGTATAATGTAGATTATTTTATTTACCGAATCTAGCTATTGTGAAAAAGGGGTTGCTGCGGCAATCCCTTTTCTTATAGAACTAAACCAGCTAATAGTTAGTCAACATTTTTCAATGAAAACTTAAAATATTTCATGCTATACTAAATTTGTGCATGCCAAATAACCTTCCAATGAACCGTATTTGGAAAGTTTTGTGCTATTTAGTTATACTTTTAAACTAGGTTAGATCTTGGAAAGTTGAGTTATTTTGTAATAGTGCATAAATCCATTGTAGAAGCTTATTAGCACATGCTATCACAGCTACTTTAAAGGGCTTTCCTTCTTCACGTTTCTTATCATAGAACTCTCGTAATCTCTTGTTCCGAGGGATGATTTCATCTGTCGTTTTCTTCTTGCGACAATCACGAATGGCACAACGAACGGCCATATATAAGGCATGTCGTAGTCTGCCAGAACCTCTTTTGGTAATCCTATTTACTGTGCCTTTAAATTTACCTGATTCAAAGATACTTGGGTCAATTCCGGCAAATGCCACTAGTTTTTTAGGGTGATTAAACCGATCAATCTCTCCAATTTCAGAAATAATCGTTGCAGCGATTTTTTCACCGATTCCAGGGATGGATTGGATAATCTTATATTCTTCAATTTCTTTTGCCAAAGCATCTATCTCGTCTTCAAACCTGGATAGGTGCTTTTGGTATTCTAGAAGCATTTTTATATACATCTCTAGGCTTAAAATGTGACTCTGATATAAAGTTCTCTGAAAAGGATTTCGAGCTGAGGCAGCGATAAGTTTCTCTGCCTTTGTATTCGCCCACTTTCTAGAACGACTTGGACAAAGTTCATTAATCCTATTTGCTACAGTTTCTTCACCGACTGCTAATATGTCTTCAGAAGTAGGGAATTCTAATAGAGTAAGCAAAGAAACAACCGAATACAAATCTCCAAAAACCCCTCTATATTCAGGAAATACTTGATCAAGAACAGCCTGAAACTGTAGTTTTGTTTGTACATAGATACCTGTTATATTTGAATGTTGTCTTGAAAGATTACGAAGATTTAAGAGTTGTATCCCTCGTTTTTTATAAGGCTCTAAATCCTCTTTATAGTACAGCTCGCAGAGGTGACGTGCATCGATTAAATCTGTCTTTACTTTCCGTAAACTAGAGCTCTTCGCACGATAAGAAATGAGTGGGTTAACGATAATTAATAAGTAACCTCTCTCCTCAAAATACTGCACAATGGGCGTATGATAATGCCCAGTAGACTCTAAAACGACCGGAGGTCGAATTCCTGTTATGTTTTCTATCTCTCTAAGATATTGGTGTAAGCTCTCTAGTCCTTCAATGGTATGTGCTACTTTAAAACTTCTTTTATAAGGATTCTTTTTATCCAAGAACGCTTGAACCTGACTTTCACCTTTCGCTACATCCAGACCAACCACTGGATTCATTTTTTATCTCCTCCAAAAACATATTATTGCCGGTAACCCCTAATCCTTCTTGCAGTATCATAGCTTCGCTTGTTATACGAGATCTTGGTCCCAACCAGCCAAATCATGTTTAAGCAAGTAGGGGGCGAACTGTTTAGTTGACGGGGTCCAAGCCCCACGGGCAGGAACGTTCTACCCCAGCTACCGTTATCATATATCGATATAAAAATTGTTCAACCAGAAATATCTGGCTGACCTTATAATACGAAAGGGGCAGGATAGTTCCATAAGGAATACTGTTAATTAACGTTGTTTAATTTACAATAAAGTCGTTTAAAACATAATAAAGTTATTTAAAAACGTCATTCATATTATTCCATTAAAGGGCCAGATTGTTGAGGAACATAGCAATTAGCAGCAAGCTAGTTTACTTAATAAATCTTATATACAATAAAAAAGGATCTTTGATTGGAAGATCCTTTTTTTATTGCTTAATTTATTTTCTTATTGTCTTTACTTAGAACATGAATTTCATAAGGGCCAGGAAATGATTTTTTTATTTGTTTATATTGAAAAAATTCATTTGTGAGTTCTTCAATACGTTTTCCTATTTCTTTAGCTTTTTTATCTGTACTGTCTATGGAAGTATTAATAATAATGGGATTCTGATCATCTATTATAGTTGTAGATGTAACTTTGAAATCCTTTATTTCTTTCAACCCTTGATCTATTGATGGCATAACTTTCATTTCCCAATCTCGTTTTAAATTTGATTTAAAACGTATTGGAATATCCTTAACATTGAATCCTTTTTCTTGAGCTAACTTAAGAAATTCTTTATAAAAATTGTTAACCTCATTTGGCTCAATAACTTCTTTACCGTTTTTATAAAACATCAAATCTAACTGTACAATACGTCCGTCAGTAGCTGAAAACATAACCCCTCCTAGAAGGACTTCTATTTTATGGACTTGCTTCATTTCTTTTACGACTTCTTGAATAATATTATCCTCTTGTTCTTGCCGTTCTGTTTGATTTGTGTCATTCCAATCAGCAAGAACTTTCACTTTATAATCCCCATATTTTTTTGTTTGTAATACCTCTTCAATATTGCTTTGAAGGTCATCTTTTAAATAATTAAAGTTTTTCTTGGAGTAAGGTCTAATCACGAGAACGACTTCTTTATTTGCACGGGAAATGGTTAAATCATAGCATCTGGATGCCCTTTTTTCTTAAACACATTTTTGTTAAAAGAAGATTCAATGGCATTTTCTAATTTGATTGTTTCATAGTAGGAAATTAAATTATTTGGTGTGACATTATTATCAGAGCTTTCCATTTCGTTATTGGTTTTATTTGATGTACATGCTACTACAAAAAATAGCATACCGAATAAAATGAATAACATTGATATTTTTTTCAAAAAATCATCCCCTAAAATATTAGCATTTTTACCCAACGTTGTTAATTGTAACATAATTTTAATGTTCTTATTAAGTTTCTCCATTAGCCACCTATGAAGTGTTAATGTTTCAATAAGTGGGGAACCCTTAAACAGCTTTTAATCTTCCACAATCGGGCGCTTTTCTTTAATAAGAAGGCGTCTTTTTGTATTGCACAAGATTCTAGAACAACACATTTTAGGGGTTGGATTATGTTAAAGCTTAGAAGAGATTGTGAAGGTTTCTACTTAAACTAACGGGTGCTTTACTTCAATAACAGGTCTTGCTGTGGTAACTAAAGGGGCAGGATTTAATTGTCACCAAACTTACAGCTAGAGATAATAATACTAATAATAGGTTATCAATTGGAGATGAACAAATGAAATGAAAACAATAATTGAAAGTACAACTTTTCCAAGAACTAAACAGTCGATAGCAGAAGATTTGAAAGCTTTAGGGTTAAAGAAAGGAATGACTGTACTTGTACATTCCTCTTTATCATCCATAGGATGGGTAAATGGCGGGGCTGTAGCTGTTATTCAAGCATTAATAGATGTTGTTACTGAAGAAGGTACCATCGTGATGCCTTCTCAATCTGTGGAATTATCTGACCCAAAAGATTGGGAAAATCCTCCCGTACCAGAAGAGTGGTGGAATATTATTAGAGAAAGTATGCCAGCTTACAATTCTAACTATACCCCTACCACTAAAGGGATGGGAAAAATAGTGGAGTTATTCAGGTCTTATCCAGAAGTTAAAAGAAGTGATCACCCAAACTACTCTTTTATAGCTTGGGGTAAAGATAAAAATAAAATTCTTAATCAACATCCTTTGAACTTCGGACTTGGTGAACAATCACCTTTAGGAAAACTTTATATGCATCATTCACATGTATTACTATTAGGTGCTGATTTTGATAGTACTACATGCTTCCATCTTGCAGAGTATAGGATTCCTTATCAAAAAATTATAAGTAAGGGTTCACCTATGCTAGTAGAAGGTAAAAGTGTATGGAAAGAATATAAAGACCTAGAATTTAGAGAGGAACTATTTCAAGAAGTCGGTCAAGCGTTTGAAGGAGAGCATGATCTGAAAGCTGGCAAAGTGGGTTCTGCTAACTGTCGCCTTTTTTCACTTACAGAAGCAGTGGATTTTGCTGAGAAATGGTTAAATAATTATGATAGTAAAAATATAGAATGACTATAAATAGCTTGATATGCTAAATGAGCTAGTACTTGTTGAACTAACAGGTGCGTTAGTTCATTAAGAAAAAGTAAAAAAAGAAAGGGAATAGGTTATTTAATTGTCTAATATAGTGATTTATGCAATATTAATAATCCTAACTATGGTTATGATTATTAAAAATAAAATGTATATATGGTTAATTACCTTCACACCAGTGGTGTGCTTAATAGTATTCTCCCTTACGGATATTCTAGACTTCATACCAAAATTGGCAAAGATGATTACTTGTTATATATTTTTTATACTGACTGTCATTTATTGTGTTTTTTATAGTGAGAAAAAAAGGCATAATTGAAAAACATATAATTCCTTTACTAACGGGTGCGTTAGTTGAAGATCGGAGCTGTCTTAAGGCAGCTTTTCCTTACGGAACTTTCCATAAGGAGTGCTATTATAAGACCTATCGTAAAATGCAATGCCAAAAACGATGTGCATTGGTGGGCGGAATTATATCCTCTGACGTATTTATATTACCTCTTACTAAAATGCCTTACAGAGTCATTAAAGTAGTAAATATTTTCCACTTTTTAGTTTTTTCTTTCCAGGAATAATGTATTATTTGTAATATACATATAATAAGGCGGGATCTTATGGAAAAAAAAACTCAACTAGCTTTGATTTTTCTCTTAATACCTCTGGCAATATCAATTTATTTTTGGTTTTCGGATTCAGCCTTATTACGAGGCGGATATGACTTAGCTATAGATGGTTTTGTAGTAGCCAGAGCCTTAATGATTATTTACACATTACATTTATTGAGCAAATTAGGGGAATTTATCATTAAGAACAAAAAAGATTAGCTATGAGCTAATCTTTTTTTGTTTTATAGATTGATGGATTAAATACTTCAATAAGGGAGGTTGCTGAAGCAACTTTTTCTTATGGAACTATAGGGGCAGGTTAGTTCAACAAGGAATTTTAAAATGTTTACCGAATAAAGGGGTAGCTGGAGATTTCAAAGAAGTGGGTGTCGAAATGCTGCAACAGATTAAAATAGAGAAATGGTTATTAGAAGTTGATATTGATAAGACCCGAGAATTTTATAACAAATGTATAGAGGTATGTAGTTGTCTATACTGCAACAATTTTGTGGAAGCCTGTAAATATTTAGATACTTCCGTAGCAAATGTATTCAGTAGACTAGGAATTAATCCAGCTAAACCAGGACATCTCTCTGATTATCCTACAAATGAATGCGGAATACGTTCATACATAGGTATTTATCATTTAGTTGGCAGAGTGTTAGAAGGAGAATTGTGTACAATGTCTACTTGGAATGATACTAATACAGTTCGTATAAAGAACTTCACAATAGGTTTTTCTTACGACCTAGAGTTTGTGCCAGAATACTTCCCTAATCCTGTCGTGCAGTTGGACTTTGGGGCTGATATCTCTTGGGTACTTGATGAAAAGACAGATGAATGTTAAGTAAAAAGGGAGTCATTTTTAACTAACAGGTGCGTTAGGTGAAGATCAAAGCTGTCTTTAAGGTAGCTTTTTCTTTATGCAAACTAAACGGGGCAGGATAGTTGAAGAAGGAAAAGCATTCAAGGATAAAGAATAATTTATGCAATACATATTTTAAGGAGTAACTTTACAGTGATGAATGAGGAAAAAATTATTTCGGTTATTAGTAAAGATAAATGGATGATGGAAATATTAAAATCTGTAAAATCATTAAAATTACCTGATTGGTGGATATGTGCTGGATTTGTTCGTTCAAAAGTATGGGATACATTACACGATTTCAGTGAAAGAACACCTATCCCAGATATTGATGTTATCTATTTTGAACCGAATAATATTGATGAATTAGAAGAAAAGAAACTTGAAGAAAAACTTAAATCCCTAATTCCCTACATACCTTGGTCGGTAAAGAATGAAGCAAGAATGCACATTAAAAGCAATATGTCTCCTTATTCCTCTTCTGTTGATGCTATATCCAAGTTTCCAGAAACAGCGACAGCTTTAGGAGTAAAATTAGATGAAAAAGACAATGTGATATTAATAGCCCCTTGTGGAATTAGTGATATTGTTAATTTAGAGGTGAAGCCGACTCCTTTTTTTACAGAAACTAAAGAACGAGTGGAAATTTACGAAGGACGTATTTCAAAAAAGAATTGGAAATCGACTTGGAGTAAATTAAAAGTAAATCATATTAATAGTTCTTATTAAGCTAACAGGTGCTTAGCTGAAGATCAGAGCTGTCTTTAAGGCAGCTTTTTCTTATGCAACTACCATGAAAATAGACTTCTGGAATTTAGGGGAAAAGGCAATACTTAAGAAGACGCAGCTCATTGTTTTTTTAAAAAGGGGAGAGCGCCTAA
>NZ_JBWCCL010000023.1:0-34888 GCF_056279465.1 Peribacillus sp. TE19612 | reverse complement strand
ACCCGTTCCCATTCCGAACACGGCAGTTAAGCTCTTCAGCGCCGATGGTAGTTGGGGGTTTCCCCCTGTGAGAGTAGGACGCCGCCAAGCCATTTGAAAAGACCAGCCATCCGGCTGGTCTTTTTCGAGGTCGTTATCTTCAGTACTTATTATTTAAACCTGTTAAAGACCTTAAAGAAAGTTATATGCAGGGTAAATGGTAGGACATACTATTAATGCATCTGAATTTCTACAGCTATCTGTCTTATCCATATCAGTTTAAGACAAAGGGGCAGAATTCTTCGTTTCTGTAGGGATATATGTTAAACTTAACATAGTTCTGAAACTGTCATTGGGGGAATAGCCGATGGATACCTCTGCTAAAGATGAAATGATTTTTTCGTTTGCTGAATGGTTGAGAGACCAAGGCAAATCAGCTAATACGATCAAAACGTATACTGGTGTCCTTTCACAGTTTTGTGACCAGACACAAATGATATTGATGGAGATCCATTCTGAAGATGTTCAGGGTTATCTTGATTATTTAGAAAATTGCAAGAAAAGCCCAGGGACAATCGAAAAACACTATATCGCATTAAATGTCTTCTTTAAATTTTTAGGCAAACCGCAAGTGATGCTTTCTGTGGAACGTAAAGTTAAGGAGCACAAGCTTGAGGTACCTGAAACTTTAAGCCTCAATGAGCAGCAGATACTGTTAAGAGATATAGAAGCAGAAGGAAATCTAAGGAACATTGCCATCGTCTACCTTTTGTTACATACTGGAATTCGTGTATCCGAATTATGTGACTTAAATGGCTGTGACGTCATCATGGAAACAGACCGAAATTATATACTTGTCCGGAACGCAAAAGGTGAAATCGACAGATCCGTACCCCTTACGATATCGGCTATACAACATGTACAAAATTATCTTTTTTCTTTAAAAGAAAAAGCAGATCCGCTATTCATCTCAAGCTATAATCAAAGGATCACTCCGAGGTCAGTTCAATATATATTGAAAAAATACAATGTGCATCCGCATAAACTGCGACATACTTTTTGTCAAAGGTTAGTGGATAATGGAATAGATATACAAACGATATCCAAGCTTGCCGGTCATAAAGATTTAAACGTTACGAAGCGTTATCTAAAAGAAAAATCGCTGGATCTGGCAAATGCGATAGATCAAACTTTCACCAAACACTAATATATAGAAATTAAAAGGGGAAGCGAGATCTTTCCTTTTTTTGTTTAAACAAACAGATATCATTGGAAATGACGAATAGGACGTTTTGTCTTAAGAGACGGGACAGGTTGAAAGAAGAGGAATATAGTTCAGTCAAAAGGGCCGAACATATTGATGCATTGTTGAATCAAAAAGGAGGGGATTCCTTATATCAGGAATCCCCTCTTCTTTTTCTTCGTTACTTAACTGTTTTTTTCTTCTTTTTACCTATTTTCATTATAACTTCATATACTACCGGCACTATTACAAGTGTTAGCAATGTAGAACTCACCAGTCCGCCGATAACGGTAATTCCCAAACCTTGTGATATTAATCCGCTGCCTTCCGCACCGATTGCCAGAGGTATTAAAGCGCCGATTGTGGCAAGGGCAGTCATCAGGATAGGGCGTAGACGGGTGGATCCTGCCTCGAGTAAAGATTCCCTGGTAGATAGCCCGGATTCTTCATTCTTGATAACGCGGTCCACTAATACGATGGCATTGGTCACGACGATACCAATAAGCATCAGGACACCCATCATTGCCGAAACGCTGATGGTCTCACCTGCAATGAATAGCCCTGCCAATGCCCCGATTACCGTAAATGGTAAGGAGAAGAGAATGGCTATTGGTGCTAAACCACCATGGAAAGTAACGACTAGGACAAAGTATACGATAGCAACTGCCGCTAACATAGCGATACCAAGTTGAGTGAATGATTCTTGGATATCTTCCGTCACTCCGCCGTAGTCTATAGATACGCTTGCAGGAAGATCTAATTTATCAACTTCCTTCTGTACCTCAGCTGTCACTGCGGCCACATCATCCGATTTGATTGTTGCAGACACGTCGGCATAAATTTTTCCATCGCGGCGGCTGATTGTATCGGAAGCTTTGCCTTCTTCGATTTTCACAAGCTCTTTCAATGGGATTTCCATTCCCATTGGAGAAGAAATTTTCGTATTCTCTAGATCTTTTTTGTCTTCGAATGTCGTTTCTTTTGTCTCGACATATACTTTGACTTCTTCTCCATCTTTCTTAATGGTAGTTAAAGCATCATCTTTATTCGTATTGGCAATGGACATGCCAATTTGTGCAGCTGTCAGTCCAAGGTCACTTAGCTTTTCTTGGTCTGCCACTAGAGTGTATTGCTCATAAGCATCCGAAAGACTTGTATCAACATCTTTTAAATCTTTGTTTTTCTTCATGATATTTTGAATATCATCAATTACCGGTTCAATATCTTTTTGTTTATTTCCGTAAACAAATAGAGTGGTTTCGTTGCTTGATGTTGACGTGAAATCTTGTTGTTTCCATGTTCCAGGTGAATCAAGTTCAGTTAATTCTTTTATGACGGCTTCTTTTTTGTCCCCGAAATTTTCGGTGTCTTCGTCATAGAGTACATAGAAGAGAGCCGAGTTACTCGAGCCGCCCATCATGCTGCCGCCCATCATGCTTTCACCAAGTGTGTATTGAACGGTCTTCACATCGTCTTTATCCATGAAGTATTTTTCCACTTTTTCTGTTTGCTTTTCAATATCCTCTTTTAACTCTCCAGGTGCGGGAGTGTAAGTTACGATGATCGTTTTTTCTTCATCTGCAGGCATGAAGCTGACACCGATGCTTGGGATTAGGAATAAGCTTCCAACTAATAATACAATGGCTGTACCGAAAGTGATTAGCTTATGGTTTAACGACCAATCCAGTGATTTTCGATAGAATGCTGATAGTTTGCTTGGCTTTTCTTCATGTGATTGTAATTCTTTTTTAGATAGTCCCTTTTTAAATAAAGAGTCTGCCATTGCCGGAACAAGTGTGATGGCGATTATTAATGAAGCGACTAATGCAAACACCATTGTTAAGGCGAATGGCATGAATAGTTCCCCGACAGGTCCTGTAACGCTTGCTAAAGGCAGGTATACGGCTACAGTAACGATTGTCGATGAAAGGATAGGGATGAACATTTCCTTAGTGGCAGATCGTATTAATTCGCTTCCTTTTAATTGTTCGCCTTTTAAAGCCATTCTTCTATAAATATTTTCTATGACGACAATGGAGTCATCGACGACTCGGCCAATCGCAACGGTCATGGCCCCAAGTGTCATGACATTCAATGAAATATCCATTTGTTTGAGCACCAAAAGGGCTGCTAACAGGGATAATGGAATCGAAATGACGGAAATGAGAGTCGTTTTAAAGTTCCTAAGGAACAGCATGATAACAATGACGGCAAACAGACAGCCGAAGAGTGCCTTGCTGATCATGGTTTCAACAGAATCTTTAATCGGTTTAGCTTGATCGAGAGTAGTGTGTACACTTACCCCGTTAAATTCTTCTTTGAAATTCGATGCTTCTTCATTTACTTCGTCGACGATTGCAACTGTATCGGCATCAGGTGATCTTGTAACCTGAATTCCAATCGATTCGCTACCGTTTGTTCTTGAAATCGATTCAGCCTTACCGGTGATTTTAACATCGGCAATGTCTGATAATTTCACATTTTGCATTTGGGCAGGACCTGTTGCCATTTCAGGAGATAATTGATTGGTTTCCTGTCCAGTTTGTGCTGGAGCTCCTGTTTGCGGGCCGCCGGTTAAAGGTATCTTTACATTTTTCAGGTCCTTTAATGTGGAAATGTTTCCATCCACAACGATCGTTTTCTCTTTATCATCAAAGTTATATATGCCAAGGGGCATACTGACGTTTGCGGCCTGAATAACCTTCTTTACGGTTTCTTCATCGAGCCCGTATTGAGCCATCTTGTCCTGGTCGAATACAAGGCTGCCTTCATTTACTTGCTGTCCGGAAATGGATACGGATGTCACGCCGTCAATTCCTTCAAGTTTAGGTACTAACACCTCTTCGACATTTTTTGTAAGGGCTGGTAAATCAGAAGCCTTATCTGTTACACTGAGTGCGACGACAGGAAAAGCGTTTAATTCTAATTTAGATACGCTCGGGTCATCTACTCCCTCTGGCAGTTCCAATTTCTCTAAAGCTTCTTTCACTTCTTTTACTGCATCGTCCATATCCGTATCATAATCATATTGTAATTGGATGGAAGAGGCATTGGCCATGGACGAAGAACTGACTAATTCGACTCCTGGCAAATTTGTTACTTTTAGCTCAATCTGGTCTGTGAGCTTATCTGCTACTTCTTCAGGTGCAGCTCCAGGATAAACAGTGGAGATGCTTATTAAAGGAGTGGAGATGCTTGGTATGGTTTCTTGTTTCATGTTTAAACCGGAGTATAAACCAGCTGCAACGATGATGATGGTAAGCAACCAGATTGCCAATTTATTCTTTAATGAAAATTTAATTATTGAATTCAAGCTTGTACCCTCCATACATAAAATTGTGACCAGTCGGTCACAAACTCAAATATATAGTATATGGATTATGATTGCAACAGATAATATCCGTTAGTGTTAACGTTGTGATTTCAAGGGTTTTGGGATACAATTTGGAAGATGTGACCCATTGGTCACCAATGGACAATTTTAAGAGATAGGATGAATTTGATGAAAGAAAAAAATAAGATGATCATAGATAAGTCTGTAGAGCTTTTCGCGGAGAAAGGCTATCATGCAACTTCGGTTCAGGAAATTGTTGAAAAATGCGGGATAGCAAAAGGGTCCTTTTATAATTATTTTAAATCGAAGGAGGAATTACTAGTCTCCATTTTTAAATTTTATTATGAAGCGTTGACAGACTCATTACTTGATCTTGAACTGGATGCTTCATTGTCCAGTAAAGACAAATTCATGAGGCAGATCACTGTTCACATTGAACATATGACGGGAAATACCAACTTGATTCAAATGATGATGCAGGAACAAATGGTTCATATCAGCAAGGAACTAGATGGATTTTTACATTATATCCATGAAGAGGGCTTGATTTGGTTCAAGCGTAAAATCATTGAGTTATACCCGGGACTTTCATCTGATCTTCTGCCCGATTGCACCATAATTTTAGATTCGCTTTTCAAAGGATATATTGGAATATTGATCAGAAAGCAAAATGCTTTCGATGTGGAATTGTTACCTAGCTTCATTTTGAATCGGATGGATTCCATTGTTGCAAGCCTGGAGAACATGGAAGATCCATTATTGAAACAATTTCCCCTACCAGGTTGCTCGATGCGGGATGTGAGCCCAAAAGAAGAAATCCATTCGATTATCGCCAGGATGCTGGAAGTGGAAACACGTAAAGAAGAGGGAATGGAAACACGTAAAAATACGGAAGCTTTAAAGGCGCTCCAGGAAGAATTTTCAAAAGTTAAGCCGAGCTCCATCATCTTGGAAAGTCTTTTGTTATTTTTGGAAAAAAATGAAAAGAGGAGTCCCTTGTGTTCAAAGCTTATCTTAATGATGAAGGATTATTTGTTGTATATATGAAGGCTTTACTGAAAGGGGCGAATAGCCTCTTTTTCATTTAAATTTTTAATGAGTTTTAAAAGCGGAGATTTAGGAAAAAGTAAAAAGTGATGGGAAGAAGACCATTCTTTCAATAATATGGGGGCAAGAATCATGCGATGGAAAAAGGGAATGCTGATTTATAATAAAAATGCAGGGGATGATAAACTCGAAAGGAATCTTGAGGAGTGTCTTCCGGTATTAGCTCCACATATTGATGAGTTTCTCATTCTACAAACCAAGCAAAAAGGCGATGCATGCCGTTATTGTTTGGAATATGGTGAAGAAATGGATGTAGTTTTCGTATTGGGAGGAGATGGAACGGTACATGAGTGTGTAAATGGCCTTTCACCCCTTCAGAGGCGGCCGTTGTTTGGGATTTTACCTGGAGGGACTTGCAATGACTTTTCCAGGACATTAAAGATTCCTCAAAAAGTTCGTCAAGCTGCGGAAGCATTAGTAAATGGCAAGGTTCGTCCAATTGATATTGGGAAGTCCAATAATGATTATTTTTCCAATTTCTGGGGAGTGGGACTTATTTCAGATGCTTCAAACAATATTGATGAGCAGGAAAAAAGCAGGTTCGGAAAGATAGGATATTTATTAAGCGCTGTAAGGACGATTGGTGAGAATGCTCCCTTTTCCTATAAACTAGAATATGATGGGAATTTCATTGAAGGGGAAGCCGTTATGATTTTGGTCTTGAATGGTTGTTTTATCGGCACTAATTTATTACCCTTCCCCATGATTAGTCCAGACGATGGGCTCTTTGGCGTTGCCATCTTGGAAAATGCAAGCCTTGGTGCATTTTTAGAAATAATAGCGATGAAACGTTCATGGACTGAAAATATGAGTTCTGACTCTGGGGTGACTTATTTACAAGCAGGTACCTTGACTATTGAATCCAAGAGGCCGCTTGATGTGGATATGGATGGAGAGAACTATAGACAAACTCCTTCGCGCATTAAAGTCCTCGCCCACCATTTGTCAGTATTAACACCAAATTAGTATGAGGATTACATTTGAAGGGAAAGGCTTATGTGTTTTTTTTGTATATTCATTCCTTATTTCTGCAATTGTTTCCAAAATAGGATAAAATGTATGATGATATATCATTTTTTGCAGGAGGACCAATTATGGTGTACCAGGTCGGATTGTTAAAGGGCATTTTAGAGCCTTATCGGAGTCGTTATCAGCTGCAAAATGCAGAGGCAGTCACAAAGCTTGGATTGAAATTAATAGTTTTATATTTACTTAGTCTTATAGTATTTGCCGTTGGGGGATATTTTGGCATTGGTTCAGAATCATTCTCCAAAGAAATCACGAAGATGAGCGCCAATGAATTCGAAGCAGCAAAGTTGCTGATTTTGAGCGGCAATATAATAACAGGAATAATCGACCCTTCCATATACATATTTTTAGCAGCTCTATTCTTTTGGATCGTTACTGATATCCCCTATATAAAATTAGTTATCGTTCAAATGATTCTTTTTGGCTTGCAATTAATGGAAAAAACATTATTGATTCCCTTATTCGTTTTAATGGATATAGGTAGCGATGCCAATCCTTTTTCATTGGGGATCATCAGTCAGTATTTTCTCAGAAGTGATTATTTCATTCACTTTTTCAGCGGAATTACCATTTTTCAATTTCTTATTATTGCTTTGCAATATTTTTATTTAAAGGAATTTACAGAACGTAATAATTATTTGGTCCTTTTAATGATTGTTCTATTCTATTTGGCCACATGGTTTGTTAAAGCCTTTTTAGGATACATCCAAGTAGGCGTATTTGTATAAAGCGGGTGAAATGAATGAGCGGTAAATGGAAAATAGCGGCGGTCTCCATTGCGTCGATAGTGTTAATAACCGTTAACTTATACCTTATTGAAAAAAAAGAAAGCAAAGTGGAACGGACGGTTTTCGTTGAAAACTGGACTAAGGTAAAAAAAGATACAATTACGGATACTATTCAAACAAATGGGGTAATTAAACCAGTAGAAGAGTATGATATTTATTTTGATGCCAAGAAAAATGATTTTAAGAAATTCCTTGTAAAAGAAGGCGATGCGATTACGGCTGGCTCCTCGTTGTTTGAGTATACGACGACCGAACTTGATGCGCTTAAAGCGAATTTGGAAGCGGAGAAAACGGCCGCCGAGGGGGAAATTGCAGGGATTGAGGAATACATAGGGAAGTTGAGGTCTTATCAGGGGACCATGACCAGTGAACCTGAAGCGGCAATTGATGAATCGGTGGAAAAGAACTTGAATATTGATATAACGACAAGCTCTTCAGATCTTATTAAAAGTAACATTGAGCAAGAAATGTACAAGCAGGAACTAGAAAAAAACAGGTTGGATGAAAAAGTGAAAATGCTTGATGCTAAATTAAGTTCGATTGAGGAGCAGTCCAGTGCAATTGTAACGACGAGCGAGGCTGATGGTGTCGTTAAAAATATCAATAAAAACCTGAATAATCCCATTATATCCATTGTTTCGACAAATATGGCAATTGAAGGGAATTTCTCAGAAGAGGAAATGAAAAAGGCTGAAGTGGGTATGACTATAAAAGCAAGTTCCTCTGATTCAAAAAAGGCATTGAAAGGGAAGATAGGCCGTATCCATTCCTATCCCGCTGAAGAGCCATCATTAAAAAAAAATAACAGATTTCCATTTCAGGCTTTAATCGAACCGGAAGGCGAAGAAACGGAACCTTTGTTGGTGGGATCGAAAGTGAATCTTACTGTAATAACCAATGAGAAAGCCGGTGTACCCTCCATTCCGATAGAGGCCGTACAATACCAAAAGCAGCCTTATATTTACAAGTTGACTAATAAAGGCCATGTGGATAAACATTACATTACAAAAGGTCTTAAGGCTGAAGGGAAGCAAGAAATCATAAAGGGACCGTCTGTAGGTGACGTCATCTTGCTGAAGCCGAATGCGGCAGTGAAGAACCATTCTTATTTTATTACCCCGATTCAATTTGAAAAAGTGAAAGCTGGAACTTATAAAAAATTCACCTCTAGGGAAAAAGTAAGATATCTGTTACTTGGCATTCTGGAAAAATAACCGCTTTTTTCACAAGAGAGGTGATGTTAAATTAGGAATTAATTATATCGATATAACTTAATTGATTAAAAATCGGGAAGCGAAATTATAGATACAACAGCCTTTAATGCAGAATATTCAGACATATTAAAAGATTTTTTCTAGAACTGATGCGAATAAATATTTACAGATTATCATTTTTAGTATAATATTTTATTATAAGTTAACTCGCTTAATCTTATTCCAAGAACGGGGGACCCATTTTTGTGGAGTTTATCCGCTAGGGGTGAATTCAGAAATGAAAGGGCATTTGTGTTTCCAATTCCTAACCCGACAGCTAACCTCGTCAGCGTCTTTAAGGGAACATGTGTGAATATTCACGCCAATAAGAAATCGACACATGAAGTGTCTTTTTTTTCGGCGTAAAGACAGAGTTTTTCAAAAAAAGAAAAATTACTTTCTTTTTATTAGTATCTTGTTTCCCTTACCGAGACAAAAATGTTTTTGCATCAAAGACTTTATGGAAGGTGAGGAAAGTAAATGAAGAAATTCAAATTAAGTTTAGCTAGCCAAATTTTCATTGGTTTAATTCTAGGGATTATCGTTGGTGCCATTTTTTATGGTAATGAGTCGGCCCAAAGCTTTTTACAGCCATTCGGAGACATTTTCCTACGAATGATTAAAATGATCGTAGTGCCGATCATCGTATCCAGCCTTATCGTTGCAGTTGCCGGTGTAGGTGACTTGAAAGCGGTAGGAAAACTAGGTGCTAAATCATTATCATACTTTGTTGTCGTAACTATGATAGCGATTGCTGTTGGTTTAATTTCAGCGAATATCATCCAGCCTGGTGCTGGTGTGAATATGAATAACCTGGAACAAACTGATATCTCCACATATGTTGATACAGCAGAAACTAAGCAGCATGAATCGTTCGTAGATACACTTGTACACATCGTGCCATCCAATCCAGTTAAAGCCATGGTAGAAGGCGATATGCTAGCGATCATTTTCTTCTCCGTGTTGTTTGGACTAAGTATTGCGGCCATCGGTGAAAAGGGTAAACCAGTATTCCGTTTCTTCCAAGGTGTAGCTGAAGGAATGTTCTACCTAACTAACATGGTCATGAAATTCGCTCCTATCGGTGTATTTGCACTAATCGGTGTGACTATCTCCAAGTTCGGTTTGGAATCTTTAATTCCGTTAGGAAAGTTAGCGCTTTCTGTTTACGGAACAATGATCTTCTTTGTAATTGTCATTCTGGGTCTTATTGCAAAATTTGTAGGATTCAATATCTTTAGTTTGATTAAACTTCTAAAAGAAGAATTGATTCTTGCTTTCTCTACTGCAAGTTCAGAAGCGGTTCTTCCGAAAATCATGGAAAAAATGGAGAAAGCGGGATGTCCGAAACATATTGCTACATTTGTTATTCCGACTGGATACTCCTTTAACCTTGATGGTTCTACATTATACCAAGCGTTAGCAGCTATCTTCATCGCTCAAATGTATGGAATCGATTTAAGCATGTATGAGCAAATCACGCTAATGCTAGTGTTAATGATCACATCCAAAGGGATTGCGGGTGTACCAGGTGTATCTTTCGTAGTTCTTTTAGCGACATTGGGAACTGTCGGTATTCCTATTGAAGGTCTAGCATTTATTGCCGGTATCGACCGTATTCTTGATATGGGACGTACAGTGGTAAACGTTATTGGTAATTCACTTGCGGCAATCGTTATCTCTAAATGGGAAGGTCAATTCAACCCTCCCTCCAAAAAAGAACTAGAACAACAAGTTTCTTGATACAAAAAATCCAGAGTGAAATGTCACTCTGGATTTTTTTATTGAATGAAAAAGCGCTTCCTTAATTTTTCTCGATGACTGTAAAACTCTGCTTCCTTCAGGTGTTATGGAGGGAACTACTTCTTGACGCGTCTTCCCGGATGTCAAAATACCCCCAAATGCATAAAGCCTTTCATCTTGTTTACCCCAAAACCAAATCATTTCCTCTTCCTCCCAGAAGGTCATGTGTTGTGAAATGAAACTACCTTCAGGCTTTAAAATACGGTTGATTTGACTAATGTCGGGTATTTTGCGCTGGGGATCATCAGCATAAAGGGGAGCGGCCACATGAAATGAGTGAATGAATGATAAAACCATTCATGATCCATTCTTCGAATTCTATATTTTTTCCTATTGGTTAAAATGGATTTTGATTCATGTAATTTAAACGATGCAGATGATGATTAATATTGGGGTTATATAACTTACGTGAAACTCCAAAAGTTTGATAAAATAACATTATTGATTGAGAGCTCGGAGGGGGTCAGGTTATGAAGAATGATAGCAATGATATCTTATACATGTATATGCAGGCTTCCGAACGGTTTGTCCTTTTTAATGGACTCAATTTTCGTGAATTCGTCAATTCGCTTCCGTATACCTTGGATTCGATCTTATTATTGAAACATCAATTCGATGGTGGGGAATACAATTTGAATGTCCTGCTTGAGAGCGCTTCATCTGAAGCTATTGCGAAGCTCGTTAAAGAAAATGTCCGGGCATATGGAGATTTCTGTTGGATCGATTTTGAAGAAGCGGAAGGGCTGGATGAATTGGATGGAAGGGAAATAGCGGAACTTTTATATTTAGGACATGCTAAAACCCATCTGGATCCCCCGTTTTTCCGTAAATTGAATAACCAATTTGTGTACCTTGCCCAGGATGATGGCTGGTTCAATAAAATTTATTTTCGTTCTCTTTCGACATATTATATGATGTTAGGAAGTCTGATTCCGCTAAAGCTGGAGCCATTAAAAGTAGAGAGGACGTGGCTTGGAATCAGAAAGAAAAAAGAGCTGACGGCGATTCCTGCAGAAATCATTGCTTCTTTGGCTCATATTCTGGCAGAGGGGCTCGTTTTTTCCTTTCGGGATGTTAAGTATACTAGAACGAAAATTGAGATACCGGCATGGGTCGTAGGGGATTATTTAAACATGGATGAGATGCATGATTCCTTTTCGGATAGAGATAGTAAGGAGCCCGATGCATTTATTATCTTCAATCGAAAAGAGAAGATTTGGGAAAGTGTTATTAAAAATACACCATCCTCCTAATTTTATTTGAAGTCCTTGAACTTTTTAGGTGTAAGACTTACCGTCTCATGCATAAAAGATAAGAGAGGGAAACGTAGAGGTGTTCACAGGATGTGGCGGTTTTATCCTGTGTTCTGCAAAATAGTAATCATTGGAAAAGCCTCAATGATGGAAGTTTCGCTTTATCCGTTTTAGTGTAAAGTGATACAATGAACATGGTTAAAAGAATATTGGAGGGTAATAACTCATGAAAACTAAACTTGGTTTGCTTTATGGTGGAAAATCTGCGGAGCATGAGGTTTCTATGCAGACGGCTTTAGCGGTCATTAAAGCTCTCGATTTAGCAAAGTTTGATATATATCCGATTTACATAACAAAAGATGGTTCATGGATTAATGGACCAAAGTTAACAGGTCCTGCCGAGAACGTGGAGGCATTGACATTTTCACCGGAAAAATCGAGCTCGCCTCTTGCCTTGCAAGCACATTCAACTGATGAAAATAGTGAATCAACAGGGTATGACGTAATTTTCCCATTGCTTCACGGACCGAATGGAGAAGATGGAACCGTACAAGGGATGCTGGAACTGTTGAACCTTCCTTATGTAGGGAATGGCGTTTTAGCTTCTTCAGCAGGAATGGATAAGGTCATCATGAAAAACATTTTTGCCCAGGCGGGACTTCCTCAAGTGAAATACACTTGGTTCATTCGTTCTGAATGGGAGAAGAATACTGAAAGTGCCATCAAAAAGGTAGCGGATGAATTGGGGTACCCTTGTTTTGTCAAACCTGCCAATTTAGGCTCAAGTGTCGGTATCAGCAAATGTAATGATGCTGATGAACTGGAAAAAGCGGTAGCGGAAGCTTTTCAATTCGATCGGAAGGTCATCATTGAAGAAGGGGTCATTGCTCGTGAACTCGAGTTTGGTATTCTTGGTAATGATGAACCGTCTTGTTCAGTGGCAGGCGAAATCATCCCTAAGAAAGATTTTGCCTTCTATGATTATTCAGCAAAATATGTAGACGGTAATTCAGCGATGGTCATTCCGGCGGAGATAACGGAAAGCGAGTATGCAGCTTTATCCGAAATGGCCATTACTGCCTTTAAGTCATTGGATTGCTCTGGATTGGTTCGCGCAGATTTCTTCTTGACGCATGAGGGGCAAATCTATATTAACGAAGTGAATACAATGCCTGGGTTTACTCCTTTCAGCATGTTTCCGTTATTGTGGAAGCACACAGGTGTCGACTATCCAGCGTTAATTGAAACACTCGTGAAACTTGCCTTGGAACGTCATCAGGAAAAACAACAAATCAAATATACAGTTTGATCATGCAGGTAAAGTATCAGTAAACTCCACAATCCATCAAGCCTTGATTTGATGGATTCCAATCAGCAGGAACCGGTGCGATTTAAACTGGTTTCTGCTTCGTTTGGTTAACGGAGAGCGATTAACGGTTCGATGAATGTAGGAGGAACAAAATGATAAAGAGAACGTTAAAACAAGTACATGAAATGGCAGAGGGATTGAATGATATCAGTCCATTCCAGTCCAAAGGAATTAATGGGGTTACCATCGATTCAAGAACGGTTAAGGAAGGATGTTTGTTCATTCCGCTTAAGGGTGAGCAGGTTGACGGCCATCAGTATGTCAAGCAGGCTTTAGCGCAAGGGGCTGCAGCTTCCTTTTGGCAAAGGGATGTTCCGAATCCTCCTGATGATTTACCGATAATCATTGTCGAAAACACTGAGAAAGCACTTCAGCAATTGGCGCGTTCTTACCGCCAGGAGTTGAATATAAAAGTCATTGGGATAACAGGGAGCAACGGTAAGACCACTACGAAAGATATGACCGCTGCGCTGCTGGCCACTGCCTATAAGGTTCATAAAACAAATGGAAACTTCAATAATCATTTAGGTTTGCCGTTAACGGTGCTTTCTATGGCAGAGGATACGGAAGCGGCTGTTTTGGAAATGGGAATGAGCAGCCGCGGTGAAATCGAGTTCTTATCCAAAATGGCAAAGCCTGATGTAGCGATCATTACCAATATCGGTGAATCACACTTATTGGATTTAGGATCACGCGAGGAAATCGCGAATGCGAAGTTGGAAATTGTCGAAGGTTTGGCGAAAGATGGAACGTTGATATATCATGGTGATGAACCATTGCTTCGCGATCGGATCAAAAAGGATTTTCCTGATTTAAACGTAATATCTTTTGGACGTACGGAACAAAATGATTTATATCCACAGGCCATTAGCCAAGGGGCAGACAGTACCACGTTTACAATCGCAAGCGGTGATAAGGAAATCGGTTATGAGATACCTGTTTTAGGTCATCATAATGTTCTTAATGCGTTGGCTGCCATCTTGGTTGCTAAAGAATTCAATGTAGATGATTCGACGATCCGTAAAGGCCTATCGACCATTCAGTTAACTAATATGAGGATGGAATTGGTTGAAGGCGCAAAAGGGCAGAAAATCATCAATGATGCATATAATGCCAGTCCAACTTCAGTCAAGGCGGCAGTGGAGTTGGTTGAGGGCTTATCTGGATTCGAGAATAAGATCCTTGTATTGGGAGATATGTTGGAGTTAGGGCCGCAGGAAAAAGACTTTCATACGAAAATTGGTGAATTGATTTCCAATGAGCGGATTGATAAGATTTTCACATATGGTCCTTTAGCCGAGTTTATTGCCAAGGGAGCGAGCAAGTCTTTTTCATCGGAGCAGGTTCGCCCTTTTCAAGATAAGCAGGAGCTTATAGAGGAACTTAAGTCGTCCACACAGGAAAATGACATCATACTTGTTAAAGCTTCCAGGGGCATGAAGCTGGAGGAAGTCGTTCAAGCTCTACAAAAATAAAAAATAAAGAAAAGGCCGTTTCTTTTTTGAAACGGCCTTTTTTATTGTGTTTAAAACAGTGTCCCGGCTATAATGCAGATGTCATCGTTAATCACTGAATGCCTCATCCTTGAGACCAATAGCTTCTGAAGAAGGTCATTTGTATCGAGATGGACATTTTCAATGAATTCCCTCTCGATATTGTCAGATCGGTCAATGGCGGAAGGTGTGGGCGTTTTAGACAGTCCATCTGTAAAGATGATGAATCGGCTTCCTGGTTCATAATGAAAGACTATTTTTTTCATGGGCAATTCGGGGATCAGTCCGCTTGGGGTGGCCCCTTCGTTTAAATTGAGAATTTGGTTGGTGCATGGGGAATACAAAAAGGCTGAAGGAAGTCCGTAGTTCACATATTCGATGAGTCGATCCTTTGTATTCACGTATGCGATGAAGGCTGTAATACGAGCATGTTTTTTGTTTTGCCGATTAACTCCTTGAAATAGGTCCTGAATATGTTTGCCCAGTTCCTCTGTTATGTAAATGGGGTCTTTTACCCGTTTGATAAGGTCGGGCATCAAAGCCCTTATGGACATGTTTATAAGGGCTGTGTGGATGCCTTTTCCAAATACATCGATCATGATGAAACCGTATATCCTGTCATCAACCTCCGCCCAGTAAAATAAATCCCCAGAAAGGTCACTCGAAGGCTGAAAAAGGCCTTTGATCTCTATATCTTCATTATTGATCGACAAAGGTAAACTTGAAAGTTGAATGCCCTTTGCAATTCGCAGGCTCCTTGCCGATTTTTGGTGTATCTTTTCAAGCTCTTGCCCCTTCAGTTTTGCCGAAAACAATTGCATGCTGATGTTTTTGAGTGACTTTAATTTAATCCGGACTTCTACTGAATCGGCAGGGACTGCCATGGTTTCATAAAAGGTCTTTTCCGGTAAGGCCTGAGGGGAATCCATTCCTAAAGCGCGTTTGTAAATGAATAAGATAGGGATTTCGTGAGATTCAGCTAAGGCGAATAAAGAAGTTTGCTGCCAAGAATCTTTTGATATGTGTAAAGGCAAAATAAATAATGATTTCATTAAGTCCGATGAATCTTCGAATAGATGACTTTGATTGAGTGGATCCTCCAAAAAAGTGACTTTCTTGTTCATTTTCTTTAAGATTCGACCAAAATCCTTACATAAAGGAACATCTATTGTGAATATGTTCATATAACCCCCCGTTGATTTGTTGATAGGTCAATCATACTGCATTTAGACTTAATTACTATAATTTTTAGACAAAAAGATGTAATTTTCGGAAAAATGAATGATCCCATATACCTGGAAATTCAATCATGATAAGCCCTTTCTTCCAACGGGGGCAACCGTGGAAGGGTGTTATCATTAGATTTAATCCTTCCTGAAAAAGGTTTGTTGAAACTATTTGATTTAAACTCATATCATATTTATAAATGGATGTTCGTTTTGTGAAAAATTCACATGGATATAGTAAGTGGTCTGGAATGGTTTATCCCGAACCGTTATTTTAAAACAGGAATAGGTTACTGAAACCCTCCCAACTGGATTCCTGAAGCCAACTGTCGTTTCCAGTCTGAATCCACTTACGCATGATAGGTTATAGTAACTAAGGTAATTCTGTTGAATAAATCAGCTGTACATTTATCAGGTGGTGATATCCAATTTCACAGTTTTTGAAACGATCCAAAGTTTTAGTAACTCTGAATGGGGCGATATCCTTTATTGCATTAACAGTTTGAAAATGGTAATATGAGTATGAGTTTAAATGTCTTATCATTGATGATTATTTAAATTAATCAGGTTGAGGCAACAAAATTGTATGTTCTTACATGTTTCATGAGTTCATTCTTGAGATTATTTTAGATTAAATAGGCCGCGCGTCTGGTCATATATAAAAGCTGCATCTCTTGGCGGCTTTAGTAGCTATTAGGGAATCAAGCCGCATTTTTAGCGCTTTTCCACTTCTGCAAATCCTCAACGCACCGGGCCTGTTTTGTATAAGAATCTTGGCTCTCGTCAAGTTTTGTTCATCCAGCCTTTTTAAGTTTGATGAATAATAGGTGCAGCAGCCCTCACCTGAATAAAACGGTCAAACACCGTTTATGCTACTTTTAATTTTCCATATTGAATTTAATTTTGGTTACATGTACTTTTAAAAAGATGAGCGTAGGTTAATGATAAGTTTACACGTGCGCGAAATTAAAAATGCCAGTGAATGTCCGTACTGGTATATTTCCTTTTTAAAAAATCATATTGAGTTCATTTGAACTAAAAGGCAGACATACTTTTAGGTGATAATGATAAACTTTTTATTAAGAGATAAAGAAGAACATCCGTCATGATGATGAGGATTTGAACTAAAACATCTGTGCATGATCCATGAATGCACGTGTAAATTTACGATATAAAAAGGAGTACGAAAACATTGACATTGTTTAGCGAATTAGGATTAGATAGAACGTCCATGAAATCAATAGAAAAAATGGGATTTGAGGAAGCGAGCCCGATTCAATCCCAAACGATACCTCTAGCACTTGAAGGTAAAGATATAATCGGTCAAGCGCAAACAGGAACAGGTAAAACAGCAGCATTCGGTATTCCGTTGATGGAAAACATCGATATCAATAACGAAAACGTGCAAGGGATCGTCATTGCACCTACACGTGAGCTTGCCATTCAAGTTTCCGAGGAACTTTTCAAGCTTGGTTACGGAAAACGTGCTCGTGTACTTGCAGTTTATGGTGGACAAGACATCGACCGTCAAATCCGTGCTTTAAAGAAAAAACCACATATTATCGTTGGTACGCCTGGTCGTCTTTTAGACCATATCAAACGTAAAAATATTAAATTAGGCGGAGTTCACACTGTAGTTCTTGATGAAGCGGATGAAATGCTTAACATGGGATTCATTGAGGATATTGAATTAATCCTTTCAACGGTTCCTGATGAAAGGCAAACATTGCTTTTCTCAGCTACAATGCCTGATCCGATCCGTAAAATTGCTGAAAGATTCATGCAAGAACCAGTTCTTGTACGTGTAAAAGCAAAAGAAATGACAGTGGATCGTATCGAACAATATTACTTGGAGTTAAAAGAAAGTGAAAAATTCGATACACTTGCACGCCTTTTCGATATTCAAACACCGGATCTTGCGATCGTCTTCGGACGTACGAAACGCCGTGTAGATGAATTGGCATCTGCATTGAATATCCGCGGTTATATGGCTGAAGGCATTCATGGTGACCTTAGCCAGGCAAAACGCCTTTCTGTATTGAAAAAATTCAAAGAAGGAAGCATCGATGTACTTGTCGCTACTGATGTGGCTGCACGTGGACTTGATATTTCCGGCGTAACTCACGTATACAACTTTGATATCCCTCAAGATCCGGAAAGCTACGTTCACCGTATTGGACGTACAGGACGTGCGGGTAAACACGGTATTGCCATTACGTTTGTAACACCAAGGGAAAGAGGCCAACTGCATGCAGTTGAACATACAACGAAAAAACGTATGGAGAAACTTAAGACTCCTACGTTAACTGAAGCGTTGGAAGGTCAACAAAAAGCAGTAACGGAAAAAATCCTTAATACAATCGAGAATGAAGATTTAACTTTATACCTTGGTCAAGCGGAAGAGTTATTGCAAAAACATAGCGCAGCGGATTTAGTTGCAGCCATGCTTAAATCAATGACAAAAGAACCGGATCAAACGCCTATCAAGTTAACGGAAGAATCTCCATCTCCAATGCGTCGCAATCGCGGAGGAAGCGGATCTACTGGCAACAGACAGCGCAATGGCCGCAGTTCTTCAGGCAGAAAAGATTACGGCAGCGGATCAGGGAAACGCCCAAGCACGAACCGTAAATCGAATGGTTACGGAAACCGCAGCACGAGCCAAAAAAGAGAAAAAACTAATAAGATTTAATTGAATTGGGAATGCCGCTCATTTGAGCGGCATTTTTTTATGTGCATCTCCAACTCTTCATGAAGGTATCCGCGGTATTTGGATGGAATGCTCACAGCCTTTGTTTGAAAAGGGGTTAATTTCCAGTATTTAAATATAGTATAATGGATGAAAGCAAGGATGGATGATGATGATTCAATTAGCATTACCTGTCCGGAAGAGGAGAAGCACATGGAACCTGAAAATCGTATATCGAATAAGGCCTTAACCGTATGGAAAATCAGTGGTCTTATAAGCAGTTCAATAACCTGGATTATAAGCATCGCCGTACTCGTGCTTACAATCATTTTTGATTGGACATATTGGGTGATTGGCGCGTTGGTCCTAATTTCGATAATCCAATCCTATCTGGCTATCTCTCTGATTCCGTCGGTTAAATGGAAGAGGTGGCGTTACGAAGTAAGAAATACTGAAATTGATATCCAAAGTGGTATTTTCGTCATTAAAAGAACACTCATACCCATGATAAGGGTTCAGCATGTTGAAACGAAGCAAGGGCCATTATTAAGAAAATACGATTTAGCCTCCGTTGAAATTTCCACTGCAGCGACTCTTCATGTTATCCCTGCCTTGGACCTTGCAGAGGCAGATGAATTGCGGCATTATATTTCGAGAATGGCAAGTGTGGAGGAAGAAGATGTCTGATCCTAAAAGGCTTCACCCCATAGCTGTATTGCTTAACATCATTAAATCGATTAAGGAGTTAGTTATCCCTTTTTTATTAGTGGTCGTCATTCCTGGGAAGAATGAAGGAATTCCCGGATGGATACAACCGCTGGTCATTGCCATTATTATACTTTTGATTATAGGGAATGCATTCTTGCAATGGTTACGCTTTACATATCGGATAGAAGAGGGCGAATTCAGAATTGAGTCCGGGGTATTCGTAAGGAAGAAACGATATATAAAGTTTGATCGGATTCATAGCATAGATATATCAGAGGGTATCATCCAGAGGGTATTCAGCCTGGTGAAGCTGAATATTGAAACGGCAGGCGGGTCTCAGGCGGATGCCGTATTATCAGCCATAAGCAAAAGTGATGCGGATCGAATCAATGCTTTTATAAGTGAGGAAAAAAATGCGTATAACCCATTAGATACGGATAAAGATGAAGTCGCGGATAATGAATTTGCAGCAAAATCATCTTCCGTTTTTAAGCAGACGCTGCCGCAGTTATTCGCTATGGCTGCCACTTCGGGAGCGGTAGGTGTCTTCCTATCCGGGGCAGTCGCTTTTATTTCACAGTTCGATGAAATGATACCTTTTGAGAGAATATTTAAGGATTATGAAGATTTTATTGAAATGGGGACCTTCATTCTGACCTTGTTTGCCCTTGTGGCTTTATTGGCGGTTTATGTGCTGGCCACATTAAGTATGGTAATTAAATACGCTTCCTTTACCGTGATAAAAACGGATGAGGAGATCGTTATTTCCAGGGGGCTTCTCGAGAAAAGACGGCTGACAATCCCTATCCATAAAATTCAAGGTATCCGGATCATGGAGAATTTAATTCGAAAGCCATTGGGATTGGCGACGGTTTATATTGAATATGCGGGAGGGAGCATGGAAGATAAAGAAAGTCTTTCCATCATGCTGTTCCCTTTAATCAGGAAGAAGCATTTACAGAAGAAAATCCTGGAAATTTTACCGGTTTATGAAACGGATACGGAGATGACACCAATACCCAAGCGTGCACTTTCCCGGTATGTGTTTCGAAAGTTTTTATACCTCATCCCGATCATCGGTGCCTTGGTATGGTTTTTCAGACCTTGGGGTTATCTTTCCTTCTTGCTTGTACCGTTGGCGATTTTTTGGGCATACATGCAATATAGAGATGCAGGTTGGAGCATAGAAGGGAATTTATTGCTATTGAGCAGCCGTTTTATCTCGAAGCAAACATTGATCATGCAGAGAAGCAGAATTCAATCAATCACATATAAAAAAAGCTGGTTTCAGAATCGAAAAGAATTAGCCACCATTACAGCATCGATTAAATCAGGAATTACCTCCCGGGTCGGTATGGTTGCTGATGTGGAAGAAAAGGAGTGCCTAATAATTAAATCATGGTATTCACCTAAAAAAGCAGTCGACTCCCAATGATTGAAAGGAAGAGTCGGCTGTTTGGCCTACCATTTTTTTCTTAAGAATAATGGAGCTGTTAAAAAGCCGGTTGCCATTCCAGCCAAATGACCGACAACGTTGATCTGCGGTTGGATGAAAGTCATGATAATGGCAATTCCGGTCAATGTATATACTGTATTTCTTTCGTTGTTCGTAAAATTGGTTTTATTGAACAGTACAAGATATAGAAAGAATCCGAGTAAACCAAAAATTGCTCCGCTAGCACCTACGTGGTTATATGTCAGTGGGTTAATCAGGAAGGTTGCGATATTGGCAAGGATCCCTGTCGATAAAAAGAAGATTGAAAACTTGAAGGCTCCAAGTAATTTCTCCAGGAATGGACCAAAGATGGCAAGTGAGAATCCATTAAACAGTAAATGTGTAAACGTGCTATGTAGAAAGATGGGGGTGATCAAACGCCACCATTGTCCATCAGCGATGTATAAATTCACACCTGTGCCATAATAAAAGAGTACATTGCCGGGAAGTACGGGGAAAAGGACGAGAACGAATACAAGCATCATAATGAGTATGAGCACAGTTACAGCTCGATAAGAATTTGCATATTCGCGGAAGCTTTCTGTTCTTGTAAACATAAATTCCTCCTATATATCGTTTTTAATTAGATACAATATTATCATTTTCAGGTAAAAGAGTCCTCCTAATGATATGCAACTTATTAAATTAATAGAAGAGGTGTCAAAGTGATTAAAGGTATAGGCGTGGACATTACTGAGTTGGATAGAATGGAAACATTGATTAATCGGCAACCCCGTTTAAAGGATCGTATATTGACGGAAAGTGAAATCTTGATTTTCGAAAAGTTAAATGGAAGAAGGAAGGTCGAGTATTTTGCTGGGCGTTTTGCGGCAAAGGAGGCTTTTTCAAAAGCGAACGGTACAGGGATCGGTAAACACTTATCCTTTTTGGATATTGAAATCATCTCGGATGATAAAGGAAAGCCGGTGATTTCTAAGCCGTTTTCTGAAGGGGTCCATCTTTCGATTAGCCATAGCAGGGATTATGCGGTTGCTCAAGTCGTAATTGAAGGGTGAGTGGAGTTTTGTCCAATCGGGTCATAAACCTTAAGGTTGTCTCATATACATTTAGTGCTATAGGGAGACAAGGCCCGGTAAAAGGTACATGGCAGAGTAGGTGCTCTCGAAAAGTTTTTAGCCGGATCGAGAAATGGTCCTGTCTAAAATACTGAGGAATTTAAGACATCAGTCGAGCCAATGTCCGGATCCTGCCTTTTCCTCTCCCTTTTACGTTCAAATGACAAAAAGGGGTTGAAAAGATGAAGAAGATGGTAATGCTTTTTGCAGGGATCATGCTCTTGCTTGCTCTTTCTGCTTGCGGCCAAAAATCGCAGAGTGATGTAGTGAGTGAATTGAATGAGAAGCTTGGTGAAATGAAAGGATATAAAGCTAACGCGAAGATGACATTAAAGATGGGGACGGAACCTCAAGTGTATAATGTGGAGATTTGGCATAAGGACCCTTCTTTTTACCGCGTGAATCTGAAAAATGAAGAGAAAGATCAAAGCCAGATGATATTGAAAAATGATGATGGTGTATATGTTTTGACGCCTGCTTTGAATAAAAGTTTTAAATTTCAAAGCGAGTGGCCGGAGAACAGCAGTCAGGCCTATTTGTTCGAGTCGTTGGTGAAAGACATTACGGAAGATAAAAGTGCGACATATAAAGAAACGGATAAACATTATGTCTTTGAAACGAAAACGCGCTACCAAAACAATAAAATGTTACCATATCAAGAGATTACTATAAACAAAAAGGATTTATCCCCAGTCAGTGTAAAAGTCATGGACCCTGATAGGACCGCTTTGGTTCTTGTTGAATTCTCAAAAGTGAAATTCGATACGAGTTTTGATAAAGATTCATTTGACATGAAGAAAAACATGACAAGTGCACAACTTGAAGCTCCCGTTATGGCAGAAGTCCAAAATGAGGGGTTTGCAGTGAAATACCCTGAAAATATTGGTGATATGAATTTAACGGAAGAAAAAGAAATTACGACGGAAAAGGGAGAACGTGTCGTTTTGACCTATGAGGGTACAAAAAGTTTTACATTAGTTCAGGAAAAAGCTGAGGTAGTCCAAACTTCCGTTTCGACGAATGTGAATGGAGAACCTGTTGATTTGGGTTATACTGTCGGTGCTATGACGGGAAATACGATTGCATGGACTTTTGAAGGTGTCGATTACATGCTAGCATCAAAGGATTTGACACAGGAAGAGATGATAGGAGTCGCCCGTTCGGTTGGGGAAGATCCAGTCAAATAGGATTACATAACAAGCTGATGTTTCCCGTCTCCTTACGAAGGTTTCTTCTGGGTAGGATAGGCGGGGAAGCGGCTTGTTGACATTTTTAACCCATTATTTGATTTAGGCTGGCAGCTGGGAAATGAGGACCAAGGTGAAAAAGCACTTTATCTTTCTAGCGGTTGGTTATAGAATGGTCCTATAATGAAACGAAAACTTCGCTACTGGGAAGAATCTTATGGTGAGTGTAGGAAAGAAGGAAAAGGTCTTGGAAACGAAAATATTTCATCGAGATACGTGGGCAGAAGTAAATTTGGATAATATTTTTGAAAATATCTCTTCAATGAAAAAAAGTCTGAGAAAGGGCGTTAGTCTTTTCGCTGTCGTTAAAGCCAATGCTTATGGCCACGGGGACTATGAAGTGGCTAAAACGGCGCTTGATGCGGGGGCGGATTTTTTAAGTGTAGCTTTTTTGGATGAGGCTCTTGCCTTACGGAAAAAAGGTATATTGGCTCCGATTCTTGTCCTTGGGGCTTCTAGGCCTGAAAGTGCAGCGCTTGCTGCCGAGCATGGGATTTCCGTGACGGTTTTCGATGAAGCATGGTTGGAGAAGGCAAAGGATTTGTTGAAACCGGGACAAGTTTTGCAAATCCATGTAAAAGTGGATAGCGGCATGGGGAGAATCGGCATTCGAGATAAAGGTAAACTCATGAAAGTGGAAAGTTTGCTTAAGAGGGAAGCTTGTTTCAATTTCCAAGGGATATTCACTCATTTCGCGACTGCGGATGAAATGAAGACGGACTTATATGAAAAGCAGCTTGCTTTCTTTAAAGGGATGCTTTCCGAATTGACGGGAAAGCCGGAATATGTTCATGCAGCCAATAGTGCAGCTTCTTTAAGGTTCACCGATTCAGAATGGAATGCAATAAGAATGGGGATTTCCATGTATGGTTTGAGTCCTTCCATGGAAATGAAGCCGATATTGCCATTTCCATTAAAACAGGCTATATCATTGAGAACGGAGATGGTCGCGGTTAAACAGCTTGCTAAGGGTGAAAGCGTTAGTTATGGAGCGACTTATACGTCTGAAGGTGATGAATGGATTGGAACTTTGCCAATCGGGTATGCTGACGGTTGGATCCGTAAGCTGCAAGGTCAGGAAGTTCTTGTGGATGGAAAAAGAGTGCCCATAGTCGGAAGGATTTGCATGGATCAATGCATGATCAAGCTGCCTGGACCATACCCTGTAGGAACAGTGGTCACATTAATCGGGAATGATGGGGATGAATCGATTACTGTCGATGAGATAGCGGCAAAACTGGAAACGATCAACTATGAGGTGACATGCATGATAGGAGCAAGAGTGCCCCGCATATATATGAAAGACAATCAGATGAATCATGCACGCAACTTCATTTTGGAATGAGCGGATTGTAAAAAAATCCTAAGATTGTGAATAAGATTTCCTTTATTATGCTGATAATAGGATTGAGAATAGAATATACTCTTTGCAGATAGGCAATTTAATGGTAATATTGAAAAGGATATATAATAAAGGTGTGTAGTGATGGTGGAGGTGTATGTTTGTGTCTGAATCCAGCGCAACAAGAGAGATATTAATTCGATTACCTCAAAATTTTTTAACAGAGTTAGACGGGTATGCGAGTGAGGAAAATGTGAATCGCAGTGAATTTATTTATCGTGCCACAAAAATGTATCTTCGCGAACGTAAAAAGAAAGAGTTTCGTGAATCGATGAAACGCGGTTATATTGAAATGGCGGCCATTAATTTAACGATTGCTTCTGAAGCCTTCCAGGCTGAATTCGAGGCTGGTCATTGCGTTGAACGATTAGTTAGCGGAGGCTGAGCCATTGATTGTTGTTAAGCGTGGTGACGTATACTTCGCAGACCTTTCCCCGGTAGTCGGTTCAGAGCAGGGTGGAACCCGTCCGGTACTAATTTTACAAAACGATATTGGTAATCGCTTTAGTCCGACTGTGATCGTGGCAGCCATTACAGCTCAAATTCAAAAAGCGAAATTGCCTACACATGTTGAGATTAATGCAAAAAAGTACGGATTCGAACGGGATTCCGTCATTTTATTAGAACAGATCCGGACTATCGATAAGCAGCGTTTAACTGATAAAATTACGCATCTTGACGAACCGATGATGCAAAAAGTCAATGAAGCTTTGCAAATAAGTTTAGGCCTCATTGAGTTTTAAAGAAAATTTTTCCCGTTAAACCGGGCGTTATTATAATACAAATCATTCTTGATATTATTTAGATGGCACGATTCCTGTACTATGGGAATCGTGTTTTTTTTATGAAATAACATAAACATGTGTCCAAAAAGTAAACAGGGAGGAAATATGAAAAATTTGACGAATAAAAACATTATACAGTTAGATATTGGATGGAATGTCATTGTTTTTTATGGTATCTCCCTAACTTTTCATTAATTTATGTTTTTCTTACCTGAATTTCGGGTATGTAGTTATGTTGTAAATACCTAAAAAAAGCAAAAGTGCAGTGGAGAAACTCGAAGGAATTCCAAATGGAAATAACATTACAGTTAGTTAACATCCTTGTGACGTGGACAGGGAAACATAGCAATTGTGTTAGAATGGGAGGATATTATGAATCAATTGGTTTACGATTTTATTAAGCAAAATCAAGATTACATCCTTACTGAGTGGATGGGCATCATGAAGGAAAGTACGGACGAAAGATTAATTAAAGTTGTCTCAGATCGAATGTTCACGCAAACGAGCAGTGAATTTATAGATATGATCATCACGAACGTTGATAGTAAAAACAAGGAATTCACATTGAAGCTTTCAGATTTTGCCGAGAAAGTCGTCCAATTGGGATGGCCTCTTACTTTCGTCAATGAAGGACTTCATAAGTTCACGTTAATTGTCATTAATGGAATGGTAGAAAAGGGTCTCGTTACTCCTGATAATCAAGTCAATCTCGTTAACCATTTGGATAAATGGGCGACACCGATAAATAATGAAATAGTCAATATATATACTCAAACTTGGGAAAGAACCGTTTCCATGCAAAAAATAGCGTTGCAAGAACTTTCGGCACCGCTCATTCCTGTATTGGAAGGAATTACGGTAATGCCGCTGATTGGTACGATTGATACGGAACGTGCCAAACAGATAATGGAAAACCTGTTGACTGGCGTGGTTAAGCATAGATCTGAAGTCGTTCTTATTGATATTACGGGCGTACCGGTCGTGGATACCATGGTTGCCCACCATATCATTCAAGCTGCTGAAGCAGTCAGATTAGTGGGCGCCAAATGTATACTATGCGGCATCCGCCCTGAAATAGCTCAAACCATCGTTAATCTTGGCATTAATTTAAATGAAGTGATTACAAAAAATACGTTGAAAAAAGGGATAGAAGTTGCGTTGGAATTAACGAGCCGTAAGATCGTAAAGGTGGAGGGATAAGTATGAGGATTCCGATATTAAAGCTTTATGACTGCTTGTTAGTCTCTATACAGTGGGAATTGGATGATGTGACAGCCCTTCAATTTCAAGAGGATTTACTGCATAAGATTCATGAAACAAGCGCGAATGGCGTTGTTATAGATATTACCTCAATAGATTTTATTGATTCTTTTATCGCAAAGGTATTAGGCGATGTCTTTAGCATGTCTAAGCTTATGGGGGCCAAAGTTGTAATTACGGGAATCCAGCCTGCTGTTGCAATAACATTGATTGAACTAGGAATTAGTCTCGATGATGTTCTGACAGCATTAGACTTAGAGAAAGGCCTGGAGAAATTACAACAGGAATTGGGGGATTAAAGAATGGAGTTCCAATCCTGCGTAAAAATCATAAATGAATGGGACATCGTAGCTGCAAGGCAGCTCGGAAGAAATGTCGCTAAAGAGTTGGGGTTCGGTACTGTAGACCAGGCGAGAATCACAACGGCCATTAGCGAATTGGCCCGAAACATATACCTATATGCTGGACAAGGCAGTGTTAGCATAGAAAAGTTGAATATAAATGGGAAGTCAGGATTGAAAATCATTGCAGAAGACCAAGGGCCGGGAATTGAGGATATCCGCAGAGTCATGGAAGATGGATATACCACCTCAGGGGGGCTGGGGGCAGGCCTTCCTGGAGCCAAACGTTTAATGGATGACTTTGATATTGAATCGATACCAGGTGAAGGGACTAAGATTATCGCGACGAAATGGCTCCGTTAGGGGGGGACTATGGATATTAGGGAGAACATGGAGAAAAAGTATCATGAGGCGCTTTCTACTTATCTTAAAGACCAAAATGAGCAGGCACTCTATCAAGGGCAGAAGATTAGCCGCCTACATATCAAATACAATATATCTCCAGAAGAAATCATAAGTATGCATAAAAATAACTTAATGGAACTTTACCCGGAATTACCGGGAAAAGTATTGGATTCTTTCGATTTTCTGCTAGAAGTCATGATGGGCTACGGCATTGCATACCGTGAACATCAAAGCCTCAGACATCAACAGCAGGAACTGAAAACGGAAATCGAGATAGCGGCAAACGTTCAACACACTCTTTTGGAAACGGAAATTCCTGATATCAAAGCTCTTGAAATTGGGGCGATCAGTGTTCCTGCGAGGCAGATGAACGGGGATTACTATCACTTCGTCCAGGATGAAAATGAGCGTATAGGGGTAGGGATAGCCGATGTCATAGGAAAAGGGATCCCTGCTGCGCTGTGCATGTCGATGATCAAATATGCGATGGACAGTCTTCCGGAGCATCGTCATGAACCCAATAGTGTACTTGAGAGCTTGAACCGGGTTGTGGAGCATAATGTTGATCCAAGCATGTTCATAACCATGTTCTATGGTTTATATGATCCGCATGACAGGCAATTTTCCTATGCTTCAGCCGGACATGAACCTGGATTTTACTATGACGCAGCTACAGGTACTTTTAGCGATTTGGATGCAAAGGGCTTGTTGCTTGGCGTTGATAAAAAAACAAGGTATCGCCAATATGAAAAAACGGTGAATCGTGGAGACATGATCATTTTATTATCTGACGGAGTAACGGAGTGCCGCACGAATGATGGGTTCATAGAAAGGGAAACGCTTATTGGTTTGATTAGAAAGAATATGCATTTGCAAGCCCAGGAAATGGTGAATAATATATATAAACAATTGGAGAAAATGCAGAATTTCCAACTGAGGGATGATTTTACATTAATAATTTTAAAATCAAATGTTTAGTATTGTTTCTGCTGGGTATAGATATAGGAATGAAGAGGATTTGAAGAGGTGGGTCAAGGATGAATATAACAGTAGATGTTAATGAATTGAATACTGAATTTAATGTAAAACTAAAAGGTGAAATCGATGCTTATACTGCGCCGAAACTAAGAGAATCATTATTTCCAATTTCAGAGCAGGAAAATGTTTCGATTACTATTGATCTAACTGAAGTTTCGTATATGGATAGTACGGGACTTGGGGTATTCGTCGGTGCTTTTAAAAGCGTAAGGGCACATAATGGCGAGTTCACGTTAGTTGGATTATCGGAAAGGTTACGACGTTTATTTGATATAACAGGTCTTGCAGATATCATTGATATAAAAAGTGGTACAGAGGGTGGGTTAGAATGAGTCAAGTATATGATTACATCGAAATGAAAATACCTGCAAAACCAGAATTCATCGGTGTCATTCGTTTAACGCTTTCTGGAATTGGAAGCCGGATGGGATTTGCGTATGATGAAATAGAGGATTTGAAAATCGCTACCAGTGAAGCTTGTACAAATGCGGTACAGCATGCATATAAGGATTCTGAAAAAGGTGAAGTGAAAGTAAGTTTCGGCCTTTATCCTGACCGTTTGGAGGTCATGGTTTCCGATAGTGGCAAGAGCTGTAATTTCGAGGAGGTTCGTCAAGGGCTAGGTCCATACGAAAATGGACAAAAAGTCGAACTTTTGAGAGAAGGAGGCTTGGGTCTTTACCTTATTGAAACTCTGATGGATGATGTAAAAATTCATCAGCATGATGGGGTTACTGTATTTATGACTAAGTTTTTAGAAGGAGAGCAGGTGGAGATGGATGCAAAAACAGTCTCAACCTAATCAGGCACAAAGAGAACAGGTAAATGAATGGATCAGAGCTTACCAGCAGAATCAAGATGAAGAAGCGCAGAGTAATCTCGTCATCCATTATAAAAGTTTGGTTGAAACAATCTCCCGTAAGTATGCGAAAGGGAAATCATTTCAGGAGGATATCTCCCAAGTCGGCATGATTGGTCTATTAGGTGCCATTCGACGATATGATGAATCCTTCGGCAAGAGCTTTGAGGCATTTGCCGTCCCCACTATTATCGGGGAAATCAAAAGGTTCCTTCGTGACAAAACATGGAGTGTCCATGTGCCAAGGAGAATTAAGGAACTAGGTCCGAAAATCAGGGTGACTGTCGAGGAGTTAACGACAACTCTGCACCGTTCACCAAGAATAGATGAAATAGCCGATAGTATAGGCGTGACCGAGGAAGAAGTTTTAGAGGCGATGGAAATGGGAAAAAGCTATCAAGCTTTATCCGTGGATCATTCTATTGAGGCGGATTCTGATGGCGGCACTGTCACATTGCTTGATATATTCGGAAATGTCGATGAAGGTTTTGAAAAGGTCAATCAGCGTCTTGTGCTTGAAAAAGTGCTTCATGTGCTGAGTGACCGTGAAAAGATGATCATTCAACATACTTATTTAGAGAATTTAAGCCAGAAAGAAGCTGGCGATAAGCTTGGGATTTCCCAAATGCATGTGTCAAGGCTCCAACGCCGCGCGATCAAGAAACTTCAAGAAGCCATTAATGCTGAAAACTCGGAGTTAATTCAGTGATAAAAGATATTCTGAGGGGAGAAAAAATAGAAGTCCTTGTCTCTCAATCGTCTAAAAACGGGATGGTTTACTGTGGCGATGATTACTTTTTTCTTCATACGGAAGAATACTTTGTATGTGTCCTGGCAGATGGGCTAGGCAGCGGGAAAAATGCATACGATTCATCCCATGCCGTCATCGAGGAAGTTAAACGTAATCATGATTTGGATGTGGAAGCATTAATGGCAGTGTGCAATCAAGTTTTAGTCGATAAACGGGGGGCAGCCGTTTCCATTTTGAAAATCTTTTATGACAAGAATGAATTTGTATACAGTTCAGTGGGTAACATCCGCTTTTTCCTGTATAATCCAAGCGACGATAAACTCGTTTACCCTTTACCTGTTACAGGGTATTTATCCGGCAGGAAACAAAAATACAGGACGCAGAGATACAAATATGAACCAAATGCAAAATTCATTCTTCATTCCGATGGTTTGGAACTTAAGGGAGCTAAGTCTTTTTTAAAAAGGCTGGTCCCTATCGATAAGAACGCCCAATGCATATTAAAAAGCAGTCCATTAACTGCAGATGATACAACTTTCATTTTAGGAAGCTTACTTTCGCCATGATTCGGAAGTGAGCTTTTTTGTATGGAATTCGCAACTTCATCGCTCATTTGCTAGACTATATATATTAGATCAAAAGGTTGGAGGTATACAAAATGATCGTTATAGAAGATACATTAAAAGAATTGATAAAACAAATATCCAATGAGCTGACTTTGAAAAATCATCAGGTCCAAAACGTCATACAGATGCTGCAAGAGGGGAATACTGTCCCTTTTATCGCACGGTATAGAAAAGAAATGACTGGTTCACTTGATGAAGTGCAGATTCGTTCCATTATGGAAAGATGGAACTATCTAGAAAACCTTGGCCAGAGGAAAGCGGAAGTTACGCGTTCAATTGGTGAACAGGGAAAATTGACGGAAGAATTAACAAAACAAATCGAGAAGGCAACAAAACTGCAGGAAGTCGAGGATTTATACAGGCCATTCAAACAAAAAAGGAGAACGAAAGCGACAGTTGCTAAAGAAAAGGGTCTTGAACCACTGGCTAATTGGCTTTTGGAATGTCAAATGCATCCTCGAGTCAGCGAAAAAGCAGCTGAATTCATATCGGCAGAAAAAGAAGTTCCTTCTATTGAAGAGGCTATTGCAGGTGCGCAGGATATCATAGCTGAACATATTTCCGATGATGCGGAATTAAGGAAGTGGATAAGGGCTGAAATTTTCAAAGCTGGAAAAGTGGTTTCAACTGTGAAAAATGAAGAGAAAGACGAGAAAAAAATCTTTGAAATGTACTATGAATATGAGGAGCCGGTTCAAAGAATCGTACCACATCGGGTATTGGCGCTGAATAGAGGTGAAAAGGAAGAGGTTTTGCGAATTTCCATTCAGCCCAGGACTGAAGTCATCATTGGTCATCTGGAACGTAAAATCATTAAAAATAACAAATCTGAAGCCCAAGTTGTTCTTAAATCTGCGATTGAGGATGGACTTAAGCGTTTGATCATGCCTTCTGTAGAGCGGGAGATCAGAAAAGAGCTGACGGAAAAAGCGGAGGATCAAGCTATCCACATTTTTTCTGAAAACCTCCGGAACCTGCTCTTGCAGCCTCCGCTTAAAGGAAAAGTGGTCCTCGCCTTAGATCCGGCATATCGGACTGGCTGTAAACTTGCTGTCATTGATGAAACCGGAAAGGTACTCGATATCAGTGTAATCTATCCGCATCCTCCTGCTGCGAAACTTCATGCTGCCCGTGAAAAAACGATCGAAATACTTCAGCGGTTCTCGGTTGAGATCGTGGCAATCGGCAATGGTACGGCATCACGTGAATCAGAGCAATTCATTGCAGATATTCTAAAAGAAGTGAAAGGGAACATTTCATATATAATTGTTAATGAAGCGGGAGCTAGTGTGTATTCAGCTTCGGATATTGCCCGTGAAGAGTTTCCGGACCTTCAAGTAGAACAGAGAAGCGCCGTTTCGATAGGCAGAAGGCTTCAAGATCCCCTTGCTGAACTTGTAAAAATTGATCCGCAATCGGTGGGAGTAGGCCAGTATCAACATGATGTGTCTCAGAAAAAGTTAACGGAATCCCTCACCTTTGTAGTGGAAACAGCTGTTAACCAGGTGGGTGTTAATGTCAATACCGCTTCATCGTCTCTATTACAATATGTAGCTGGTTTATCAAAATCGGTTGCTCAAAATATTGTGAAGAAAAGGGAAGTGGAAGGGAAGTTTTCAAGCAGGAAGGAATTAAAGAAGATTCCCCGGCTTGGTGCCAAAACATATGAACAATGTATAGGGTTCTTACGTATCATTAATGGAGATGAACCTTTAGATCAAACCGCGATACATCCTGAGAACTACAGTGCCGTGAATAAATTATTGAAGAAAATGGGATTCACATCTGATGATTTAGGCAGTGATGCACTGAATGAAGAGTTAGGTAAATTAAATCCGGCTGATTTGGTCAATGAATTGGAAATTGGGGAAATTACGATTAAAGATATCATCGATGATTTGATGAAACCGGGAAGAGATCCTCGGGATGAGTTATCAAAACCGCTGCTTAAGCAGGATGTACTAAAAATGGAGGATCTGCAAACTGGGATGGAATTACAAGGTACAGTGAGGAATGTTGTGGATTTTGGTGCGTTTGTGGACATCGGTGTTAAACAGGATGGACTGGTGCATATTTCTAAACTGAGCAACCGGTTTGTAAAGCACCCATTGGATGTAGTTGCCGTTGGGGATGTTGTCACAGTCTGGGTCGAACTTGTTGACTCCCAAAAGCAAAGGGTATCTTTAACGATGCTCGAGCCAAAGGATCAAAACTAGCCTCAGGTAAGCTCCTTCTATATTAGAAGGGGTTTTTTTGAAATGATGTATTTATACTTGGAACAATGTCGAATCTATAACCTGAGACTTTCTTTCTTTTGATAAAAAAACCAACATTGATTCAACATCTTCACTTGATAATAATCCTTTTCATAAAAGGCTTTGCGGATTTGATTCTGGAACCAATTAGGCATAGCTTTTCCTCCCTTAGTTTCCTATTGTATTATTAGTCTATGTTATAATGGGTTGTCATGTTACCAAGGAAAGGGAGGGGGAAATGGATAATCGTCAATTGCAAAAGCTAGTAGAAGAAATTTCGTTGAAAGACTTTAAAAAGGCCTTTAGACACCAAGCGAGTTTTAATCCGCGTCTCCGGACAACAGGAGGACGATACTTGCTCCGTTCACACAATATAGAAATAAATAAGAAGTATCTTGATGAACGCGGTGTGGAAGAAATGATTGGAATCATTAAGCATGAATTGTGCCATTACCATCTGCACATCGAGAAGAAGGGGTACCAGCATCGTGATGCGGACTTTAAGCATTTACTCAAAAAAGTGGGGGCACCGAGATTTTGCGAGCCGCTGCCATCTAACCAATTTAAGAAAAAGATGAATACAATTCAATATAAATGTGAAGAATGTCAGCAGGTATATATAAGAAAAAAACGAATCGACACTACCCGTTTCGTTTGTGGTAAATGTCGTGGGACATTGATTTACCAAGGGTTTAAGGAGCAAAAAACAAAGAAATAAAAAAACACAAAAGAACTCTTGACTTTAGGTTGCAACCTCTTTATAATCATAAGAGTCGACAAGATAACAACTTGTCCTTAACGACAAACACTAAGGTCCTTGAGCGTGAAAAAGGAACCCAATTTTCATTATTCCGCAGTAGCTCAGTGGTAGAGCATTCGGCTGTTAACCGAACGGTCGTAGGTTCGAGTCCTACCTGCGGAGCCATTTTTTGGGGAAGTACTCAAGAGGCTGAAGAGGCGCCCCTGCTAAGGGTGTAGGTCGCGTAAGCGGCGCGAGGGTTCAAATCCCTCCTTCTCCGCCAGTTACACATTTTTATATCAAGGCCCATTGGTCAAGCGGTTAAGACACCGCCCTTTCACGGCGGTAACACGGGTTCGAATCCCGTATGGGTCACTTTCTTATACACAATCAAAATACTGGTCCCGTGGTGTAGCGGTTAACATGCCTGCCTGTCACGCAGGAGATCGCGGGTTCGATTCCCGTCGGGACCGCCATTTTTTCTTTAAAAAACACTTGCCAAATAAATATTATCGTGATATAATATTATCCTGGCTGTTAATTAGTATTTGATTATTGGGCTATAGCCAAGCGGTAAGGCAACGGATTTTGATTCCGTCATGCGAAGGTTCGATCCCTTCTAGCCCAGCCATTTTTATTTAGAGCCATTAGCTCAGTTGGTAGAGCATCTGACTTTTAATCAGAGGGTCGAAGGTTCGAATCCTTCATGGCTCACCATTTATTTTCGCGGGTGTGGCGGAATTGGCAGACGCACCAGACTTAGGATCTGGCGCCGCAAGGCGTGGGGGTTCAAGTCCCTTCACCCGCACTGATATTTTTCTTCTTGACATCAAGTTGAAAAGGTGTTAAACTTACAAAGTCGCTTTCGCGGTCGTGGCGGAATGGCAGACGCGCTAGGTTGAGGGCCTAGTGGGGGAAACCCCGTGGAGGTTCGACTCCTCTCGGCCGCACCAATAACATCATAGAAATTAGCGCCCGTAGCTCAATTGGATAGAGCATCTGACTACGAATCAGAAGGTTGTAGGTTCGACTCCCGCCGGGCGCACCATATTTTACGGGAAGTAGCTCAGCTTGGTAGAGCACTTGGTTTGGGACCAAGGGGTCGCAGGTTCGAATCCTGTCTTCCCGACCATTCTTTCTTTCTGAAAATACTTTAAAATTAAATGCGGGTGTAGTTTAGTGGTAAAACCTCAGCCTTCCAAGCTGATGATGAGAGTTCGATTCTCTTCACCCGCTCCATTATTGCTCTTTGAAAACTGAACAAAACAAAGCGCCAACGTTAAATTTTAAGTGAGCACACACTATCAAAAAAGCAAATGAGCAAGTCAAACATTT
>NZ_JBWCCL010000022.1:0-34920 GCF_056279465.1 Peribacillus sp. TE19612 | reverse complement strand
ATGCCGAGCTTACATAGATAACGGTTAATGATATGACTATGAAATCCTAAGAATTCTAAAGCAATCGTGAGATTGTGTTTAGTTTATTGAGGGAGATTAGTTGCATAAGCCATACTCATTTACTGCAAAGCTACCCTTTAAAAAAATTGTGTCATTTACCTATGGGAAACATAACTTAAATCTAAGTACTCCCTTAAAACTAATGAAGAGTGATTGTATGTCTTGTCTTGTGTTACTGGCATTCTGGAGGATTGGTGTGTTTTATCAAAATATATAGGAGTGTTAAAAATGAACGAAGAACTTCAAAAATTGTTTAATAATTTAATTCAAGTTGAGCATGTTTCGTCAACACTATATCTTGCAATGTCAGCGTATTTGGGTAGATTGAATTATACGGGCATGGCAAACTGGTTACGTTTACAATCAGAAGAAGAAAGAACTCATATGCTTACATTGATTGATTATGTTGTTAATAAAGACGGGACTGTAACACTCGCTAGTATCCCTGCCCAACCGAGTGACTTCGGAACACCATTGGAAACTTTTCAAAGAGTATTATCACATGAACAAATGGTTACTAACTCTTATCGTCAAGCCTTTAATTATGTAAGTCAAGTTGACCCACAAGCATCCGTTATTATACAGGACTTTCTTAGGGAGCAAATAGACGAAGAAGCACAGAGTCTAACAATCGTTAATCGTCTGAACTTGGCTGGTAATAATCCGTCTGCCCTTTTATTGTTGGACCAAGAATTAGGACAAAGGAAAAACGGTGCAGTTGCAGGTACACCTGCTGCTGGTTAGACAAGGGGTTTTCTTCTGTGTCATTGCCACTAGTGCATACTTTAATTTAATAAATCTGTGAAGGGGTTAAAAAAATGTACTATCCTCCTTGTATGTATCCATACCAATATCAAAATCCATATTATGTTAATGTACCAATGTATAACTATGTAAGACAGCCCGATTATTGGAATACTAATGATGCTAACCATTTGGGTTTTGTACAATCATTAAATAGAAGAAATAACATTGAGGTAAAAGATTATGGACCGAAACCATATGTAGTTAATATCAATGAGGCTACGAAACAAAACAATACCTATCGAACAGCTTTATGGACAGGAAATCATTTGCAAGTTACATTGATGAGTCTTAAAGTTGGTGAAGATATCGGTTTAGAAATTCACCCTAACGTTGACCAATTTTTACGCATCGAACAAGGTCAAGGGTTTGTTCAAATGGGAAAGAGTAAGGATAACTTAAACTTTGTAAGTAATGTTTATGATGATTCTGCCATCATGATACCTGCAGGAACGTGGCATAATGTAACTAATACAGGTAATATCCCGTTAAAACTTTACTCAATTTATGCTCCTCCCAACCATCCGTTTGGTACTATTCATGTAACAAAAGCAGATGCAGTGGCCTCGGAAAAAGGTTACGGTCATGGCAATAGAAATACAGTTATTTCTGGCAAGACTCCAGATGAATGGATACAGCACACGGAATTTTTGGTTAAAGAAGGTTTAGAGGATGTTAAAAGAGGAATAAATGCCACACATATTCTTCAAGAATTTATTCTGATGGGAGTTCTTGTAGGGAAAGGATATTCTCCTGAAATAGCATATGAAACAGTAGAAGAATGGGAACGTACAGGAGAATCCAAACTTCTTCAGCAAAGCAAAAATATGTAGAAATAGATTGAAAACTATCATGCTGCAAGCAGAGGACAGTTCCCTTAGCACTTTAAAAGACCACGGGTAGAATCAGAATTATCATGGTGAACCAATCACAAATAGAAATTGTTATTAATAATGAATGGATCGAAAAGTTAATATGAAATATACTATGTTGAGGACAGGGGAAACCTGTCTTTTTCTAATATAACGAGAAAGCGGTTAATACAATGTGAAATAAATAATTAATTAAAATCAAGGATATGATATGACTAACAATTTCAAAACATTGGATGATGCTAGGATTGCATATTTAAATGATAAGAGAACACCTGAAGAATTTCTTCCTTTATTAAGAAGTATTCGATGGTGGATAATGAAAGAAAGTCCATTGAAAAACAATCTAAGAAAATCGAAAGAAAACTTGCAACTGTATAAAGGCCCCATCTCATTAGAGAGGGGCTTTTCTCCTTTAAGAAGATAAAATCAATTAATAGGTTTAACCTTTTTAACTAACTTCGTACTATCATTCTCTTCGTTAAATATGGTGAAGAGGCTTATTCTTTTTCTTGCTCCACGTGAACAATCTGTGACGTACCAATGACTTGGCCAGAAGAATTCAATGCTTTTACCTGAAAATAGGGCCCAACCGAATTTACATCAATATCTGTCTCAAATCCGGTTCGAGAGGTGCTCATTACTAACTCTGACAATTTGTTAGGTTTTGGACCAGCTAGTACCTGCCAAGCTTCAGTTTCAGTTGAACCGTTCCATGATGCATAAACAATTGCTGCATTTTCACGTAATGGATTTACAGTAATACTGGGTGGAGAAAGTGGTAAGCCTACCCATTTATTCTTAAACGCCCTATAAGAAAGGTTTTGATTAGGAAACTGCATATCAAATAACAAATTCAATGAAGGATCTTTTTCAGTATTACCAGCATTTCTAAATTCAGAAAGATACGGTTCCTGTCCCCATCCAACGAATTGATTTCCATTCGATAGTTTTTGAACATTTCCTTGACTTGGAACATATAGAGTTGGGTCATGATAATAAGTTCGATTTACATTTGCAGTCATGTTATGGAAATCGAGCTGAAGTATTAAACCACGAGCTGGACCCTCAGGTGGAGAGCTTGAAGAAGCACAACATGCATCATCAAATATACTTATCCGAGTTCCAGGCCTAAAACGTGCATCATGTTGCCAAGAAAATGTTGCGTTTGGACCAAAAGTAAAATCACTTTTTTTGCCACCAAGCTGCCAGAGAATCTTTCCTGTTTTCTTATTAACCAAATAAATGGCCCACATGTTACGCATGCTAATTAGAAGTGTATTGTTTGGTCCCTCTTCAACTGAATTTACGTGGAAACAATCCCAAATATTATTAGAGCTGGTTGCAGATGACACGGGTAACATCGAGTCGGCCGGATCAACATGAGCAAGCACATTCCAAAAGAAAAGAAGCTTACCTGTCGTGAGATCGACTTCTTGAATGGAGTAATTATCAAAATATCCGTCCGCTGGACCTCCATAAGCTGTTAGATCTGCCGGCACTTGTTTTACAGCCGTAAACAAAGCAGTATTTCGCTTTGTGATAGTAAATTCGTGAACATCAGCAGTGAACCCTTTTTGTGCCTTGAGTTTCTTAATCACTTTATAATTCTGATTAATGATTTGATAAAAAGCACCAGGTTCTGGATCCCCTGCCGGAAGATTAGGATCTGCAGACTGAGTTCCGGATATCGTTCCTTGCCACATGGTAAGAACTGGTTTCCCTTTGTAGGATTGTACTCTAAAGTCCGTATTTTGTGTAAATCTACTATTGAGCGGTCTAAACCAGACTGGGTTACCAGCCTGATCCATGATCAGTGCACCTGTTTGCCCAATCAAAGGTGTACCGAACACAGTATATGGTGCAACGAATATTAAGCCGGGAACAGTTCCTGGTTTATTGACATTTATAGTAACCTTCATGGGATGCAAGTCGGGGGCCGAAACAAAATTCCACACTTGTGAGCTTGAATTGTTAGTGGATGTCTTCTCACCGCATATTCCTATAAACGGAACACATAATCCCGTATCGGGACAAAAGCTCGGGTTTTCGGTACATAATGATTTGGTAAAATCAGGGTTCTTTTGGCTGAGGTTTTTAAAATAGCAGACAATCTCATGATTGCGAACAGGTAAACTGTTCAGCTGGAAAGAGACAGGATACTGCTTGTGTACATGCCGATAGTATAATCCGTTCTTTGTAAACGGAGGTGGATACGCTTGAGCCGGTAAAGTAGGAATAATGTCATGAACATTGAAAATACGAATACTTTTCTTTACCGTTTGGTTGAATTGGGAAGCAAAGTAAGGGTCTCCAACACGCGGACTGCCATACGTATACACGAAAGGATTTTTAAACCTGGTGTTTACCGCAAAATCAAAACCAGCTAATACGGCTAAAGCTCCTCCTAAACTGTGGCCAGCGACAAATAGTCTTATCGATCTGGAAGAAAGCTTGTTTAAAGCTTTGATCAAGTCGTTTCTTACCGATTGATAAATACAGGTAAATCCGCGATGGGTTTTTCCTGTATTTCTGACAAACGGATATGGTACTTGATACAAGTCTTGGTCCGACTCATTGTCCTTAAATGTTCGGGTTCCTCTAAAAACTACAATGATTTTATCTTGTGACTCGGCAATAAAACCAAATACTTCCGATTCCGGCTCCTCGACACCGGCAAGAGCTCGTATGGTATATCGGAGGCTATATCCTTTTGGCAAGACAAGTGGTTTCTTTTCAAAGAGTTGGTATGACTGATAGATCATGGCCGAAAGCAATATCGCATCTTCACTATTATAAATAACATCTATGCCTGAGCTATTCATATGGGACTCCTTTCTTATATTCTAGGCTTCAGACGCTTGCATGTTCCTCGAAACGGCACACACATTTCTGTATCGGGACAAAAACCCGGATTTTCATCGCATAACTCTTTGGAAAAATCAGGATTCATTTTGCTGAGGTATTTAAAATAGCAGCCAATCTCATCATTACGAGGCGTATTATTTAACTGAAAAGAGATTGGATACTTTGTTTTTACATGTTGATAATATAATCCTTCCTCCGTAAAAGGAGGTGGGTACTCTTTATCCGGGAAAGTAGGAAAAGAGTCATGAATATTTACAATTCGTATACTGTTTTTTACCACTTGATTGAATCGACAGCAATGAGCTATCAGACATATCCATTCTTTTTAGAAGGGAAGCTTATCTTACCAAAAGGCTTTAAACTTCGATATACCATTCGTGCATTTGCTGACGTAGAGAATCCTACGGAATTAGTATTCGGTTTTATTGCCGAGTCAAAAAATCAAATCATTATAGCGTTTAGAGGATATGCTGCATATCCTGCAGATCTTTTAGCATCCTATGACATATTTCAAGTACCCTATCCTTTTGATAGAAATGGGGGGAAAACCTCACGTGGATTTACATGTCTTTATCAATCAACAAGAAATAATTTAATCAGACAATTAAACAAACTATCTCCATCAAAAAAGCTGTTTATGGTGATATTAACAGGGGTGTTGGTAAAGAACCGGGAAAGTTACCTATCCTGCCCCTTTAGTACCATCAGCAAAAACCTTTTATGAAAAAATTGGAAAAGAATTGATGGATCAACTAAAGGACTAATAAAAATTCTCTTATGGAAACATACTCTTTGTGTAATGAGCCTTTTGCTAAAGGAATAAAATATTCAGGGTGGGTAAAAACCTTTTCTGAAGTTAATTAAGGTTGTCCATAAACTCAGCATCAAAGTATAGATCATTCATAGGTTTGTTCACAATGCCATTGAAATAAGCAAACTGTCCTTTATTCATGAGAGAATTGGGCAACGACTTTACGTTTATTGTTTTTAATATTTTGTTTTAAGAAAGAAGTAGTTGTTTTAATGGCCGGACACTTCCTGGACTCTTTCACAGGGGGCTTGCCGGTCATTTCATCTTTCACAAGTTGAATAATGATGGCATTGGCTGTTTGCATCATATCCTTTTTTCTCTTCATATTTACCTGGCGGATCATGCCGAGGTCTTCAAGTTTTTTCATTAAACGTTGAACTGTTTAATAGGATACGTCAAGCTTATTGGCAATTGTATTCTTGCACATGTAGCTCACACCGATTTGCTTGCAGCTGTGACGCTTCAAAAGTTCCAACAATATAATAAGTCTTGATTGTACATCTGTACGCTTAATATCCGTACGAATGGTGTCTCTGTATACTCGTACCGTTTTATTTAATTCTTCTATATCTGTGAAGGAGGATAGGTTGTTATATGCTTCTTCATTTGCGATTACATCAATACGTTTCTTCAATAATAGCGTCTCCTTTAGGAAACAAAAAAGCAACGATTCACCAATGGTTAGCAAACCGTTGCGAAGAAACCCATAATGTATTAAACTACATCTAAAGGTACAGCAAGTGTTTGCCTATTCAGAGTAGGCGGACGGTTTAAGAAGTGCTACCAACACGACTTAAACACGCTGTGCTTTTTTATTTTGTTTATTATAAAGATGAATAATACACTAAAATACTGCCCGAAAATCACCCGATAAATGCCCGATAATGCTTGAGTAATTATGAGTTATTATGATAAATGAATTTTAGTGAATGCTTATAAATAGGCGTTTTTGTGAAAGTTTGACACTATATTAAAGGTAAGAGCATGTTCCGTACACAAGTTCACCCATGGGAACGCGAACAATATATGTCAATGTATTAATAGCTTTAAAGCCTTGGTGTTACTGAGTTTCTCAGTTGCCAAGGCTTTTTTTGTTTTTATAAAAGGGAACTGGCTGGCTGACCACATTTCAAATATTCAACTAGGCATAATGTGGATGGCATTCCTGGACCTAAAACTAAGTCAGCTCTTATCAAAGCCTTACAAATAGACCTTAATAAGCAATATAATAAAAAATTAGGTGTGGATGGTAAATGGGAAACTAAAATAAAAGCGGCCATGTCACTGTTCAAAAGGGTGCAAAAGGCAATCTCACTTGGATTCTGCAGGCAGCACTTTACACGGAAGGATATAACCCTGGATCACTCGATTCTATCTTTGGAAAAGGTACTGAAACTACATTAGCTAAGTTCCAGAAAGCGCATGATATTTCAATTGATAGGAAGGCGGGGAAAGCTACTTTCACTGAATTGTTTGCGGATAAAGCAAATTTTAACTTTTCATCTAAAGATATAAATAGATTTCTGGACGATTCTTTTCTTTAAATAAATTCTGACATTTCATAATGCCTTTTTACAGTAGAAATTTACTTAATTTTAGAGAAGTTGGAGGAAATTGTATTATAGTAATACATCCATTGTCCCAATGCCCAAGCATTAGCTACAACAGCAATAGGACCTGCAACGTTTTTAATGACTGTCTTAAGGGTTTGTAAAGAAATTATTTTGCCTGCAGTTAAACCACCACCTGTGAAAGCAGCGATTAACCAACCAGCTAAAGTTCCATTTTCTACACCTCTTATAGAATCAATCGCTCTTGCATGAGTATCAAATGTTTTAGAACTAAGTTTAGCTATTTTAGTGCCGGATTTCGCATAGGTTGCAGTACCTTTGTTTGTAGAATAGTTCTTTTTATAGCTCATGTTTAAAACAGAAACTAATGATTTGTTACTTGCTGTAGAAGTAAAGGGTACTAAAACTGGGCCTGTATTCTCAATATTAGGCTCAGGCATTTTTTCATTTTTATAGATTTCTTGATCAGTTATTTTTTCATCTTTAATAATTGTTTCAAAATCTTGTAATAATTTATTTGTCTCTTCGTTATAAGATTTTGTATGGATAACTTTAGATCCATCATCCATAACCTCCGTTATTTCAATATACCGGATTTGGTTGCCATCGATTGATAAAATATAATCGAACCTCTCATCGGTTTCTTTAATTATTGTTAAAGATTCATCTAATACAGGTATTTCAGAATTGGCTGAATTTTTACTTGGTAGGGCGACTAATACTGTACCAAGTAATAATATAAAACTCATGAAAAATGCAGTTCCTTTTTTAAAATTCATCGCCTTCATTCCTTCCTTTTAAATATATGTACATGTACATATATAAACCTACCATAAAAAAAGGAAAATAGGAATAAATATTCAGAATATTACTACTTTTTACTATTATCATGATACTATTTACTTATATATGAATAAATAGAAAAACATAAAATCACGATGAAAGCTAAAAAAAGTATTATGCCTATAAGAAAATTAACAGTTAAATAAATTGCCGAGATATTTAAAAGCGCAATTAAAATAAATATATTTATCTTATCTTTAATTTTTAAGAAACATATAAAAATTAAAGATAAAATGAATAAGGAACTTGCTAAATAAAATATTGAATCATATTCTAAGTTATCGCTATACGTTAATAAAACAATCCAGTATAAAACTATAAGTGTTACTATACTAATTATTTTTTTCATAGATTCACCCTCCTTTTTATATGTAAACATATCAAGGTTAAAATATCATATATTATCCTAAAATGTTAGTTTTTGTGGTTATTTAATTAGTAATAAGTCCCACATCAAAATATAACTTGTTCAATAACTTCCTCACAATTCCCAATTCCATTGAAGTATGCAAATGGCACTTGATCATATTTACTACGCTCTTCACCTTCATGTCAAATTTCTTAAACGCGTGACTTCAACATAAACTGCCCTGTGTAGTAGTCGCTTTATTGGTTTTGTGGTTTTGCGCTTTTATCACCCATTTTGCTAAAACTATTACAGACTAGGTATAAAAAGTCTGTTTTTTTATACTGTAGTAGATGATGAAGTATGCTCTTTATAACGTGTGATTTTTAAAACACATAAGCGGTCTTTGAGACAGCCGTAATACTGACCTTTATCATATGCTATTGATTAGAGGGAAGTGAACTTTTTTTGTTAATGAGTAGGCAAAGGGAGTTGGTGGAGCTCAATGGGAACAGAGAATTTTGATTTTAGCTTATCTCTTGTTTTTCCAATATAAGTTATTGGATGGGTAATTAAGAGCTCGTTGGAAATCTTACTAACTATCTTGCTGACACTCATGATTATTGATAAGTCCCTGGATATTTATCGTAAGATTTAAGATAGGAGGTCGCAATGTATACATTTAATTCAAGAGAAGAACTTGCTGAATTTGTTCAGAATGAAATTATTAACACCACAGAAGCCTTAGATATTTTACAATGCTCTAGACAAAACCTAAACAACTTAGTCAAAAGAGAAGTTATCACTCCAATTAAGGATTTGCCTCGGGATCGGTTATTTTTTAAAGAGGATATTGTAAAGCGTAAAAAGTATATGGGTGAAAAAAGGGAAGCATCATCATAAAAGATGGTGCTTTTTCTTGTGGAGAAGGAAGGTTATCAACTTGAAGTTAGCTGACCATATTTCTAAATCAGACATCCAGAAGTTTAGAGACAGCCATCCGAGTAAACCTGATTCCAAGCCAAAGAAAAAATGAAGAAATATACCAGTTGGTGGATCTGTGAGGCGGAAATAAAAAAGCACCAATAAGGTGCAGGTGCTCAGTTATATATCTTTTTAAAGTAATGAACATTCATTATTTTTAATAGCAATTCCGATTATCGTAAACATAATTATATCAATTAGATTAGTTTCATCCATAGAATGATAAGGAGCGAAAAGTTCAATATATGTATAACCGATGATAAATAAAGGTATTGACCATAAGAAGCTACGTAAAAATAATGGAATCGTTAAGCTAAAGAAGGGTAAGAAAAAATCTAAATCTTTTCTACTTCTCTTTTTATAAATAACGATTAACAGAAAGATTGCAATTACATCGATCATTGAAGTCAAAATAAAATCAATAACATCATATCCATTCATAGTTGAAGGGTTATAAACTACAGGGTATGCAAGTACTGAAAGAGTAAATATTACCCAGAAGAATATACGGTATCTTTTCTTTTGTTTGTTGGTTATTGTTCCTTCCTGTAAAGCTATGACGAGTTTGTTAATATTCCAGATATACATTGTTGTCTCCTTATGTAGTTCAGTATCAGACTAATTATAGGTTAGGATTTACTGAAAAGCTATCTTTATTAAGATAGTAGGAAAGGTCTAGGGTCTCACAATAACAAATACAAGCCTGATAAGCTAAGAAGTTCTATAAGTAAATGAAACGGTTTACGAGCGAATGACTAGGAGCTCTTGCTTAGCTTGGCAGAGTACAAGACAGATGAGCAGCAGAAGAAGGTTTTAGGTCACGTGTATGGAACGAGATAAGACATGTTCAACTAAGCTCATTCACGACTAACAGTTTTATTTGTTGAACATTAAGACTATTTAGTTTACTTAGTTTAATAGGTAATATATACTAGAAAAAAACATTAGGAGTTGACTTTATGCTTAATCGGATCCGAAATAAATTGATTCCCACACAAGAAACGGCAGAAGAAGTAGATAATATCTACGCTATTTTACCCCCGCCAGGAACCATTATTGATGAGGCAACTGATGATGAAATGGAAAAGGCAGCCGAGCTTGAAATTAGACATATGGCTTTCATGAGGTTGCAGGATATGAATATACAATTTGACGGTGTATCTTATAAAGAACTATTAAAAGAGTTTCAAGACTTTGAAGCCGATTCGTGTAATTTTTGGAGAGGTGTAGCTAGACGTATATCTGTTCCGTATGAATGGCCAATAAGAATTGATCATGCAAACGGTCCTATTTATGTTGGTGGTCACGATTTATATGATGGAGAGAATGAAGAGAAAGAAGAGAGTGATATTTACGCTTAACACATAGTCGGAAAGGTTCATATATGAGTTGGTAAGGTATTATTAATAGATTTAGAGCGTTAGCCAAAAGGGTTAACGCTCTTTGTGTTTACAAAATAGCTAGTAATATTATATTGTTAAAATATTTAATGAATAGTGATGTTGATAAAAAAACTAGTCATATAAGTATTTCAAGCGCTCTACGACGAGGGTTTTTCTTATTTTTAACTTCAAAAAAAGATAAAAATCTTTTACGATTTATATTTTACTTCATTCACTCTTTTTCCCCTTAGTTGTAGTTGCGGGAATTTTAAATGGAGTGATAATTGCAGTATTTACACATTACCTTTTGTCCAAGGTAAAACCTATAAACATTACTAATAGAAAGACCAATATTCCAAGAACAAAGTGGATGAAAGGTTGGTTAGCTATGGAAGAGTATATAGTCTTGGTCCACTAACAGCTGCTTTAGCTGAAGGTCGGGGCTGACTTTATGCAGCTCTTTCTTTATTTAACTATAGGTTCAGGTTAGCACAACCTGAACCCAAAATATTATTGAAGCGTATTTAGATTTTGTGCCCTTAAAAAGCTTACAACTAGCTCTCCAATTTGTCTGCCTAAACTTAAACCTTCCTTATTATCCACATTAAAATGTACGCCAGCGTACAAACGAGATTGAGCACTTTCTTCCATTATTTTTATTAATTCTGAAGACTCTTGAGGGAAGAAATAACTTAATACTGTCTCTGCACAGCCTGCCACTGTTGCGTGTGCAGAAGGGTAAGCTGGAAAACGAGGGGTAAACAACACAGTAGACAGATTTCTGCCATATTGATTTGGACGTGCAACATCCCAATGATATTTTAAAAACCACGTGATAACAAAGGTATCATTCATAGCCGCGTGGAAATAACTCTGAACCCTTGCAACACTCGGTGATCCCAGCATATACTTTTCAGCTAAACTGAAAATTAGAGTGGTAATTTTCGCCGTTAATTCACCTGTTCCCCAATATTGTGCGATACGTATTTGCTGGGAAGTCAATGACTTTAATGTCTCTTCTACAATGAATAACTCTGTTTCCCAATCAATATCAAGTGGATTTTTAACTCGCCAAATGATTCGTTGATGAAAGGGGTCCAGGAAATCATTGTCTCTTCCCCTTGAAATAAAAAACATTGGCCAATTTCCAGCCTCTGGAGAACCTTTAGGTGGGAGACTTTCCCCTGGGTAAGGAAACTCTGTCCATCTTCTATAACTTGTTCTCATAAAGACCACCCCCTAATAAATGTTCTCCTTGTTCCATATGATTAAGAGTAATGAAGTATGACCATTTAACTTTTTGCTTCCTTATCAGAGGAGAAAGAGTTATACACTTAGATTAAGATGTGTTTTACTTCAATTCCCTGGATGCTGAGGGAGCCTTTGCAACTATCGGGGTAGTTAGTTGAAGAAGGAATTTATATTTAGTTCCAGAATATACATATTTAAGGGTTGTGAAGGTAGGAGCTTAAATGGATAAGGGCAGTATTTTCGCTCTGCTCGGCTCCAAATAGGGGGCAAGACAACGGTTGTCAAAGAAGATTACTTACGTAAAAATGGTGACTTTGAATTTGATAAAACCGAGAATAAACGTCCGATAAACCTATGTCTCTATCAAAAGAGATTTTGTAAAACAATAGGGCTGATAAAAAGGTAAAGAGAGGGAACCCAAATGAAAAAAGATAAGCAACAACGCCTCCTCCGAAGCAGGACTGTGTGAAGTGCTGACACGGCATGTCGAGTCCGGGAAAATCCCTGGACTAGTCGCCCTGGTCAGCCGGTACGGTGAGACGCATGTCGAAGCGATAGGTACGATGCGCCATGACGGTGGTGCGCCGATGCGCCGGGACACGATCTTCCGGATTGCCTCGACGTCCAAGCCGGTCACGATGGCGGCGGCGATGGTCTTGCTCGACGAGTGCAGGCTGAGGCTGGATGACCCAGTGGAGCAGTGGCTGCCCGAACTCGCCGACCGGCGGGTGCTGAAGCGGGTCGACGGCCCGCTGGACGATACCGCGCCGGCACGGCGGCCGATCACCGTACGGGACCTGCTGACCTCCACGTTCGGGCTCGGCATGGATATAACGTTGCTGGGCACTCCGATTATGGGAGCGATCTTCGAGCAGGGGCTCACGCCCGATCTACCGGAGCCGATGCCCGAGCCGGATGAATGGATGCGCCGCCTGGGCACACTCCCGCTGATGCACCAGCCCGGAGAGCGCTGGAAGTATCACATCAGCAACGATCTACTCGGCGTGCTCGTCGCCAGGGTCACGGGCAAGTCGTTAGAGACGTTTCTGCGCGAACGCATCTTCGAACCCCTGGGCATGAAGGACACCGGTTTCCACGTGCCCGCCGACAAGATTGACCGGCTGCCCCCCCTCTACGCCCCTGACCCGCAGACAGGGGAGTTCATCGTGTGGGACGAGGCAAAGGGGGGACGCCACAGCCAGCCTCCGGCGTTCCAGGGCGGCGGAGGCGGACTTTCATCCACCGTCGACGACTACCACGCCTACTTCCAGATGCTGCTGAATCATGGGATGCATGGGACAGAACGGATTCTGTCCCGGCCCGCTGTTCAGCTGATGACCACCAACCGCCTCACGCCCGAGCAACAAGCTGCGCGAAACGCCATGGCCAGCAACAACGTCCATGTGTCATTCGGCCAAGGGCAACACGGCGGGTGGGGCTTCGGGATGGCAGTGCGCACTTACCGTGGTGACTACGCTTCCATCGGCCAGTTCGGCTGGGACGGTGGAGCCGGCACAACGACATACGCCGACCCGGACAAACAGCTCGCCGGAATCCTGCTCACCCAGGTCGGGATGTCCACCCCGGATTCAGCGAGACTTATCCACGACTTCTGGACCATGGTCTACCAGGCAATCGAAGACTGACAACGAGCCCGCCAGGTACGCCCTCTCTCAACCCAAAACACCCAACGGTCAGCTCCCTTGCGGCCGATTGGAAGCAAAAGTTGCCTTTGGTACTTAGCCTAGCAAGATTGTAAATATTGTTCTTAACAATAGGGTGCGTTAGTTCCATAGGATGTACTTAAGAAGACCACTTTTAAGTGGTCTTCCTTTTGTTTCCCTAGCCCGAACTTATTTGGTGAAGGAATTCTGATGGGGAGAATTTGTGATAGTGAGCTCGTTATAAGAACAGCAGCTACAGTATCACTGGAAATTTCCAACTTTTTCATAACCGGTTCCGCGATTTTTTAATGCTTATGAAAACAAAAAGAAGAGGCAAATATATAACAATGAAGCATACGTTGAACGGATTGATTATTTTATTTAATATATATAAGGAATCGATATCATAAAAAAATATATTCACAAGTAGTATGATTATGGACATTCCCCATAAGGGATACTTTTGCTGGACATTGAATAAGCGCTTGACCCCCCTGCTGGCAGCCCACAAAGGAATGACCATATTGGGTATGATAACGATGGTCCACCAAGAAACAGTTATGTATTCGAACCGTTGAATAAAGGGCAACTCAATAATACTGGTCAATGTTAGTGTTGGCCATAGAGTAAGGGTCAATTGTTTCTGTGAATAAAAGATTATCGATACAAAATAAAGTAATAAGCTCAATAACGTAGTGAGCACAACTCCTCCGTGAGCATACTTTTGCGATGTTTCAGCACTTTTGATGAACGGATAATACATAAGTATCATTTCAAATCCAAGCATGGATAATGAAAAACTTTTAGTTCCTTTCATTATTTCGACTAAATTATGATGGAAAATAGGAAGAAAACCGGTGAAATCAGAGTATTTAAAACCATAAAAAGGTACAAATAAAAGCCAGTATGAAACTATTACAGTTAAGAAGGCAATACCCGTAATGGTTCGGAATCCTCCTGTATTTATATAATAAATCAAAATAAGGAAAACCAAAGCAAATGCCCATGAAGGTACCTCTTCAAACATCCAAACATGAATGACATTTATATAGCCGATTATGATCGTCATTCCAAGGACAAAAAAGTAAAGAATAAATAAAAGACTGAAGAAATTACCAATCCATTTACCGAATGCATGATTATTAGTGGAGATTATATCACCAGGAACAATCCTAAATATCTTATAGATTAACCAAATTAATATATGAACAATCAATCCAGCTAGGAGTATGGATAACCAGCCATCGGTTCCCGTCGCTTTAGCCAAATCTCTTTGAAAACTCAATACGCCTAATCCAGTTTGCATGGAATGCACTAAAAAAAACACATAAAATGGCGATACCTTATATTTTTCATTAACACCAGCTTGATTCATGTAGGACCCTCATTTGTATCACTCATATATTTTAATAATCTGGCTTTTATAAGTGAAATCTATTCAAAAAGATCGATTAAATTATGGATGGAATTTTAGTATGGATCCTTGTCGGTATGTTGAGAGTTTCAGTTACATTTAATGAAACGATTTGCGTGAGGCATTAGACAAGGAACGGACACATGTGGACGGCAAGGGTCTGGCTTACAATAAGGAATGTGTTTAAGCGTAAGCGGACAAAAAAGGGAAATAGAGAACCGGGATGCCCTTTTCCTAAGGATAGTTGGAAAGTCTTATCCTGGAACAACAGCGGGGTATAATAGATGAGTGATAAAAAGAAATATTAAGCAATAGTGATCTTAATACTTTTCCGGACACGGCTAATAAAAAGGTTGACGATGAACGTTTAGAGAACTATTGTCCTTTGATAATAAGATGACAAACTGTTTGTTAATTTCTTGATGAATGGAAAAAATATATAGAAGGGAACAAAAACTAATGAAATACGAATGGAGAAAACAAGAGAAGAATTTATATATTCCAAAACAAAAACCTGAACTTGTATCAATTCCAGAACAGAAATTTTTTTTGATAAAGGGAAAAGGAAATCCAAATGAACACGAATTCTCTGAAAAGATAGGTGTTCTATATTCATTGGCTTATGCGGTCAGAATGATGCCGAAGCAAGGATACACTCCAGCTGGATATTTTGAATATACCGTATATCCATTAGAAGGAATTTGGGATTTAACGGAAGAAGGTAAGAAACTAGATGCATTAAATAAAGATGAATTATTATATACGATCATGATTAGACAACCAGATTTTGTAACAAAGGAAATAGTGAACAGAGCATTTGAACATGTAGAAAAAAAGAAACCACATCCATTTCTAAATGATGTAAGATTCGGTACATTTCAAGATGGTTTATCTGTCCAAATGCTTCATGTTGGTCCATATGATGATGAATCTCAAAGTTTTAAAGTAATGAATGAATTCATAAAAAATAATAATCTGGAAAAAACGTCATTACAACATAGAGAAATATATCTTTCAGATTTTAGGAAAGTTGAACCTTCAAAATTAAAAACAGTTTTGAGATATAAGGTTAAGCCGATACAATAGCATAAATTCTTAGCTGTTAACATTCATTCATTATTTAATGTAGCAAAGATTGAAGGAGTTTACATAGAGTAAAAGGTGCATTATTACCATAGGATGCAATTAAGTAGTCCTTTAAAAAATGAAGGTAACCTGTCCATAATCTGGTGTGATGGTATGGCTCATAGTTTATGAGGGTGTAAAAGAGGAACTAACACCACCCTTATTTTACCTATTGAAAAACATTAGCATCTATTATTTTGGGTGCTTTTTTTTGCAGGGAATTGGTCCCTTTTGTCAAATTAGTTAAACAAAGGGGATGAGAAAATGAATGATGATGAGAAAATCAGTATTTTATTGTCCAATATGACAAACGAATTAGTGTCGAGTAGAGTAAGGGTTAGAGCTATAGTGGAATTGCTGGAAGAAAAAGGTCTAATAACCCGTGAAGAGTACGAAAACAGGTTTAAAAAAGTTTTTGAACGAGATGCAATTTCGTATAGAAATGATTTACTGAAAGAAGTCAAAATTGATGAATAAAAGGAGGAGGCATCCAATAATTTGGGTGCTTTTTTATGACGTTGAGAACGATGAACCATGATAAGAAAAGAAAACGGTTAAGAAGCCAGTGAAACTAAGTCGTGGAATCTGGAAGACCTAATGAATATGAAAGCTTTTAATATAAGGATTTTACAATACGAGATTTAAGCCTAATGTGAAAAAAGAAAGAGCGTTAATCCTTATTTGATCAACACACCTGTTAGTGCAGTAGCATTCATGTTATTTTTTTAGATTTGATTTCATTAATAATGAAATCTGTTGCTCATCCGTATTCGAAATTCGTTTCAGTTGATCAACGATTAACTTTTGTCTTTACAATGGATGATTTTGACTTAACTTAGCTTTCCCTTCTATTTTGTTGATTTTTATTTTGAATCCATATTCATGACTGTCGGTCTCTTTCATCTATTGGAATTCGGTTGTTCTAAATGCAGTTAGCTTTTCCCTGATACAGCTACTTTTTTTGTTACGGGAGCATTTTTGCCTAATATGACAGAAAAGACAACAATCACTGCTGTTATAAGAGTGAAAGATGTGATGGATTCATCTAGAAATACTGTTGCAAATAGAATCATCAAAAATGGTTGTAAGTATTGAATCTGACTAACCCTTGCTATTCCGCCCATAGCCATTCCGCTATACCAAGCAACATATGCTAGAAATTGACTAACCACTGCGAGATAAATTAAGCTAACCCAAGCTTGGATAGGGGCATGGAGCATTTCAGTTGTAAGGTTTAGTCCAACTGGAATAATGAAAAATGGAGCACCGATCATTATTGCCCAAGCAATCACTTGCCAGCTGCCTAATTCTTTCGCTAATTTCCCCCCTTCTGCGTAACTAAGTCCTAGTATGATCACAGCTGCCAGTAAAGCTAAATCAGCTAATTGCAATTGGCCGAATCCGAGATGAAGTGCATACATAATGACAGCTAAAGAGCCGATTATACTTGAAACCCAGAATTTGATTGAAGGGATTTCACCTGCTCTAAACATAGCAAATCCAGCTGTTGCTAACGGTAACAGTGCTACTTCCACAGCTCCATGAGAAACAGGCAAGGATTCCATTGCCCAAGAAGTGAGGAGAGGAAATCCTAAAACTGCACCAACAGCAACAATAAGTAGACTTTTGAATTGACTTGGAGAAGGCAGTTTTTCCTTTCGAACGATCAATACCACCGCTACTAAAATAGCAGCAACAACCGTTCTTCCTAAACCGACGACCGTAGTCCCAAAATACTCTACAGCAATACTTGTAGCGGGGAGCGTTAAGCTAAAACAAATGACGCCTACTAATCCCAACAATAATCCTAATTTCTCCCTGGTTACTCCCTGCATCTTACCCAACCCCAATCTTTATATTTTGTATCACATCTGTACCATTGTTTATTTATCATAAAAAACAGTTTTGCTATAATTAACATACTATGAGTACATACAATAAAAATAAACCCATTTTTTACCCATCTGACCTGGTACAGTTTAAGGAGGATTAAGTGATGAACTCAAAATATATTAAGATAATGGAAGAAATTAAGCTTCGACTAGCAGGTGGTTCGCTAAATGCAGGCAGTAAACTTCCTTCTGTTCGTCAGTTATCTGAGTATTTTTCATGTAGCAAGAATACGGTCATTAAAGCATACGACGAACTTGAAAAAGAGCATTTAATTTATTCTGTTCCTAAAAGCGGCTACTATGTTGTGAATGATTATCAAAAAGAGGCGGAAGAAAATGGGGTGATTGATTTTTTGTCTGCCGGTCCAGATAAAAATGTTATGCCCTATGTAGAATTTCAACATTGTATGAATCAAGCAATTGACCATTATAAAGAAGAGCTTTTTACATACTCTGATCAACAAGGGCTTTACCCACTGCGAGTACAGTTGGTTAAATATTTGCAAAATTTACAGGTTTTCACCCAACCAGAAAGATTAGTCGTTGTCTCTGGCTCGCAGCAAGCCCTCCATTTATTAGTTTCTATGCCATTTCCAAATGGGAAAAACAATATTCTAATTGAACAGCCTACTTATTTTGGATTCATCGAGTCCATCAATCTGCATCAAGCCACCACCTTTGGGATTGAATTATCGATGGATGGGATAGATCTTGATCGACTGGAATACATTTTTCGAAATAATGATATAAAATTTTTCTATATTATCCCGAGATTTCACAATCCACTTGGACATAGTTACACGAATGGCGAAAAGAAAAAAATCGTTGAGTTAGCTGAAAAATACGATGTATACATAGTGGAGGATGATATTTTAGGAGACCTTGATCCAAATCCAAAATCCGATCCTTTATTTTCTTTTGATCCTTCTGGGAGAGTGATTTATATTAAAAGCCTTTCGAAAATTTTTCTCCCAGGGTTAAGGATTGGGACTGTCGTTCTTCCTGCATTAATGATGAACAACTTTTTACGGTATAAATTCAGTTCGGATTTTAATAGTTCAGCACTTTCTCAAGGTGCGCTAGAAATCTATTTAAAAAGCGGTATGTTTAATAGTCATCTGAAAAAAGTAAAAGAGGTATACCGAACTAAAATGCAAATCCTTCAAGATGCATGTGAATTATTGCTGCCGGCTAATACTTCTTTTTCTAAACCGAATTCCGGATTCTATCTTTCCATCAGTTTGCCCGAGCATGTGAAAGCAAAACAGGTGGTTCATATGCTAAACGAGCAGCATATATATGTTGATGATGCCTCCAGAATGTTTTTAGCAGAATATAAAAAGGAAAATCTCGTTCGTTTATGCATCTCTCAAGTGAACGAGAGTCAAATTAAACTAGGGGTAGAGCGATTGGCTCACTGTATTGCTTTACTTGACAGTAGAAAAAAACATAGTACTCCCAATAACTTTTTACTCATTTAGAAAGTGTCGGGTTTTTCCGGTCACAACCTAAATAATCTTAACTTGTCGCACACTTAATTCCTTCCTATAAAGTTATTAAAAAAGAACTGCTTGTTTATAAAGGTAGGTTCTGATATGATTGTTTGATAAATTTTTTAAGGGGTTAAGAGAGGGTGAGTCAATTGACTAAAAACCTTAGGCAATTGAAAAATGTTTCGGTGTTCCAAACGCTTCTAACTTAGAAAAATAATTTAGAAGCGAGGAATAATTATATGAAAAATCAAAGAATCTTTAATAAATCATTTCTTTTTTTATTTATAAGCAACTTTTTAGTTTTTATTGGGTTTGAAATGATGCTTCCTATTTTGCCTGCCTATTTGTTAAGCATGAATGCATCTTCCATTCAAGTTGGTCTAGTAACATCATTATTTACGATAGGTGCTGTTTTAATCAGGCCTTTTGTAGGTTACTATTTAATGGATAGCCAGAGGAAAAGTCTGGCCATTTGTGCAAGTGCAGCTTTAATGGTCATTACAATTCTATATCCGTTTCTTAATATGATATGGCTTCTTCTATTGTTAAGGCTTTTCCATGGTGCAGCTTGGGGGGTATCAACCACAGCTAACAGTACAATGGTAGTGGATTTTATTCCTAAGACACGCTTAGGAGAAGGAATAGGGTATTTTTCTATATCCACAACGGTCGGGGCTATCGTTGCACCGAGTATAGGTATCCTTATCTATGACTCTTTTTCCTTCGATATATTGATATGGTCATCAGCAGTATTGAGCTTATTGGCAGTAATTGCGCTTCAATTTGTCTATTCACCTACTATTGTAAAGCGTGAGAAGAAGCCATTTCGCTTTTGGGATATGATTTTTGAAAAAGATGTATGGTTCCAAGCGTTACTTACGGTTATTACAACACTAGGTTTTGGGGCTATCATCACATTTTTGGTTCTTTTTGGGAAGCAAAGGGAAGTAGATCATATTTTTCTATTCTTCCTTATCAATGCAACTGTCTCAACTTTACTACGTCCGTTTACCGGAAAATGGTATGACAAAAAAGGACCTTGGTCTATTATCATTATGGCAGCTATGTTAGGATTCTTTTCACTTGTTATCCTGTCATATATGACAAATGAATCTCAACTTATCATTGCGGCGATTTTATTTGGGGCAGGTTATGGCACCGTTATGCCATGTTTACAAACATGGACTGTTCAAAAGGTATGTGAAGAAAAAAGAGGAGCAGCCAACGCAACCTTTTTTTCCAGTTTTGACGTTGGTGTTGGAGTTAGCGCGTTTGTATTAGGTATTTTAGCAGAATGGATCAGTTTAGAGATGATCTTCAGGATTGTTAGTCTAAGTTTTATTGTTGTTGCTGTGTTGGTCTATAAGGATTATTTAAATGAAAAGAAAAGGCATATCTAAAAAAAACCACCTCTATTAATAGAGGTGGATTTGTTAGCTGGAATACCAAAATGAGTAGAACTGGAATACATCCAGTTCTACTCGTATTGGATGTATAAAAGAAGAAAGCTAATAATCAGCAGGAAAAGTGTAAGAAATCAACGCTTCCTTTTTATTTGACCGATTCTACAGTAATTTACTTGCCAGTAGAAGCGCTTTGTTTCACGAATCGCAAACTTCAAAGCTCCTATCAAATTTCCCAGGTGCGAAGTTTGAGTTATAATAGTAAAAAACATCCGTCTTCTATAGGATGGATGCTTCTTGATTGAAATACATATAAAGGATTGGTGAATAAGAATGGCAATAGTTGATGTAACGGTTATTCCTGTGGGTACACAAACTCCAAGTGTTAGCAGCTATGTGGCGGATATTCAAAGAGTATTAAAGCAATATGAAGATAAGGGGGAAATTCGTTTTCAATTGACACCCATGAATACAATCATTGAAGGCGACCTGCCTAAATTGTTTGAAGTGATCCAAGCGATGCACGAAGTACCTTTTGAAAAAGGTCTTGCCAGAGTTTGTACGAATGTCCGAATCGATGACCGTCGTGATAAAGAACGCAGGATGGAAGACAAAGTAGAGCGAGTGAAGGGAATGCTTGAGGAATAACAGGTTTTGTAATTAACAGTGAAAGGTAGATAATGCTGTTTTTCGGAGATATATCCCGAGTTTCGATAATGATTTTTAATTAATGTCAATGTATTAATAGCTTTAAAGCCTTGGTATTACTGATTTATCAGTTCCCAAGGCTTTTTTATTTTTTATTTCATACATTTCCATTTTTATCTTGCTGAGTAGATTAGGTAATGATAGATATAAACCGTTATCTGGATAATTTATAAACGTTCGCCATAAAGTTCTTTTTCTTCATTTGGATGAAAAAGAGTGAATCCTTTTGAACAAAACACAAACCTTCTATTTATTTCGAATCCAGCCTTATTCAAAATTTCAACTGTCCCCTGTGAACCAGTGCCAGCATACCCGCAACTACAACCAGAAAGGTGTAGCTCATTTCCTTTTTTGTCTATAAGGATGAGATCGCTATCGAGCAAAATATTATCTTTATTAATTTCTTTAGTAATTTTAGCAATTTTAAAACGATCAAAATGATCCTTGACTGCTTCGAATAATGCAATACTTTTATTGGTAATACCGCGGTCTTCACCATAACCTTTTATGACGAAAACTTCCCGCTCATATGATTTCTTATATAGATGGTACTTTTGGTAAGTGACGTCATTAATTTTACAAATAAGCGGCCTAATATTATCCAGTTTTTGATTAAACATTGCACCCCTCCTAAATAGTTAGTTTATTAAGTTTATTAGGAGAAAAAGAGATTAGTACTAAGAAACTGATAAGAGGCAAATTTTTTTCATTTTTGATTCTCGTTTGTTTAATTAATAGGAATGAAACGTGATACCTATAAGGCATGAATGAAGCTGTCAGGAAGAAGTGAAAGTGTGAAGTCAAATTGAAAAAAGCACCAAAATAGGTACTTCCTAGTTATATATCTTCTTAAAATAATGGACAAACATAATATTCATGACAACTTCGTCCATAGCATTAATACTTACATCGATAATATTAGTTTCCTCAAGTGAATGATAAGGAGCAAATAAGACAATGTAAATTGAACCAATGATAGTTAAAAGTATGGTCCATAAGCTGTTACGTAAAAATAGTGGAATCAGTAAGCCAAAAAAGGGCAAGAAGAAATCTAATTCTTTCCTCATTCTCTTTTTATAAATACCGACTAAAAGATAGATTGCTATCACATTGATAATAAAAAATAAAATTAGATCAATAACATCATATCCATTCATAGATGAAGGGTTATAAACTCCTGGCAGTGAAAACACGGTAAGAGCAACTAGTACCCAAAAAGTTATCCGATATCTTTTCTTTTGTTTGCCAGTTATTGTTCCTGCCTGTAACGCCATGACAAGTTTGTTAATATTCCAAATATACATGGTTGTCTCCCATGTGGATTACCGCACTAATTATAGGGGAGGGTCCACTAAAATCCCCTATCCAATTACATCTATTGAAACCAAAAGTCCGGATAAGGGGCACCTTTTTATGTGTCCGTTATCCGCGGGATACATCAAGTTAATACTATAACTCTTCTTTATTAACTTGGGTAGAGTAGTTTTGTTCATTTTGTTTTTTTCCATAGTGAGGATTCTACTTTGTACTTGGATTAGGTTGCTAAAGCTTTTTCCTTCAAAAATCATAGAATGATCAGTAACCCAGAGACCTTTTATGAGCGTTTCTTGTATTAAGGAATATAACGAAAGGACTTAATTGTCAATAAAACACAATTCCGAACAAATGAGAAGAAGAGGGTCACATCTGGAGAACCCATTCAGTTCGTAAAGGATTTTAGATTGGTGGAATGAAAGACATTCATATCGACCTTTTAATGTGGAGTCGTCACCAAATTGCAGCAAAAGAAATATGTTTTTATGCCCGACGCTAACAGAAAGCAGTTCTTAAATAGTAAAGACAAGATGCAGAAGAATATGACAACCCCCCTTTGACATAACATTTAGAAAAAGATAAGGGTGTGACCATTCTGAGTATGAAGGAAAACGACCAAATCGTTATTTATATAATAAAAGGTTCAACAATTAAAAGGTTTTTAATCCTAGATCTAATTATTGGATCAGGAATTTTTTATGTGGTCAAATTCATTTCTTCAAGCATATTAATAGCGAGTGCGAGCAGTTTTGTTGGAACGGAAGGAATTAAAAAGGCACCGAAAGTTCTAAAAAATGCAATTGGATTAATATCCTAAGGCCTGAAGATTAAATGATTCCTGACATTACTTGTTGCATGAAAATTCACAGCAAATAGCCATTCAAATATGGATCAATGGGATCGGCCGTAGGATTAGTCCAACTGGATTTAAACAGATGGTGTGTAGGATGAAATGGGCAGTAACGAACGTATACATCTATAATGATTCATATTAATTAGGAGGGAATCATGACAAAGCCTCAAAAAGTGAGACCCTATTTAACTACACGTAGTTTGCTGCCGGAAAATCAGGAGACACCCATTCAATTCATCAATAATGATAGTATGGAACACCAATTATTTTTTAGAAGGAACCACTTTACTTATCCGACACTTTCTTATTCAAACTATTGGCTTCCTATAAATGGAGTAGTATCAGCTCCATTACTGCTGTCCATGCAAGATATTCTTCAATATCCATCCAAAACGGTTGAAGTTGTCCTTGAATGCTCGGGAGACAAGCGTAATCTATTCGAACCTAAAATATTTGGAGAACAATGGGAAAAGGGGGCCATTAGTCAAGGGAAGTGGAAAGGTGTACCATTACGAACGTTACTTGAAATATCTGGAATAAGAGAAGGGGCAAAAGAAGTTGTCGTGGAGGGATATGATTATGGCCTTAGGACCGATCTGGATGAGGTTTACACCTACACGAGGAGTTTGCCTATCGAGAAGGCACTGCATCAGGATACAATCATTGCATATGAGTATAATAACCAGCCAATTCCTTTTAAACATGGTTATCCATTGAGATTAATCGTTCCGCAGTGGTATGCAATGGCATCTGTTAAATGGATAAAGCAGATAAGTGTTATTAATACTACTTTCACTGGACCTTTTCAAACCATTGATTATATGTATTATCCAAATAAAGACAATGATCAAAATGCATTTCCGGTCACTGCAATAAATATCAATTCGACTATCCAAAGACCGCTGGATATGGAAAAGATTAATACAGGTGTGCATTTAATCAAAGGGATTGCATGGACAGGAAAAGGAGTTATTACCAAGGTGGAAATTAGTATTGATGATGGCTATACATGGAGTAACGCCGATATATTACCTGGTAAGAATGTTGGTTATGGATGGGTTAGTTGGTCATTCGAATGGAATATATCAGAAAAAGGTGAGTACACGATTAAATCCAGAGCAACAGATTCATTTGGTCAAATTCAACCTAATTTACCTTTCTGGAATAAAAAAGGTTATGGGTATAATGCCATTGATAAAATTAAGGTTAAGGTAGAATGACTTTAATTTTAATTTAAGGAAATGAAAACGGCTGAAAAAACTTTTGGATTTAGCCAAATAACGGTTTTGTGATATAGAGAAAAAAACCTTCCAAAGGATGGAGGAGCGTGGCTTACCCATGGCTCATACAACGATTATGCGTTGGGTTCATCAATATGGACCTAATTTAGATGAAAGAGTAAGGCTTCATCTTAAGCCAACAAATGATTCCTGGAGGGTCGATGAAACGTATATCAAAGTAAAGGGTCAATGGATGTACTTATATCGTGCAGTCGATTCAGAAGGGATTACCATTGATTTTTATCTAAGTGAATCAAGAGATAAACAAGCAGCCAAGCGCTTTTTCAAGAAAGCCTTGGCTACTTCTCATGTTTGTAAACCACGTGTCATAATAGTGGACAAAAACCCAGCCTATCTCGTAGCGATTCAAGAGTTAAAAGAAGAGAAACATATGCCTGAAGGCATACAAATAAGTTCGTTCGATGTTAGGTTTAAAATCATTTCGTACAGCTACTTACATATTGAGTGGTATAGAAGCGATGCATATGATAAAAAGAAGCAAGATCAAGGGCTGAAGTCTGTCCAAAACCAAAAAAAATTTATCCATATTTTTTTTTTTGATTAGCTTCATAAGTTAGCCATTCAAAGGAAATTGATACTCTGTGTTTCTAGCGAGTGTTTTTGCACCAGAACCATAAAAAGTACTGTAGCTCTTGTGAGATAGATTCAGTTCAATTGAAATGGCAGGATTCATTAAAAAAACACCATTCTTTCTCGTAAACTTCTTACGATAAGCATAGCGTTTTTTCTTTTTAACGGTATAATTTTAACTTAGCTTGATACAGGAACCCCAAGAGGTATGATTTTAAGGGCATGGGGTAATTCCATCGGTAGGACCCCTTAATGTAAATAATGAAATACACCGACCTTTTGAACGTTGTTTTAAGCTTAGACTTTAAAAGGTAACTTTTAAAATAAATTCATATCTATGCATTAAAAGTTCTCTTCAAGTGACAGGCTAACTCAATTTTCAACATATCTTCAGTATTATTGAAACTTAGATTTAAGGCTTCTTCAATTTTTTTTAGACGTTGGTACAGTGTATTAATATGAATATGTAATTTTTCAGCTGCCTGTATTGCAGAACGATTTGAATTTGTATAGACTAACAATGTTTTTTCTAATTCATTTTTCTTTGCTTTATGAGACCATAATGGTGAAAATATTTCGTTCAAAAACCTTTCTATTTCTTCGGGCTTTTGATTTAAGAAAAAGCGATTAAGTCCAATTTCTCCATATCTTATCATACCAGGCCTGTTCTGCTCTGTTAAATACGAAAGAGCTTTACCAGCTTCATCATAGCTTTTCCGGATATTTTCAACACCATAATAAGAATTGCCGATTCCGGCACTCAATGGCGGTCCGTCTTTTCTGTTCCATTCTTTAATGATTGAATCAAGCAGTTTAGTAATTGAAGAAATATGATCTGCACTTGATAAAGAAATTAGAAGTGTAACTTTATTATGAAAGCCATAAACGATCTTTTCGGCTCTAGCCATTTGTTGTTTAATAATCGAGACCAATCGATGAATGATAGCTTCTAAAACTTGCAAATCTTGATAGGATCTAATTTTAAATAAGGTTACAAACATGATAGAGTTCATATTTAAACCAAGTTCTTTCCCTTTTGTTAAAAGTAGTTCTGGCTCTTTGTATTCTAATAACTCGGTAAAATATTCATGTGTCTTTTTGTAATACACATCAGTCAATGTATGCTGTTTTGCCAATTCTAGTGCAAGGGTTGAGCTCCCTTGCTCAATGGTAATCCGCTCAAGATGTGAAAGAGGTCTAAGAAGAGTAATGATCAAGCAGCCTAAAAAAACGGTTCTATTGATGATGGGGTATATAAAATATCTGTATGCTTGTTGATCATATACATCAATATAAACAGGGTACTGACGTTTAAAGAACAAAATTGATATTTCGTCAATGCTTAACGGAGGAATTTGATCTGGCTTATTGAAATAAAACTCATTTCCTAAAAAATCAGCAAAAACAATCTGGGTATCTAACATTCGATTTAATTCCATAATGATAGCTTGTACTCCCTCATTTTGCAGTGAAAGCTTTGTTAACGTTTCGTGAACCTCATTTCTTTTTAAAAGAAATTGATTTCTCTCCTTTAATTGATTACTCAATTTAGTAACTTCTTCTAAACTCATTCTCACTTTTGTGTATAGGCGCGCATTTTCAATGGCGACCGCTGCTTGATCCGCAAATCCTTGTAGTAAATTCAAGTCACGCTCTGTCAATCTTCTTTTTGTATCGTATTGATGAACAATCATTATTCCAATTCGCTTACTTCCAATTGAAACGGGTACACACATGATTGCTCTCACATCCAAGCTTATTGCGGATGAAGAAATGTAGAATAAATTTTCATTTGACATATTGTTAACAAACATTTCGTTTATAACTTCTTCATTAGAGTTGAGAACTCTGGCTTTTCCATCCATAAAGACTTTTCCAGTAATCCCCTCACCGATTTTTGTTTTAAAATATTGAATCTGCTGGTTAAAACCAACCGATGCACTTGGAACTAACCGTTCAATTTCAGCATCATAAAGTTGTAAATATCCTGCATCTACAGCAGTAATAACTGCAAGAGCATTCCCGACTATTTTTGTCAGCAATTCATCCAGATCAAGAGATGAGCTAATAGATTGCATGCCTTCCATTAGTTTTTCAAGTTCGTTCTCTCTTACTTGGAACATCTCATGTGTAAAAAAACAGTAAAAAAGCAGATTTAAATGGTCGAGCTCATTAACATTGAAAAAACATTCTTTATCTAACACACAAACGATCACCTGATAATCTTCCAAATAGGAAAATGATAGATATGTATCTCCCCCTTCATACAAAAGCGTAGATTGCTCATAATCTATTTCAGTTAATGGCAATTTTTCAATATCCTCTTTACCCTGTTTATAAGCTAAATTGAAATTCTCCTCTAGTGGTTTGCGTATCCAAATCTGATAAGAAGTGTCTATATATTTAGTATTGAAAAATGCAAGTATCTTTTCATATATATTCAATTTATTCCTTCCTTCCTTTTGTGTAAAAATTTACACATATCACAAATATATACGTTAAAAACCTACATTGTAATAATATTCTGAATAATATAAAATTTCAATACGTGAGTTGTGCTGCGAATTTTTATTTAGCACTTTGTCGCAAATCAACCGTTTCAAAATAGATTCTTCTTAGATTGTAACCAGAGGATACTATTATTTAAAAAGCAATGGGAGGTCAAAAATGGAACGGTTAGTGGGAAAAGGACAAAACAAAATAATAATTCTTGCACTTTTATTTCTTGGTTGGATGGTCTCTTATCTTGATCGAGTTTCAATTAACATTGCAATGGTACAAATTGGTGAAGAGTTTCAGTTGGGCCCAGAAGCTTACGGGACTGTCCTTAGCATTTTTTTCGCAGGATATGCACTCATGCAAATTCCTGGCGGCTGGTTGGCAGATAAGTTCGGTTCTAGGAAAGTGCTCATTTGGTCGGTCGTCTTATGGTCTTTATTCACCATTTTAACAGGATTTGCGTGGTCGATGCTTTCTTTAATCGTGATCCGGTTTCTTTTTGGACTAGGTGAAGGAGGCTATCCTGCTGCCAGTCAAAAGACAGTTGCTGAAGTGTTTCCGAAGGAGCAGAGGGCAAGGGCATCGTCATCGATTATGTCTTCGAATTATTTTGGCGGGGCGCTGGCACCGATTCTTGCGACTCCACTAATTGTTGCACATGGCTGGAGAAACATGTTTTTTATTACCGGTGTACTTGGGATTGTCGTTGCTGTTCTATTTTGGTTGTTTATTCGCCCACGGTCTGAAGTAAAAGAATTAAAAGAAGCAAAAGTGGAAAAAGTGCAAATTTCTAAAAATAAAGTAATATCAGTAAGAGACTTATTAAAAATGCAAGTGGTATGGAAGTTAATCGTCATTTGGTTTGGAATCGGTATTGTTAACTGGGGACTTGCTTCCTGGATGCCAACTTATTTAGTTACGGTACGAAATATTGATTTGATGTCATCAGGTATGCTATTGGCATTGCCTGCCATTGTTGGAGGATTTGCAACTATTATGGGCGGTTGGATTTTAGATAAGATAACTGGGCGTGAAAAATTTTTTTTAGTTGCAAGTTCCGTCTTAACGGCTGTCTTTCTTTATTTTATGTTTAAGGCTCCAACCGTTTCCCTTGTCATTACTTTTTCAATCTTGATAAGTGTCGTTAAATCATTTGTATTAGCGACAGTTTTTGCTCTCCCTCATAAATTGCTTCCAACAGAAGTAATTGGAACGGCGATCGGAACCATTAATTTTGGAGGTCAGATTGCAGGATTTGTAGCTCCTCTTGCTATTGGATTTTTAATTGGTGCTTTCAATGGTTCCTATGATGCGGCATTCTGGTTCTTGATTGCATCAACTATTTTTGCAGGACTTATCGGACTAACGCTTAATACCAATAATCATTCGAAACAATACCTAGATAGAAATGCAACAGTCCAATAACTATTATTAAGGAAAAGGGTTAAAGCAACGTGAAATATAACCCTAGCAAATTGAAAAAATATGCTGGAATAGCATTTTTAAGCAAGGGAAAATGGCTTCCATCCAGCCCATTTCATAAGTCAGCTTTTTTTAAAACATAATATTTTTTCATTCAAAATGGTAGTAATAAAACCGTCTTATTAATTTTATGATATAAAGGGGTGCTTTTAACATGCTAGAAAATTTATTTGACAGATTGGAAGAACTGTATCCAGACCTAGTGAACTTTAGAAGAGATTTACATATGTATCCTGAACTGTCCTTTAAGGAAGAAAACACACCAAAAAAGATTGCTGCCTTTTTATCAACTTTAGGAATAGAAGTAAAAACAGGTGTAGGTGGTAGAGGTGTAGTCGGGTTTCTAAAAGGAGGCAAACCGGGCAAGACAGTAGCATTAAGGGCAGATTTTGATGCTCTTCCAATTCAAGATGAAAAAGAAGTAGAATATAAATCTCGAATTCCTGGCGTCATGCACGCTTGCGGACATGATATTCATACAGCTGCTTTGCTTGGAGTAGCGAAAGTATTAAGTGAAGTGAAGGACAAAATCGAAGGAAATGTTGTATTTATCCATCAATTTGCTGAAGAGCAGCTTCCAGGAGGAGCGAAATTCATGATTGAAGACGGTTGTCTGGAAGGGGTGGATGTCATTTATGGAGCTCATGTAGCAGCCACGTTTCCAACAGGATCAGTAGGTGTACGTGAGGGTTATTCGATGGCTGCTTACGATTCTTTTGAAATTGAGATCTATGGAAAAGGCGCACATGGGGCAATGCCGCATTTAAGTGTGGACCCTCTTGTAACAGGCTGCCAGCTAGTGTTGAACTTACAACAAATTGTAAGTCGCCGTGTGAACCCAATAAAACCAGCTGTATTGACTATCGGTTCATTTAATAGTGGTCAAACATTTAATGTTATTCCTGGAACGGGAAAAATTACTGGAACAGTTCGAACATTTGATGAAGATGTTAGAGACTTAATAGAAAAAACGATTGGAGAAATAACTAAAACAACATGTGAAGGGGCTGGTGCAACCTCAAAATATAATTATCGTAGAGGTTATCCCGCCCTTTGGAACCATCCAGAAGAATCGAAAAGAGTGGAGGAACTCGCGAATAATCTTTTTGGCCAAGAAAAAGTAATCCATATTCCACAGGCAATGGGTGGTGAAGATTTTGCTTATTATTTACAAAAAGTGCCGGGTACTTTCTTCCATGTTGGCGGGGGACATGAGTATCCGCATCATCATCCGATGTTTGATGTAGAAGAAAAATCTATGCTGCAAATTGGGAAGTTGTTTATTTCATCTGCATGTCATTATCTCACTGATGGGAAAGTAAAACCTGATAAAGTACAAGTACAAAGGTAGAAACAATTTATCACTGTTCTTCTAGTAAGTTTCCCTACTTTCAGGATATTTTTACTGGTTTAATGATTTTTAAAAATAGTGTTATTGATTTAACATACAGTAGCTTAAGTAACATGGTTATTTTAGAAAATGAATACTTCGTTAAGAAAATATCTATTGGGATTGCTGATTGGAAACAATAAACATCCAACAGATGGTTCCGGTGCAAATATGACCTGTTAGAAACATAGAATCTCAATATCCTTTTCATCTATGAATTATGGGGCTGCTCGAAATAATTTATGTATGAATTCAATCTCGCTTTGGACAGACTTCACCCCTTGTTGAAGTTGTCCTTTTTTCAGCATATGCATCACCTCCACTCCACAGATGATTTGTTTGGCTGTTCGAAACTTTTTTAATCCTAGCATAGAACGGACTTACTTCTTTATAAAGCGGTGATCTTGTTCCACTAGATTGTTAAGGTACCGTATTCGTCTGATTTTAACGCCTTCAGGCATCATCTTTTCCTCTTTTAACTGGCTCATGGCTAAAGGATACGCTGGATTTTTATCTACCCTAACGACACGTGGTGTTGTAGAATGACAAACAGCCAAGGCTTTTTTGAAAAAAGTGCTTGGCTGCTTTGGTATCTCTTGATTTACTTAAATAAAAGTAAATTGTATTTCCTTCAGAATCCACAGCGCGATACAGGGTTCTGGTGTAAAATGATTTGGACAGCTAACCCAAAATGAATATTATCTATTATGCGAGCAGTTTTTTTCGGAGTGAAAAAAATATTCAAAATTTTTATGGAATGTAAGACTATAATGTTCGTAATTAAACTTTATTTTTTTTGTTTATATTTTGACAAAATTCGAGGTTTGCACCAGAACCGTATTTATTTAAGCTTTGGCAATTATGGTGCTGCCTTCCACTCCTTGGATTCGGCACTTGGGGAGACTGGTTTTATAAGGGATTCGAACTATTAGTTGTAGTTTGTCCTTGTGCTTTAGTGATTTCTACACCTGTTGCGATCGTATCAGCGATTGGGAACGCTTGCGAAGAATGGAGTCTTAATTAAAGGTGATACGTTCTTAGAAAAAGCAGGTGCCATTACTGCCATTGCATTTCATAAAACAGGAGCTTTGACTGAAGGAGAGCCTAAAGTATCAGAAATCAAAGTATCTAACGGATCAGAGGAGGAATTACTTTCAATTGCATAACATTAGAAGATCACTCAACACATCCTATAGCCAAAGCGATTGTTGGATATGCAAAGGAAAAAGGAATTCAGCCTAAAAATGGCAAGTTATTCAAAAATATCGTAGGAAAAGGCGTTCAAGCAACAATTCAAGGAAATATCTTTTACGCTGGAAAACTAAAACTATTCGAAGGAAAATGAAATCAATCATGAAACTGAAAACATTAGTTATATAAAATGTATCATTTTAAAATAGTTAACTTTAATTTTGAATGTTGTCTTATTCGTAGGATTTCAAATATGTACGAAGTACCAGGTTTCTTGAACAAAAGGGCACTGTGACCCATCAGGTTAGCATAATTGGCCTTCCACCCCTTGGATAGGCATGACGAAGGATTGAGAGGGCAATTGACCCGTTGAGACATGGGAGGGAAAGCCTCCAGGGGCGGCGTGGAGATGTATAATATATGGAAAAATATGGAGTGGTAGCTGACTCCTTTATTTAACTATGTCTTCAAGAAGCCTAACTGATTTGAACTCATTTCATTTACCCGTAAGACGGTTATGAAATCCTGCGAATAAGTGAGTATTCGAGAGATATTCGTATCAAACTGAGGGAGTTAAAGAGTGCTGTTTGACCTTTGTTCAACAATTGGGCCATATTCTTGAATAAGAGAAGAGATTAATCGTAAGAATCGAACGATAAGTTATTCAATTAACGGGGGCAGGATAGCGCAATATTTTGCTTGCAGTTATAATGTTCAAAAACGGATATTTAATGGCTCCAATTCATATGATGTATACAAGTGACCTGTGTCGGAATATTCTTGAAAGGGAGGTAAGGTGTGTAATGAAGGATCCTAATAAGATTTACAACACTGCGGTAGAGGCAACTTTGGAGGTGATTGGAGGAAAGTGGAAACCCGTAATTCTCTTTCATCTAACATTTGGAAAGAAACGTAACAATGAATTGAAAAGCTTAATACCCGCAATTACTCAAAAAATGTTAACGCAGCAACTTCGGGAGCTTGAAGAGGAAGACGTCATCTTGCGCATTTCTTACAATCAGGTTCCACCAAAAGTCGAATATGAGTTAACAGACTACGGCTGGAGTCTAAAGGAGATCCTGCATCTGATGTGTAGGTGGGGGGATTCGCATTTAGAGAGAAAGTACGGGGGAAGTGCTACCGTTCTAGCCAATCCACAGCTTGAAGACGTTCATAACATATAAGAAGCCGACCTGATATACTAGGCCGGCTTTTTGTTTATGGGATAACTTTACGTTTGCGGAAGTCGTCGAAGATATTCATAAACATCGCTTCGGTATCGACGTATTCGTGAAAACCTAAGCGACGGGCCTTAGTTCCGTCGGCGAAGAAATCGTAATCCCAAGAGAACACGAAATCACCGAATCGCCAGGAGGATACGTCTTGATAGGAATGCTGAGCAAGCCCATGGTTCTTGACCATTTTGTTCCAAAGTTGCTCCTTGTCCGCCATGACAACGTCCAGTGACATCTGCAGCGGAGGCGCCGTCTCCAAGCCGAAGTAGTGAGCGATCTTCGGCCATAATTCATTCCAACGGAACAGATCGCCGTTCGTGATGTTAAATGCCTGATTAGCACAACGCTCTTCAGTCGCCGCCCATACTGTTGCCTTCGCGAGAAGCCCCGCATCTGTCATCTCCAAGAGGCTGTCATAGGCACCTGGTTTGCCCGGAAACCGTAGCGGAAGTCCAAGCTCCTTCGAAATTGAGGCGTAGATCGCAATAACCATGGCGAGGTTCATCGGATTTCCAAGCGAGAAACCGCAGACCACAGAAGGACGGAGCGCCGACCAAGTCCAAGCCTTTCCTTTTTGCCTTTGTTCTAAGAAATCTTGCTGATCAATATTGAACTCGGGTGGCATATGGTTAGCGTCTGTCTCACGAGCAGGGGTCTTGAATGGACCGAGATGTGCTCCGTATACCTTGTATCCCTGCATCAAACTGATATGTTTTAAACCCGGCGCGATTGGTTCTATCGCCTCTACGGTATTCACTAGCATGGCGAGGTTGGGAGGAACAAGTTCGGCCCAAGTTGGACGGTCCTGATAGGCGGCATAGAAGATGTGTGTTACCTCAGTTAAACTGTTTAGCTTCTCGCGGGTGTCGTCTATATTGAGTAGATCCGCAGCCACATACCGGACACGGCCGACAGACTCTCCGCCTCGACGCGATACGCCGATTACGTCCCAGTCAGGGAGAGTAATGAGGTGATCAATAAGGTTGCGTCCGATAACACCATTTGCGCCTACGACCAAGGCGACTTTGCGTGTTGTTTGAGATTCATTATTCATAGTGTTTCAGCTCCTTCTGTAATGTGCTTTGTTCACTGTTATTTTGCATCAAGAAATCACGCTTGAGAAGTACGCACTTTGAAGTACCATAAGCACTTTTTTGTAATCCAGGAGTGCTTATAAGACAAATATTTTGTATTAATAACATCAAAAAAGCCATTATTTTATAATAATGCTAATTTACTAAATTGTTATATAATCCTATCACTTCTCTTATTCGTTCTTGTGCTAACGGGTACGTTAGTAAAATAACTTAGAAACCATTTTTGCAGCTCTTTCATATTTTTCAATCTTCCGCATTCGAGCCATATAATTGAAAAGCACGTTATAAAAAAATCTGGAGATTTTGAAGAAATGTACTTAAACTATCGGGGCAGCATTCCTGTAATAACTGAAAATGAGGTTTGAACGAAAAAAGACCTCTTGATAAGATGAATGTGTCCTAAGCTGGCCAGCTAAAAAGGACAATACATCTATTTGGAGGTCTCAAAATGAATTATAACCAAAATCATAAAATCTCTCAAATTACTTCTGAAACCT
>NZ_JBWCCL010000021.1:0-50879 GCF_056279465.1 Peribacillus sp. TE19612 | reverse complement strand
CATTGGAAAAGGGCATCAAGGTGCTGTTTATCGAGTGTCTGAAGAGACATGCGTTAAACTTTACGGAAAAACTGAACATGCAAATCAGGAAAAAAAGGTTCTTTTATCAAGTCAAGACTTGCCTTTTATTCCGAAAGTCTTTGAAACAGGACCAAATTATATTCTAATGGAATATCTATTAGGACCAGATTTAAATACGTTTCTTAAAAAACAACCTGTACTTTCCGAGGACATAACAAGACGATTACTCTATATATTGAAAACAATGGAAAAATCAGGCTTCAAACAAATTGATGCCCCACTACGACATATTATTGTAACCAAGAATGGTTTTAAATTAGTCGACCATGTGTACTCTTTTTCACGTGAACAAAAAAGACCTCTCGAGTTATTTAAAGACCTGCGAGAAAGAAATTTTTTAGATACTTTTTTAGAACAAGTGAAGGCGTTAGATCCCGGTACGTATGCTGAATGGACAAAAACACCAATCCCATTAGATGAAAATGAAAATACCCTTGTATAGTCATAGTTAGGCAAAGATTGAACTTTTTATTATGAGTAAATAAAAACTCTGGTGAAAAGCAAGGTGACACTTGTTCCCGTCCATTATTTCCAAATAGAAAACCTTGTTTTTCATCCCCCTTATTCAGTCGGGAAAGTATATGGTTCTCGTTGTCTCGTTACTGCACATGCAGTGACAGAGGACTATTGATTTACTATTTTTTTCCCTTATTTAAAATAGCATTGCCATAGATAGCATTCCCTTTCAAAAGTAAAAAAGACTTGGCACTTGATTTATTCAAGAACTATCCACCTTCAAAAAATGAAATCTTTTTTGTGCTAGTTGACAGCTCATATACGAGTTAAAAAATCATGAGGTTTGAAGCGAAAAAGGATTTCATGTCATTGGTGGATTAAGAATGAATTGTAAAGTCAATCCCCTCGGGGTTATGATCTTTGCTCTGTTGCCGTAAAGGATCGAAAGTATCAGTGTATTGGGAGTGAATTGATAGCAGGTACCGAAAGTGTAATCAGTATTTCGACTGGAACGCTTATGCCGGTGGAACGATAATAATGAACTTACCCCAAGTCGTCGGGCGGGGGCAAAATCTTGGTGATAACAATCCTAACGTTGATTTTGAGCAAGATAAAGAGTGGATTACAGTAGGACCTGACGCTAATACTCCGATTAATCAAGCTTTAAATGAGAATTTATATGTTGCATGGACTGATTTTAATCTTCCAAATCCAGGTATTAGGATTCGCTTTTCAAAATTTAGTACTGGTGTGACGTTAAATCCTATTATTCAAAGTACAACTATTGTAATCTGGTGCTAATGCTGCTTTTGGAGCCTTCCCAGTCGTAGATTATCGTGGAAATATATACATCTTTTACGAGAGTCGTTTACCTAATTCATTTACTCAACTAGGTACTCCAAATCGACTATTCGCATGGTTAAGTCTACTAATGGTGGTACAAATCAGAATGTTTGAAATACCTCAAGAAGCTATAGGATCAGACGGTACGATTTATGTAGTGTGGAATGCTGGTACAGTTGTTGGCCCCAGAACCTATATTGATGTCTTTTTAGCATATAGTCAAGATGAAGGAAATATATGGAATAATGAAAAGGTCACAAATAATTTATCCCATTCATATTTTCCATCGGTAACGATGAATTGCAACGGAGCCCATATTCAATATAACCGTTTTAATGATCCTAATGGGGTTGGCGGTGTTGGTAATGGAACATTTTTGAATATTTACAAAGATTTTCTATTCTTATACTGGTTTAAGTGAAGAAATGATGGTAAGTACTCAGTTTTCTCCAGTGCCTATTACAAATCCTAGTCCTGGTGGTGTTGTTGCTCGATGTTATATGACTGAATATAATCAAGTTATCGCAGGACCCGGAAGTTGCTTACTTCACTCTTGAGGTAATAATCGCAATACTCTAAATACTCGTATTAACCCTGAAGTCTTCTTCAGATTAACAGCTCCAAAGAACAATGATTATGATCATGATGATGATTAAGAAAGGCATGCTAAAATAGGATAGGTTGTACCACCAATTTTTTGTCCTCTTTTAATAAGTTCCTTTTATTTCTTCTAGTAGTCTTTCTCCACTTATTCCCTAAAGAACAAAATTCCAACCTATGTTTCACTTATAATCTCTGTATCTGTAAACGTCAAGTAGCCCCAAAACATTCTACATGAATGGTGTATGTCGAGGCTACTATTTGTTCATTTCATTTTTTATAAGTACTCTACATTTTAAGGGTAAATCAGATGACCAAGAATACACTTTAGCATTTTATACTTATAAGGTCTTTTATTACTAATAGTAACCCGTTCGTAAAACTACACTTTTACGAACGGTTCTTTTTTTTATAAAATCAACTCATTTTCACGTTCGTTAAAGTTGAAAAACACTTTATGAACGTTCGTGATTTTACAATCACTTTTACGAACGCTTTTGGTAGAATAATAGGAAAGTAAGTAGAAAAAGGAGTAAAAAGATGGAAGTTCGTAAATTCGGATACATAAGAGTTAGTAGCAAAGATCAAAATGAAGGACGACAACTTCAGGCCATGTTAGAAAAAGGTCTCAATGAACGAGATATCTTTTTAGATAAACAAAGTGGAAAAAATTTCGATCGAGTTCATTATCAATTATTAAAACGCATGATCCGGAAAGGGGATGTACTTTACATTCATTCACTGGATCGCTTTGGTAGAAACAAAGAAGAGATACTCCAGGAATGGAATGACATCACGAAAAATATACAAGCAGATATCGTGGTGATGGATATGCCTTTGTTGGACACCACTCAATTTAAGGATAGTTTAGGGACCTTCATCGCAGATCTTGTTTTACAAATCCTTTCTTGGATGGCGGAAGAGGAACGGGACCGTATTAGAAAACGGCAGCGTGAAGGAATTGATGCGGCTTTGCAAAACGGTGTGCCTTTCGGCCGGCCGAAAACTCAAGTAATGGAAGAGTTTAAAGAAGTCTATGATTTATGGAAAGCAGGAGAGATGACAGCCGTTAAAGCCATGGCGGTATTAGGCGTTAAAAAGACGACTTTTTACAAGTTGGTTAAGGAATATGAAAAAGAATTTAAAAAGATCACTATATAATAGAAGAAACTCGTCAAAAAATTAGTCGGCCATCCCTAGATATTTCGCTTCATTGTGGATGATACCCATCCTGGGTGAATGAAGCATATACACTTTCAGCCCTCCTTTTAGAAGTCGCATGAACATCAAAATAATTAACAAAATTAAAATCAAAAAAAGTGTCAAACAGCAAAATAAAGAAGAACCGATTAATACAGCATTGGCGGATGCTTTGGAAAAACTGAAATTCGATAAATAAATGGAACTATTTGCATTCCTCTTTCCATGGAAATTGTCACACAGATTATGTACGCCAAATAAGCGCGTGATGTTCGAGAAAATGGAATAGAAATAAACAAGAGTTGCAGCTTGTTTTACTGAAGCAGCAACTCTTTGTTTTATAAGATGGGATATAGGAAATCCCATACATTTTAACTCATTATTTTAATGGTTGTCCTTCAAATGCGTTAACAATTAAAGGTGAAGAGAGGAATTCTTTAGCTTTACCAACAAACGAGGTAAAGTGCTCACTTGAATTATGGCTTGCAACCGCTAGATGATCTTGCCAAACTTCAACCATTGTAAACTCATTGTCTTTTTCTGTAGCTTTGTGAAGATTGTAAGAAACATTTCCACTTTCCGCTCTTGAAGCTACGATTAGCGGTTGAATCTCCTCTAGAAATGCATCTTGTTTTGCTGGGTTAATATTGAATACGGCATGAATGATAATCATTAAACGTCATCCTCTCATTTTTTATGCATAATAAACTTAATATATAATTAAAGTAAAAATAACATCTCGGTTGAAATTTAATGAATGGCTTCTTTACTTCCATTGTGCGACTTTATCAATTGGAAGACGAACTGATTGATGGCCATTATCTGCTGCTTTACCGATTGAAATTAGCATAACTGGTACGTGCCGATCTTTTTCTAATCCAAAAGCTTCTGCGATCTGGTCTTTTTCATAGCCACCGATTGGATTTGTATCATAGCCATAAGCACGAGCCGCAAGCATCAGTTGCATGGATACAAGACCACCATCAACTAGAACGACCTCTTTCATCTCTTCACTAGTGATTTTTTCGAAATATCCAGTAAATGAGGCTAATATGTTTTCTTTTACTTCTAAAGGCATAAGCCCTAAATCTACAGCTTTACCGTAGATTTCTTCGCCGTTATCAAAATTGTTCATATCACCAAATACAGCAATTACTGCGGAAGATGTTTCGACTTGATTTTGGTTAAAGCGAGCAAGAGGTGCAAGTGTTGCTTTTCCCTCAGGACTATCAATTACAAGGAAGCGCCATGGTTGCATATTAACTGATGAAGGAGCAAGTGTCGCTAAGGTAAGTATTTTCTCCATTTCTTCCCTACTGATTTTTACGGATTTGTCGTAATTTTTTATGGAGCGGCGTCCTGTGACAATTTCGTTGAAATCATTTGTTAATTGTGCTGTAGTAGTCATAGCTGATAGTCTCCTCTTTTTAACTTTAGTAGTTTAATTTAAGCAAGTGTTAGACTTGGCTTATATTTTTTTGAATGCGTGTCAGCATATCTGTTAACTCTTGACGTTCTTCTTCTTTAAAATCTTTAAGCATTAAAGTGACAAAACGAGCCTTTTCAGCTTGGTAGAGAATAATCTGTTTGCGACCATGATCTGAAAGACAGACAAGAGTAAATCGATTATCCTCCGGATCTTTGCGTCTTAAAATCATCCCAGTCGCTTCAAGTTGTTTTAAATGCCGGGTAATCGCTGCACTGTCAATGTTAACCTCTTTTTGAAGTGCTGTTTGACTAATTTCATCAACTTGATAAAGCTGATATAAGATATCATGTCTTGATTGACTAATGCCTGTACAACTTTCAAATTTTGAACTTATCTGTTTGTTAAGGCAGTTCATTTTATATAAAATAAAAGATTCATTACACCATGAATTCGTCAAGAAACACCCTCTTTTCATACGTTAGATAAAATAATTGATAGCTCAATAGTTGATGCGTCAATTAATATACTATACCCTAAATAATAAAGCAAGTTTTTTAGTACTGCAACTTTTGCTTAAATATGATCTAGACCAGAATGTTGCTCTATCTCCTTTTTAATTAGGCAATCTTTTCAAGAAAGCTCATTAAACCTTTGGAGCTTTTAGCCAAGGTATAAGTATGATAATCACAATGTTATAAAAACTGCCCTTAAATAAGGTGGAAAAGTTCATCTGATAGTCGTAGACCAAGACTATTCTTCGATTTATGTGTCATAATACAGAAAAGGAAGGAGCGAATGCTCCATCCTTTTCTGTATTGCTACTTCAATCAATTAAATTTGATTGAGTACGATGCCTGTAAATGATATTCAAGTTCTTTGTCAGTTATGTGTGTGGAGATTTAAATCTAATGGTGTAAGTGCAATGAATGGGCTCCTATTATCAATAAATCCAGCTAGACATAAAACAGAAGGGTTAAGTTTAGAACCATACTTTTCACATCTCATCATACATAAGGAAATACATGGGGATAAAGTATTCGTACCAATAGATTTAAAGAGAATTTGGAAACGTTTATAGCAATGAAAAAAAGCAACCGTTTGGATATAAGACGGTTGCTTTTTTATAAACTGTGGCATAGGAGTTTTATAATAGTCCTCTCGGAATTCCTTCGCAGGGTGCAATACTGAATATGAATTTACAGGCCCAAGTACGGAAGTTCAACATTTGTGGTTTGCTCTATTTACTATGCTCAATATAAGGTTATCAGAAAAGTGAGCTCATTTTAGTTTACATAATACTGATTAGAGGAAATCAAAAAGCACATGAATTTCATAGGATTCGAGGGATTTCCCATGTAACTTGACCGTTGGGGACAAACTTCAAAACAGTTATACAGATTTTTACTAATTTAGCACATGGAAATTATTTGTAAATAATATTATGTTTCTGAAGTATGAAAAAAGGATAAAAAATTCAATTATTATTAACTGAAAATTCTTAATTCGCACAAAAATAAGTGTATAATATTAAAAACAGTTATCTAAGTTTGCGGGTTACTATTTCTTAATAAGGAGGCGATACTCTTAAACATGTATGGAAATTTAAAATATTAGTAGGGTGCAGAAAAGGAGAAATTTATTAGTCTAGAAAGGAATTTAATCAGCTACAGTAGCCAATGCGGGTTTAGGTATTGTGTTAATTAATTAATACATATTTTAATTGAATACAACACGAAATGACTCGCTAAAGGGTTGAACAAATCCTGTTGAAAGCGGTTTAATTTTATAACGTTGAACAAACCACATCGTTAAAAATATTCTTTATAAAATTTGATAAGCTCCCCCAGCAAGTAACACTACATAAATTTGACCTTCCGAAACTAGTGCTGCAATAGGAGAGCGAATCCCAATAAAATAAACCTTGAACGACTTGGTGGGATATATACAAAAAAAATCACTATATACATACTGGAGGTTTTAGGATGAAAAAGAAAAAAGCATTATCCGGCCTGATGGCTGTGAGTTTACTAACAGTAATTCCGTGGAGTTCTGGACATGCTGAGAAACCTCAATGGACAAATGTGAATACATATGAGGAACAGGACGGAAGCAAGTTTAATAGCGAAAACTATGACTTTGTGAAATTTTCACAAATTGGTTCCAAATTAAAAGAGATTGAAAAACTTTCAAACCGTGTGAAAGTTGAAGTCCGTGGAACATCAGCTGATGGAAACCCACTCTATGTTGTCACAATTGCCGACCCAACAACACAAGGGAAGTTCGGAAAAGTGAAGGCACTTAGAAAGCAAATGTTTAAGAATCCAGGCAAAGCTCAAGAATGGGTTGCCAATAATCCTGACTTTAAAGTTCCAATCATGATTAATGGTTCTATTCATGGGACTGAATTTGTCGGAAGCGATGCAATCCTTCAATTAATTGAACGTTTTGCTACCCAAAATGATGAAACAACCAAAGACGTTTTAGAGAATAATATTCTTATTTTCAATGTCGTACAAAACCCTGATGGACGTATTGATGCCACCCGCTTTAATGGCGAAGGAATTGACATAAATCGTGACTTTATCACTCAATCGCAGCCAGAAACGAAAGAGATGGTTGAGCTCATTAAAGAATGGAACCCGATGGTGTTCCTTGATACTCATGGTTATGTGAAGGATTATCAGCCAAATCTGCAGGGGTTAATTGAGCCTTGTACGCCACCGCATAATCCTAATTACGAGTATGACTTATACGGAAAATGGGCCTATAAACAGGCAGAAGCGATGGAAGCGGAAATAATGAAGGATCATGAGAACTATTCAGGATCCTTGTATCAAAACATGAAAGGTACCTATATTCCGCTGCGCGATGACTCCGCTGGCTGGGATGATTACCCACCAATTTTCACACCAATGTATGCGATGTATCATGGGGCTTACGGTCATACATTAGAAGCTCCAACAAATGATTGGGACGGCGTACGATGGATGTATAATTCGATTATGGGAGCACTGAAATTTGCAACAGCTAACAAGCAATCCATGATTACTGATCAAATTGAAGTTTTTAAAAGAGGAATTAACTTTGACCATCCTTTTCATAAGGAAGGGTTATTTCCAAAAGCCTACATACTTCCACTAGACCCTAAGGATCCGACTGTTACGAATAAGGCTGTAAATCATTTGATCAATAATGATATTGAAGTTGTTCAAGCTGTGAATGCATTTGAAGCGGATGGAGTGTTATATCCAAAAGGAACTTATCTCGTTGAGATGGACCAGGCGAAAGCCGGATTAGCAAACACGATGCTCTGGGATGGGGAAGACATCACGAACGATACCCCAGCAATGTACGACATTTCCGCATGGAGCTTACCGGAGCTTTGGGGATTCGAGGCAGTAGCCACACAAAATGCTATTAAAGTCACTGCAACGAAAGTAAACCAGATTACAGGTCAAGGCAAGGTTTCAGGAAAAGGACCGTTTATGATTCCGAACAGCTCTGTCCAATCGGTAAATTTAGTAAATAGATTGCTTAAGCAAGGAATACCTATTGTACGTGATGCACAAGGTAACTTCTTTGCAAAAACAGTAGCTAATCAGGTATCAGCAGCGGTGAAAGAATCTGGGTTACAGGTTGGAACTGCCGATGTACCAGCAGATGCAGTGGCTATTACGTCTTTAAAAGTGGCTATATTAAAGGATGGAGGTATGGGTAAACAGAAATCACACGCAGGAACAAAGCTTGCTTTGAAAAGACTAGGTTTTGATGTGACAGAAGTTACGCCAGTCGAAGTGGCTAAAAATCCCCTTAACGGTTTTGATATTTTTGTCTATAGTGGAACGGAAAGTCTCATTTCTACTAACCTTTCCGAAGCTAATAAAGAATTTGGATTACAGAACGCCGGGCAACTTAATGCGTTTAAAGACAATGTTACAAGCTTCTTAAATGAAGGAGGCAAATATATAGCTGTAGGTGCTGGTGCATCTAGAGCAACTAAGACACTCGGTCTTACAGACGACATCATTAATGTAGGAGGTTCCAACAGTAATGGTATCGTAAAAGTCGATTATGAGGGAACTGGTTTAACAGCAGGTTATGGAGAAAATGATATCGGATTTGTCTATCGTCCAACATGGTTCACGGATACTGATAATGATGAAATTGTCGCGACCCTTGCAGATTCAGATAATTTCTTCGTAGCTGGTCACTGGAAAAATAACATAACCGCCAAGGGCCAAGCCGTAATCGTAAAAGAACAGAATAAAGATGTAACTCTTATTGGGTTAGAAGCAGGTTTCCGTGACCACCCGGATTACTTGTTCCGTCTTCTATCTAATGCAATTTTCGAAAAATAGTAGAAATAGCCAAAGCCGGATTCAGCAATGAATTCGGCTTTGGCTATTTGAAAAATGCTGAATGCTTGGACTGAACTCATTACTATTAAATCATCTGTTGCAAAAACCGCTGAAGGACGATTAATAAGTAGTTTTTTAGCCGATTAAAAATGGTGACTACTCTTATAATTCACAAGCTGGATATGGATTAACTAACCAGGAATCATTACAGATGAAGTTAAATGATTGGATTAGCGAACAAAATAATTAACTTGCAAAGGGGGCTGTCTGTCTCCTTTTATGTTTTAAACAACGTATCGGCCCTAGGAGGTTTGTACGGGTGAGTACACCTAAGGAGTGGAGATGGTAAACAATTTATCCTTGCGTAAAATATCTTTTTTACGTACCATAAGTTGATCTTAACGTTTATTTATAAAGGAAAAGATGAAAAATAGAGTCTCAGCCCTAGCAACCTGTAACTTTTTGAGATATTTTGCACTTTTTTATCTTATTTCTGTTTGCTTTTTACAACTTAATTAAGAAAAAGCTGGCTTTAAAGACAGCTCTGATCTTAAGCTAAAGCACTCGTTAGTCGAACAAAAAATTTCTTTTCATAAAGAGTGTTTGAGGAAAGAGTCTTTACATAGAAAAAGGGTTTGGGGAGCCTCTAAATTTGATGAAAAGGGTAGTTTTGCTTTGAATATTGGTGCTTCTCTAACAATTGGGGAATATTTATTACCTAAAATACTAGGGGAATTTAAAACGGAATTTCCCGAAATTGAGGTAACATTAAAAATTGGAAGTACACCGTCAATACTCAAACAATTAAAAAAAGATGAAATCCAAATTGCCTTAGTTGAAGGAGAAGTTGAAGGCGGAGAATATAAAGTAAATAGATTTGCCGAAGATGAGGTTATGGTTGTTTGTTCCGCTAATCATAAGTGGAAGGATTGGGAAAAAGTATGTATAGAAGAAGTAATGGCTGAAAAAATCATTTGGCGGGAAGAGAATTCTGGAATCAGAATAGTTGTAGAAGATATACTTAAGAACATTCAAGTGTTTGAACAATTAAAGATTTATATGGAATTCGGAAGTACACAAGCAATCAAAGGAGCAGTCGAAGAGAACTTAGGGATATCCATTTTATCTAAGCTCACACTAGAAAAAGAAATAAGAGAGGGTTCATTAAAGGCTTTATCAATCGAGGGCATAGACTTTAAAAGGAACTTGTGGATCGTACAGAAAAAAGAGTATATTACAAAGGAACTGGTCAAAGAGTTCCGTAATTATTTATTTCAGCGAATCGGGCTTGATTAAACGTTTTGGGCATATTTACCATTTCAGGGTGGATTTTATCCTTTTTTTGTTTCTTTCCATTTCTGCAATGAAGTACATCATTTGGAACGTTCTTTGCCCGTAAAGGTTCATTGAGATCCTTCAGCAGTGGCATCTTTATCTATGCTTAGCAGATTTGCAATTGGACGACAAGAACTGGTTGAGATAACAAATACACTTTCAACTTAATAGATATTCGCTAATACATATAGAGTTCATATGGATTGACGTGATGATAAAATGAATGGGTTAATACTCTAATATCTTCCGGGGTCAATTTCTTCAACCAATATGGAATGATGATGACGATGGAAGGATTAAATTGACTGACAAATTCCCGCTGCTAATCAAAACCACTAAAAAGGATTAATTTGAGGGAAATCTATTGGGATTGTACCGGTTGGAATGTAAGTGATAAAGATACGGAAAGATTAACAGCTTGCTATATTTTATCGACACCTACGATATTTCTAGAAGTAGGGAAGTATTTAGGTTCTTTTAAGACACCTGTAGACTGGATATGGCTCTGGGATTAATAAATATACCCTATTACCCTATTATGACAAAGGAGAGCCACTAGATGTTCCTTATGACTTAACAGAACTAATGGTTCAACTCGGGAAATTTTCTTTGAATATGTGGAATGGATATAAGCAATTTAATTTGTATTATTGCATGAATAGTTTGGACGAAAAGCATTATAAGGTTCTAAAATGTGCTATGGATATGAGAATTAATTGGTGATCATAGAGTTAGAGTAGAAGAGGGCATAATTACCCTCTTCTTTTTTTAACTTAGTTCTAATTGTTAATTTCAAAACCTTCACTAAAAGTATTAATTTGGAAAAACAAAAGGTTATTTGGGATATTTTGCCGAAATATACATATTGTTAGTAAATATGCGCAAAAGGGAGTAGGATTAAGTTGAAGAAAATCATTGGAGTTTTGTTAGCGGTTGTTTTTGTTTTAAGTACGTTATTTCCATTTATAGGTGGAGATAGCGTTAGCGCTGCAACTGGTCAAGGTTTTAAGGTATCTAGCCCAGAAGTAGTTAAGGAGACAGTATATGAAGACCTTGCAGTAAATAAGAATGGTACAACGAGAAGCTTAAGTGCTAAAGAATCTCGTGAAATACAAAAATTAGCAAAGAAAGAGTATTTTAAAAATCAGAAGAAAAATACTATTTATACAAAAAAGGGACAGTCTAATTTAAATAATAAAGGAATGGCAGCTAAAGCTAAAAAACCAGTTAATTACGTGAGAGTAGCTCACGAAACGGTATATAATGGTACAAAAGGAACTATTACGATGTCGTCAAGAATTGATGCAATGACCGGAGAAAAACCAGTTGTCATATGGACAGGTGCAAAACTTTACAGAAGTAATGATCAGTATGGTAAGTATAGATTAGTAGACAAATTTGATACGGAGTGGAGAGGTTCAGAGTTAAAAGTTGGTAAAAAAACATCTAAGACCTACAATAATAAAACTACGAATTTTTACCAAAGCCATCATAAAACTACTGTGGGATGGAACAAGGTTGGGACAAGGACTAATGAAGGAGTAACAGAAGAGGTATTAGTCAATAAAAAGACAGTTCCCGATCCTGAGATCACAAATTTAGACAATAATACATCGATGTGGATTCCTACAAAAGCTAATATACCGGTAGTGCCACTAAAGGACAGAACAAAAAGAAAGAGTGGACTAGCTAAAACATATAAAAATTGGTATATCAAAGAATATGGAGATCCAAAATGGGACGCAGATTCATGTACATCATGAAAAGCCATTAGAATATGGTGGAACGAATTCGATGTCCAATCTATTTGCTCTACCTAAAGACTTTCATATAAAAGAAGTTACTCCTTGGTGGAGAGCATATTAATTTGATTTGGAGGGAAAAGTGAATTGAGTCATTTCATACAAAACACCCTAACAGGACTTAAAAAATTGTTGAATAGCAACGACCAAATGAAAATAATATCATACGAAGGGGAAGTTAGAGAGATAACTTGTTCTTTTAATTCCGAAGCTGCTACAGCTGAAATTGAAAAGTTTGAAAATGAAAATAGCATCAAACTTCCTGAAGACTACAAGGAGTTCCTAACACTCCATAATGGAGCAAGAATATATGAGTCAATTGAAGAGGACGGTGAAAAACTAGGCGATGGTCTTGAGATATTTAGCTTAGACGAAATAAAACAATATCAAGAAATTGAATATTTAAGTGAACATGGGATTCCGATTGCACATCTGTTAAATGATTGTTATCTCATACTAGATACAGAAAAACTAAAGAGTGGGGATCCAAATTACCTTAATATTTTGGAGTTTACAGAACTTTCATCTCTAAATCTTAATTTTGAAATCTTTTTAGACCGCTTTATTATTTCACAAGGTGAAGCGTTTTGGAGCTGGCCTATATACACAGCTGAAAACTACTATAGAACTAGGTAAAATAAATAATAAGAGCGACTGCTAATTAAATGCAGTCGCTCTTTTATTTGGATATTAATTCGACTCGATTTCAAATATCACTGTTTGTGTATGTTTAGTTTTGTTTGTTTCGTAAATAAAAGAGTCTGCGGGATCTTTTAGTTCAGACTCTTCTTTATATGTATTTACTTTAGATGACTTTACATTCAATTGAGAAGAACAACCAATTAGCATTAAGCCAGCAAGTAAAATGACAGCATATTTTTTAATCAAGCTTACAGCTCCTTATTTGTTTGTTAAAAGCATAACATGGAAAGATATCACTTTTGTGTCGTATTTTGAAAAGAAGAGGACAAATATTTAAAATCAGATGAAAAGAACAATTTAAGGAAAAGGGAGATTTAACACTCTCTAATTATTAATTTAGTTGTTAATCTTTTTCTTCATGTAATTACCATATTAGGGGAGATGTATAAAATAGAGGAACAACTGAGGAAAGAGTGGGAGGTCACAGTTTCACCTTTGCCATCTAATGATAGATGGGAAGGGAGGTGACCGCATGATACATTTTCTATTGAACATTATAACAGATATTGGTAAAGACATTATAGTTGCTGTAGCAACCAGTCTGATCATATCTGCGTTCAGTAAGAAAAAGAACCACTCCGCCCTCCAAGATGGAAATGGTTCTTCTTCTAATTAAGAGTTATTAGTTGTGACCAACCACTCTTGCTAGTTGTCACCCTCATGTTACCAGCATGGGGGTGTTTTTAGTTTATGTTAATATAAGGATAACATACCCTAATTTTAAAGTAAATATTCATACACTGTAAAGGAGAGTAAGTGGTCTCTATTATTTGTTCTAGAAAATCAACACTAATGTTTAACAAAGCCAAAAAAAGATACGGCAGGTAGGAAATATAAAACTGGCGGCTATCTATTTGGGTACTCTGAATAATCAGAGTGCTTTTTTGGTTCTAATAGATTAATATATAGTAGGTACTCTTTACTAAATGAGAGAAAATGGGGAAATCAACATGAAGAAAAGTTTAATTTTAGCAGCAGGCGTTATCTCAATTGGAATGCTTGGTGCATGGATGCAAGAAGAAAAATATGTGGAAATAAAAACAACGGCCAAGGTAGAACCGACAGATGTTGAAGAACTTTCTCCGGAAGAAGTTGAAGAAATTCAAGAATCTGAAGAAATGTCTGAACAAGAAGATTCCGGATCATTTGAAAGTGAGATTAGTTATTATGCTGATGCTTTTGGTGGTGGCGTTGAAAAGGAAAATGCTGATGTAATGAAAGAAGAAGGTTTCTCAGCTGAGTATTACTACTATGGAGAAGCCCAAGCATTTATGAATGTGTACGAAGATTCTCTTGATGTACGAGATAGTATGAAAGAAGACTTCAATAACCTTATGGCTCTATCCTACATAATACAAAATGAGCAAGGTAAAGTTTTAGATGGCGTTACACTGCCTAAAGGAACAGACAAATGGGAAGTACATAAATATTGGAATCCACCGACAGACAGACAGAAACAAGCTATCAAGTACATGAGCTTAGTGTTTAATGATCTTGATATTGCCGTAAATGATTTAAAAGGAAACGACCTATCTGGCTACACATACCATTCTGATGGGAAGAAAGTAGAAGAACTTGAAAAATTCATCAGTCAAAAATAATTGAACGCGGTTTTGAGAAAAAATATACCGCTAGAAAATATTGGGAATATTCGAGAGGTTGGTTAATCTCAAAGATGTGAATTGGCTCGATAAAATGTACGATAAGTATTACAACAAGGGAGATATCCCGAAAAATGAAAATGGGGAAAATCACATGAAGAAAAGTTTAATTTTAGCAACAAGCGTTATCTCAATCGGATTTATTGGTGCATGTATGCAAGAAGAAAAACCAGAAGAAAAAGTTAAAGCAACAGCATCAGTCGAAGTACATAAACCAGTAAAAGTTTCAGAACCAGAGGAATCTGATTACTCAGATAATTTTGAAAATTCCGTTTCGCGTGAGGAAGCTATCACACCGGAAATCAAAGCAATGGTTAAAGATAATTTCGAGTACTTTGACAAGATTGTAAACAACGATTACTTCTACAAATCTCGAAATGCAGATCCAAATGATCCAATGTTCGACTTAGGTAAAGAAGATGCTTGGCTAACTGAAGAAATCAAATCAGAAGTGGAAAAAAGAGCTGATGAAATTGAAGATTTGTTACCAACGAAGAACGCTAATCTTGATAGAGATTTGTATATGGCTTTAGGAGAAATGAGAACAGGATTTGAGTATGTAAATGATGGAAATATCTACATAACTTATAGAGTCCTTTATGGCTTACATACTGGTATGAATGGATATAAGCATGTTGATAGAGATGAAAATGGTAGAAAAAGATTTGATCCAGAAGGAAATTGGACAGCAACTTTTACAGATGAAGAAGTAGGTTATTAAAAGAAGAAATCGTTCGGTATTTGGAAATCAGTTCCAAAGCTGGCGCATATTGTTGTATATACGATTTACATAAAAAAATGAGCCTACAATCCTGAAAAGTGAGCTAGAAAAAGATTGATTCTCTGATGAACTACAGTTGTTACTGTGGTTTTTTTCGTGGATGTTCAAATGGTCGGCTTACCGGAGATTAAATAATGATAAAAAACCTGTAGTTTTTTGTCTAGTTGTAGAAGAAGGAGCATTAAGCTGGATCGGTGTCTGGACATAATCTACCCATTCCAGGGTGGAGTATGTCTATTTTCGCTTTGTCTAAGCGTAAAATTTATAGGATATGAGGTCTGATACTTATAGACTGACTACTTTACTTGAAATTGATGAAGCCCGGTGGTAAATTTTTATTCATTTTGCTTCAGCTAAGGTATGTTTCCCATACAGTATTAATAATTCTTTTATCTGGAGTCACAGTAGCGGGAGTGCTTTAATCCCTCTTTTTGTAAACAATATATTAATAGGAAGAAATACGGCTAGATTAACGTAAACAAATGTATATACTGTTAAAAAGTTTGTTTGCAAAGTAAGTAATATAGCAATTTTTCCTTATTGGAAAAAATAACTTCATTGTTAAATTATTGTTATTACCTTATAATTTTCTAGAAACATATGAAAAGTTATGAATAGGAGAAAAGTATGAAAAAACTGTGGACCATTTTAGTTTCATTTACGTTGTTAATTAGCTTATTCCCGCAATTAGCATCGGCGGCACCAAGCAAGAATTTTGAGAAAGAACTTACAAAGTATTTAAAAGAGGTAAGCCTTGTCAGGGGTTTTGAAGTGACGAAGGATGATATTGAAACATCACTTTCTTTTTACGATGAAAGTATTGAGAACTTTGAATCTATTGGTGATCTAAAAGAAGCCTTGGGCGAAGTTATTAAGGCTGATTTGAGTAATTTAGATGCCATTTATGAAGATTATAATCTAACTAAAGAGAGCCTAATTAATCTATTACACGAAAATGGCGAAGAACTAGACGATTATATCTTTATCTGGGACCTCGATGAAACTGTTTATTTCTATACAGAAGAGACAGAAGAGGGCGATTTTGAACGCGATCCGAACTTTGACAAAGAATTAGTCAATTATTTAGCCAAGGTTAGCAAGGAAAGAGGCTTCCAAGTAACACAAGAAGATATCGAAGCGTCATTGAAACCCTATGATTTTAGCACGGAAGAATTTGAATCTGTCGAAGAGCTTAGCGAATTCCTAGGTGACGTCATAAAGGCAGATCTAAGCAACTTAGATTATTTTAATGAGACTTATGGATTGGATAAACAAGCCTTGCTTCAAATGTTAGAAGAAAATGGTGAAAATATTAATGATTATATATACATAGATAATCTTGAAGAAACTGTTTGGAACCTTACTGGCGGAGGGATTGATGGCGAAGTTGCCGAAGATCTTCTACCTATTTTCGAGCAAGAACTCGGTCTAACGGAAGAGGAACTACAGCGGCTTGAAGACCACTTGGTGTCTTTGGAAGACCATCTTTCCAACCCGGAAACAGTCAAGCAACTTGAAGAATTGGGCAACCGCATGATGGCTTTCGAGGAATTTGATGTAGCAACCGAGCTTACAGCCGAACAGATTGCTGAAATGGCCTCAATCTATGAAGAATTACTTTCCATCTTTAAGCTTAATGTTTCCTATTCCCTTGTGAAAAGTGGCTCGGAATCACCTGTATCCCTTTTGGATTTAATGAAATTGGAAGAATTGAAGGGTGCTAACCTGAAAATATCGATATATAATACTGACGGGAAGTTCTTGGCTGATCTGTTAATAACAGGTGATATGGTCGATTCTGATACTCTTACTAATGCAGGCGGACAAATAAAGGAATCTGCGAAAGATGTACAAAAGACCATTGAAAAGGCACCAGTTGCTAAACCAGTAAAACAAAAAATCAGTGGCCATACTAATTCAGAACATCAAACCGTAAAAGGGGCTAAACTGCCAAATACCGCTTCCAATTATTTGCCTAGTGCCCTTTTCGGACTATTTCTTGTCTTGTTCGGAAGCTTGATGTATCGAAAAATCAGGAAAGCTTAATATGAAAAAATTAAAGAAAAAGCGGTTACTGCTGCTTTCTTGTACAATTGCCATCATTTTTTTGGGGGTTTGGTTTTCTACATCCAATATGTATAAGTTTGCAAAAGGCTACTTTCTTTACAAGACTCATGCTCCAAGTAGCCAAGTGAATGAAACTGTACAGAAACCATCAAGTGATAAACCAACAATTGATAAAACACCAAGTAATAACACAACAAAGAAAGAGCTATATCCTGTCCGCCCTAAAACGGGTGAAGAAATCGGGGAGCTTTATATACCCAAACTAAAAACAAAACTCCCTATTTTCCATGGCACAAATGAGGATGAATTGGAAAAAGGCGTTGGTCACTTTGCAGGAAGTGTGTTACCTGGTGAAAATGACAATTCCGTACTTTCCGGTCATAGAGATACGGTATTCCGTAAACTCGGGCAAGTGGGCGAAGGAGATTTGTTGATAGTAAGAACATCGGCAGGAGAGTTCACATACAAAGTCAACAAAGTTCGAATTGTGGATGAGGATGATCGAACCGTAATCGTACCAAAGCCAAGGGCAACGCTAACCGTCAGTACCTGTTACCCTTTTGATTATATTGGGTCAGCACCTGAACGCTATATCCTTGTCGCGTATTTAACTTCAAAAACAGTAAGTTAATCAAATGTATTAAAAAAAAAGTCCCAATAAGGAAACCTATTGGGACTCTTTTGATTTTATTTCTTTTTAGAAAGAAAAGCGAAGATGATATCACTTCCTCCACTTTTAAACCAATTAGAAAAAACACCTTTCACGGTGTTTTTTCATTGCCAATTTATTTATATTGTTAAACTATTCTTATTGCTCGAAGTGCCCGATGAAGCGGATTTTAATATTTTATGATGGTAAATATAAGAGCCGGCTATCAATATATACCCGATAATGAAAATCAGCCATCCACTGGCAGGGTCGCCCACTGAAATGCTTGAATACATAGCCCCCGTCAAATCAAATACAAAACCGGCATAAGCCCATTCCTTGACTCTCGGAAAGCCAGGAATAAGTATTGCCACGACACCTAATAATTTGGCAATCCCAATAAAGGGCAGGAGGTAGGTAGGATAACCTAAATGATTAAATAAAGCGACTGCATCGGGAACAGACATTATATCCGGAATAGAACCCAAAACCATTAGTGCCACCAAAAGTCCTGTGAAAATCCAATATATAATTTTTGTTTTTTTCATTTATTCTCATTCCCTCCCTTAGATTGACATTTTAATCATATTCCACTTTTCTTTTTTTAATGCATTCTAAAAAATCTTAATCGTAAACAGTTGTGTCGCAATCCTTTAGGAATCGCGCTTGGCTGTAGGCTAACTTGAAGAAAGCGAGTTTTCCTTCAGGTATTTATTGGGAAATATTCAGTTGATTTCAGAAATCCACTCCTTTTCCAATGCCAATAGTAGTGGTGCCACTTCTTATTCTCCGTTGAAGAATGAAAGAAATTATATTCCTCCTTAGGATATAGATGAGGAACTGTGTCTGGAGCCAAACCAAAAGAATCATTATTAATGATGAAAGAGAGTGGTATCCAAATGATGGATGTACAACAAATTGTTTTATCTAGAACCTAACTCATTTAATACGATTATCATTTCTGGATGTAAGGGCGAAAATAAACAAGAGAGGTCTTTCCCTAGGTAGAGAAAGACCTCTCTTGTTATGTTAGAAAAGATATTCAGACATCTATCATCTATACTCTGAAATAGATTAGCTTGTAGTAACATTTAAAAAATGTTCGATCACAATTGAAACTGCCCCTAATGCAGGTGCATTTCTTCCTAATGAAGAGGGCAATAGTTCACACATACTTTCCAAATGAGAATTTACCCTAGAAGAAACCTCATTCTTAATGGTATTTAACACTATCGGGTGAGATTCGATAATGTTATTTCTCAAAATAATAGCTTGTGCATCAAATGTATTGAGAATATTTGTTAAGCCAATACTGACGTAGAAGCCAAAGTTCTGGAGTGCATTTAAGACGGCTACATCATTTTTATTTGCACGTTCAACAATTTCTTTTCGTGACATATTCTTTTCGTCATTAGAAAAAGAATCCAGTAATGCTTTTTCTGATGCATATAATTCCCAGCATCCTCGGTTCCCGCAGCTGCATTTGGGACCATTAAAATCTATCGTCATATGGCCCATTTCTCCAGAAAAGCCATTTACTCCTTTATATAATTCATTATTAATAATAATTCCGACTCCAATTCCAACGTTAATACTGATGTAAATGATGTTTTCATAGTTTTTAGTAACTCCAAACACTTTCTCACCGCATGCGCCTGCATTAGCTTCATTTTCAACAAAAACAGGTACATTGAACTCGCTTTCAATTAAGAGTTGCAAATCTTCAATATACCATTCCAAGTTGGGCATGAAAATAATTTTTTGATTGCTATCCACAAGACCTGGTACACAAATACCTATTCCCACCAAACCGTAAGGAGAGTCGGGCATATGAATGATAAAGTCATGTATAAGTGCAAACAGAATTTCTTTCACTTCACCAGCTGAAGGGCTAGACAAGTCAGAAGCCTTCTCAAGGATAATGTTGCCTTCTAAATCGGTTAGAATTCCATTAAGGTAATCAACACCTATATCGATACCTATTGAATAGCCTGCATTTTTATTAAAAACAAGCATCACAGGTCTTCTGCCACCACTAGATTGTCCTGCTCCAATTTCAAAAATAAGATTTTTTTCAATTAATTCATTTACTTGGGAAGAAACAGTGGATTTATTTAACCCTGTAATCTCAGAAAGGGCTGCCCTTGAGATTGGTGAGTTTTTTAAAATTTCATTTAAAATCAACTTTTGATTCATTTTCTTTACTAATGCTTGATCTGCTATCGGAATGATAATCGCTCCTTTGTTTTACCATTGGACTAAGTGTTTTTTTTTTAACAAAAGTATAGTATGGAAATAGTATATTTCATATTATAACGTTAATTTTCTTAAAAAAACATTGAAATAACTAATTATTTTGTATATCATGAAATAAAGTTAGTTTATTGACACAACAAACTTTCTCGTTTCATATTTCTGAAGAAAGTTTTTCACTTTAATTAAAGGGGGAAGTAACACATGATTCAAACTGATACTAATAAAATTAATTATTTTGAAAGCGTAAACAAAGTCTCATATGAGGGAAAAGATTCTAAAAATCCTTTAGCTTTTAAATACTATAACCCAGAAGAAGTAGTAGGCGGTAAAACAATGAAGGAACAACTGCGATTCTCAGTTGCTTACTGGCATACATTTACAGCTGATGGGACAGATCCTTTTGGTGCAGCTACGATGCAAAGATCATGGAATAAATATAATGGAATGGACTTAGCAAAAGCTAGAGTAGAGGCAGCTTTTCAACTTTTCGAAAAATTAGGGGTTCCTTTCTTTGCGTTTCATGACCGAGACATCGCACCTGAAGGAAACACATTGAAAGAAACGAATGAAAATCTTGATGTAATCGTTAGCATGATTAAAGAATATATGAAAACAAGTAACGTAAAGTTATTGTGGAACACAGCTAATATGTTTACAAATCCTCGCTTCGTTCATGGTGCAGCAACTTCTTGTAATGCAGATGTATTTGCTTATGCAGCAGCCCAAGTAAAGAAAGGACTCGAAACGGCAAAAGAATTAGGAGCAGAAAACTATGTGTTCTGGGGCGGCCGTGAAGGCTATGAAACACTGCTCAATACAAATTTAAAGTTAGAGTTAGATAACTTGGCTAGATTTATGCATATGGCTGTAGATTATGCTAAGGAAATTGGATTTAACGGTCAATTCTTAATTGAGCCAAAACCAAAGGAACCAACAACGCATCAGTATGACACCGATGCAGCTACGACCATTTCGTTCCTAAGACAATACGGATTAGATTACCATTTTAAATTAAACCTTGAAGCTAACCATGCTACTTTAGCTGGGCATACGTTTGAACATGAATTACGCGTAGCCAGAGTTCAAGGCTTCTTGGGATCAGTGGATGCAAACCAAGGTGATCCTCTTTTAGGATGGGATACCGATGAGTTCCCAACAGATCTATATTCTACAACTTTAGCAATGTATGAGATCCTACAAAATGGAGGATTAGGTAGTGGAGGGTTAAATTTTGATGCAAAAGTGCGCAGAGGTTCCTTTGAACAAGAAGATTTAGTATATGCTCATGTGGCAGGAATGGATGCGTTCGCTAGAGGTTTAAAAGTGGCTCATAAATTATTGGAAGATCGTGTTTTTGAAAACATCATTGATGAACGCTACAGCAGTTTCAAAAAAGGAATTGGTCTTGAGATTGTTGAAGGAAGAGCCAACTTCCAAACACTAGAGCAGTATGCATTGAATAATCCAAACATTACGAATAATTCAGGAAGACAGGAACGATTAAAAGCCACCTTAAATCAATATATTTTAGAAGTTTAACGGATAAATGAGAGTAGAAATAAATTCTGCTCTCTTTTATAAAAGTGGAGGAATCAAGATGAAATATATTATAGGAATTGATCTAGGAACGAGCGCTGTCAAAACTGTTTTAGTTAATACAAAAGGTGAGATCTGTGCAGAAGCTTCTAAAAATTACCCTCTTCTGCATGAAAAAACAGGATATAGTGAACAAAATCCAGAGGAGTGGATTCAGCAGACTGCTAGTGCTTTAAATGAGCTAATCTCCAAATCCGGTGTAAGACCAGAAGATATAGAAGGAATAAGTTATTCTGGGCAAATGCACGGTCTCGTACTGTTGGATAAGAATCATAATCTCTTACGTCATGCTATTTTATGGAACGATACAAGGACGACAGCACAGTGTCATAAGCTATATGAAATGATTGGGGAGAAACGTCTTTTAGAAATAACAAAAAATCAAGCTTTGGAAGGATTTACACTACCTAAGCTGCTATGGGTTAAAGAGCATGAACCGGAGATATTTGATCAAGCAGCTGTATTTATGCTGCCTAAAGACTATTTACGCTTCAAAATGACAGGCTTAATTCATAGTGAATATTCAGATGCTGCCGGTACATTATTGTTGGACGTGAGTGAGAAAAAATGGAGCGAAGAGCTTTGTCAATTAGTGGGCATTGATATCAGCATTTGCCCATCGCTAGTGGAATCCAGTGAATGTGTCGGAACAATTAATGAAGAATTCTCTCAAAAAACAGGGCTAACATTATCGACTAAGGTATTTGCGGGTGGAGCTGATAATGCTTGTGGAGCAATTGGAGCTGGTATTCTATCATCAGGAGAAACGTTATGCAGCATCGGGACATCTGGTGTCGTACTTTCTTATGAGGAGCGAAATGATAGGGACTTTGCTGGGAAAGTGCATTATTTCAATCATGGAAAAGAAAATGCTTTTTATACGATGGGAGTTACATTATCTGCTGGCCACAGTTTAAGTTGGTTTAGAGATAATTTTGCTGAAAATGAGTCATTTGAAGAACTACTGGCCGATATAAATAATGTTCCAATTGGTTCAAATGGGCTTCTATTTACTCCATACTTAGTTGGGGAACGAACACCACATGCAGATGCTACTATACGTGGAAGCTTTATAGGAATGGATGCTTCTCATAAAAAGAGGGATTTTACAAGGGCAGTCATTGAAGGAATTACCTTCTCATTAAATGAATCAATAGAAATTATTCGAGAAAATGGAAAAGAAATTACATCTATTGTATCAATTGGCGGGGGAGCAAAAAACGATAGTTGGCTTCAGATTCAAGCAGACGTTTTTAACACAAAAATTATAAAACTATCTACTGAGCAAGGACCGGCGCTAGGGGCAGCCATGTTAGCCGCTTATGGATGTGGGTGGTACAACTCATTAAAAGAATGTGCAGAATTATTCATATCTACTTCAAAAACATATCAACCTAAATTAGAAAATGTTCCAGTGTATAAACAACTTTATGCATTATATAAAGAGGTATATTACCAAACAAAAGACTTAAGCAAAAAGTTGAATCAATTTAGCAGAAAGTAACTGGTTGCATTTGAATCATGCATCCCTTTCTTCGAAAAGGAGAGTAATATGAAAATAGAAGAGGGAATTTTCGGTGAAATGAATAGAGAATTGGTAAAGTCTTATACAATCATGAACAATCAAAACATAAAAGTAACCTGTATGTACGATTACTAGAATTGATGTACCAGACAAAGAAGGGAATATAGAAAATATCGTGTTAGGATTGGATTCTGCAGAAGATTATTTACATTATTCCCCTTATTTTGGTGCAGTGATCGGTCGAGTGGCAGGGAGAGTTAATCCACCAAACGTTGATATGGAAGGGGTTACATACCTCCTCGCTGAGAATGAAGGGAGAACTCATTTACACGGTGGTCCTGAGGGATTCCATAACGTAATCCGGAAATCCTCTACTAGTGAGAGTGTAGATGAGGCTAGTGTGACATTTAGTTTTTAGAGCTTGATCGGTCCTTACTGCCAACAGGCAATTTAATAGACGTTGAACATACATCTTTTGATTTTAGAGCGGGAAAGCGAATTATTGAAGGAGTAAAATCCGAACATCAACAAAATGAAATAGTTGGAAATGGGTATGACCATCCATTCTTATTAAGTGAAAATCATCAAAAGGAAATTTGTTTGGTTAATCCTTCTAACGGACGGAAAATGATAGTGGAAACAGATGAGCCCATATGTTGTTTTATATACGGGAAATATGTTAGAAGATATGTTAGAAGATACTTTTCTAATTAGAGGGATTCCTTGTCAAAAACACCTTGGCTTATGTTTAGAAACTCAACATCCGCCAAATGCCATTCATAATCAGCAATTACCTTCTATTTTATTAGTAAAAAATAAAGAGTATCATTCTAAAACTCGTTTTACGTTTATCGTCGAGTAAAAACCTTTGGTATTCAATGGTCTAATGTTGTTTTAGTGAAATGAAAATCTACAATGGAAGGGAGGATAAAAGCAGTTAGTAGAATGGGTGAGGGAAGAAGTCCTTCTTGTTCATTAATTTTGAAAGCGCAACCAAAAGAATGCGCTTTAATATTAAATAGACTTCATTCATAACTGTTTTTAGTAAAACATGAAGCAAAAACGAAACTCATTATATATCTTTTCGATTACATTAGTCGCCGCAATTGGAGGATTACTGTTTGGATATGATACAGCTGTAATTTCTGGAGCTGAAGAATCTTTAAAGGTTTATTTAATTGATAGCTTAGGGTTAGGACCTTTGGCACATGGCGTCACCGTATCAAGTGCTTTAATAGGATGTATTATCGGAGGTTTAATTTCCGGCTATTTTGGATCAAGACTAGGACGTAAAAAATCACTTATACTTGCAGCGATTCTTTTTATAGTATCAGCATTAGGTGCTTCTTATCCTGAATTTTTATTTTTTACAAAAGGTGAACCAACACTTTCTTTATTACTAGCTTTTAACTTTTATCGAATTATAGGGGGGATTGGTGTTGGATTAGCGTCTGCCATTTGTCCAATCTATATAGGAGAAATTGCTCCGGCTGATATTCGCGGCAGATTGGTATCATTTAATCAGTTTATGATTATTTTTGGTATGTTAGTCGTTTACTTTGTAAACTGGGGTATTGCAAATGGTGAAACGTTAGAATGGATAAATGATGTAGGATGGAGATACATGTTTGCTTCAGGAGCGATACCAGCTTTAATCTTTGCTGTACTTTTGTTATTAGTTCCAGAAACACCTCGCTATTTGGCAATACAGAATCAAGATCAAAAAGCTTTAGCTATACTTACAAGAATCAATGGATCTTCAGAAGCGAAAGCGATTCTGAGTGATATTAAAAAAACGACCACGATCAATATTTCTTCCGAAAAATTATTCACTTATGGAAAATTAGTTATTATTGTAGGTGTACTGCTTTCTGTATTTCAACAATTTGTAGGTATAAATGTAGCCTTATACTACGCACCGCGAATCTTTGAAAGCATGGGAGCAGCTAAAGATTCTTCTATGCTGCAAACCATTATTATGGGATTAGTAAATGTTATCTTTACAGTTATCGCGATTTTAACAGTTGATCGATGGGGAAGAAAACCATTATTAATAGTAGGTTCTATTGGAATGGCAATTGGTATGTTTGGTGTAGCAAGCATGGCCTTTTCTAATATAATTGGAATAGGGACGCTTGTATTTATCATTATTTATACAGCTTCATTTATGATGTCGTGGGGTCCGATCTGCTGGGTGCTAATTTCAGAGATTTTCCCTAATAAAATTCGAGGTCGGGCTGTAGCTATTGCCGTAGCTGCCCAATGGGCGGCTAACTATTTTATTTCTTCTACATATCCTATGATGATGGAATATAGTGGGGGACTAACATACGGTTTCTATGGTTCAATGAGCGTGCTTTCTGCCTTATTTGTTTGGAAAATGGTTCCTGAAACCAAAGGCAAGACTCTTGAACAGATGGAGAAAATATGGAGAAGAAATGTTAAAAGTTCAGAAGATAGTCAAATTATTTAAATAGTAAAATTCACTTAAACTGGACACAAAATATAATATAAAAGGATTCTTATTGTTGGGATAATAAGTATTGTTATTTCAGGGTTTTTATCGGAGCATGGACAGGTGGACAACAACAAAGAGCAAATTTTCATTCAGAAAAAACAAAAAGTCGGATCTTTAGGACGAAAAAAAGCATTAATCTCAGGTCTCATAGCTGTAATTCCGTTTGGGTATTTCTGGATTAAAGTGTCTTGTATAATAATACTTTGATCTTCACCTAATGGGTCTCTTACTCTAAAAAGGAAGGTTGCTGAGGCAGCCTTTTTCTTATGGTACTAACGGGGCAGGATAGTTGAAGAGTACTGTTTGATCTTTATTCAACAATTGGCCATATTCAGGAGTAAGAAAGGAAATCAGATGCTTCATCTGGAATTTGTAAGTTATGCCTGAAAAGAGCATTATTTTAGTAAAAGGGGGAGAGGGGTGGATAAGTTATTACAAGAAATCAATACAGATCCATATATTGTTAGTTCGAACATACGAAAGCATGCAGTTATCGACTATACATATCAAAACGAAAATCCTCGTTATAAAATGACGGCTTGCCATCCATCAGCTCATCATTTGCATTCTATAGAAAGAGATGTTCAGATGGTTAGAGAGGGTTTAGATTTATATACAATAGATACGCATTATATGAAAAGTGAGTTAATTTCTTCGAAAAACAAAGTAACGATTGTAGAAGGAATGAGTGTCGCATTTATTAATCCTATACAGATGGTGAAACGGAATTAATGAGAAGGTCGAGCCGTGATATTGTTGAGAGAGGAACCAATATCAATTATTTAAGGCAGTCTCATGAGGAACGTCGGGTTCAGTACGAAGTATTTATGCATCCATAAATTCAGCGTTTTGATATTATTATCAAAACTTTTGATGAAGCAATATGTCTAGAAAAAAATACATTTGAATTTAAATGCAGTAAACGGGTGCATTAACTGAAGATCGGAGTTGTCTTTAAGGCAGCTTTTTTTATAGAACTATCGGGGCAGGATAGCTCAACAAGGGTTTGTTTATTTTTATATTTTTAAGTGAGATAATATTTTGTTTTTGGAGGGAATTATGAGGGAAATTACTTTGTCTAATGGAAAAACAGTTGAAGTCGAATGTTTAAGTTGTGCTTTAACAAGTGGGGAAATAGAGCCGGATGGTGGTGTAATAGTCGAAACTGAATATTTTCACGCTCACCAAGACGTTGCATATCCCATTAAAGGTTTAGTAATTTTAGCATCTAAACGCCATATTAAGTGCTTGGACGAGTTAAATGATTTAGAAAAGGTTGATTACATAAACTTATTATCCAAGATTAGAAAAGCTCAAAGGGAAGTATTAGGGATTGAACATGTTTATTACTTTTATAATGAAGATACTACCCACCATTTTCATACTTGGATGGTTCCTCGATATGAATGGATGTACGATTTTGGACGGTCTGTGGAATCTGTTAGACCAGTTTTGCTCCATGCAAGAAACAAATTGAATAATGATGAAAATGTAAAAAGTGTAATTGATGGAATTAAGGCTTTAAAAAAAGAACTATACACTTAATCCCTCCTTGTCCCACTAACAGTTGCTTTGGCAGCTCTTTTTTTTATGCAACAAACGGTGCAGGGCAGGTTAAAGAAGGGATTTGGACTACGAAAAAAAGACATTCTGTTTTCAAGAATGTCTTTTATTAATTTAGTATTGTATTTTAAGCTTTTCTTTTTCAACAATATCCTTAGCAATATCTTCGATGGTTACATTTTCCAGTGCCTTTTCCATAGCAAATTGAGCCGCTGACAACACAGGAGTGATCGAATCTTGAATGTTCCTGCCCACAAGGCAATCAGGGTGCGGATTTTCATGCATACTAAACAATTCTTTTTCCTGCACAACATCGACCGCCTTATAAACGTTAAGTAATGTTATATAAGAAGGTTCCTTGGCTAGTTTTGCCCCTGCAATACCAGGTTGTACTTCAATTAACCCTGCCTTTTTTAACATACCCATAATTTTTCTTATCAAGGTTGGGTTTGTGTTTACGCTCCCCGCTAAGAACTCCGATGAGCTTATTCCCTCTTTATTTAATTCAATAAGAGCTAATATATGAACACCAACGGTAAATCGGCTGCTGATGGACATATCATTCACCTACCTTTTACTTCATCGCAAAGTTTATTACACAGATAATCATGTATTTAATTTGTTTACAACGTATTATACCTTAAAATTTGAAGAAAATATAAAAGGTTTATAAATTGGTTGACAAGACAAACGCATGTATCTATTATAAATACATGTATTAGATATAGATACAGGTTAATGGATGTTTAATTTGAATATAAAAAATTATTGGAGGAATCCCAAATGAAAATATTAGTAACAGGAGCAACAGGAAAGTTGGGAACGAAAGTTGTAGAAACCTTATTGAAAACTGTACCAGCTAATCAACTGGCTGTAAGTGTGAGAAATCCAGAGAAAGCAGAAGAATTAAGAACTCGCGGAGTAGACGTACGTCAAGGAGATTTTGATCGTCCAGAAACATTGGATACAGCTTTTGCAGGAATTGATCGCTTGTTAATTATTTCTGCGGATGGAGACAATGAAACAAGGATACGTCAGCATTCAAATGCGGTAGTTGCGGCAGAGCGTGCTGGAGTTAAATTTATTGCTTATACTAGCTTGGCCAATGCAAAGGAAAGTAAAAATTTTCTTGCTCCAACGCATCAGGCAACAGAAGAATCCATTCTGAAAACAGGCATTCCATACTCCTTCTTACGCAACAACTGGTATTTGGAGAATGAAATTTCAAGTATTCAAGGTGTTCAAGCAGGAGCTCCTTGGGTGACATCAGCAGGAAATGGCAAGGTAGGATGGGCACTACAACAAGATTATGCAGAAGCTGCGGCATCGGTACTATCTGGTAACGGACATGAAAATACAATCTATGAGCTTTCAGGCAAGTTATTGACTCAGGAAGAACTTGCATCTGCAGTTGGTAATGTATTGGGTAAAGAAGTACCTGTTCAAAAGGTTGATGATGCTACTTATGCTGATATTATGAAAAATGTTGGCTTACCTGATTTCCTTATTCCTATGCTCGTTGATATCCAAAAAGGCGTTCGAGAAGGCACCCTTGAAGTAGAAAGCAATGATTTCGAAAAACTTCTTGGACGGTCAGCTACACCAATTAGTGAGGGCTTAACTCAAATCATTAAAGGTATCTCTTAAACAGCATAATTGAACTTAGTTTAAATTAGAAAGGTCGGTCGGTTTTAAATATAAGAATCATGCAACGCCAATAAGAGATTACTTGTATTCAATATGTAAAATGTTCATGGGGAAGGTTGCTAAGGCAGCCTTTTTCTTATAGAGCTAAAGGGGCAGAATAGTTGAAGACGGAAAGGGAAAGACAACATCCACCCAGCGATTAATTTGGTTGATGGAGCTAACAAGACGCTTAACGATCACATCTCGGTTAGCCATAAGGACACGAAGTTTTTCAAATGATCTGAAGTGGAACGAATGAAGGCATAGTAGCCATTCTTTACCATATCAGCGATGACAAGGGCATCTTTTTTATCACTTTTGGATTGCGTATTATCACGATTTTCTTTGTTTCTTTTGACATGGTAAGGATTGACCGTAACGACATCCATGTTTTGTTTGACTAGCCACTTTGAGAGGTTCATCCAATAATGACCGGTAGGTTCCATTCCGACTATCGTGGTGTCTAGGTTTTTCATGTGTTTTAGTTCCTTGATCCAGTTTAGTATCTAGTAAAACTATGCTAGAGTCCCTGGAGATTGGATTGTTCCTATGCCGGTCAACTTATCCTTAAAAGATGCTATGGTTTTTGGAACAGCAGGGTTCACGGCTGCCCTTTCTATCATAGCTTTAGAGGAGAAAGGTATGGATATAATTAAAAATCCTAGGATTCTAGTCACTGGTTCAACTGGTGGAGTAGGTAGTATTGCTTTACAAATTTTATCTAAAATTGGTTACAAAAATATTGCTGCTTTAGTTCGAAAAGAACACCAAATAGAGGTAGCTATATCTTTAGGAGCTACCGATGTCATTTTTGTAAATGAATTAGGAGTGCAAAATAAACCATTAAATAAGCAAAAGTTTGACTTTGTCCTAGATACTGTTGGTGGGGAAATTGCTTCTGTATTAATTCCTCAAATTTCTTATGGTGGATGTATGAGTATGTGTGGGAATGCAGGTGGTATAAAACTAACATCAACAGTATTGCCGTTTATACTTAGAGGAATTAACCTTTTGGGAATTGCTTCTGTAAATGTACCAATAAAAGATCGTGGTTATATTTGGGAGAAAATAGTGAATGAATGGAATATTTCTCAAACTACTCTAATAAGTGAAATTTCACTTGAAGAATTACCTCAAACGATTGAAGCGATTAAAAATGGTCACCATTTGGGAAGAACAATTATTAAATATTAAAAAACATTTAACCTTTTTCAAGAAGTAAACAACGCTTATCTTAGTTAGCTGAAGATCAGAGCTGTCTTTAAGGCAGCTTTTTCTTATGGAACCATCGGGGCAGCTAGTTGAAGAGTACATAAGGAGTTATTCAACAATTGGCCAGATTGCGAAGGAAGAATTGCGCTGACTTACAAAAGGTAAATTAGTAAGGATAAATAGTGGTGAACCGAAAAGAAGGCGCTTTTAAGTGAAACTATTATTTGGAATTTAATGCATAAGCCCCTTTAGTTTAAGTAGAAACCTTCAAAGTCTCAATAGACGGGATCATGGTCCCAAGCACCGTACGTCCTACCCTGATGTAAACCATTCGATGGCTATTGCCAAAGAAGAGATCTTCGGCCCTGTTGTAGCGGCAATGCCGTTTGATGATTTAAATGATTTGATTGTAAAAGCAAATGATTCCGATTTCGGTTTAGCGTCTGGAATTTGGACAAAGGATATTAAGAAAGCTCACTACCTCGCACATCGGATTAAAGCGGGTACAGTATGGGTCAACTGCTATAATGCATTTGATGCAGCAAGTCCATTTGGCGGCTACAAGCAATCTGGTATTGATCGTGAAATGGGAAGTTACGTATTAGTTAACTATACAGAAGTGAAGAGTGTCTGGGTGAACATGGACTAAGTCCTCCAACTCTTCCATTTTATATAAAATCATTTTAGTAAGAGGTGAGACGTGTACGGAACGTGTGACAACGTTTATACACGTCTTTTTTTGTAGCAGACTAACAAAAACCTCTTTAACCTCTTATATTTAACCAAATGGCATAAGGGAGACACCTTCTTTTTTAAAGTGGTCCATATACACATGTCTAGTTAGGTACTAATAAAATTCCTTGATTTAAAAAGTAGAAAAAGTGCTAGGACATGTAAGTTATGTCTAGGGACATTTAAAATTCAGAAAATTATAATAAGTTTATCAAAGTAAAAAAGAGGAGGTTATAGTCAAAAGAAAATATTCAACCTATTACGTTAGCAGTACGTAGGCTCCTTGCCAGCTAGTTGAGCAACAAACTTCCAATGGAAGGAAACAAGGATACGCCCCATGGCTTCATGGAGGTGACTTTTAAAAAATGGAAAGAAGGTGTGTCCCATAAAAGCATTAAAAGGGGAATAATCGCCGAGTTTATTGGCTCTTTTATTCTGATTTTCTTTGGTGCTGGCTGTGTCGCTGCTCTTGTCTTAAATGAAGCCCAATACACGATTTGGGGTTTAGCCATCATTTGGGAATAGAGGTGAGTTTGGCTCTTTATTTAACCGCAGCGATTTCGGGAGCGCACATTAACCCAGCGGTCACCTTATTGCTCGCCATTTATCACAAGTTCTCTTGGGCCAAGGTAATCCCTTATATGTTCGCACAAATAGCAGGTACCTTTACAGGGGCTGCCTTAGTCTATGGGCTCTATCACAATGGTTTTCTTCACTATGACGACAAACGAAATCATTCGTGGGAGTGCAGAAAGTCAACCTTTGGCAAGTATCTTTTCACCTTCCCTGCCCCCTATCTCAATCATTTTCAAGCGGCATTAGTCCTTTGGTACGTTAACTGGGGGCATTGAATCCAGCACGAGATTTCAGTCCTAAATTATTTTCCGCGCTAGTTGGCTGGGGACCTATCGCTTTTCCCGAAATTAAAGGCTATTTTTGGGTACCTATAATCGCACCTATGGTCGGGGCGATTATCGGGGGCGGACTGTATCACTCTCTCATTGGAACCTCTCTGAAAATAGTAAGCACTCAGGAAGAAATTGCTGCTTCTACGGAAACACATTCATCTTAAAAAATTATCTAACCAAATAATGATAGAAAGAGGGATATTTCTTATGCTGCGTTCAAAACGATTTGAGATTTTAGAAGAAAGACCCGTGAATAAAGATGGATTTGTCAAAGAATGGCCAGAAATGGGATTTGTTGCAATGACAGGTCCTAATGATCCAAAGCCTTCTATCAAAGTAGAAAATGGCACGATTGTAGAATTGGATGAAAAAAGACGAGAAGACTTCGATATGCTCGACCAGTTTATTGCCGATTATACGATTGATGCAAGCGTAACGGAAAAAATCATGGCTCTTGACAGCTTGGAAATTGCCCGAAAACTTGTGGATATTAATGTCCCTCGTTCAGAAATCGTAGAGCTGTCAAAAGGACTCACGCCAGCAAAAGTGTTGGAAGTACTTAATCATATGAATGTCGTGGAAATGATGATGGCTTTACAAAAGATGAGGGCAAGAAAAACGCCGTCCAACCAATGTCATGTCACGAACGTGCGTGATAATCCTGTCCTCATGGCGGCGGATGCTGCAGAAGCGGGAGTTTACGGATTTGATGAACAGGAAACAACTGTTGGAGTTGTTCGTTATGCCCCCTTCAATGCGTTAGCATTACTCGTCGGTTCCCAAACCGCAAGAGGAGGAATCTTAACACAGGATTCATTAGAAGAAGCGACAGAACTTCGTTTAGCCATGCTTGGATTAACGTCTTACGCTGAAACCATTTCAATTTATGGCACAGAGTCTGTGTTCATGGACGGAGATGATACCCCATGGTCTAAATCATTTTTAGCCTCTGCATATGCTTCACGCGGTGCTAAAATGCGCTTTACATCAGGTACAGGTTCAGAAGTGCAAATGGCCGGAGCAGAAGGGAAATCCATGCTCTATTTAGAAATTCGCTGCGTGATGATGGCCAAGGGAGCAGGCGTGCAAGGGCTACAAAATGGTTCCATTAGTTGTATTGGTATACCAGCCTCTGTACCGAGCGGAATCCGCGCCGTATTAGCAGAAAATTTGGCGACTACCTTGTTTGATATGGAAGTAGCATCAGGAAACGACCAAACGTTTTCCCATTCGGAAATCCGACGTAGCGCTAAAATGCTGTGCCAAATGCTACCTGGTACAGATTTTATCTTTGCTGGATTTAGTGCTGTACCGAACAACGAGGATATGTTTGCAGGATCAAATATGGATTCCAGCGATCTGGATGATTACTTGATTCTTCAACGCGACATGATGGTGGACGGCGGTTTAAAACCAGTAAGCGAAGAAGAGGTAATCAAAGTCCGTTATCAAGCGGCGAAAGCGTTGCAAGCCATTTTTGATGAGCTAGGATTCCCGGTCATTACAGATGAAGAAGTGGAAGCTGCCACTTATGCCAACAGTAGCGAAGATATGCCGACAAGAAACGTGGTAGAGGACTTAAAGTCGGCCGAGCAGATATTACAGGATGGGATTTCAGGATTTGACATCGCGCTTATTTTAGCGAAACGCGGATATCGACAAACAGCTGAGCGGATTTTCGATTTGTTAAAACAAAGGGTTGCTGGTGACTATTTGCATACATCAGCCATTATCAATAAGGATAATGTGGTGATAAGTGCGGTCAATGATGAAAATGACTATAAAGGACCTGGAACGGGCTATCGCCTTAGTCCGGAAAGATGGGAAGAAATCAAAAACATTCGTCAAGCTATCAGTCCGAAAGACTTTGATTAAAGGAGGGAGCAAACATGACGGTACCAACGTTTTCTATTGAAATGAAATTAACAGAAATTGGGACGCCAGCGAAAGGAACGAATGCAAGAGAAGTGATAGTAGCCATAGGCCCAGCTTTTGGAAAAGAGATGAATAAAACAATCGTGAAAGTTGATCACGCTTTGGTTCTGCGTGAAATCCTATCTGGAATTGAAGAGCAGGGAGCCGTTCCTCGGGTGATTCGTAGCTTGCGAACGGCTGACTTAGCTTTTATGGCGCATGGAGCAGCCAAAATAAGTGGTTCAGGTATAAGCATTGGCTTGCAGTCGAGGGGAACGATTGTAATCCACCAGCGCGATTTGGATCCGCTAAGTAATCTTGAATTATTCCCTCAATCTCCAGTCATTACGTTAGACATGTACCGGGAGATAGGACGGAATGCTGCCATGTATGCGTTAGGGGAAAGCCCTAATCCAGTACTGGTAGTAAATGACGAAATGACACGTCCTAAATATCAGGCGGCAGCTGCCTTGCTTTATTTAAAAGAGTGTCAGTCACTGGTTCCAGAACAGAAGCCAGTTGAATTGAAAGCCGAATTTTTCATAAAAGAATAGGGGGATGAACATGGAAAATACAATGAAAGAAAAAATAGAATTTCTAACAAAAGAAGACTATCCACTAGGTTCAAAAAGGCCGGATTTATTGTTTACACCTAGAGAACAGGCTTACAACGATTTAACATTGGATGCTGCTTTAAAAGGAGAGATAACAGGAGCCGATTTACGTATCAGCCCCAAAACGCTTGAAATGCATGCAAACATTACTGAAAGTTTAGGAAGAACACAACTCGCGAAAAATTTTCGCCGAGCAGCTGAAATGATCAAAATATCTGATGCCCGTATACTAGAAATCTATAATGCTTTGCGCCCGAACCGTTCTACGAAAGAAGAGCTTTTAGCGATTGCCGATGAACTAGAAGAAGAATACGAAGCGACAGAAAACGCAGAATTAATCCGTGAAGCGGCAAATGTGTACGAAAGACGCGGAAGATTAAAGAAGAATGAGGACTAAAGGTGTGGTCAAAAAAATTTTAGCCGGTGTAGATATCGGCAATTCATCCACTGAAGTGGCAATCGCGTGTGTGGAGGACGACCATGCTTATTTTCTTTCCCAACATTTAGTCAAAACTACGGGTATTAAAGGAACGACTGATAATGTGAAGGGCATCCGTCTTGCTTTGCAGGAAGCGGTCAAAAAAGCAGATATTGAGTTGAAGGATATTGATCTTATCAGATTGAATGATGCTGTGCCAGTCATTGGCGATTTGGCCATGGATCTTATTAGCGAAACGATTATCACGGAATCGTCCATGATTGGCCATAATCCGGATACCCCAGGCGGAGCCGGTTTAGGTGTTGGGACAACGGTTTTAATCGATCAATTGTTGAACGTCGAAGAAAAAGAGCAGGATTATATCGCCGTGATTCCTAATTTATTTGATTATGAATGGGTGGCTCACCGTCTAAATCAGGCAAAAAGCGTAGGAATTTCTGTTACCGGGGCAATTGTACAAAAGGATGATGGGGTGTTAATACACAATCGACTGTACAAAAAAATTCCTATCGTCGATGAGGTTGCGTTGATTGATAAAGTTCCTCTTTTAAAGTTGGCCGCGATTGAAGTTGCTTTACCAGGTCATGTCATTCGAACATTAAGTAATCCATACGGGCTCTCTACTGTCTTTCAGTTGGATCCGGACCAGACGTTACAAATTGCTTTAGTCGCTAAAGCATTAGTTGGCAACCGTTCTGCCGTAGTAATCCGGACACCGCAGGGGGAAGTCGTTGAACGGAAAATAGAAGCGGGACGATTCATGTTAATTGGGACAAACAACCGGCAGCTAGAAGTATCCATTAACGATGGGGCAGAATCCATTATGAAAAAGTATGAAAAACTGGAAACGTTGATAGACGTCAAGGGAGAAACAGGAACTAATGTCGGAGGGATGTTTAACGGGCTCCGTCATGATTTAGCTCAACTCACCGGACAATCACCCCTTGAAATTACCATCTCAGATCTTCTAGCGGTTGATGCGGTAATCCCGACCTCCATTAGCGGTTCCATGGCGGGTGAGCTTTCCATGGAAAGTGGCGTCGCATTAGCCTCCATGGTCAAAACAGATAAAGTGCCGGTCCAAAAAGTGGCTTCTTTATTGGAAAAAGAAATGGGCATCGAGGTTGAAGTGGGAGGAGTTGAAGCGGAAATGGCCATCCGCGGGGCCTTAACGACTCCCGGCACGAGAAAACCAATTGTCATTCTCGATATGGGCGGTGGCTCAACCGATGCTGCCATGATGAATGAATCCGGCAACATCATCTCAAGCCACTTGGCTGGTGCAGGAGACATGGTAACGATGCTAATTAATTCTGAACTCGCATTGAGAGACAAGGAACTAGCTGAAAAAATAAAAAAATTCCCTTTAGGAAAAGTGCTGAGCTTGTTCCATATGCAACTAGAAGATGGAACAATGTTATTTTCTGAAGAGCCTTTTCCTCCGTACACCTTCGGAAAAGTAGTCATTCGGGAAGAAAAAGATCTCACGCCATTATCAACCAAGGTATCCATGGAAAAGGTCAGGGAAATACGCCGCAGCGCCAAGCGAAGAGTATTTTTAACGAATGCTCTGCGTGCGCTTAAGCGAGTAATCCCAACAGGCAATTTAAAACACTTGTCCTTTGTTGTCATGGTGGGGGGATCGGCACTTGACTTTGAAATTCCACAAATGTTGACAGAAGAACTAGGTAAGTATGGTATCGTTGCCGGTTTTGCCAATATTCGCGGTACAGAAGGCCCAAGAAATGCGGTGGCAACCGGTTTGGTCTTATCCTCTATCAGGCATGAGGTATTCAAATGAATAAACGAGACGTATACATTACAATTTTATATAACAACGCACTTTCCCCTAGACAAATTCAAGAAGTGTGTGCGGGCTTGGAAGAAGAAGGGGTTCCATTCTTACTTCAAGAGGGGAACAAAGCAAGTAGTTTTATAGAACTAGGGTGGGAAGCAGCATCTATATCCCCTTTGCAAGTTGGTATAGGCATTGAACAAAATGGCGATTTATGTTTACATCACGAAAAATTGAAACCAGAAGAACCCTATTTACAGGACAGCCTTCAAAACGGGCGCAGATTAGGAAAGAACGCGGCTCGTCTAATCAAAGGCTTACCCTTAATCTTTTTAATAGGAAAGGATGAAAAATATGGAGCAGATTAATTTAGAATTAGCAAAAAAACTAATTGAGGTTGCTGAAAAGGTAGCAAACGAAATCGAAGTCCCTATGGTCATTAGCATTGTGGATGAAGGAGGGAACCTCATAGCCTGCCATCGAATGGATGATGCTTTATTGGTCAGTGTGGATATTGCCCAAAACAAAGCCTGGACTTCAGTAGCAATGAAAATGCCCACAGCAGACTTAGCTCAGGCAGCCGGAATGGGAAAAGAACTTTACGGTATTAATACAACCAATAATGGACGGGTTGTCGTGTTCGGCGGAGGCATTCCTTTACGCAAAAAAGGCCGAATTATTGGGGCAATTGGCGTAAGCGGCGGCTCGGTCGAGGAGGATATACGAGTAGCCCAAGCGGCTGTTAATGTGCTGAATGATATAGAATTAACTTCTAGTCTCATCAGATAGGGTCCGTATGGTATTCATTGGAGGTCTTCCTGCCATCCAGTTAATATAGCCATATTAATATCCTTGGAGCCAACGATTCAATCTGTTTGGTTCCAAGGATATCATCTGTTTGATGAAAGTTAAATTGGTTAGTATGTTTGAAATGAAAGACAAAATAAAGAGATTGCAAAAAATGAAGATTTACACAAAATCCGGTGATAAAGTTGAAATAATATCCTTGTATATGGAAATAGAATGTAAAAAGGCATCTATTTCTGTAGAAGCTTAAGGAACGGGTGGTGAAGCTAATTCCATGATTGGATTAGCTCTTTCGTTGTATTGGCCCGTTATGTGCATTACCATCACTTTATCGAAGGAGACAATATACTTTTTAGCTAGAGAGGAATAAGCTATAATGATAGGTATAAATGTTACAAAAAGTGTAAATTTCACAATATAAAGTAAATTGATAAGGAGGTACATGGTGAATGCATTTACATTACGGAGCATTGTGAATGTTGAGACTCTTCAGGAAATCCAGGAGCGATTTTCCGATGTGACTGGTTTGGGAGTCATCATTGCAGATGATCAAGGAGTGCCTGTCACCAGTCCAACTAATTTCACAAATTTTTGCAAACATATGCGTTCCTCACAGGAAGGAATGCGATGCTGTGTATGGTCTGATAAAAAGGTGGGACAGATTGCGGCTAAACAAGCAAAGCCAAGCATCCATTATTGCCATTCTGGTCTAGTTGATATAGCTGCTCCTATTGTTCTTAACGATAAACACCTTGGATCTGTTCTGTGTGGCCAGGTGTTACTAGAAGATCAAGATGAAAAGCAGTTGGACAAGATTCGAGAGAAAACAAAACACTTGCCAATTGATCAAGAACTCCTCCAACTTTATTTTGAGAAGATTGAATTTACAAGTCAAAAAAAGATCGAAGCATCAACAGAAATGCTGCAGCTTGTTGCCAATTATATCGTCAAATTGGGCGCTAATAACCTTGTACAAGAAGAGCTAAATGAGAAGAATCAAAAACTAATGGAAGAGATAAAGGTTCGTTCCAGACTGGAGAAACTCCTTCAGGAAACACAATTAAAGGTATTGCAATCACAGATTAATCCGCACTTTTTATTTAACACTTTGAACACTATTTCACGACTTGCCTATTTAGAGAATGCGGAACAGACACAAAATGTGACGTACTCGCTAGCTAAAATCATGAGATACAGCCTGCGAAATATAGACCAGCTTGTTTCATTAAGGGAAGAACTGGATTACACAAGAAATTACTTGAATATTCAACAATCTCGTTTCCGTAATCAAATTCATTACGAAGAGACAATAGACTTTGATACAGAAGCCATAAAAATGCCCATTCTTTCTATCCAGCCTATAATTGAAAACGCTATCATCCATGGATTTGAGCCACAGGATAGTAAAGTGGTTATTAATATTAACGGATTTTTAGTAGATAACCACGTGGTGTTAGAAATTTCTGATACAGGAGTGGGGATGACGGAAGAAAAAGTAGCCTCTATTTTTTCGCATTCAGGAGTGGGAAAAAACAGTCATACCACAGGAATTGGGATGAATAACGTACAAAAACGAATTCAATATTATTTTGGAGAAGAGTACGGGATTACTGCCATTGAAAGTCAACCAGAAGTTGGTACAACGGTGCGGCTCGTCCTTCCAAATTCAGGAGGAGTTTTGTATTGAATGTGATGATAGTGGATGATGAACCATTAGAACGGGAAGTATTAACGATGATGATTAATAGAGAAAACCTCGCAATAAGCCACTTATTTGAAGCTAAAAATGGAGCGGATGCTGTAGACCTGGCGAAGCAAAATCGCATGGATATCGTTCTAATGGATATTAAAATGCCTATTATGGATGGCTTGGCAGCAGCAGAAATAATCAAAAACGATGTTCCAGACTGTCGCATCATTTTCCTTACAGCGTATGATGAGTGTGACTTAGCCAACCGAACGAGTAAATTGGAAGCAGATGATTATTTATTAAAACCAGCTCATCAGAATGAGATCAGACAAACATTAATTAAATATATACCGGTGGTAAAAAGCCCGGCTCCACCCTCTTTAAAAGCATCCTGCACGCATGACGATGTTGTAACCCTTATAGAATATATAGAAAACCATCTTCATTTAGATTTAAACTTAGACACATTATCTAGATTAGTATACCTTAACGGTCAGTACCTCAGCAGACTGTTTAAACAAGAGACGGGCTGCACTATCACTCACTATATAACGTCCCGTCGGCTGGAAAAAGCGAAACAGCATCTTAGCTACAGTAGGGAAACTGTAATGGAAATAAGCGAGAAATGCGGATTTACCGATTCCAATTATTTTGCTAGGGTGTTCAAAAAATACGAAGGAATCACACCTACGCAATTTCAGCAGAAATCTCTTTTGTCAAGAAAGAAAAGAATCAATACATTCAATAATTTTGTGATGTAAAGTAGATTTTTTGCAATGGAACACAAGAAAGAGTTGAATTACCTGGAGGCACACCGGCTGGATCGTCAGCTGGTGCGTTCATGCATGGAGAAAAAAACATCCTTTTTTCTCGATTTAGAGCAGGCATCGAGCCTGCATGACGGTTGCTTGATGCAACCTCTAAAACTTACAGTAGCGCCTTCGGGTAGAAGGAACAATTTGCTGAGCAAATATTCTACGCTCGTAATAAAAGTCAGAATGTTACTCCTTAGCTTTCTTCTTACTTTATCTTTACCTTTACAATTTTTCCTCCAGCCTTTTTACCCGCCTGTTCCATTAGTATTTTTAATTCACATGGGGTACGCTAATCAAAATAAAGGCGTTCTCGTTGAGGCCATGATGTAATTAGGGCAAAAAAAAGAGACACTAAAAGAGTCTCTTTTTTTTGCCTTGTTTTCATGGGGCAAGTCAGTTTAATAATATAAGAATTTTTTATACCTTGGAAAATAGGTTGGATTTAACCTTTTTTATTCAAGATGTTTTTTTGATAGGCGATTTGTAATGGTATCTTCTTGTGGTGAAGTTTGCCGTATATAAAAGGCCAGTATGAATGCAACTATGGTCAAACCTGTTGCTATCATGAATGCATCATCCACTCCCATTACGCTGCCTTGTTTAATGGCCATCGCCATTTGTGATGTATTATCCGGTGATATGTTCCTTTGAGATAAGATTTCCTGAACATGTTTCGTTCCTTGGTTTGTCATGATGGACACAAAGAATGCCATGCCAACAGCACCTGCCACCATTCTCAATGTATTGACCATTGCTGTGCCGTATTTATTTAGGCTAAGTGCCAATTCATTTAATCCGGCTGTGAAGATAGGCATCATCAGTATCGACATTCCGAACATTCTAATGGTATATACCCACACCACATAAGAATAGGACGTATCTGTTTGAAGCCGCGTTAAAAGATAGGTTGTAATGATAGTGATGCCAAGTCCGCTCACCGCAAGCCATCTCGCACCAAATCGATCGAACAGCTTACCTGTGATAGGTGACATGATCCCCATTAAAATCCCGCCAGGCAATAACATGAGACCGGATTCCATCGGAGTGAACCCACGGATATTCTGCATATAGATTGGCATGATGATCATTCCAGAGAACATACCCATGGTTGCGATGATGTTGATGATTGTCGTTAAAGTGAACATCCGATACCGAAAAATTCTAAATTCCAAAATAGGATGTGATACAGTAAATTGCCTCCAGACAAATAAAACTAAACTGATTCCTCCAACAAGGAACATCGTCAGTACTTCGGGGCTGCCGAAGCCCTTAGTACCGCCAGTAGCAAATCCATATAGAACCCCGCCGAATCCGATAGTGGATAGAATTACACCCAGTTTATCGAGTTTAGGCCGGCTGGTTTTCCCTACTTTTTTAATGATGAAAATGGCAAAGATGAAGTCAAGCAGGGCAAATGGGAAAATGATAAAAAACAGAACCCGCCAAGAATAGTTTTGGATAATCCATCCTGATAGCGTAGGTCCTACAGCTGGGGCAAAATTCATCGCGATACCAAATATGCCCATTGCGAAACCGCGTCTGTTAGGCGGAAATAAAGTGAAAATTACATTTGTGATCAACGGGAACAAAATCCCCGCACCTGCAGCTTGAACCACTCGTCCGATCAATAAGACGGAGAAGCTGGGGGCAATTCCGCATAAAAAAGTTCCTAAGGCGAAGAGTCCCATCGAAGCTAGATATAATTGTCTTGTATTGAATCGTTCCATTAAGAAAGCGGTAATCGGGATGACAATCCCATTGACCAATAAGAAGATAGTAGTAAGCCAATTCGCTGTTGCAGCTGATATGTCAAAATGAGTCATTAATTGAGGCAATGCGATATTAATTAAAGTCTGATTTAAGAAAGCAACTAGAGCACCAGCCAGCATCACCGCAAACATGGGACCTGTACGGATTTTAGTGATGGCTGTTTTGTCGTGATTCATTATTATGGCACGTCCTTTTCGCTAGGATAGTAAAAATTGTACTGCCTGCTATTTTTAAAAGTTTTAGAAACTAATTCGTCTCACGAAGTATTAGTGTAAACCCACCTATATTTTCCGATAAAATACAGCATTTAAGGAGATTCACCTCATTAAGCTTTTTTGAGGTGTTTATTCTTTATTATCCACTCACTTGACAATATTTCAGGATACATTATCTCTTGGAAATCCCCCAGGTTAACATCCATTCTACAGGTATATCATATTTCAAACAATAATCACCCATATAATACTTACAATGTACCAGAGAAATTTGTGCACTAGGTATAAATACTTTAACATTCTACCATTCGTATTCACTAAAAAATAGTTAATTAATGTTGAATAATAAAATCACGACTTTTCCGTATTTTGCGAATAATTATTTTTTTAATATTCAAAATAATTATTGCAATCAATGTACTGGTTAATTATAATACAAAGCATGACAAATAAAAAGTCATTATGAGGGGGTGAAAGAATTGAATATTGCAGGGATGAATATCACTTTTAGGCATCTCCCTTTTCATTATTTTTTGGATTGCATGGACAACCTTGAGATTAAAAGCATTGAATTATGGGGTGGGGAGCCGCATTTGTATGTTTATCGCAACATATTAGGAAATATAAGGAGTATGAGAAGGGAAATTAAATCTAGAAATATGAAAATCATCTACTATACTCCAGAACAATGTATTTATCCTTATAACATTGCATCCTCGGATGCTCATTGGCGAAAAAAAAAGCATTGAATATTTTATGGAAAATCTTTACGCCGCGCTGGAGTTGGACACAAACATGATGCTTATCACTTCTGGAATAGGGGACTTTTCTGTCTCACAAGAGGAATCATGGAAATATGCCAGGGACTCAATCTTTCAATTAACCAAAGTAGCTGAGATGGAAGGTTTGATTCTTGCTTTAGAGCCATTGACAAAGTATGAATCCAATCTGGTAATCGACTCTAAAGGGCTAAAGAAAATGTTAGAGGAAATCCAATCTACTTCATTAAAAGGAATGATAGATACGGTTTCCATGGACCTGGCAGGTGAAACACCTGATGAGTACTATTCCTTCCTTCCTGAATTAGGCCATTTTCACCTAATGGACGGAGATGGTCAATCAGATGCACATTTGGCACTGGATGATGGGGTTTTAAATTGGAGGGAATATTTAACAAGCCTTCAAAGCCATCGTTACAAAGGAAGTTGTACTTTAGAGATTATAAGATCAAATTATTATCAAAATCCAAGAGATGCAATCAAGAAATCAATTGAAAAAGTTAGGGAATTGGGAATTTAATCATCTAATTTGGAGGAACTCTTTATGAGTAATGGCACACTTACACGAAAACTGGGTTTTTGGTCTGCTCTGGCTATTGCTGTTGGAACTACAATAGGGTCGGGTATTTTTGTCTCATCCGGTGATGTTGCAAAGGCTGCGGGTACTCCTTCCATTTCCATTCTAGCCTGGATAATAGGCGGGGTGATTGCCATTCCGCAAGTAATGGTGCTGGCGGAGTTATCGACAGCATACCCCCAAAATGGAAGCGGTTACGTTTATTTAAATAAAGCTGGGTGGAGGCCTCTGGCATTTTTATATGGATGGGCCACTTTCTGGGCGTTGGATCCTCCATCCATATCGATTATGGCTTTAGCGATCGTTTCTTATTTAGCAACTTTTTTTCCATTTTTCTCTGGGGTCGCCGGGAAATTATTGGGTATTGCGATCATCCTGCTCATCACATCGATTCATTATAGAAGTGTGAAGGAAGGAGGTCTTTTCCAAGTCATTATCACGGCTATCAAGATCATTCCTTTCCTGATTGTCATTGTCTTGGGAATTATGTACATGAACCCTGATAACTTTGCTTATACACCAGGACCTGGTGCCCAAAAGTCAAGTTTAATAGGTGGTGTATCCGCAACCACATGGGCATATACGGGAATGGCTGCGATTTGTTTCATGGCTGGGGAGTTCAAAAATCCAGGGAAAATACTTCCACGAGCTCTTATTAGTTCGGTATTCATTGTGTTGGCTTTATATACACTGTTAGCCGTTTGTGTCATCGGTTTGATGCCGTTTGATGAATTAATCAACTCCAATGCGGCTGTTTCCGAAGCTGTAAAATATATTCCGGGTTTATCTGATATTGCATCATCATTCGTGGCCATTACGGCGATTATTGTTATCTTGGGTTCGCTGAGTTCTTGCATAATGTTTCAGCCCCGCCTTGAGTACGCAATGGCAAAGGACGGACTATTCTTTCAACGTTTTGCAAGAGTTCATCCTAAATATGAAACTCCAAGTTTCTCTATCATCGTTCAGGTTACGTATGCATGTATACTTGTGTGCTTCAGTAATTTAACTGTGTTACTTGGCTATTTCACACTGATTCAATTGGTAATTAACATCCTGGACTTTGCCGCTGTTTATAAATGCCGTAAAAGGGATGATTATAATCCAATCTATCGTATGCCAATGTGGAGGTTAACGACGGTTTTAGCTATTCTTGGAGCATCATGGCTGGCCTGGGGAACATTTACTTGGGCGCCTATTCAAGGAGTGATTGCAGCGCTGATCGTTATCGTAACAGGTCTGCCGGTATACTATTATTGGGAAAGGAAATATGGATCAAAGAAAAATAACGACAGCGATATCGTGGCTTAGCAGAATGATAAGGGAAGTTAGGACTTCTTTTGATAAACCAAAAAAATTTTAAAATAAAACAATTGTGCAAATTATTATGTTTAGATATAATACAAGACATAACAAATAAACAGGGGTAAGGGAGGAAGCTGTTAATGCTAAAGTTTGATGAGGAGTTATTTCTAAATCTTGTAGAAAAAGAGGGCCTTGCTTTTAGAGGCCAGATTGAAGAAATCGTAGATGGAATCACAAAAAGGGGCTACAGCAATATTTTCCTTATCGGTGCTGGTGGCACCATAGCCATGATGTATCCATATGAATACATTTTAAAATCAAATTCTACCATCGATGTCCATGCAGAAATTGCTGCTGAGTTCATGGTGATGAATCATAAGCATTTCAGCAAAGATTCAGTCTGCATTTTTACATCTGTATCCGGGACTACTCAAGAAACAGTTGCAGCGGCTGAATATTGTAAAGAAAAAGGCGCCACTACAATCGCTTTAGTTGCAGAGCCAAATACTCCGTTAACACAAATTGCGGATTACTGTATAACGACTGGTTCTGAAACGCACTCTTTTGATACTTTCTTTATGCTTTTGGACATGGTCGTCTTCCGATTCATGCATAACAACAATGAATTCCCGCAATATGAACAATTCACGAAGGAGGTTTCTCTACTTCCGCGTGCAATTCTAGATGCCGTTAAATCTTTTGACAAAAAAGCAGAGGAATTTGCCATTACACATAAAGACACGGATTACCACATGATGGTCGGCTCTGGTAACCTATGGGGAAACACTTATTCATATGCCATGTGCATTTTAGAGGAAATGCAATGGATTCAAGCGAAATCCATCCACGCTGCAGAGTTTTTCCATGGTACGCTTGAACTTGTTGTTGAAGATACAAGTGTTATTTTATTAAAAGGGGAAGATGAAACTAGACCGCTGATGGACCGTGTAGAGAGATTTGTAGAAAAAATCTCAAAAAATATAACGGTTATTGATACCAAAAGCTTTGAAATGGAAGGCATCAGCGAAGAATTCAGAAAGCATTTTTCTGTTAGCATCAACTGGTCAGTATTAAGTCGAATCAGCGTATACCTTGAGCGTGAAAGAAATCATCCATTAACACTTAGAAGATACTATCGCCAAATGGAATATTAAGATAAGTGGAGCACTACTTAGTAGTGCTCTTAAGTTTCAAGAAAGCGGGGGAAAATGATGAGAACGGTGACAGTCGGAGATAACTGTATGGATGTTTATCAAAAGAGCGGGGAGGTCTATCCTGGGGGTAATCCTTTAAATGTGGCTGTCTATTTAAGAGGGTTAGGTGCTGACTCTGCTTATATCGGCTGGGTGGGATCCGATCAATACAGTGAAAAAATGGTGAAGGCGATACAGGAAAAAGGTGTTGATATTTCTCATCTTTCGCGGAAAGAAGGAAAAACAGCTGTTACTTTTGTTGAAATGGTAGGAAATGACCGCAGGTTTGGAGAATACGATGAAGGTGTCATGAAACATTTCCGCTTAACGACGGAAGAACTCCATTACATTCAAACATACCAGCTCATACATTCAGGGATTTGGGGACATGCGGATAAGTACTATTCCTTATTTAAAGAAAATGGAATGCTCACGTCTTTTGATTTCTCAGATCAGCTAGATCACGATCTAGTGAAGACTTTACCACAGTTTGTTGATTATCCTTTTTTCTCTTATACGAAGGATGATGCTTTTATCCGCCAATTTTTAAAGGATGTAAAAAATCAAGGATCTAAAATTGCGGTCGCCACTTTAGGTGAATATGGTTCACTTGCCTATGACGGCATTCAATTTTATCAATGCGGTGTCGTTGAAGCGAATGTGGTGGATACAATGGGTGCGGGGGATTCCTTCATTTCCGGTTTTATTTATGGATTATTGAAAGGCCAATCTATCGAAAATTGCTTAGAAATGGGTACAGAGTCTGCTGCGAAAACCATTAGCTATTTCGGTGCATGGTGACTGGGACTGTAAATCATGTATAATAGGTAGTAAATAATAAATTTTGACGGATAAGGATGAATCTAATATGAATTTAAATCCTTCAACCCCCCAGCCACTATATATGCAAATAAGGCAAATGTTGAAGAATGATATTCAGAACGGTAAATACAAACCAGATGAACAAATCCCAACCGAAGCAGAGCTTTGTGAAACTTATAACGTTAGCCGGATCACCATTCGAAAAGCAATCGAGGAATTGGTGAAGGAAGGAACATTGACACGTATTCCGCGCAGGGGTACCTTTGTTGCATCTAATAAGTTTCATAATGAGTTGTTATCCATAAGTGGATTCTCAGAGTTTAGTCATCAGCTTGGGAAGATACCGAATTCCCGGATTTTAAGAAGTGAGGTCATAGCAGCACCAAAAGATGTTGCAGGTCATCTCCTCATTGAAGAAGGAAGCCCCGTTCTCGAACTAGAGCGACTCATGTATGTAGATGAGCGTCCGCTTTTCTACGATACCGCTCATTATTCGTTACTTCGTTTTCCGGATTTGGAAAAGAAGATTGCAAGGGATGAATCAACTTATAAGATCCTATTGGAAGATTACCATACCGAAATAGTCAGTAACGATAAGATTATAGACGTGATTGGTGCTACAAAAATCTATGCTAAATATTTAGAATGCGATATTGGCGCAAATTTATTTAGAATAGTGAAGATTGCTTTCGATGCAAACGACCAGCCTGTGCACCTCTCAACGTTCATGTGTGAAACCAACAAGGTCAATCTGACTGTTCATCGGGCAAAATAGGTCATGCCATTAATTTGGCATGACCTATTTAAACATCTAGTTTTGATTTTCCTCCTCCAAACTTTCTTCTTTGATCATCGCATTTAAAATATCCTTACAATTAAAACATAAGATATTCTTGTTATCTAAAAGAATACCGTTCAGAAAACCAGCCGTACAATACACATCATGTGCACAGCGAACACAAGAGCCAACTAGTTCATCCATCGATACATCCCCCTATTCAGGAATGGTATATAGTTTGATGTTCTATTTTGTATAAAGGTAAAGGCCAAAATCTTGCATAACGGAAGTGTGCCCCATTTGCCGTAACATGGTAGCTATATTGCCACGATGATATGATCCGTGAGTGACAACGTGTAATACCGATTCGGAAATGGTAGTTTCAAGCGACCCAGCATATGGGTTATCCACAACCATTACCTTTTCCATATCCACTGTACTCAGAATCGCTTTGTTTCTTTCGTACAAGTCCATAAATGTTTTTTTCATTTCCTCAATACTTTTCTTTTCGACCTCTTCTTTTAATTCACTAGAAGATGCCATTGCTTCATCCATACTTATACCAGAGATAATATCAAACCACGCGTAATCTGTGAGATAAATGTGAGACAACACTTTTGATACCGACGAAAAACCACTCTGAATTTCCTTATGGTAAACGTGTTCTGGAAGTTCATTTAACCGATCGATGATGACTCCATTTGCCCATGCGTGATAGTTATACATTTCTAATACTGGCTCGGGGTGATTCATTAAAAAACCTCCATATACACTAGTTTTTTCGGATTGGACAATTTATGCAGTAAGAACAAAGTATTCAGGTTTATTCAATGCAGTATATTCATTAATATGCTGTTCTATAATTTATATAACAATCCTCCTTATGATTCTACGGGTATATGTGCTCCTTAAATGTAATACATATAAAATAAGAGGTTTTGAGATTATACGAACTACGAACATTCAGGTCATAAAATGAATAATAGTGGAGCATCACATATAGGCATTTTTTCTTGCAGGAAAATAGCTCCCTATATCGAACTGATAGTAAAGGAGATGGTAATATGAATCTGAGGATCAAATATAGGCTTTATATCCATGTAGACGGAAAACTTATTCCAGAACAGTATGACCGATACGAGATACTAAACGTCAGAGAAGGTATAGATCCAAATGATACTAAGGATTACCAAGAGCTTACTAAAAAATTGAGTAAGTCGATTAATCGGCCTTTAAATGAATTTGAAATAAAAAACTATGAAACAATGTAAGTCATCCCCTCTGGAGGGAAACGAATATTTCATTTTCGAATTTTTTCTCCTTCATTACAACGGAATTTTTAATGTTTAAAAGTGTAATTAAATAAGAGAACCATGTATAACTTGTAGCTTGCTAAATAATCCTCCTCCTTATATTAATAAATGTAAAAATATAAGGAGAGAGGAAATTTATGATCATGCGCATATCCGTTAGGTAAAAAGTGGGTATGGATAATCCAGCAAAACCTTTCTAACCTTACCAGTAGATTTCTGCGCGCCGTCGGAAGAGTCTTTAAAACGAATTATCTGGGTGTATAACTAGAATCTTATAAAAGTTTATTAAAATCCATTTTTCATTATTTAATGATAAATGGATTCAGTTTGTAGACAAAAGGGGTTCGGAATTAAAAAATTCCGAACCCCTTTTGAAATTCCTTTGAAATTCCTTTGAAATTTTGACCAAAGGTTAAGAGATTTGGGCTCTTCGAGCCACAATGTTAAGCCATTTTAGGACCTTGCCATGTCCAAGTGGCCATCTTCTTTAAATTAATGGCAGCGAAAGTAAGCATCGCTTGCATCGACAATTTTTTAAGTCCCCTTAAAGTAGTCCAACGCATATCATGCTTTTCTTTTGCATCTGCGAATACACGCTCAATCGTTTCTTTGCGTTTCGCATATATAGGTTTTACCTCTTGATGATGACGCAGATGATCTGCTTCTTCCACATATGCTTGCCAGATATGCCGTGTCACTACTTTTTGATGGTCTTTGCTTTCAGTACACCGTGATAAAAATAAGCATGTTGCACAAATTTGTTTTGGCGATTTGTACTCGCGAAAGCCCTCTTTATTTGTTGTTGAGTACTTTAAAGTTTCTCCCGAAGGGCAAAGGTAACAATCAAAGTGTTCATCGTAAACATAGTCATGTTTGCGAAAGAATCCTTCTTTTGTACGAGGACGTGTATAGGGTAAAGCAGGTGTGATTTCTTTGTTAAATAGGTAGCTTGTAATCGCTGGTGTTTTATAAGCTGCATCTGCGGCAACTGCTTCTGGTTTTCTAACTTTCTCAATCACTTGCTCAACAAGTGGCTCCAAAATATGACTGTCATGTGTATTACCAGGTGTTACAATCGTTCCCAATACAAAACCGTTGCGGTCTGCGGCCGCATGGAATGAATAGGCAAACTGTTTTGTTCGTTCATCTTTCACATAGTAGCCACTCTCAGGATCCGTAGTACTTTTTTTAATTGCTTTGGTTTCTTCCTTATCAAATTTATCTGGTGGAAAAGGCTTCTTTCCATGGTTTTCACGATCTTGATTTATTTCATCTTGAAGACGTCCTTGATATGCTCGTGTTTCTTTGAGTACGATTTTCTTTTCAAATTTGCGCTTATTCGCATTGGCTTTCACATGTGTGGAATCGACGAATACGTGTTCAGCCCTTATTAACTTTCTATCAGCAGCTGTCATTAAGATGCGATAGAAAATCTGTTCAAACAGGTCTGTATCTTTAAAGCGTCGTTCATAATTTTTCCCGAACGTGGAGTAGGAGGTACTTTATCATGGAAACCATAGCCTAAGAACCAACGGTAAGCCATATTTGTTTCCACTTCTTCAATCGTTTTACGCATGGAACGAATACCGAAGGTATATGGAATGAATGTCAGTTTAACTAAAATAACTGGATCAATACTTGGGCGTCCTACCTCTGAATACATATCTATCACCAAATCATAAATGAAAGTGAAGTCAATGGAAGCCTCCATTTTACGAACCAAATGATTCGCCGGCACCAGTTGATCTAAAGTAATCATTTCAAGTTAATCTCGTTGAATAGAATGATGTTTCGAAAGCATCCTCATCACCTCAAGTTTTAATAGTTCTATTTTAAAACAAAAAAGACTGTAGGCAAAAGGAGTTTCCATCTAAAATTTTAAACATAGTTGATTGGAGCGGGTGTGCGAGACTCCCGCGGAAAGCGAATGCATGAAGTGGAAATCAACGTCCAAATTTGTACAAGCCAAAAAAACTGTAGACAAACTCGATTTTCATTGAGTTGAACTGCCCCGTAAATGTTAGACACCAAACTAACATTTACGGGGTGTTTTTTATGGCTAATTTTTCTGCCGAACAGAAAATATTCATTGT
>NZ_JBWCCL010000020.1:0-56031 GCF_056279465.1 Peribacillus sp. TE19612 | reverse complement strand
GTAAAATTAAAAGACCTGAGTCCGATAGAATACCGAACTCAGGTCTTAGAAGCTGCTTAAATTATATGTCTAACTTTATTGGGTCAGATCAACTCCATCGAGTTGGTCTACAGTTTTTTTGAGAGTTTGGAAGTTGACCGTTGAATTCCACTGCAGGCACTCGCTTTCCGCGGGCGGTCCGTGAGCATCCTCGGCGCCTTTAGCGCCCGGTATGTCTCCCTTGGACTCTCTTTTCCGCAAGAGTCCTGTACCTTCCTTTCCAATCAACAGAGTTTTAGTAATTAGGCAGAACTCCATGTGCCAACAGTCTTTCTGCAACCTTTATTGAAAAGCTTTTCCATCCCATCTTAAGTAAAAGTTTCATTTAACGCATAGCATGTATTTGTTGATTCCACACATTCGTTTCATGCACCAGCAGACCGTAACAGATTTGTGTTGTAGACGATAGTAACACCGATTGAGAAAGTTGTTAATCTTGAAGCTGTTGCAGATGCAGCTTACAAAACCAGTACGCCTGATTATGTGTATGAAGGAACTTATGATTGTTATTTCTTCCCCCACCTGATAAGCTTTTAAATCCATTTCCCATCTTATAATCATTCAAAAAGGGTTTCGGAATAAGAGCATTCCGAATGGAGGCCTTCTTTATTTTATAGTCCCTTTTATTCCTTATTTTTTAAAAACGGCCACCAATTCGCGTTTCCAAACGTTGCAACCATCACCGGAATAAACAATGGCAAGATGACAAACGCATATAAAGCAAGCCCCACCAATATTAAAGTGGCTATTTCCAAGAGCGATAAAACTCCTGCTGGCATCATGGCAGCAAAGGTTCCGCCCAGAATGACAGCCGCCGAGATGATCACCGTTCCCATTTTTCTCATGGACAGTAACATCGCTTCCTTGACCGGCTTATCTTTCCACTCGTTAAAGCGATCCATCAAGAAAATGCTATAGTCAATGCCCAGAGCAATCAAGATGACGAAGGCAAAGAAAGGAACTGCCCAGCCGATGCCGGCATACCCGAGAATATTAACAAAAATCAATTCTGTAATGGCTGCCGCTGTATAATAAGTCAAAACGAGCGACACAATCAAATAGACAGGCATGATCAAGGATCGCAGCATGAAAAAGAGAATGATTGCAATACCCGACAGCATCAAAACGACCGTCCTTGAGAAATCCTCCCCAGACATCATGCCCAAGTCATGATGTGTACTTGTGATTCCCCCTATCGCCACCTGCGCGTTTTCAAGCTTTGTATCTTTCGTTACTCTTTCAACGGTTTCCTCAATCGAATCGATTTGCTCGATTGCTTCATTGGAATAAGGATTCGCCTTGAATACCACATCCATGGTCATGATTTTACCATCTTCAGATAAATACGCGTTCAAAGCTTCCCCGAATTCTTCGCTTTCCACTACTTCTTTGGGAATGTACATGCCTGTTACCGTTTTATCCGTTTTTGCCAGCCCTGATAAATAACCCTGTGCGGACGATAGTCCATCATGGACTTCATTCAGACCATCAGCACTTTCATTTAAGCCATCAGTCAAATCAGTAAGCTGCCCTCCGAGGCTTGAAAAACCATTTAGGAGTTCTTGCTGCCCATTACTTAAGCTAGTAAGGCCTCCTTTAAATCCTGACAGATTATTTATGACTTCCCCCTGACCATTAGCCATGGTGCTTAGACCCTTTTGTAAAGTGTCAACGCCTGAAACCAATTGGTTCAGGCCCTCCCCAAGAGAATTTTGACCCTTTACGATTTCTTCCATATTTTCATTCGCCGTATTCAAACCGCCCGACACTGAACCAAGATTCCTATTGAGCTCTGAAAGGCCTGCTGCCATGGGCTCCAAGCCACCCTGTGCCCCTTGCACTGTTTGCTTGATCGTTTGATAGGACTGATCAGCCTGTAATTCTGGATGAGTGGATTCCATTTGCTCAAAGGAAGGATTTAAACCGGCAAGGCTTTGTGATACACCCGTAAGGTTAGTTTGAATTTCTTTATATCGACCTGTGAGCTCACTTAACCCATTAGCTGATTGTTTATAGCCTTCGAGAAGCTGTCCGCTTCCGGTGGCGAGCTTATCCAAGTTTGCCTTGACCTCATTCAATCCGTTTTTTATGTCCCCGGTCCCTGAAGACCCATCGCGGATGCCTGCTTCAATGCTTGTTAATGCCTTCTCCACCTGACCTACGCCGCTCTTTAATTCATTGGTCCCGGATATGAGCCCCCCTATTCCGTCCGTCGCTTGCTTCAATCGCGGTCCTGAATCGGAAAGCTCACTGCCTGCCGTTTTCAATCCATCGCTTATTTGTTTAATGCCTTCATTTCCTTCCCCGATTCCCTTTTCCAAGGTTTCGGCCTGGTTCGCTACAAATAAATCCTTAATCGGTTCACCTGTCGGGCGGGTCATGGATCGAACTACATCGACTTCATCCACCTTTACTACTTCCTGGCTGATTTTTTCAGCAAGTGCGACGTACTCTTCCGAATCCATGCGTTCGTCATTCTTTATGACAATCTGTGTTGGCATCGATTGTCCCGGTCCGAATTCATCGGAAATGATATTAAATGCCATGATGGAAGGAACATCATCACCCGCTTCTTCAAGGGAGTTATATGAAATCTTCCCATCATATATAAACAGAAAGGGAACACAGACGATTGCAACAATCATCAGCGCCAACAATGGACGGTTCAAGGAGAAGTTACCGAGAATTCCCCATAGTTTACTTTCACTATGCTCAAGTTTCCCTTTTGCCGGCCAGAATAGCTTTTTGCCAAGAACCGCCATGAAAAATGGAACGATCGTATAAAGGGCGATCATTAAAATGAAAACCCCTATGGCAACGGCCGCCGCAGATTGATAGAGCTTAAAAGTGGAAAAGCCAATTGCCGCAAAACCAATCATTACGGTCAGCCCGCTGAAGAAAACAGTCTTACCGGAGGTTCGGTACGTCTCAACGATCGCTTCATGCAAAGACTCCTGTGACGATAGCTCTTCCTTGAAACGACTAAGCAGCAGGATGCAATAATCAGTCCCGATTCCAAATAAAATACCTACCAGGAATATTTGGGTGTAAGACGAAATCGGAAAGTCCCATTTATCCACCAGGAATGAGACGATGGATTGTGAGCATAAATAAGTGAAACCTACCGTTACCAACGGAATGATCGGTGCCACCACTGAACGGAAGACTATCAGCAATACAGCCAGAATGAAGACAACCGTGATGCCTTCAGTTTTCTTCAGCCCTTCTTGGGAATTGGCATTAAGATCTTCATCGATCATCCAGCTGCTTGTGTAGTAATGCTCGACATCCACTTGCTCCAGCTCTTTATAAAGGGCATCGATCACTTCCTTAGCTTCCCGGTCCCCCTTGACCATCGTGATGGATGTCAAAACCGTTGTTTCGTTCTCCGAGACCAACTGACCTTTTAGTGAGGGCTCTTTAAAATGGGTCATGACCTCTTTGATGCCAAGCTCTGCTTTATTCTTTTCAAGCTTTTGGATCGCTATCTCAATCTCTTTCAATTCCGGGGAAGACAGCTTTTTATCACCATGAAATACGAGAGCCACTTGTGACTCATCCTTATCCTGAATCTCTTTCATTAGCTCATTGGCCATCCCAGAGGAATACTCTGCCGGTACATCCAGCTGGCCCTTATTCCGGACAAGCTCCGCCATATCCGGTGCCGCAAACAATAAACCTGCCGTAATGGCAACCCAAGCGAGAATGACCAGCCATCTTCCCTTTATGATCCCCCTCATTTATATTCCTCCCATTCCTCATTCTTCATTTGAATGAAAATTTGTGAAAGCTTCTCATATGTATCAAGGAATTTAACAATCTCTTCATAATCAAATTTCGTCATGATGCTCTCAACCAATTTATGAATCTTATTTTCCGTTTCCTGTAACAACGCTTCCCCCTCTTTGGAAAGCTTCAAATGAAAGACCCTTCGGTCAACCTGGTCCTGTTCCCGTTCTATCAATCCTTTGCCTTCCAGCCTGTTGATGTTGGACGTGACGGCACTCTTATTAATATAAAAGGCATCACTGATTTCCGTCGATGTACACAACCGCTGTTGTTGAATGAACCGTAAAGTATAGTATTGTTCGTTCGTCAGCACATCACAAATCTGATCTTTTATTAAAAGCTCCCCCATCTTATTTACATAGAAAGAAACCTTCATATATCGATCAATCAATCCAGAAACTTTTTCATTAGACATCGTTGCACCTCCCAAAAAGTAGTTCAGTCATTTAACTATATGTAGAGTACTATTGTTTTATTTATCATGTCAATCCCATGATAGTTTATTATTTCCAGTTTAACTTATGGTAAATAAGGGAAAACCCAAAGTAAGCAAACAATCTACTATTCTAAAGGAGGAAATATAAATGACTCAAACAACTATCGAAACTCAAACGAATAGCAAACTTTTAAAAGGGATTTTAATCGGAGGGCTTGTCGGCGGTGCATTGACCTTGCTCGACTCCAACACGAGAAATAAAGTAAAGCGATCTGCCATCCTTTTAAAAGACAACTCCATGAATATGATTGAACAGGTCAAGGAAAATCCCGGCGAAATGAAGGAACAGATGGTATCAGGAGTCAAAGGGGCAACGGAGACGATTAAAGAGGCAATCAATGACGTTGAAACACTATATGAAACCGTCAATGAAGACGTGGTGGGTAAAGTATCCGAAGTAAAGGATATCTCCACTGATGCCCTTGGTACAGCGAAGGACGCAACAAGTGAATTAAAAGACATCAGTTCAAAAGTGGTCGTTGCCGGTAAACAGCTGAAGGAAACGCCAGCACAATCATTGAAATCCGATAATGTTAAAGGTGAAAAAGAGAGTGATGAAATCGTTAAAAAATCAGGATTATCCAATCAAAAGTCCATCTCATCCAACTTCTAATATATAAAAAAGCTGAGGCATTATGCCTCAGCTTTTTTTGTAGAGAAAATGGCGCCCGGAAAATGTGCGTTTCATCAAATGAAGTTCCCGAACAACCAAAACAACACCTTCAACTAAATAGGGATGGTTTTATCTAAATTTAAAAACAGAGTTGATTGGAGTGAAAGGTACGAGACTCCTGCGGGAAAAGCGCGTCTAGGGGAGACCCCGCAGGCGCAAGCCGAGGAGGCTCCACGACCGCCCGCGGAAAGCGAGTGCCTGAAGCGGAAATCAACATCCAAATCGTACAAGCCATAATAAAAGCTGAGGCATTTTGCCTCAGCTTCTTTGTTTCGGTATATCCTTCACTTGATACCTTAGTTAGAGTCTTCCAATTTATTCGTTATCTCATGGTCTTTTTTCACTTCGGCTAACCAAACTGGATATTCCTCTTGTAATCTTTCAGAAAGAAGCGTTTCTTTAATTACTTCTTTACTGTCTTCTAAATTAGCTTTTTTTGCTTCCTTCTTACCGGTTACTTTTATGATATGGTACCCATATTCGGTTTTGACTGGATCACTGACTTTATTTTTATCAAGATTAAAGGCAACATCTTCAAACTCTTCCACCATATCGCCTTTCCCAAAATACCCTAGGTTTCCACCGTTATCCGCCGTTTCAGTATCAGTGGAATATTCAGCTGCCAACTTAGCGAAATCACCGCCTGCTGCAAGTTCTTTCGCAACCTTTTTAGCCGTTTTTTCGTCTTCGACTAAAATATGACTAGCTTCCACTTGTTCCGCTTGAGCAAATGTATCTTTATTATCTTCAAAATACGTACTGATTTCATCGTCCGTCACGGTAATTCTCGGTTCGACCAGTTTTTTCGTTTGCAGGTAAACCACGATGTCCTTTTTTAAGGCATCCATTGAAGAACCGCTTGCTTCCAATTGTTCTTTTAACGACTTTTCATCACCATAGGACTCAACCATAACATCGATTTCTTTCTGGATTTCTTCATCCTTAATTTTGATTCCTGCTTTTTCAGCTTCCATTTCCACCAATTTATTCGTAATTAACAGGTCTAAAGTATCTGCTCCGTATCCCGCAACAAGCGCGTCATACAGCTCATCCTCATTGATTTTCTCGCCATCGATACTCGCAATTGTCTTATCCATGGACGAAATCATCGCAAATGCCATGATCCCGGCAATGATTAAAATGCTCCCTGCCCAAATATATGCCTTCGTGCTTTTTAATAGTTTCATGAATAATCTCCCTTAAGTTTTCTATTATGATAGCTTGGAAATATTAATTAATCCTTAAGATTTTAACTCAACCTTCAGTATGCACTAACTCAATCATTATACTAACATACTTATATCCCAACAGATATTTTAGAGTATTTCATTCTGCTACAGATTTTACATTAAAATTTTGGTTGATCATTACAAAAAACGGTATTATACCGTTATATCAACTTTTGATATATAGGTAACAGAGTGTAATTCGGCCTTTACTCGTGAGTTTCGAGCAAACGAAAAAGCATGGTGTACGGAGGGAATTCCTACACCATGCTTTATTTATTTTGTTATTTACGATGCATCTTGAATTCAAGGAAGAGTTCATTGTAACGGGCCAAGTTTTTCTTCCCAAGGTTTTCGTACACTTCCAGTTTCTTCGTCAGTTCAGGTGATGGATAGAACCGTTCATCTTTCACCACTTCTTCAGGCATATATTTAAGTGCTTCTTTATTAGGTGTCGAGTAACTTACATATTCAGCATTTTGAGCTGCAACTTTCGGGTCCAGCATGAAGTTGATGAACTGGTGGGCCGCATCGACATTTTTCGTTGTTTTCGGGATGACCATATTATCAAACCATAAATTGGACCCCTCTTTTGGAACAACGTATTCGAGATCTTCATTTTCAGCCATGATTTCAGAAGCAACTCCCGACCAAACAAGGCCAATCGCCGCCTCCTGGGCTTCCAATAGCATGCGGCTTTCATCTCCCACTATCGCTTTAATATTCGGGGTGAGGGCATCAAGTTTGGTTTTTGCCTCTTGAAGGTGTTCTTCATCTGTATCATTCAATGAATAATTCAAAGAGTTCAGACCCATGCCCATCACTTCTCTAGCACCATCCGTCAAAAGGATTTCATTTTTTAAATCTTTATCCCATAAATCCGCCCAGGCCGTTATTTCTTTGCCACCGAGCATCTTGGAATTGTAAACAATTCCAACTGTTCCCCAGAAGTACGGGACGGAATATTTATTCTCCGGATCGAATGGCAGATCGATGAATCGCTCATCGATATTTTTCAAATTCGGAAGCTTGGAATGATCCAAGGGAACCAGCAAGTCTTCTTGCCTCATCTTATCGATCATATACTCAGACGGAATGGCAATATCATAAGTGGTACCGCCCTGTTCAATTTTAGTCATCATGGCCTCATTCGAATCGAACGTCTCATAAATGACCTTTATACCTGTTTCTTCTTCAAAACGTTCAATTAGATCCGTATCGATGTAATCGCCCCAATTATAGATGGTAAGCGTATTGCTGCTCGTAAATCCCTGCGCTGAATTCAATCTTGAAATCGCATATAGCAGCAAAGCGGATACGAGGGAAATGAGCAAAAACATTTGGAGAAGCCTTTTCATCGTTTCCCCCCCATTCCCGTTTGCCTAACACGTTGAGTTATAAAGTAATAGACGACAACCAACAGCAGTGTCACGACGAACAGCAGTGTCGATAGTGCATTGATATTCAATGAAATTCCACGGCGGGCCAATGAATAGATTTCCACGGAAAGAGTGGAGAAACCATTACCGGTCACAAAGAACGTTACCGCAAAATCATCAAGTGAATAAGTCAATGCCATAAAAAAACCAGCAAAGATACCTGGCAAGATGTATGGAAGGATGACCTTCGTCAATACATCCCACCGGCTTGCCCCTAAATCCCGGGCCGCATCAATTAAAGTAGGGCTCATTTCCTGAAGTTTCGGAAGGACCAGCAGCACAACGATCGGGATACTGAAGGCGATATGTGACAACAGTACCGAGTAGAATCCAAGCTTGATCCCGGCCATTGTGAATAAAATCAGGAAGGAAGCACCGATGATCACATCGGGACTGACAATCAATACATTATTCAATGACAATAACGTATTCTTAGCTTTACTGCTCGTAAAGGAGCGAATTCCAATTGCCCCTATCACCCCGATGATCGTTGCGATCAGTGCAGATAATAAAGCTATCACAAGTGTATTCAATACAATGATCAACAGCCTCGTATCTTGGAACAGCTCCTTGTACCACTCCATCGTGAACCCTTTAAAGTCATACATCGTTCCACCGCTGTTAAAAGAGTAAAAGACTAAAAAGAAAATCGGTGCATAGAGAATGAGAAAAATCAAAACGAGAAACGCTTTTGATATTGGTGATAATTTATTGCCCAATTTACACACCCTGCTTTCGGTTACCCGTTACAAACATAATCAGGAACATTATAATAATCAAAAATACCGCGATCGTGGAACCCATTCCCCAATCCTGTGTTACAAGGAAGTGCTGCTCGATAGCCGTACCAAGCGTAATGACTCGGTTACCTGCAATCAATCTTGTAAGCATGAACAACGAAAGTGCCGGGATGAAGACTACTTGGCATCCCGTCTTTACCCCATCTAATGTCAACGGAAAAATGACACGGCGAAATGTCATCCATCGGGACGCGCCCAAGTCATTGGCCGCATCCAAAAGGGTTGGATTCATTTCATCAAGCGCATTGAATATCGGTAAAATCATAAACGGTATGAAAATATAAACCGAGACGAATATGAAGCTGAAATCCGTAAAGAGAATCTGCTGCTTTCCGATTCCTACTGCCTCCAGAAAACCATTCGCCACACCATACGTGCCAAAAATTCCAATGAAGGCATAAGCCTTCAAAAGTAAATTGATCCAGGAAGGCACGATAATCAGCAAAAGCCACAACTGCTTATGCTTGGTTTTCGTTAACAAATAAGCTGTCGGGTAAGCGACTAAAAGGGATATCCCCGTAATCAGGAAAGCATACCAAAATGAGCTTAATGTCATTTTTAAATATACTGGCGTAAAGAACTTTTGATAGTTAATCAATGATAAATTGCCTTCAATGTCAAAGAAGGAATAGTAAAGGATTAACAAAATGGGTGCGATCACGAATAAAGCAATCCATAAGACATAGGGTATGAAGTAAATATTACGGGATATTTTATTCTTCATGACTTTCCCCATCATGATACGCTTCCAGACGCTTATCGAATTCTTCTTCAGTTTCACCCAATCGCATGACATGGATCGATTCCGGTTCGAAATAAAGACCTATTTCATCTCCGACTGCCACTTTTTTCGTTGATTGGACAAGCCATTCATTTCCATCATGGTCATAACAGCTGATTTCATAATGAACACCGCGAAATAGCTGGGAGTCCACCCGAACTTGCAGTTTTCCGCGATCGACGGAAGTAATCTCTAAATCTTCCGGGCGGATGACAATATCGACAGCTTCATTACTGTTCAATCCTTGGTCAACACACTCGAACTGTCTGCCGACGAATTCCACGAGGTAATCTTCAATCATTTTTCCTTTTACAATATTGGACTCACCGATGAAATCGGCAACGAATCGATTCAGCGGTTCATCATAAATATCCGTAGGGGTCCCGCTTTGCTGGATTTTCCCTTTGTTAAGGACAAAAATCTCATCTGACATCGCTAATGCTTCCTCTTGGTCATGAGTGACGAAGATAAACGTGATTCCCAGCCTCTGTTGCAGCTCCCGCAATTCATATTGCATTTCTGTACGCAATTTCAGATCAAGGGCAGATAGCGGTTCATCCAGGAGGATGACTTCAGGTTCATTAACAATAGCCCTCGCAATCGCTACCCGTTGCCGCTGACCGCCGGACATTTCCCTGATCTCCCGTTTTTCATACCCCTCCAAATTAACAAAGCTGAGGGCTTCCTTCACCTTGATTTCCACTTCCGAATTCTTCATTTTTTTGATCCGAAGACCAAATGCTACATTTTCAAACACATTTAAATGCGGAAACAGTGCATAATCTTGAAATACCGTATTCACTTGCCTTTTATTGGCTGGCACATCATTGATCTTCTTCCCTTCAAAGTAAATATCACCTTTGGAAGCTTCCGTAAATCCGGCAATCAAACGAAGGATCGTGGTCTTCCCACACCCGGAAGGACCCAATAGCGTATAGAACTTCCCTCTCTCGATTTCAAAACTAACATTATCGAGAACCACCGTTTCATCATCAAATTGCTTCGTAACCTGATCGAAGCGTATTATATTCCCATTTGCCATAGCTTCTTCCCTCTCTCCATTCCCTTACTCATCAATCTTCAACGATTGCATTTTTTTTAATTCTATAAGTATGATTCCGTCACCACGAGTAATAACTCGGACGGACCTTCAAAATCATTGATGATTTGATGTTCATCTGAAGCATGAAAATAAATCGATTCCCCTGCCTTGACGAAATACGTATGTGTACCCAGCTTTACAATGACTCTTCCGCTTAATACATAACCGAATGTTTCCGACAAGGATGGTTCAAATTGTTTGAACTCCCCTTTTTCCTGGAGAGTCAGGCGAATAGGTTCCATTTCCTTTTCATTCGATTCAGGCACGAGCCACTGAATTTGGTATCCCCGTTCTTCATCGATGAAAAATGTTTGTGCTTCTTCTTCATATACTACTTTTTGGACTTGATCCTCATCATCGAAGAACTGTTTCGGCTTGCAGCCGAGTACTTCTAAAATATTGAAAAGAGTTTCAATCGAAGGGGAACTAAGATCCCTTTCCAACTGTGAAATATATCCTTTGCTTAAATCCGTTCTTTCGCCCAATTCTTCCTGGGTCAATCCTTTTTTCAAGCGAAGGTTCTTTATTTTTTTTCCAATTTGCATTCCATAACCCTCAATCGGTTTACTTATAGTAAACACACAGTAGATAAAGTTTTATATAAGTAAACTTTCAGTTTAATTTTACGAATATCATTATACAGGAAATGCCGGAAACTTCAAACGGAATTTCCGGCATTCATTAAAAAAAGGACTGCCGTCTGGCTGTCCTTTCTGATTCTATCGGAAAATGAAGCAGGTATAGAGAATAGGTAACCTCTCATGATTCTTCCACGGATTCTAATGTGACGTGTCAAACCTTTTTGATGATCTACATTGTACTAAAAAAGGACCGCAAATATGTGATGGCCTCTTCTAATCACTTTTTCAAAGAGACTCTAAGATATTATTATCATAATTGGTGTTACGGATCGTGGCGACTACAAAATCGTTACTATGGCATCAATTGATCTAACGTAATCATTTCCAGTCGATTTCAAGGAAGTTATCACCTTTATTTTAATACTGGGCAAAAGGGTTCTTCTAAAAGGTAAAACAAAGTAGAGCGTAAGGTACGAGACTCCTGCGGGAAAAAAGCGTGCAGAGGGCGGACCACCCGCGGAAAGCGAGTGCCTGGAGTGTAAATCGACGTTCCAATTTACAAACACTCAATTTCCCTTCGAGTTTGTCTCCAGTCTGAGACCGCCACTTGGCAGTCCCCCTTTTACAACTTCAGACATATCTCTTGCGCTTTCTTTTCCCCATCAGCAATACAATCAGGGATTCCGACTCCATTGTATGAACAGCCTGCAAGTAAAACATTCGGATAATTCTCGGAGATTTTCGCCTCCAGTGATTGAACGATTTGAGGATGTTTAATATGGTAGTTCGGCATATTTTCATGCCATTTCGTCACTTCACTCGTAATTGGATTCCCAGAAATGCTTAGACTGTTCTTAATGTCTTGTAAAGCCACAGAGATCAATTCCTTGTTTGTAAGGGACTGTAATCGTTCATAGTCCGGACTGGAGCTTTTATAAAAAAGCCTTACCAAAAGCTGACTGTTTTCAGAAGTATGCTCCCATTTCCGGCTTGTCCAGGTGCATGCATTACAGATCAAATCACTATTATCGCCTGCAATGAAACCTGTCCCGTCTTTAGGAAGCATGCTGTCCGGGATATCGAATCCAAGATAAACGCTAATCATCGAACTATTGATCAAGCCGTCGAAATCCTCATCCAACTCCCGATCCCCCAATAATTTCTGGGCAATTGTATGCGGTGTACTCAATACGATAAAGTCCGTTTCCAGCGTTTCACCGTTTGCCAATGAAACGATGTACGCCTCATCATTTCTTCCGATTTCATCTACACTGACCCCTTTTAATATCTCGACCATATCGAGGCTTTCCTCTATTCTTTCCACCAGTGTTGATAAGCCATTTTTAAACGAAAGGAACTTCTTATTTCCCTTGCTTTTGTATTTCTGCTTATTTTCCGATAGGCCTCGTATTATACTGCCATATTCATTTTTATAATCCAGCAGCTCCGGCAGTGTTTTGGCAATGGTCAATTCATTTAATTTTCCTGAGTAAACACCTGATAGGACTGGCGATATCTGCTTTTGCACCAATTCCTTGCCTAAGAAACTTTCAAGAAATAAACCGATGGAGTCATTCTTCGTAAATGTCTCATTTTTTGTGTAGAAATCCTTTAAGGCGTCGACTTTCCCTTGGGCGGAAACCAGATCACTTTTGGCCAGTGACTCCAGGCTCATTGGTATTCCGAATAGGGCATCTTCGGGGATTCCCTTCAGCATCCCATCAGTATGGATGAATGATTTTCCCGTCGCATTATAGACGACTTGATCCTCCAGGTTCAATTCTTTAAGAAATGGCTGTATATTCTGTTTCCGGGCAACGATCGAATCGGCACCCGCTTCAATTTTAAAAGGACCATCGTGCACAGTCCTTATTTTACCGCCTAGTTCCTCATTTCCTTCTATTAATATTAATCGTACGGAGAGACTCCTCGCTTTAACTGCCTTTTGTAAATAATACATGGTTGATAAACCGGTAATGCCTCCACCTACGACTACGACTGTTTTCATTAGGACTACACCTCGATTAAGATTTTGCAATAAGTAAAGTGTACCATAAGGCAGCAGCATTATTAAAAGCAGCCCTTCTAAAATCATCGGATACATAACGAAACCTGTAACAAATTGGACAAAAAAGACCTCCCCTTTTGGAAAAGCCAATTTTATTTGTTATTCCTCCCTTATTCGATATCCTTGTTCACCATATCCAATCTATATTCCATTATCTCCATCAACCCGCTTCTGCCTTCCTTCTGAATGCCTGTATCCTGAAACCCCGATTTCGCATAAAGCGTTTTTGCGTTCACGTTCATGACGTCCACTGCCAGAATGATCGAATCCTTGTTTGGAAAAATCCCTTTTGCGAATTCCGGAAGGCTTTGCAAGGCTTTCTTTCCAATCCCTTTTCCCTGATGTTTTTGATCAACAAGGAATCCCCTGAGTAATATCGCTTTTTTATCGCTGGTGAAAGGGGTGATGTTTTCGCCAATGTGTAAAACGAAAAAGCCAACTGGGATACCCTTAGCCAATATTACGACAGGGTGCCTGTCGCAATCTTCCCGGCAATATTTCAGTGACTCATCCGGCAGAGCTGAAAAAGGGGTTTGCGTATTCGGTAAATAAAACTGGGAAAGCTGGTTAAGGTGTTCCGGTAAATAAGGCATTAAAGTTATGGTCTCGATTTCCTTTTCCATTAAGCACACTCTCTTTCATCAATTATTGGATACAATAATGATTCGATGCCCCGTCAGATATTCCCTTCCCAAACCGGAAGGAGCACTGTCGAATATATCGACAGTGCTCCTTCTGTATAATCAATGTGTATTTTCATTGATAGTCAGTGCTTCTCGTAAATTTATTTGCTGGCGGAGTATGTTGGCAACATCACGGGAGATTTGTCGTTTTTCAAACATATCCTGCACTTCGTCCCGTTCTGCCTGGATCGCTTTATAGAACAGCTCTCTTTCATACTCGGCCATTTTACTCGGGGTACGGCCTCTGTTCTCACGCTTGCATTTTAAAATTAACACTTTATACTCGTCTATGATCATCGAGGATGTCTTATGATTATCGGCTGTAATTCCGGCCTGTATCTCTTGGATGGCGGCTTTATACATCCTGATTTTAAGATCCCTGACCTTTTCCAATCTCTTAAGATTGATTTTTCTTATTTCACTTTTATTAGGGAAAAATAATTTTAAAACCCTCAGCATACTTCTCCTGAACAGCGTTACTGACCTAAAAAAACGGAACTTCAGTCGATTTGTTACGGCACCTTCCATACGCTGGATATATTCCTTGCATATATACGCCGTCTCCCGGTCCACTTTTTCATCCTTAATGAGTTTATCCAGGAATCTTTGCTCTGCTTCAAGGGCCTTGAAGCGAAGATCCTTCTCTTCTTCCCTTAATGCAGCCGGTTCTTTCTCCTGTTCTACATAGGACAGTTCATTGATCTTGGTACAATACCTGGAAATGATCGACAAAGCCGCTTCCCGGTTTTCATCTGTCATTTGGGACTCAATCACCCGAATAGCGGCTTGATGTGATTGGATGGCAGCAGCTTTCGTTTTGTCAGCCTGCTTATCCACCACTTCCTCTTCTTCCGATCGTGCCACGATTGGCAGAAATACACTCGCAACAATCAGTGTCAGCAATATGACACCTGCTGCAATGAAAATGATTAACGAACGCTCAGGAAAAGGACTTCCATCTGCCAACACATATGGAATCGAGAACGAACCCGCTAACGTTACAGCTCCGCGAACACCGGAAATGGTAATGATCCCGGCCGCTTTGAAGTCCGGTTTTTGGGCTCCCGCTTTTTTCGTCATCCAGCCAATCGACCATGCAGCCGTAAGCCAAATGAATCGTAAAGCGAAAAGGAAAAGTGTAATGATCACGATATAAAGGATTACTTGTCCATTATTGAAGGCTGGATCTTGAAAGATCGTTTTCGCAACGCTTGGGATTTGCAAGCCAAGCAAAACGAATACAAGACCATTCAATACATATAAAATGACGGACCAGGTACTCTTTGAAACGACTTGAAGTTCCACTGTTGGTGAAATTTCCCGATCTCGTTCAATGGCATGGACAATTCCCCCAGCCACGACTGCCAAAATCCCAGAAAGATGGAAATGTTCCACAGCGAGGAAAATAATAAAAGGAGTCAGGATTTGGATAAGCATATGCATCGTGACATCTTCCATCCCTAAACGGCGAAGAAATACGCGAAGCCTGATAATGATGAAAGCTAGTACCGCTCCACCTACAAACCCACCAATTGCAATCCATATGAAACTGAAGGTTGCGTCGACTAAGGAGAAAACACCTGTGACTGTAGCTGCAACGGCAAACTTAAAGGCAACTAAACCTGAGGCATCATTCATCAGCCCTTCGCCTTCGAGAAGGTGCATGATGCTCTTCGGCAATTTGACCCGACTCGCCAAAGCGCTTACTGCCACTACATCCGTAGGTGACAAAATGGCCGCCAAAGCGAACGCTGCCGGCAATGGTATCGAAGGGATCATCCAATTAATTAAATATCCGCCTGCCCAAACCGTTATGAATACGAGGCCCAGTGCAAGCATCAGAATGGGTGCTCTCAACTTCCACAGTGCTGTTCGGGGTACATTTTTGCCATCATTGAACAATAGGGGTGCGATGAATAATAGCAAAAATAATTCCGTCTCCATCTCAACATGCATACCCAGGGGTAAAAGTGCCAATATGACACCGAGTGCTATTTGTATTAATGGTACAGGTATAAAGGGTATAAAATGGTTAATTACATTAGACACTCCAATCAATATAAGAAGCGCTAATATAACAAGAAAAAACTCCATACAAACATCTAACTTCCTCTCTCATCTATAATCATAACTATAAGCGTAACATATTTATACCCAGTCAATCATGCATTAACTATTCTAACCTGGAATCCCTCTGAATAATGATACCTTTTATCAAAAGCGAAGGAGCTTACGTTGTGTACGATGAACACCCGCAAAGAAAAAAGCTGATTGGCTAAACCATGATCAGCTTTTCCACATGATGAATGAAATGGGGACTAAGCGACTCATTTAGTTCCCGGGACGAATAGACGAAGATGTTTATGCAGTACATTTGCCTGGAAAGGAAGAAGAATGCCTTCATCTCCATCGATATTGACTGCAAGTTCCTCTGACGTGGTTAAATGGAGCTTGGATGTTTTAATATATTCAACTTCGTCATTCCCCATGATCTCCCCCCTGATCAAACTGGGAATGATCTTGACGATGAGAGGAAGAGATAAATCCTTAATGATGAATGTGTGCAGCTTTCCATCATTCACTTCCGCCTCTGGTGCAAGTTGTTCAAAACCGCCGACAGAGTTAGTCATGGTTGCAATTAGTAAATGAGCCTCCCCCATCCACTTCCCGTGATCATGTTCAACCGTTAAAGGAAACGGAGTCTTTTTAATGATCGCTTTTGCTCCTTCAATGAAATAGGCGAAAGACCCAAGACGGGTTTTTTGTTCAACGGTAACATTATAGGTGGCCTCCGCGATTGCCCCTACCGCCAACACATTCATGAAGTAACGGTCATTGATCTTCCCTATGTCCGATTCCTTAATATGCATATCCTTCAATATCTCGATGGCTGCATTGGGATTCAGTGGTATTCCCAAAGACCTGGCGAAATCATTGATGGTTCCTAGTGGAATGATCCCGAAGATAGGCCGATGCTGCTGCTCGCCCAAGCCATTCACTATCTCGTTCACCGTTCCATCACCACCCATGGAAATGACAGCATCGAATCTATCTGCACAGGCCTCCTTTGCAAAACCCGTCGCATCCCCCTCTCCTTCCGTTTTACGAACGCATACCTCATCAAAAAGTTCCCCTAGTGCCTTTTCCGCTTTCGGCAAAATCTTCCCTGCCTTTTCCTTGCCTGAAGATGGATTGACGATAATCATCGCTTTCGACATATGCTACCTCCCATTATTGTACTTCTACTAGCAAGTTACCTCTTTACTGAAGTATTAAAACCATACTGACAGGAACTTACATATAATCGCTGCCGTTTGGATTTGGCTGACACTTTAGAACAAGCTCTTTTATATTACATCGACTGTGAAACAGGCATTCAATGATCACTCAACTTCCTGTTTCCCATCTGTTATATTAATGCCCCACTCAACACATTGAAAATTGTTTGTCCGTTTCACTCCCTGATTGTTTTTTCGTTTTATAAAAAGCATTATTTCTTTCATTTCCTACTTGCCGTGGAGAAAAATAAAAAAATATATAGATGATAAATCCCTTTCCAATAGGGTTTTCACACTGTGGGTGAAAAAAATTTCAAATTTTCTGTAAAATACCTATACATTTTCCAGATTCGGGTATATACTGTATTATAACAACAAGCAAACAACAAAAACTGTACTATAAAGAGGGGGAGCGAGACATGCAAGCAAATCAATCAGATTTACTCATAATCGATTCATTTAAACATTGCCCGGAATGTGGTGAAACACAGGTGGACCATTCAAATTCCTATCTAATGGAATGCGATCGCTGCCTTTCCAAACGTGAAGAATAAAGCGACCGGAAAATATATCTAACATTAAAAGGAGGAAATCATCATGCAAATGAAAAAATCCATTGAGTTTTTTAACAATATCCCTGCTAAACATTGCCCTGAGTGCGGTGACCATATTATCGAGCATGCTGAATCCTACTTAATGGAATGTGACCGCTGCCTTTCCAGACGCGAAGACTGATTAAACCAAAATCAAAAAGGAGGAACCATCATGCAAACTATAAATCCACTAGAATTCTTCAGGACACTGCCGCCTAAACAATGTACGGAGTGCGGAACCCATATCACTGAACAAGCTGAATCTTACTTGATGGAATGTGACCACTGCCTTTCCAAACGCGAAGACTGATTAAAACCAAATCATAAGGAGGAATCATCATGCAAACCAAAAATCCACTGGAATTCTTCAGGACACTGCCGCCTAAACAATGTACGGAATGCGGAACCCATATCATTGAACAAGCTGAATCCTATCTCCTGGAATGTGACCGCTGCCTTTCCAAACACGAAGACTGATTAAACCAAATCATAAGGAGGAATCATCATGCAAACCAAAAACCCATTGGAATTCTTCAGGACACTGCCGCCTAAACAATGTACGGAATGCGGGACCCATATCATTGAACAAGCTGAATCCTACCTCTTGGAATGTGACCGCTGCCTTTCCAAAAAAGATGAATATTAATAAAAGATGCTGACATCAAGGAGCTATATAGGCCATTTTGATGTCAGCATTAACCTTGTTATCTGCCTCCCTTTCCTTGCATTCAAAAAAGGATGTCCCCTGGACACCCTTCAGTCTTACTATCTTTTCATCTCCCAATATATTTATCTACATACTTCCCGCTGATCTTCCTGCTGCTGTATTGTAAGAAGTCCAATGCAAAAATCATGAATTCAAGGCCCAGACGCTTATCGGAACGCATAAAATCAGAACCTAGCAGTTTCTCCAATTTTTCAAGCCTATGATATAACGTTTGCCGGACAATGAATAATTGTTTTGATGTCTCCTGTTTGGAACCGTTACAGGCAAGGTATGTCTTCAGGGTAGGCATTAGCTCTCCATTGTTTTGCTTGTCGTATTCAATGACAGGACCTAAATATTCATATACCGTTTCCTCCAGATTGCCATGTTTATTTATGAGTGAAATCATGCGATGCATATGTAAGTCCTGATAAAAGAAGCTCCTGTTATCCTCTGGTAATGTATCCTGAAGCAGCAACGTCTCACGGGCCGTTTCATAACTTTTATAAATCTCACTTAACCTTTGAACATGCTTACCAAAACCAATGGAAAGCAGCCCCATACGATTACGCCCGCTTACATCCATTTTCATGATTCGATCCACCGCGCTTGTAACCCTTGATTTCCAATCTTCGGATGAACGGTTATCACCTAAAATAAAAACAAGATGCTGATGTATTTCCATGGAAAATATCTGAAAGCCGTACTGTTCAAAAACAGTTCTAAACATTATCTTAAAATAGGTTCCATCTAATTTTGCAGAATTTTTATTATACTTTGGGTGTTGTTTGCAAATGCAAACAATTCCGCCATCCAACTGCATTTTCGGATCAATATAGGAAAGCCTTTCCCGGATTGCTTCGTCACTATATTCACCTTCAATCCAATTTGTAAGCCATATACTTTCTTCCGACATTTTCTTCTCTTCTATATATAACTCCCTTAATAGATGCTGTGCCAATGCGGTAGCCGTTCGATCCAAGATCAATGAATCAAAATCAGTCAACTCCCTGCCGTTGCTGCAAATGAGCAGTTCAGCATAATTTTCACCAAGCACTTGAATCGGCTGTCCAAGAACGGTTTTATCCAATTTCCGCTTCTCTTCATATATGTCCGCTACCATTTGATAGGTTGTTTTTTTCTTTATTTTTGGAATGCTGGCTATATCATTTTCATTAAAGATAAGAATAACCTGTACATTTAAATAGCTGTGGAGAAATTTTAGGATTGGTTCATAATGGTCAATTTCGAGGAGATTTTTATTTAACTGCTGTGAGTAGTTTTCTAAGTTGGAGATCATCTGATATTGTTTATTGATGATAAGGGAATGTATATCCTGCGTGATTTCCACGAAAGGGACTTCTTCATGAAATAGGATGATAGGGAATTGCCGTTCATTAGCGAGATCGATGGCACATTGCGGCACTGCCATGGTGTTGGCGCCAATCTCTATACAGAGTCCAGCTGCATCGCATTCTATTAATTGTCTTAAGCAGGATAGAAATGTGTCATCGCAGTCTTTCCACCCTAAACCGGTAGTCAGTATCAGTTCGTTTCCATTTAACAAATGGCTGATTTGGGTGACTTCCATGCAGTGGACCCACTTCACTTGACGCTTTATCCCACTGCTGCCTGCAATTATATCCGTCAGATTAAAATGCTTGCGTGTTAGAATTTCCTCGATTGTAATCGATGTATTCATCCAGCCACATCCTTTTATAAAACTGCTTTAAAATCTATTATAAACGGACAACCCTTAAATCTCCAGCCACTTGTCAGAAAATCTAACGTCAAAATTCTACAAAAAACTCGAACAAAAAGGACCCATTCGTGAGGAATAGGCCCGGTTCGCAACTATTTCAATTCAATTTTTTTTTGAAAAGCAATGTAGAGAAGTATTTCCTTCCTTCCGGGGTTTTGATGTTCAATTGCTTCCATTCCTGCTTCGTTCCTTCAATCAGTTCAAAATCGAGAAAGGCTCCACTTAAACTTTCGGAAACCCGGGTGATTCGATATCCTCTTTCAAGCAAAAAATCGATTTGTTCCCTTTCTAAGCGATACTCTTGATATTCGGACATTTCCATTCCCCCTTTTTCAAACGTTCTCCTTGCCGGTCGAAGCCGTAAAAACCAACTCTTCCTCAAGTTCTGGACCTTCCCCAATTATCCAATCCCTTCCAACTGAAATGCCTAAATATTTCTCATCGCTCGGATCGATGATTTCAGCTTGTTCATATCGCTTGAACCACCAATACTTAGCTAATATAAAATAACTAGCACCGCCGAGAAGGAAACCGATAATAAACGAATAATTTGAAAAAATCGTGGCACCGATTCCTCCAATCACCCAAGAAATGATTCCTGCCCAATTCACTCCATTCAAGTACTTATACTGGCCTTCACTTTCATAGAGTTCTTCTACATTCACTCTCCGTTTACGAAGGAAATAGTAATCCGCTACCAGGATGCCGACAATGGATGCCAGGATTCCACCTATTATTAATAAAACTTCTATGATGATGCCGAACAGGCTCCATGGCTGAACTACTATCCCAATAACCCCCGCTACAACGACTCCCGCCCAAAATGGCATTTTAGGACCCATGACATTGGAGAAAATGGTAGCTGCGGGAATGACATTGGCCGTAGTATTCGTCGACCATTGAGCAAATACGATCATGATCAAAAGGACGCCGAGAGCAATTCCATTTGCTGATCCCTGTATGGCAACTACAGGGTCATAATTGGAAACAGCCATATAAGAAACCGCTCCTATAATCACCATGAACGTCTGGGTGATGGGATAGGTGATAATATTCCCAATTATTTGCCCCTTATTGCGCTTGAACCAATTTTTTTCATTTTTTGGTGCCTTTATATAGCGGGAAAGCGTCGGCATATCTGCAGTCAATGTGCCCCAAAATCCCATATTTGCCATAATGACGACCATGAAAGCCGTTGCGGCGGCCCCGCCAGTGACCGGACTTTCAATCCAGGACCATACCTCCCTTCCTTGGGCCACAGCCTGATCGGATAGGGTGAAATACATCCATCCAGAAATTAGAATGATGACGGGCGCCGCCAAGTCGGCGAATCGTTCAATCGACTTTATTCCCATTGCCGTGTTGACTAATTGTAAAACGGCAAAAATGAGGAAGCAGATAAACCAATTATCAAAGTCAAAAAGAGTTGTAAAGATAGCGTTCATTGCAGTGGCTCCAAAGTAAGTATTGAGGCCGAACCAGCATGACGCTACAAAACCGCGTACAACCGAAGGGATGTGGGTGCCAATCGTACCGAACGGCGCCCTCATATAGACTGGAAATGATATTCCATGTTCAACACCAATATCCCCTGTCATTGTCATCAAAAAGCCGAGAACCACACAGGCAATGACCGTTGCAAGAACGACCCAGCCTAAGGATAAACTTTGAACACCGTTCCCACCGATCGCGAAGGCAGCCAATACTACAGCCATGCCCACCCAAATGAAACCAAATCCGGCTGCACTTATGTTTTTCTCACTATGAGGTATAGGCAGCAAATCGGGAGACTTTAAATAATCTTTCTTCTCATTCATAAAAATCCCCCTAATTTAATTTGCAAGATTCCTTACCGAAGTTAAACTGTAAGCTTTTTCCCGGTATCCGGCTTCAGCGCCGAATTATATTTTGCCCGTTTCAAGAATTGTCCTTTTCCAGCTTCGCCTACAAATTGTTTGTCTTTAATGACGAATTGACCTCTCGATAAAACGGAAACCGGCTCACCCGTAATTTCCATACCCTCAAACGCATTATAATCCACCGCCATGTGATGAGTATCTGCAGAAATGGCCCTTTCAACTTTCGGGTCAAAAATGACAATATCAGCATCCGAGCCTACGGCAATCGTCCCTTTCTTAGGGAATAACCCAAATAGTTTGGCAGCACGCGTAGAGGTCATGTCGACGAATTGATTCAAAGTAATGCGCTCTTTCATGACCCCTTCAGAAAAGAGGATACTCATGCGGTCCTCGATCGTTGGGCCGCCGTTCGGTATTTTCGTGAAATCTTCACGTCCAAGTTCCTTCTGTCCCTTAAAATCAAAAGAGCATTGATCGGAGCCAATCGTTTGCAGCTGCCCCATTTTCAAAGCATTCCATAGCACTTCCTGGTTTTTCTTCTCCCTTAACGGCGGGGACCATACATACTTAGATCCTTCAAAATGGGGCTTTTCAAGATAAGACTGGTCAAGAACCAAATATTGCGGACAAGTCTCACCCCAAATATCCACCCCTTTATTCCTTGCCTCAGTGATCTTTTCAACCGCATCTTCACAGGTGACATGAACGACATAGAGCTGGCCATTTGCCATTTCCGTCAGTTTAGCTGCACGTCCAGTTGCTTCCCCTTCAAGCTCCGGAGGCCTTGTTAATGCATGGTAAATTGGATCGGTGTTCCCTTCGGCAAGCGCCTGCTTCGTAAGATAATCGATGACATCACCATTCTCAGCATGAACCATGACAAGTGCGCCAAGTTCCTTTGCATGCAACAAAGTGCGGTATAGCGTGGCATCATCCGCTTGAAAAACATTCTTGTAAGCCATGAACACTTTAAAGGACGAAATCCCTTCATTATCGATGATACTTGGCAACTCAGCCAATACTTCATCATTAATCTCACTGATCATTAAATGAAAACCATAATCTATGGCCGCTTTTTCATTGGCCTTTTCATGCCATGTTTCAATTGCTTTCTTTAAAGGCACCCCTTTTTCGGTCAGGCAAAAATCGATAATCGTTGTCGTGCCTCCATATGCAGCAGCGATTGTACCTGTTTCATAATCATCCTTTGTCGTTGTCCCGCCAAACGGCATATCGAGATGGGTATGCGGATCAATGCCCCCCGGAAAAATATATGCGCCTTTTGCATCAATGATTTCAGCCCCCTCAGCCGACAGGTCCTTGCCAATCATTGCAATCTTCTCATTTTCAATCAATATATCCGCTTGATACGTATCTGCAGCCGTTGCAATCGTTCCATTTTTAATGATTTTCTTCATATTCGACCCCTCCATCATTTTACGAAATCAACACTTTCACTGCTTATGCCCCCAAGGAACGATTGGCGTTCATTCCACGTCATTGGCGGTAATTCATTTGTCAATTCGATCATATCGATCGCCCCATCTGCCGGACAGACGATCGAGCAAAGATTACAGCCTACGCAATCTTCTTCGCGCACTCTCAAGAATGAGCTGCCTGACGTGTCCTTTAACATATCTATACATTGATGAGATGTATCTTCACACGCTATATGGCATTTATTGCAGTTAATGCACACATCATTATTAATGCGCGCAACGACCTTATAATTAAGATCTAAGTTCCCCCAGTCGGAATAGCGCGGTACGGACTTACCGACAATATCCATCACGGAGGATATCCCTTTTTCATCAAGATAATTGGACAGTCCATCGATCAAGTCTTCAACTATTCTAAAACCGTGATGCATGGCAGCCGTGCAAATTTGCACTCCAGTCGAACCCATCAGCAAAAATTCCACCGTATCCTGCCAATTTGAAATGCCGCCAATTCCCGAAATGGGAACATTGATCATTTTATTCCTTGCACACTCTGCCACCATATTCAAAGCAATCGGCTTCACAGCGGGACCGCAATACCCTCCGTGAGCACCCTTGCCGCCTACATGGGGAATCGTATTCCATGAATGGATATCCACTCCTGCCAGGCTGTTGATCGTATTGATCATGCTTATTGCATCCGCACCGCCGCGCACCGCCGCTTCAGCCGTAACCGTAATGTCGGTTATATTGGGTGTAAGCTTGACGATGACTGGTTTGGATGCAGCTTCCTTCGCCCAGTATGTTTGCTTTTCAACCAGTTCTGGAACCTGTCCCGAAGCAGCTCCCATCCCACGCTCTGCCATACCGTGCGGGCAGCCAAAGTTCAACTCGTAACCATCGACCCCTACATCTTCTATGCGCTTGATGATCTCATGCCACTTTTCCTGTTGTGGCTCCACCATCACCGATGCAATGATTGCATGATCAGGGAACCTCTTCTTCGTTTCATATATTTCCTTCAGATTCACTTCCAGCGGACGGTCCGTTATCAATTCTATATTGTTGAACCCGGCAACTCTTTGTCCATTAAAACTGACCGCTGCAAAACGTGATGAGACATTCAGGATGGGGTCACCCAATGTCTTCCAAACAGCTCCTCCCCAGCCTGCTTCAAATGCACGCTGAACTTGATAACCCGAATTAGTAGGTGGTGCTGAAGCAAGCCAAAAAGGATTGGGAGATTTAATACCTGCAAGATCAATTGATAAATCAGCCATGATAAGCCTCCTATTTTTCATAGTTATTTAAGCAATATCCACCGCTTCGCCCATCAAAATCGAGTCAATTTCATAGGCTGTCTTTTTCCCTTGCTGGGCAGCTGAAACAACCATTGCCTCACCTTGGCCTTTTCCGAAGATCACGTCACCGCACGCAAAGATCTTTTCATTCGATGTCCTGTAGGAATCACCCTCCAATGTTACGACGCCATCATCATGTTGAATGCCGAACTGTTCAATCAATCCTACATACCTTGATTGGCCTATGGCACGAATGACGCCATCGACCGGAATGACGAACTCTGATCCGGTAATTTGGACTGGACGGCGCCGGCCATCTTCACCTGCCTCGCTAAGCACCATTTTTACGCACTCGATACCCGTTACCTGACCGCTTTCATCCGATAGGATCCTGGAGGGGGCAGTCAACCAGTGAAAACCGACACCTTCTTGTTTGGCAAACTCATATTCAAAATCATAGGCAGTCATTTCCTTTTGGGTACGACGATAAATAATGCTCACCTGTTCGGCACCCAGGCGAATAGAACAGGTCGCGGCATCGATCGCCGTGTTTCCAGCCCCAATCACCGCCATCTTCTTCCCAATGAATTTATCAGTGATTGTCCCTGTTTTCGTTGCCTTTACGAAATCGATTGCATCATAAACTTCAGCTAAATCCTCCCCTTCAATCCCAAGCTTAGGAACATCGGACATGCCTATCGCTAAAATGACCGCATCATGGTCGGCAGTCAGCTGATTTGCGGAAACATCCACCCCGACCCGTGTATTCGTTTTAATATCAACATCCAAACTCTTTACTTGTTCGACTTCCCAATAAGAAATGCTCTGAGGTAAACGGAACGATACAATTCCGTAAGTATTTAATCCGCCTGGATTCTTTTCAGCTTCGAAAATGGTTACACTGTAGCCAAGCAAGGCTAGCTCCCTTGCTGCAGACAAACCCGCCGGACCGCTTCCTACAATGGCAACTTTTTTGCCATTCTTCTTCCCGGCCTTGAATAGGGCTTGTTTATTTTGGATGGCCCAATCTGTGGAATAACGCTGGAGATTGCCGATCATGATCGGCTTTGTAGAATGGTTCAGGACACATGCCCCCTCACATAACTCTTCAGTCGGACATACCCGCGCACAGCTGGCACCGACAGGATTGGCCGTCATGATTGTCTTGGCCGACCCTTTAAAATTACCTGATGCTATCTTCTTGATAAAACTGGGAATATCTATTCCGGTCGGACAGGCTTGGATACATGGGGCATCATAGCAGTATAAACATCGATTCGATTCTTCCAAAGCTTCCCTTGGGGATAATCCCCTCTCCGCTTCCTGAAAGTTAATCTCTAGACCACCTTTTATCGGGCTCGTCATACTCATCCACTATTTCTCCTTCCAAACATTTATTTTTGAAAAATAAAAAGGGAGGAATTGCGTGCATTCTCTCTACTGTCCTCATATTTAAACGATTGAAAGCATTGCCAACATGGTTTCCATCAATTTAATCACCTAACAAGTCGTGGCGATTTCCCAGCCAAAAATCTCTCATTTTGTTTATTATTTTCTCTCTCATTCTCTCACTGGTCACGCCCCGGTCCCTGTTTCCTTCTAACACAAAAAGCCCCCCCTACTAATCTTAAAAACTCAAACTCTGATGATAAATCAGAGAATTGAGTATTCTTTATTTTATAATGTTGAAAAGCAAGTTACATTATACAAAGTGTAAAGTATTTCCAGGCACTAAATTTGCAATATGTAATATTCATGTTATATTTCCTAACAATAAGTGATAAACCTCGTCATTTTTCTACATCCAAACTTACTTTTCATCATACTTACTGATATTTTTGGCTGATTTGTTCCGATTACCTGCTTATCAACACTTTGTCCACATAAAAAAAGCCCAGAAACGAAAATTCTTGGTTTCCTGGGTCTTTTCACTTTTATCCACAACTTATTCACATGTTATATGGCGTTATTCTCTTTGTTTTTGCAGAACAGAGGCACTACACCAAAAGTTATCCACATTAACGAATCGACTTTTCCACTTATCAACAACCCATTAACAATTTATCAACAGGCAGGTTCATTCCGGATGTATAACGTATCGTTTATATTTCTCATAATCCGTTTTCTTGCACTCAAGCTTTATTCGATATCCGATTGCCTCATATTCTGTTTCCGTTATGTGGCCATTTTCATTGAAATAAGAAACCAGCTGCCCTTGATCAAATGGAATCAGCATTTCACAGTGAGTATAGTCGACAAAAATATGCTTGCGAATTTGATTTATCAATTCCTCGATGCCAACTTTGTTTTTTGCTGACATATATACAGAGCCACGATTCACCTGAGGGATATCCAAATCGGTAAGGTCCGATTTATTATACGCAAAGATCGTCGGAATCCCTTTAATGCCTATATCGTTTAAAGTCTTTTCCGTTATCTCTATTTGCTGCTCATGATTAGGATTGGAAAAATCGACAACATGGATCAACAGATCCGCTTCTACCACTTCTTCCAATGTGGATCGGAATGCCTTCACTAGATGATGCGGCAATTTAGACACAAATCCCACCGTATCCGTCAATAAGAATTCCTTTTTATCCGGCAGCGGAATGTTTCGGACGGACGTCTCAAGCGTAGCGAACAGCATATCCTTCTCCAACACCTGCTTCTCTGCAGTTGGATGGAACATCTCAATCAGTGCATTCATGATCGAAGATTTACCTGCATTGGTATAACCGACTAAGGATACGACAGGGATGGCATTCTTTTTCCGCTGTTTCCTCTGCGTTTGCCTGTGTGCAACAAGGTCTTCCAGTTCTTTATTCAAAACACTTATATTTTCCTCGATCCTCCTGCGGTCAAGCTCTAACTGCTTTTCACCTGCTCCTTTGTTTGTACCAACCCCGCCGCTCTGACGCCCTAGTGACTCCCTTAAACCAACGAGACGCGGGAGCATATACTGCAGCTTTGCCACTTCTACCTGAAGCTGTGCTTCCTTCGTTTTCGCCCGATGCGCAAAAATATCCAGAATCAAGATTGTCCGGTCAATCACCTTGCAATCCATGTCCCTCTCCAGATTACGAAGTTGCGAAGGGGAGAGCTGGTCATTAAAAATGACGACATTAGCTTCTTTATGCTCAACGAGATTTTTCACTTCCTCGATCTTCCCGGTACCGATAAAATGTGATGAGTTCACCCGATGCAAATTTTGTGAGATGGTCCCTGCAACCTCTACCTCACATGCTTCCGTTAAATTGGCCAATTCCTCCATCGAATACTCAAAATCCTTTGAACCGTTGAGATTGACTCCAACCAAAATTGCCCTCTGCTGTAATTCCATCATTTCAAATCCCTTCCGTACATACCTTGCTCCCTATATTATACTTAAACAAACTGTCATGCTGCCTAAAAGCGAGCCACATTGTAGCATACCAGGCATCGCTTGCATAACGGTTGCTGCCCTTAGCAAAGCGTTTTTATTGGACTTCCTTTTACTTTCTACAAAAAAATATGACGACCGACTACTTTTTTCAAAGTTTCACATGAAACAATTGGAAAGCTCAAAATAAAAGCTCCCTGGTGCACCTTAAGATGCACCAGGGAGCCCATATTATTCTATTCTTTTATTCTCAATAACCTAAGACTGTTCAATGTAACTAATAGCGTCGCACCCATGTCGGCAAAAATCGCCATCCAAAGTGTTAACCAGCCCGGCGCTATCAATAATAAGGCCAGGACTTTAATCACCAATGAAAACGTGATGTTCTGCTTAATGATTTTTAATGTTTTGCGGCTTAAGCGGATTGTATAAGGCAGCTTCGATAAGTCATCACCCATTAAGGCAATATCGGCTGTTTCCAGGGCCGTATCCGTGCCAGCCCCGCCCATTGCGATTCCTACCGTGGAAGCTGCCAAGGCCGGAGCATCATTGACACCATCTCCTACCATGGCCACTCGATCGTATTTTTGTTTCCATCGTTTGATGATGGTCAATTTATCCTGCGGCAATAGCTCCGCCTCAATCTCATGAACGCCAGCTGCCGCTCCAATCGCTTTTGCCGTTCCGATATTATCGCCAGTCAGCATGATCGTTTTTTCAATGCCCAAAGCATGCAGTTTCCGAATGGCTTCCTTACTGCTTTCCCTTATTTCATCAGACACCGCGATGAGTGCCAGGAGCTTCACTTGATCGCCAAGCACCATCACCGTTTTCCCTGTATTTTGATAGCCGCTGATTAATTTAAGCACATCATCAGAGAAAACGAAACCTGCCTCTTCCACAAAAAGGTGGGGTTTACCAATGTAATAGATTTCTTGATTGATTTTCCCTTTTATCCCTTTACCGGTGATTGCAGTAAAATCCTCTACCAATAAAGAATGATAGTCCACATCGTAGGTTTCCGCCTTTTGAAGAATGGCCGTGGCAAGGGGATGCTGTGATCTGCTTTCTAAAGCAGCGGCGATAGCCAGCACGTCCTGTTCATACAACACATCAGATAACATTTTGAAATCGGTCACCTCAGGTACGCCCTTTGTTAAAGTACCCGTTTTATCAAACGCGATTGCCTTTAAGGCTCCCGCTTCCTCCAAATGGACCCCGCCTTTAATCAGCACACCATGTTTCGCAGCATTTCCGATTGCTGTCACGATGGCGATGGGCGTAGAAATGACCAAAGCACAAGGACAGCCGACAACCAGTACAGCCAATCCCCGATAAATCCATTCACTCCAATCCCCATTCATCACGATCGGGGGTAATACCGCAATGGCCAGGGCAATGAGCATGATGGCCGGCGTATAAAATTTTGCGAATTTATCCACGAAGGCTTGGGAAGGAGCCTTTTCGGCCTGTGCTTCTTCAACAAGGTGGATGATTTTTGCAATCGTCGTATCCTCGACCCGCTTCGTGACCTCCACTTCGAGCAGCCCTTCACCATTTAGGGTTCCGGCAAATACTTCACCCTCAACCGTTTTAAAAACCGGCTCGGATTCACCAGTAATGGCTGCTTGATTAAGTGTCGAGGCGCCCTTCATGATCCGGCCATCCATTGCAAGCTTTTGACCAGGTTTAACGATCATGATGTCGCCCACTTCAATCTCATCAACAGCAACCATCATTTCATGATGCCCTCTGCGGATCAAAGCTTCTTTAGGTGCGATGTTCATTAATGATTCGATGGAATTACGTGCCTTATCCATCGAATATTTTTCCAATGCTTCACTTATCGCAAATAGAATGACGACGGTCGCGCCCTCGCCCCATTCACCAAGCACGGCCGCCCCGAAAATGGCAACCGTCATAAGGGTGTGCATATCAAAGCGAAGCCTTACAAGGTTTTTCAAACCACTGACAAATAATGAATATCCTCCAACTATGATTGCAGCCGCATAACCGATTACCGGCATGATGCTTCCATCAGCATATCGGTTATCCAATATCCAGCTTACCAGCAATAAGATAACCGAAAACACCACTTTAATATTTTCCCTTTGCTTCCAAAATGGTTCCTTTTGAGTTGCCTGTTCCTGTTCACCGCGGATCTTCAGGTTATCGAAAGCTCCCGCCTTTTCAATCTGTTCAATGGTCGCGCTGCCCTGTACCGATATCTTCGAGGCGCCAAAGTTGATTTTGGCATCCTTCACACCCTCTAGTTCACGGACATTGTTCTCGAATTTAGCCGCACAATTCGTGCAGGATAGACCCTGGATACGATATGTTTTCATTGGGGACTCAGCCATCGGCCCTTACCTCCTGCTGATGTTCTAATGCAATGAGAATCAATTGCTTAATATGGTGATCATCCAAAGAATAAAAAGCCAACTTACCTTCTTTTCGATATTTTACGATTGCATGTTTATAAAGGGTACGAAGATGATGTGACGTCGTCGCCATCGAAGCACCAATGATATTGGCCAGATCGCACACACACAATTCCTCGTCCGTACAGAGCGCATAAGCTATCTTCGCCCTATTTTCATCGCCTATAACCTTAAACAGCTTCGACATGCTGGATATATCCACCTGGCCCATTTCCTCTTGAATGCGATTGACCTTCACTTCATCATGCAGGTGAACATCACATATATCTTTCAGTTCCGTCATCTTCTCACACCTCTCATTCAAATCTTCGTTTGATTATAATATAACATAATTCCCTGAATATTCAAATCCATATTTGAATGTATAAGAATCTTTTCCACTTCCCAAAGAAATTAATGAAAGTGCCCATATGTTTTTATATGTGGGCCATCGTTTTTTTGTTTCCCTTTTTGCTAACAAAAAGGTCATGCTGCCCTCTTCCATGATCTTCAGGCGAAAAAAAGAAGGGACATAAATTCCTTTACGCCCCTTCAATCAATGATTTCAGTAATTACCTATCGTTACCTTGATACGTATAATATATTTAATTTAGTATTTTTTAGAAAAACTATGATATACTTAGTCAAACCTTTTTAAGCGTTTTACTTTACTTGTACCATTTACCCTGCTTATCGTTTAGCAGGGTTTTTTGTTATGTATTTTCACAAAACAAAAAAGACGGACCCTTTAAAAAGGATCCGTCTTTTTTGTTATTGAAATTATGCTTTTTGAACGTTAGAAGCTTGAGGTCCGCGTTGACCTTGTTCTACTTCAAAAGTAACTTCTTGGCCTTCGTCTAAAGATTTGAAACCTTCGCTTTGGATAGCTGAGAAATGTACGAATACGTCGTCTCCGTTTTCGCGTTCGATGAATCCAAAACCTTTTTCTGCGTTAAACCATTTTACTTTACCTTGTTCCATTGTTGTTGCCTCCTAGTGCATCTAAGCACAATGTATTACTATCCTTGCTCTAAGTCATCATCGAAAACGAAAAGTAGTACTTTTAGTATCCTTAGTACCGAACAAAAATAATTAAGACTAAGCATAACATTAAATGGTAGCGATTGCAAATAGTTTGGGGAAACTTTTTTCCAGCAATTTTTAATACTCTCTCAATTCGATTAAAAAATAAGCAGCAACGAAAGTGACTCTATCTATTACACATGAACTCTTACATGCATTACTCCAAACAAAAACCTCTCGTTTAAAGAGGTTTCAAACTGTAGATAAACTCGATATTATTTATGATTGTCTACATTTTTTTGAAGGATTGTAAAACGGAACGTTGATTTCCTCTCCAGGCACTCGCTTTCCGCGGGCGGTCCGCCCTCGGCGCGCTTAGCGCCTGTGGGGTCTCCCTTGGACCCGCTTTCCCGCAGGAGTCTCGTACCTTCCGTTCCAATCAGCTATGTTTAAAAACTCAGATAGAACCCATTTTATCTACAAAAACCTCCCGTAAACAAAATTAAGAAAGGTTTTTGTAGATGTTTACTTCAAATATTTATTTTTCCGTAATGAACTTTTCTACCATTTCTTCTAAAATCGCCGATTCTTTTGCTAAATCTTCATTTTGTTCCTTCAATCCAGCCATTATGGTACTTTGTTGAATGGCAGCTGCCGAGATTTGCTCCGTTGTTGCGACTCCTTCTTCGGAAATCGCTGCAATTTCCTGTATGGATGCCAGGCTTTCATCCGAAGACTCATTGATTTTTTTCGAATGGGCGGCCAATTGTTCTGTGCCTTTCAGCAATTTCTCTACGGATTCGAATATCTTATTGAAAATCTCGCCATTGTTTTCCACTAAGGAAACACCATTTAGTATATCCAGAAAACTCTCATCATTATTTTGGATGACTTTGGCTGTTTGTTCATTAATCCGCATAATCGATTCTGAAATGATATCGATGGATTCATCGGTTTGCACAGCCAATTTTTGCACCTCTTGAGCGACTACGGCAAAACCTCTGCCAGCATCACCCGCCCGTGCCGCTTCTATGGACGCATTCAGGGACAGCAGGTTCGTTTGGGAAGCAATCACCCTTATTAGGCCAATCACTTCATTTATCTTCACTACATCCTCTTCCAGGCTCACCAAATTGGCTTTATTCGCTTGGCCGTTTTCCATGATTTTATCCATCTGGCTCGTTACATCTTGCACTTGTTTACTCCCTTGTTCAGCAAGTGTATTTGCATGCATCGTAAATTCATTCATTTCATTCGTTTGCTCGTTCATTAAACGGATCGTATCCGTTAAGTCACTGATCATATTGGAAATCCGGTCAATATGATGGGCACGTTCTTCCGAAGCCTTTGCTTCTTCCGTTGTCCCCGTCACTATCTGGCCATAGGATTCCACCATCTCTTCAAAGGATTGCTGAATGGAAACTGTCGTTTGATTCATCGTTTGGGCGTGTTCACGGACATTCTGGATAATATGGGACAAACTTAATCTCATATCTTCAAATCCATTTGACAGATCGCCAATCTCATCCTCTCTGCCAATGGGAATCGATTTACTTAAGTCCCCTTTTGCCATTTCATTCGTGTAACCAACAAGTTCATTGACGGGTCCCGAGATCTTTTTCCCGATGACAACGGCGCATAGCACACCCAATATAACGGCACTTGCAAGAAATAAGATATTATAGAATATCATTGTGCTTTTCAATTCATCAATGAAGCTTGCATCCATATCGATTCCGACAATCGCGTCCGTTCCTTCGATCGGCGTAAAGTACGACTTGTGTGTTCCCCACTTATCTTTATATATTTCACTCAAGACGTCTTCGCTTCCATTTATCGATTTTGCCTGTTCCGGTGTGAAGGGGGATTCCACCATATAGTCATCGCTGCCGCTCAAGGCTACAATCATGTCGGCATCATTCTCCCGCTTCAAAACATAAACATATTCAATTCCCTTTTTATCTTCAACAAAGGCATCCAGTTTCCGCTTAATCTCTTCGCCCCGTTCGGAAGCCTTGTTTATCAAAGTGGGATTGAGGCTCGCTGCTAAACTGTGGGCATTTTCAGAAAGGCGATCATCGAATTGCGGAAGGACATTCTCATTGATCATTTTATTAGTAATATAGGAAAAGCAAAGGCCCATGGCCCCTGCGAAAATCACGAAAGGAATAATATAAAACAAGAATAGTTTTGCCAATAGAGATTTTTTAGGATTCAGCTTTGAAAATCTCATTTCCATGCCCCCCTTAGTTGAAAACCAGGTGTTTTATAGTCAAATATGGTATTAAATCCAAATGAAGCAATTGGAGATTTTCATTCAAATCCTCACTTCTATAAAAGATGATGGCCATGCTCCGGTCATTTTGAAAAGGAAGCTGCCTATATTCCAAAACATGTTCGAATTCATGACGAAGTCCATCATGATCAATACGTGCAACATCTTCCGGATTTATTTCAAGCGGAACCTCTGCAAAGAAAAAGCTATATATTCGATCGTCCATCTCTTCCAATATCCGATTCCAATCGGGTTTCGTTCCTGAAAAATAGTGTTCATACATATTCATTCCATAGGCATGGTAACCTAGATCTGTTGTACCCGCCCCAGCAAAACGCAGGGGATTGATTTCGATGGGTATCACCCGGTTTCCCTTTTTGCGGATTTCAAAGTGTACAGGATAATTCCTAAGCGGAAGGACCGTTTGTATATTCTTCATGAACTTCAGTGCATCATGATAGATTTCATCAATGGCCAACTTCGCAGTATAATAAATTCGATCGGAAGTATCGTAATCATCCTTGAATAATCGTTTGAAGACATTCAAAATGACCGGTTCACCATCTTGATTGTAATAACCATCAATGGCATACTCTTCACCCTGAATCCACTCTTCTATTAAAACGGTCTGGGAACCGACCACTTCTGAATCATATAATCCATCCGAATGAAGTAAATCCGCTTTAAGCTGGTTCACGGCTATATCCCAATCCTGTTCATTCTTGACTTTGTGCACACCTACACTGGAATAGCCAATATTGGGTTTGATAACTACCGGAAACGGTATTTGATTTATATCCAGCTCACTTATCATGGATAAATCGATATCTTGGAAATAGAAATCAGGATATAAAGATTTCGTCAAATTTCGCACCTGACTCTTATCCTTCAATAACTTTGACCAAATGTATTCATTGCTATTCGGTTGAAAATGCCCTAATAGTGTTAGGCCATTTTCAGAGTTTGTAAGAATTCTTTTGTCCATTTCCATGGACTTGAAAAATTCGGTATCCTTTTGAATGTTTAGCTTTTCTGATGTTAATGTGTCTCCCCATTGCCCCTGTTCCAGCACTGGAATTTGCTGTTCCTCCAACACCTTTAGAAGAATTGGCGACACAATGGACTCATTCAAAATAATCATTTTTTCCACCTAACTTATACTGTTTTTTGTATCTCCATATTTAATCGGTTTAAAGCGGTAAGTATTTAGCTTATATAGGCTTTTATTATTATATTCATAGTGAAAAGTGAAATTTAAATATGTCTTTTTACCCATCCACTCTAGCTTGAAGATTATTTGTGAACAAAGGAAAAAGGCGAGATATCACTATCTCGCCTCATCTTTTCGTCTCTTATTGATTAACATGATGAACATCAGAACACACGGTAAGCCTACCACTAATAAAACCCAAAGGAAATAAGTTACATTTGAATGCAAAGTCGGCTCTGTACCCATTCCGTATCCATACTTTCCCTCGAATTCAGCCTGATTGGAATTATCATTCGTATCTACTAATTCCGCTTTAACGATGACACGTTTGTCCGTATCGATCCCCGTAACATCACAAGTGATCAGAGTAAGTTCAGGACTTCGTGTATCTGCAAGAACACTAACGTCCGTCTCATGGACAATCTTCTTTTCTTTCACTTTATAGGTGAATATTTTCCGTTTATCCGATATATGGATATATGCGCCTTTTTCGATCTTTAATAAAGGCCCAAACAACAGGCGGTCATCTCTCATATGATGCCCAGCCAGCACATAATTTCCTTTACCCATTACTTGACCGTTTTTAACTGTCGTGGCACCTACAAGTAAATTTCGTGTATTCGTACCATGTAAGATCGGTAAAGATACTGTATCACCCTCAATTACTATTGCACCTATCACGTCTTCTCGTTTCACTGAAGAAATATTCGCCAATATTTTTAGAAAATCAGGAGCTTCTATACTCGCATTCTCAGGAAAAGGCTTTTTATTGTTAATATTATCTTGGATTTCCTCTTCAGAAAAACTAACTATATTGTACTTTGTGATTTCCTTTTTGATCATCGCTTCTTGTACCCAAGGTGAAAGAACCAACAAAAATCCTATTAATAAAAGAAAAAAGAATGAAATGATTGTTAAAACATCACATATTATAACTTTCTTTTTTTTTAGCATCTCAAATATGGAATCATATAACATCATTCGATCTATTCTTCTACATTGGCTATTTGTTCTTTATTCTCATCATTCTCTTTTTTCTTTCTTCGCATAAAAATAACACATAATATTAAGGCTAATAATATGACGATGCCCCCTATTATTACATAAAGCCACGTATAATCCTTTTGAATGGACACATCACTATCATTAAGCTTCTTTGCTAGACCCCCATCAATCTTAAAATTACGTTTCCAATGCCATTCTTCTCCCATGGAGGCAACGGTCATTTCCAATGTATATTCACCTGCCTGAAGCCTTTCACTCTGCAGTGAGATCGGATAATCAAAATTAGAGTTTGGGGCCATCTGCATGCCCTCTTTATTAGACTCGTACATGACTTGGCTATCTCCCTTTTTGGTCACTTTCGCTTTCACGGTCATTTGATTCATATACATGGGCATGATATTTTGGATATTAGCATTGATTACGTTTCTTGCATTTATTTGATCTGGGAACACATCATTCAATTGAATTTCCGGTTTGATTTCATTTTCATTTTCCCTTAATAAAATGGCCACGACATAGGCAAACTCGTTTTCAATGGACAAACCTTTATTATTCTCATTCTCTTTATCACCAGTACCTTCAGTTTTCTCCTGAAGGATTATTCCACCAGCTAATACACCATCAAAATCTTCTTTTGGCATCACTACATCCATTTTTAATTTGTAGTTTCCTTTAGCTGGAATGATAATTTCCTCTTCCGTCTTCACTATGTCTTCCATCTTGTACAGCAAAGTTGAATCCGATTCTATATCATTCTCTCCATATTCAACTACACCATTAAGGTTTGTCGTTGCACTATGGATAAGCGGGTTTATTTTAACATCATTCTCTGTATCATTACGCAAGTTGATTTCCAGTACTTGTTTTTGTCCTGGCTTCATCATCAAATCAAAATATGTCTTTTTTTTATCCACTTGATTTTTTGGAATGACTGTCTCCACGGCAAAATTGAATTCCGCAGCCGAAGCCTTAAGGATAGAAAAAGTGAAAATGATGGATAGGCAACTTACTAGTAATAAAATGAAAATGGATTTCTTTTTCATATGACAGCACCTCCAAGTTGATGCGCGGCTTACTTTACAATGTATCATCTTCATTTATTATACAAACACCAACTTGTAACACCATTTGCAGGGGCATCTGTTAGCAGTATTATTAAAATATCAAGTTCTATTAAGGTTAATTTGATAAGGTTCTTTGACTATCTTCATCCATTTTCATTCATTTGCTGGAGTATCTTCCAATGACCATTTAATCTTTGCCTCATATTCCCCGACTCTAGCTTTTCCAGCCTTCGCCTCGACAAACAAACCATTTTTTGTGTCTCCGTACCATAAGTCATTTATATATAGTGGTTCATCATCGGTACTAAGATGTTCATAAATTAGCGATCCTGTATTTGAAAGAACTGTGTCACTACCATTATTTGAATAAACCAGAGTTAATGTACTATCATAAGCAGAGTTGTAAAGTTCATCCACTAAGGCTGCTTTCAGCTTCCAAGTGGATTTATGTTTCCGATCATCCTGTACACCAAGTTTCTGATTCATCGATTCAATTTGATAGCGTTTAGATTGTGGAGATATTTGAACATCACTACCAAATGATAAAGAGTCAGGGGCAAGCAATGTTAAACTTCCTGAGTATTCCGCCACTGTAAATAATGGACCTGCCCCATCCACTTCAACAAGGACAGTTGCTCCCACCTCATCAGCAGTTCCAGTTATCTGATATGTTCCTTCTTCAATTTCTAGAAGTGATACCTCTGCCGGTGTTGGGGGGGTTACATCAAATACCGTCGTTTCGGATTGGCCATCTTGTACCCAAGGCCCTCTTGTTGATACTCCAGACATCTTTTGGCCGCCGACATTAAAAATCGAATCCATATACTGCACATAGCCATTTGCATCCGTTTTTAAATCCCGATGAACTATACCATGTGTATCAGTGATATCAACACTGGTCTGATTCTCGGAAGCATATACATCCATATAACGAACGACGCCGTTCTCATCCAGGCCATCATTATCAGGTGTTTCCCCGATTTTCACCCTTGCCTTAATGGTTAAATCAGCATCTGTCACTGGTTCAAACTCTAATATAGGTCTTGTATTCATTCCCGCAATTCGCCTATAGTACGTTGTATTGAACCCAGATTGTAATGCCGGTTCAGAGGAGACTACCGTTTGACGTCCGGCAGTACTAGAATGACGGCCGGTAGCAGTAAAGTTTTCGACTGCCGCATATGAAAAGTCGGATGGCCCCAAAACGTTACTGCCAGTTTTCCATAAATCGATATCGGATTCATTGATTTCAAAAGTATTCGCATATCCTGTTGCAGAGGTATTTGCCCCCAAACCAACCGCGGTATTATTTCCTATATTCCGCAAATCATATTGTTTCGGATTATCCAATGTGAAGCTATTTCCCCTATGGCTGGTAAGAGGTCCTAAATTAATTAATGGCGTTGAACTATTCCCAATAACATACAATTCCGCATCTGGAGCAACATGGAAAGAATTATTGCTTGAATAATATTCAACTACAGATCCAGAAGTTTGCTTGCTTGTTAAATTAACGTAAGCACCGCCTTTTACAGTAAATGAACCATCTCCATAATTGAATCTAACAGCATTTCCGGGCATGTTGATATCTAGCTTAGCGTTTTCCCCTACCGTGATATCTTTGTAATACAGATAGACTGCGGGATAGGTTTTCCCTAATTTTTGAGACTGAGTTAGCTGAACAATACAATCATCACCGATTGTAAATTCCCTGGATTCCCCAGTATCCCCTGATCTTGCAGCGGACTCGTAATAAAATGTCGAAAAATCATAATAATTTACATTCCCGATGTACTTCGTGCCATTTTCCATTTTGAAGCTACCCAGATAGAAATTTTCGGCGCGTGTATCAATATTCATTTCTCCATAAACCGTTACTTCGGCATATTTAGCCCTAGCTAGTCTTTGTACGGAGGGCTCTGTAGTAATATTTCCAAATCGGTATTTCCATTTTCCTGTGTATGAGGCATAAAGCCTTGAGCCGACTATATCTTCTGAATGTCCACTTAAATAGGATTGAGCCAATACGATATCGTGCATATGGAAGTTACCCATACCATTGGTTGGATTCCCTAAATAAATGGATGAGTCTCTAAAGGAAAGCCTATGTCCATTTCCGTTAATCTCCAAGTCTCTGGTTACCTGGTAAGTCGATAATCCTTGAGTATCTCCAAGAGCACTTGGATTTTCAATATCTTTAGTTAAATTTATTTTAGATATGGAAGTGTTTTTCACCGCAGCTACAAAAGTATTCCAACTATCAACGTCTATTTCGTCAGCGGATAAAGCAGCAGCCATAATATTGCCTTCAACACTATTGGAAGGATCCACTTCTGGAAGATCTTCTTCCTCTTTGGCTATAGCTTCATTATCCTGTTCCTTCTCTTGATCACTCTGATCAATTGATGCATCCCCTTGATCGGCATCTACATTTTCACCATCCATTTTTTCGTTTTCCCCCACAACTTGGCCGGATTCTTCAGGCTCTTCCTTTTCTTCCTCAACTTGGACCGATTCCCCAGGTTCTTCTTTTTCTCCAACAAATTGACTGGATTCTTCAGGCTCTTCCTTTATTTCTTGATCATCAGCCTTTGCCTCATCTTCTTTTATCGTTCCCCCCTCTATATCTGGTACATCCTTTTCCATGGCCTCTATATTTATGCTGATCTCATTTGATTGGTTCCCATCAGATGTCGCAACTACCACAAAGTTTCCGGTATTTTTGGCCTGAAAGAATAAATGAACTTCATTTTCACCTATTTGTTGTTCACTATACGCTATAGTGATTTCTTTTTTAGCAGATTCATAATCCACCATGGGTGGACTACCATTTTTTTGTAATGATTGCCTTGTAGCATCTTGGTCATATGCCAACCCTTCAGGAACTTTTACTGAAATAATTCCAGCTTCTTCTATGGTCGAGTTCACTTCTAGCCTTATTTGGTCACCTAGACTTACAGTACTTTGTTCCGATGATAGCCTTACAGTAGCTACGGCGGCTGCGGATTCAAGATTGAAAAAACCATTTATATTCATTTGCTGCAGCATAATAACCAATATGATGCCCCATACCCCTATATATGAATAATCCTTTAAAGCCCTTCTGGATCTCCGTTTATATGTTAGACGTCCTTTTCTCATACCTATGTTTCCACCTCTATTCCCATTGAAAAAGTGTTGTTCATGATCTTCCGCTCAATAATATTCCAGTTTAATCTAGTGAAATATCCTACAAGTCATAAAATAGTGATACACCGTATTTAATTCATACGATGTATCATCTTCTCTATGAATGCACCACGGTCACTTTAATTTGCCGGTGTGTCAGTCAGAATCCAGGTAAGTGTCGTATTATACTCTTTTGCATATTTTGTCGTACTGCCTGGAACTGATAATTGAACACTTTTATCCATGTTGCCATCATCTGCTTTACCAAAACGAGAAACGTAAGTACCGGCCCCTTCAGCATCTTTTGCTGCCACCACTATTGACGGTGTCCCTGGTACTAAGTCGATTTCAGCAGGGACTGTACTTGGTACTGGAGAAGTCGAAGATGTGTTTACATCATTATTCAAGATTTTTATGGCTGCACCATCCAATACATCATTATCAGTGGTTTCGAACTGTGGATCTTGTCGTACTTGTAGTGTCCAGCCTGTTTCAGTACCTCTATTATCACTGACTTGTACATAATTAGGCCTTAACTCCTGCGTGGTCCCTCCTTGATCATCCGTAATATTGACTTTTTGTGCAGCAGAATTATAAACCATGTCTTGTGTTGTGATTTCCTGAATGCCAAAATCAAATGATGAAGCGAAATCAATGCTTAATGGACCACTTGTCCCTGGATTTGGGGTAGGTTCCGGGTTAGCCTCTTCACCTGGATTTTCTGGGTCAACTGGAGGTGTGATACCTGTATATGGCGCAAATGTAATGGTACCGCCAGATTCATATTCTCCGCCTTCTGCTGAGGCTCCTTGTACTGCGATTCCGAAACCTGTGACCAATAACGTTGAAGCAACAAGATATTTTGCAATTTTCATAGTGAACTCCCCCTTTTATTAGTTTAGTTATTTGCCGGTGAATCCGTTAAAACCCATGTTAGTTTTGTACTGTATTCGACTGCATCCTTAGGAGTGCTCCCAGGTACGGATAATGTAATCGCAGTATTTTTAGCCTCACCGTCCACATTTCCCACTGTCCCAAAAACATCAAGCCATTTTCCTGCACCAGCATTCTCAGCCGCTGTCATCACTAATGATTCGGCTCCTGAGGGATCTAAGCTGATATCGGAAACGGTAGGCGCAGTTACATTTTCCATATTTGTTACTGGCACACCATCAGTGAATTTTATTTCAGCTCCTGTCAGAACAGGGTTCAGTGTAGCGTCGTTTTCAAATTGGCCTTCCTGTTTCACTTTTAAAGTCCAGCCTGCATTGCTCCCGCGATTATCCGAAATCTGAACATAATTGGCTCTATTTTCCTGAGTGACTGCACCTAGATCATCTGTGACGTTAACTTTCTGGGGCGCTGCATAATATACTTGATCCACGTTTGAAATTTCATTTTCGCCAAAGTCTAAACTTGAAGCGAAGTCGATACTTAATGGACCATTCGTTCCTGGATTTGGATCCGTACCATCCGGATTTTCAGGTTTAACCTCTTTATCTGGATCATTCGGGTCAACCGGCTTCGTGATTCCTGTATACGGTTTGAACTTCACTGTACTAGAGGAATTATACTCCCCTCCATCTGCCGCAAATGCCGCAATTGAACCGCCTAAAATTAGTGATGTTGCTAAAGCCGAGCCTGTAAGTACTTTCAACCGTTTTTTCAATGTATTTCCCTCCATGACTTTTATTTGTCTATGACTCTTAATGACTTTCTTTGTAAGAGAAAGAAAGCTAACAAAATTACTAGAGCTCCCAAAAACATATTTTGAGTGCTCGATTGATCACCCGTTTGGGGTAATTTTTCAAGCCCTGCATCATTTGATGCCCCATTTTCAGATACACCTGATTCGGAGGATTTATTACTGTCAGAATCTTTTTTATGAATATATTCTCCATAAAACCCTACATTTGAGTCAGAACCATATGAACTGCTTGATTCGGCATGTACATTTGAAAAATTTGTTCCAAGTAAAACTATTAATATACTTATATATAATTGATTTTTTCACCATTCCACCCTCCTTCAATCATTTGGTGGGCTTTCTTCCATTTCCATAAAAATGATGCCATTTAGATTGAAAAATAAGATGGTCCTAAAAGACTATCGCGGAAAAACCTGAGATTTGCCGGTTATTAAAATCCACTATCGACCCTGTTTAAGAATAAGACCTTTACTCCCATTATTGATCCCCATCGTTGTTCTACCTTCTGTCCGTTTGTTTGGCTTCCCATTATTTTTTATTTTTCACCTCTAATCCTGTAGAAAACTCCCATTATTGATCCTCCGTTGTTGTTCCACCTTCTATCCGTTTGTTTGGCTTCCCGTTATTTTCCACCTCTTATCCTATAGAAATTTTTCATGATGCCGCAGGGTTTCTACAACCCATAATAATTACAGTTCATCGCGATATACAAGAGAATGAAGTGTTCATATTTAGTACCTTAATTAAGCATTTTTCGAAAAATGCCAACTATTCAATCGTTAATATTCGAATGAATAATCGGATTTTTTCAAATTCGGTTATTGTTAAGTACAATATATGAACACTGTATCAAGCAAGTAAAAAAGATACCGCTTACCATGGGCGGAGTACCTTTCAAGTTCATACTCAATTCTTCCTACAGCACAATATTCACTTTTTAAGCCTTCACATTACGATACTCACCATTTTTATCCCGATACCATTAATCAGGTACGGCACTTTATTTCTCTATTAGCCAATGGAACCGATTAAAAAGCATGATTGTGCAGTACATGATCTTTGATCTGAAGGTTTGATTTCCTAAATATGTAAGTTCAAGTGTTACACCATGTACCATAATCTCATTTCATATTTTCCGAAAACATTAAAAAAAACCGATAAATTAGATAACGGTTCATTGCTTTTTATATGGTTTTAATGTCATTAAAAAGTGGGGTGTTTCCATTTTTGTGGCAATAAATGAAAAGAATGAAAAGAATGAAAAGAATGAAAGGTAGTTTCATTGATAAATTTATATTATTTTGCCATTGTAGAAGATGATGTTTCTAGTATAAAAGGAGTGGGTAATAAGAATCATAAAGGCGATTGGAGTTTTTATAACGTTTTAGAGTGAGGGGAAGTGATTGGATGTATAACTTTTTAGATCGTTCAGTTTATCAAAAAGTACGGATTTTAATCTACTTGCACTCAATAAATCAATTTTGTTCCATTTCTGATATCGCAAAAAGCTTAAATGCATCAGATAGGACAATCCTAAAATTTATTGACGAACTAAAACATGACTTGAAAGAAATTGGACCAAAAGCAGAAATCATTGAACGTGAGCATAAAAACTTTTATTTAAAGACAGAGGATAATTTCTCAATCAAATCGGTCGAGAGACGGTATTTAGAACATTCTTTAACGTATAAGGCGTGTGATCAGATATTCTATAACAAGTTTGGTGACATACATGCCTTCTCAAAAAAGAATTATACAAGCTATGCATCCATGTACAGACGAATCAATAAAATTAAACCGCTTTTAGATCAGTTCAAATTACAGTATACAACACAGCATATGGCGACTTTCAATGGTACGGAAAAGCAATTTCGATATTTCTTCTACTTGTTTTATTGGAATTCATGCTGGGGCGAGGTTTGGCCATTCTCATCTGTCAACAGGGAGCAAATCCTTGGGATGCTAAAAGGAGACAGGGAAAACATCCCTGAGCATGTGTTGTATTGGCTGGCCATATCCATTACTAGAGCTAAGTTGGGGTTTATCATTGAAGAAGATCCCACCTATGAATCATTCACGAAACATCATCATTTATTTAAATCATTTTCAAGATTGGCAGAACCTCTATTTAAAGAGTTAACAACTTTAACGGAAGAGCAAATCACTATAGAAATGATGTTTTCCTTTACTGTAATTAGTTGTTTTGAATTTTATGATAAAAAAAATCCCCAAATCAGTTTAATCATGAATTTTGCCCAGCATCATAACCAAGATCTTTTTGTACAAACGACCATACACTGGTTGGAAACTTTCATGGAATTCTTTTCGATGGAAATTGACGCGGAAGAATATGGTGCCTTGTTTGCCAATCTATTATACCTTCATTACTATACTCAGATTTTTGCTGGGCCTACCTTTCTATTTAAAGAGGATCCATATAAGATAGCTTTTGAACAGGATTCCCCTAATCAAGTGGAATTAATGAATCGTTTCTATGATCAACTTGCCAAGAAAAAGACGCTTTCGAGAATATTGAAACATCGGGAGAGATTATTGGGTAGGTATCATGGATTACTGAAGCGCACAATTAATTTTAAAGTGGACAACAAGCCAATCAAGATTAAAATCTTTTCAATCCTGGAAGGAAATCCAAGCGAATATATCATTAATCAAATAAAAAGGATATCCAGTCATATTCAACTCTGTAACGAAGGTGAAAATCCTGATTTAATAATCACTGATCGCTTATATATGTCTATTGAAAAATATGATGCAAAAGTATTTGTGTGGAGTTCCGTTCCAAAAAGAATTGATTTTGAGAGACTTAGAGACTGTATTGAGAAAATGCGCTTGAATAAATCACCATAACTATCGGTTTTTTCAAGCTTTTATAATTAAAGAGAGGAAATCCGCACAATCATGCACCGGAATAATCAGGAGTACAGAGAAAGAAACTCGTAATCTACACTGAAACACTGTCTTGCCTTGGAAGACTATGTCCTTCAATTGCAATTAACTCCATTAATATCAGTATGGACAACTTTTAATACACAATAGTATTACATTCACCCGCCATCAGAGGAAAATCACGATTCAGTTACATCAGATTGATGATCCAGCATCCATAAAGATTTCCAATAATGGAATTGGCATTTCCGAGAAAGACCAATTTCACATATTCGAGCGATTTTATAAAGCTGACCTGGCATGGGCGTGCTTAATTAGTCTATCCATCGTGAAAAAGATCATTGATATGCATGATGGAAATATATCCGTGAACTCGCAAAGGGAAAGACTTTTAGCATCCTGCTTCCTATTTCATGAAGAGATTCGTGATTCGATAAAAACAGCTGCAATGGCAGCTGTTTTTAAAATCTATTTGTTGGTTTAGCTAAAGTTTGATTAAAATTAATTTCACTCTAAATAATCCGATTTTTTTATTTCCGCCAAAAAGTTGAACAGTCAGCCTTATCCAAAATATTAAACTCGATCATTCTCTCAAGTAATGAGTAATCGACCGGACGATCCCACTTGATACGCACCAACTGCTTGGTGTGATCATAGCCAGCCTGTACGATTTCATCAGAGAAATGATTAATCCCTGCTATTTCAGGAGCAACAGCCAAATGATGTTTGGCTACGCTAAAGCCAATGATATATGTGCCATGATCGGTAAACATAGGCTGATTCCACGCGATTTTCGGAATTAATTTTGGATATTTGTTAATTACCCAAGCCAAAACTTCTTCCGTTCGGTCCCGATGTTGCGGGTTATCAATCTTCTCTAAAAATTCTGCAAAAACTTCCATGTCATTCGCTCCTAAAATTGAATTTTTTTTTGAATAATGTCATTTTCCCCTCATCCGTATATCATCAATATGTATTAAACGACTTTATTTACACTGCACACCGATTCCTCGGCCTTCTTTAATCCACTTGTCAACTTGAGAGGTTCTCGTTGTTTTAAACATAAAAAATACCCCTTTGGCTAATCATAGCCAAAGGGGTAAAGCTTCGCAACTTTTTATAATCTACATTGCATTCATTCCAACTTACTCAACCGTTACACTTTTCGCAAGATTACGCGGTTTATCCACGTCACATTCGCGGTGCAAGGCTGCGTAGTAAGCAATGAGCTGCAGCGGGATAACAGAGATAAGGGGTGTTAATAGTTCATTCACTTCCGGGATGACGAAACGGTCATCCTCTTCTTCAAGCCCCTTCATGGAAATGATGCAAGGGTTGGCGCCACGGGCAACCACTTCCTTAACATTACCACGGATGCTTAGGTTGACACCCGCTTGCGTAGCAAGGGCTATAACAGGCGTTCCTTCTTCAATCAAGGCGATCGTTCCATGTTTAAGCTCTCCGCCAGCAAAGCCTTCCGCCTGGATGTATGAAATCTCCTTCAGCTTAAGGGCCCCTTCAAGCACAACATAGTAGTCAAGGGAACGGCCAATGAAGAAGCAGTTTCTTGTAACGGACAAATATTCACGGGCGATGTCTTCCATCTCTTCTTTCGAATCACATAGGGCTTCCATAGCCGTCGCAACGATTCCAAGCTCTTTTACAAGGTCGAAACCGTACTCCATGTTACGGAATTGGCCAGTTACATTCGCCAAGATGGATAAGACTGCCACTTGGGCTGTGTAGGCCTTTGTAGAGGCTACGGCAATTTCAGGACCAGCATGCAGCAAGAGCGTATAATCCGCCTCACGTGACAATGTAGAGCCAGGTACGTTCGTGATGGTCAGGGCTTTATGACCAAGCGCTTTGATGGACACTAACACGGCACGGCTATCTGCAGTTTCACCACTTTGTGAAATGAAGATGAATAGCGGTTTTTTCGATAATAACGGCATATTGTAAGTGAATTCCGATGCCACATGGACCTCAACCGGAATTTCAGTCATTTTTTCGATGAATTGCTTACCAATCAACCCTGCATGATAGCTGGTTCCGCAAGCGATGATATAAATACGGTCAGCCTCACTTACGGCTTCAGTAATGTTATAGTCGATTGCAAGTTTACCTTCTTCATTTTGGTATGCTTGAATGATTTTACGTATTACGGCTGGCTGCTCGTCGACTTCCTTGAGCATATAGTGAGGATACGTACCTTTTTCAATATCACTTGCATCCAGTTCAGCCGTGTAAGGAGCACGCATGACTTCTTCGTTGGAAAGGTTCTTGATCGTTACCTCTTCATTTGTCACGATAACCATTTCCTTATCCATCAGTTCAAGGAATTGATCTGTGACTTGCAGCATCGCCATTGCATCCGAAGCGACAACGTTAAAGTCTTTTCCGACACCGATCAGCAGCGGGCTTTTATTTTTGGCGACTAAGATGGTTTCTTCATTTTCAGCATCCAATAGGGCAATGGCATACGAACCCTCTAATAGAGTGAGTGTTTGACGGAACGCCTCTTCCACTTCCATGCCCTCGTTCACGAACTTCTCTATGAGTTGAACGATGACTTCCGTATCCGTTTCACTTTTAAAGGCAACATCCTTCAAATATTCACGTTTTAGAATCGCATAGTTTTCAATGACCCCATTATGAACTAATGTCAATCGACCTGAATTACTTTGGTGAGGATGGGCATTTTCACGGCTTGGCACACCATGTGTAGCCCAGCGCGTATGTCCTATTCCGGTATGCGCCATAGTATTTTCATCCACGGCTGCTCGTAAGTCCGCGATTCTTCCCTTTTCCTTAAAGATTGTCACTCCTGCTTCATTTCGCACAGCAATCCCTGAAGAGTCATAACCGCGGTATTCAAGTTTTTCAAGACCTTTTAATAAAATTTCCTTTGCATCGTTAAGTCCAATATATCCAACAATTCCACACATAATTTCTGTTCCTCCAACCGATTCGAGGGAACAGGAATGCACGGGGGCATCCCTGCCCCCTCATCTCTGATATATATTTTTATAAAGGAAATGCCCTAAAGCACTTTTTCCCATTGTGCATTTCCGACCCTTTGTGCAGTAAGTTGCCCTACTGTTTTAAGATTGGAATTACTGCGGCTGTGCACTTCAGCCGGGAGGTATCCGCCGATCATTCGATAAACCTCCTCCTCGTCAACTAAGTCATTTCTCGTCCAGACTTAGTTCAGGCGCTTTTGTGAATCCATTCTCTCCTTGCCTACCCTCCTTTTTAGAACAACCATTTTTAGAAAATGAGTTGTAAATCAGGATAATCATACCTTAAACAAGGGACATAGGTCAATTCTTAATTACCTTTACCAACAAAAAAGACTTCTTTATAAAAATATGCATAAAAGGAAATTTCGTTCCTTTTATGCATAGGATTAGTTATTCGTTCATTCCCATTTCCGCTCTTACAACTGCGACGATGCGATCTACATAATTGGTGCATTCCTCAGCTGTCGGTGCTTCAGCCATAACACGGACTAGAGGTTCAGTACCGGATGGTCTCACCAAAATGCGACCGTTTCCGTTCATTTCCCCTTCGACTGCCTTGATGACTTCCTGTACCTTTTCATTATCTGTTACAGCGTGTTTATCGGTAACTCTGACATTGATCAGCGTTTGTGGATATTTCTTCATCTCTCCAGCGAGCTCGGATAAGGTTTTTTGGGTGTCGCTCATGATGTTCACAAGCTGCAAGCCCGTCAATAAGCCATCTCCTGTCGTGTTATAGTCCAGGAAGATGATATGTCCGGATTGCTCTCCGCCAAGGTTATAGCCGCCTTTACGCATCTCCTCGACCACATAACGATCCCCCACTGCCGTCTGGGCGCTTTGTATACCATGCTCTTCAAGACCTTTATAAAAACCAAGGTTACTCATGATCGTAGAAACCACTGTTCCCTGTTTCAAACGGTTATTATCTTTCAAGTATTTCGCACAGATATACATGATTTGGTCGCCGTCCACTATATTTCCTTTTTCATCTATTGCAATGACGCGGTCTCCGTCGCCGTCAAATGCAAGCCCAACATCCGCACCTTTTTCTTTTAAGAATTCAGCAAGTGCCTCAGGGTGGGTGGAACCTACCTTATCATTAATGTTCAAGCCATTGGGCGATGCCCCCATTGTAGAGATGTCTGCATCAAGATCTGCAAACAAATGCATGGCCAAGGCAGATGTAGCCCCATGTGCACAATCAAGAGCAACATGAATGCCTGTAAAATCTTCATCCACTGATTGTTTCAAATATTGGAGATACTTTTGCCCTCCTTCGAAATAATCGTTCAAATGGCCTAAATCTCCGCCAACCGGGCGTGGAAGCTCATCCTTTTCCTTATCTAATAGTGCTTCAATTTCCGCTTCTTGATCATCGGATAACTTAAACCCATCCGGTCCAAAGAATTTAATGCCATTATCCGCTACCGGATTATGCGAAGCGGAAATCATGACACCTGCTTCAGCACTTAAGGCCTTTGTTAAATAGGCTACTCCCGGAGTCGAAATGACACCCAGGCGCATCACTTCAGCCCCAATGGATAAAAGACCTGCAACAAGCGCACCTTCCAGCATTTCACCTGAAATACGAGTATCGCGCCCTATAAGCACTTTGGGTTTTTCTGTATTTCTAGTAAGGACGTAGCCACCAAAACGGCCTAGTTTAAATGCCAACTCCGGTGTTAACTCGCTATTCGCTATACCCCTTACTCCGTCTGTTCCAAAATATTTACCCATCTTTATCGCTCCTTCTTCGAATCGTTACTGAATTTAATGATGATGTTAAAGGAAGGTCATGTCTCTTCGTCTTTTTGTGTGATGGTGACCGAAACCGTTTTAGAATCCAGTTCCCATTCCACTCCCTCAGGCACTGTTACCGCCAGATCCACATCATGCGTACCTTCATCTAAATTACTCACATCTACTGTAAGATTAATGTCGTCTTTAGTTATTTTCTTCAAATCATCCGCCTCACCAAGCAAAGTGATGCTGGTTACATCGGATTCCAATTCGGCATCTTGGTCATCCCGTATGCCCACAGGAACTATTTGTATATCGTTGAAAGTTTTGGACTCAATGGCAGCCGCTTCATCTTCTTCTTCTGGTTCTGGTTTTTCTTCGACTACTTGTTCTTCTTGTTTTTGTTCGGTTTCTGGTTCTTCCTCTTTCACGACTGGCTCTGCATTCTCTTCATCTACATCAACTTTTTCTGTACGAATCTTGACCTGTGCCTTACCCAAGGACATTTTTTGTACACTATCCGGTTTATTAAGATCGAGTTCCAGTTCTGTATCACCATCAATTTTCGAGATATTTACAGGAAGATTTATTTCATCTATTTTCTCCAGGCTCGTTTCCGAACCAAATAAGGTGACCTCTTTTGGATCGACACTTATACTCGTGATCCTGATGCCATCCTTTGCCTTGCCAGTTTGCTTCGGTGCTATCGACACCGTCTTGGAAGGAATGCTCACTTTTAAGGAAACGGCAACAGAAGATGGCTCGATCGTCACATCCAGCTTATTCAAATCCCTGTCCAAGGCTTTAACGGTTGCCTTACTGTTCACCGTTTCGTTAAGTCCCTTACTTATTTCAAGGTTTGCCTTTACATAGGAAATTTGTTCAATTGCATCTTTAGCGCCCGTTATTTTAACAGTTTTCGGGCTGACTGTTGGCTGACCAGCTGTATACCCCTCTTCAAGTAAAGAGCTGTTATACTCGGCTTCAACGGAGAATTCCTTCGTCACCCGTTCCTGAACGTTGACTTCCGCATATTCCGGATCGATCGTCGCCACTAACTTTTCATTCAACTCACTTATTTTAAATGTGACAGTTCTGTCCCCCATTGAGATTGCAGGATCAGAAAGGTCTACATACACTTTAAAATCCCTTTGGTTTTTCGCATTAATCAATAGGCTTTTTGCTCCCTTTAGAGTAACATCAACTGTCTCAGGCACCCCGCTCACCACTAGATTCTCGCGGTCATAGTACACTTCAACCGGTACATTTTCGATGGTCTCCGTACTGATTTCAGGGGCAGTCGATAAACCAAGGGATTTTTTATCCGACTCCATCTCAAAGTTAATGGAAATGAACAAAAGTGCTGCCAAGGCAAAAGCTACGATTCTCATAAACCAAGCGCTATTGGTGAATTTATCCATTCTTTTTCCCCCTCCAGTTAAAGATGCTTGAGGAAGTTGATTTGATATTTTCCACTACCAGTTCACTTGTAAGCATGGCCCTAAATGATTCTTGATTCAAATCCCGGTAAAGTTCCCCGTTTTTAGTGACGGATATTCCTCCCGTTTCTTCTGATACGACGATCGTCAGACTATCCGTAACTTCACTCATGCCTATGGCTGCCCTATGCCGTGTGCCAAGTTCCTTTGATATGAATGGACTCTCTGATAATGGCAAATAGCAAGCTGCAGCTGCCACCTGGTTATTTTGTAAAATAACTGCGCCATCATGGAGCGGCGTATTAGGGATGAAGATATTAATGAGCAGTTCTGAAGAAATATAGGATTTCAGAGGTATCCCCGTTTCAACATAATCCCCCAGCTCCGTACCTTTTTCTATCGTAATCAAGGCACCAATCCGCCTTTTTGCCATATAGGTGGACGCCTTTAGGATTTCCTCGACTAAACGCTCTTGCTGATTCTCTTCTGGAACGGTGCCCCTTGCAAAGAGCTTCCCGCGTCCTAATTGTTCAAGTGCCCTTCTCAGTTCAGGTTGAAAAATGACGAGAATTGCCAATACTCCCCAATTCATGACTTGTGCCATTAACCATCCGAGTGTATTGAAACCAAACAGGTTGCTTAAGCTTTTTACAATGACAATTACAAAAATTCCTTTTAGCAGCTGAATAGCCTTCGTGCCTCGAATAATAGTTAACAATTTATATATCACAAACCATACAAGGAGAATATCAATGAAATTTACTACATAGTCCCAAACAGTCAAATTGGTTAAAGACATGTTGTTTCCTCCAGTCAGTATTACTCCAAATACCAATTACAATCTTTATTTACAATAACCTTAATAGTATACCATTTTTTAAATGATTCATCTAAAAACTAGTGTGAGAAATTTACACAGGAAAAAAGAACCATTAAAAATGGTTCCCCTTCCTTAAAAAAATAAAGCTGGGCGAAGTCATCGTAAATCAAAAACGATGCCCCTGCCCAGCTTCTATTCCTTATTCCTTTTTCTCCTCTTTAGCAGGAACCAACGAGGTTGCAGTGTCCTTCACTTTATACCACATCCACTCAAAAGCTTGGTCAATAACATGGATGCTTCCGGTCACATTACCTGCTTTAGACATATACTTATGCCCATTTATGACTGTCACATCTCCCTCTACTTCACCATCTATTTGAATATTACCATTTTGAACTACCACATTTCCCTTGATTGTCTCACCCTCAGGCACAATAACCGTTTCACCTTCGACCACTAAGTTAGGCTGCTTTGATACTGAAAAATGTTCGTCCTGATTATAAGTGGAAAAAACAGATCCTGTCATCAATATGATGAACATCGCTGCCGCTGTCATGAAAGGATGGCTTTTGAACCAACGTTTAGCACCTGTTGTTTTCGTTTCCTTTGGCAATTGAGCCATAACCTTCGCTGTAAAGTCATCCGGGGCCTTTATATGGGAAGTGCTTTGTACAAGAGCGACCGCCTTTTTCATTTCATGAAAGTAATCCCGGCATTCAGCACAGTCATGCAAGTGCTCCCGTAAAACTTCTTTATGCTCCGGTTTGATGTCCTCATCTAAATAATCATGCATATATTCAATGATTTCCTCATGGCAGTTCATTTTTCTCACCTTCTTTTTATAAATGGCGTAGTTGTTTACGCAAGGCTTCGCGACCGCGATGTATCCTCGTCTTAACCGTACCGACCGGCAAATCGAGTATCTCACTGATTTCCTTTAGAGATAACTCTTCAATATACTTCAATACGATTACCGATCGGTATTTCTCGGGCAATTTCATTATTTCCACTTGAATGGTTTCCTGCAGTTCTAATGATTCAACCTCTTCCTCGGGTTTCGCCATATCCGATGCAATTTGGGAATACATATTCAATCCCTCTGTTCCTGCCACCTCTGCATCCAGATAGTAGTCCGGTTTTTTCTTGCGAAGCCGGTCAATACAAAGATTGGTCGCAATCCGATATAACCATGTAGAAAATTTCATTGTTATATTGAAACTTCGAATGTTCACGTAGGCCCTTACAAAGGCCTCTTGAGCCAAATCTTCTGCTTCTTGCCTGTTTCCGAGCATTCTGAAACATATTTGGAAAACTTTGTCCTTGTAAATTTCGACAATTTCCCCAAAGGCATTATGGTCTCCTTTTAATACTTGATTAATTCTCTCTTTAATGAGTGCATCCATTTTCCGGTATTACCCCCGCTCATGCGGCTATACGATTACTACGAATCGTAAGCTGAAAGGTTTCAAAAATTTAATACATTAATTTTAACAAAGTTTTACATTTTATGTTTAAGAAAAAAAAAACAGGGCTATATAGTAAGAAATTGTAAAATTCAAAGGAGTGATTCTCTATATGAGTACTGAACAAATTTTAGACCATATTGAACAATGCAGACAGAAAATGATGTTTTTGGCTTCCCGTTCTTCGATGGTGGATAATGAAGTTATTGAAGTTAGCAGCAAACTGGATTCTTTAATCATTCAATACATCCATTTAACTAAAAATGAAGATCTCATGGACAGACGTGCTCTCAAGTGAATATGGATAGAAAATTGCAACCATTTATCTATAGATATGTTTCTGTTACATACACCCTGGTAAATAAACCTATGTCTTCTAGCATATAAAAAACAGTAACCCATTACAAGCCGGTTACTGTTTCTTTTAATTATTAGTTATAATAATTTTTCTCCAAATAGCGAACCCATTAAGGCCACGGCAACGATTGCCGTTTTATTTCGCTCATCTAAAATGGGATTCACTTCAACGAATTCAGCGGATGTAATCAAGTTGGATTCCGCAAGCATTTCCATGGCCAAATGACTTTCCCGATAACTTATACCACCAATTACCGGTGTCCCGACTCCGGGTGCATCTGCTGGGTCCACTCCATCCAAATCCAGTGAAAGGTGGACGCCATCCGTTCTTTCCCTTAAATAATCAATGCATTCTTCCATGACCCGTGTCATTCCCAACCGGTCGATCTCATGCATCGTGAAGACTTTAATCCCTTTCTCACGGATAAGTTCCTTTTCCCCTTCATCCAATGACCTCGCTCCGATGATTACGATGTTTTCCGGTTTCACTTTTGGAGCAAAACCATGTATATTGATCAGGTCCGGATGTCCAATCCCAATACTGACAGCCAAGGGCATCCCGTGTATATTTCCTGATGGTGAAGTATCTTCCGTATTTAAATCGCCATGTGCATCGTACCAAATCACACCTAGATTCTCATAGTGCTTTGCGACTCCTGCCAGTGTGCCTATCGCTATTGAATGGTCTCCTCCCAATACAAGCGGAAAGGAACCTTCTTCTATTATTTCATCAACTCTTGTAGCTAACTGGGTGTTACCTTTTGCTACAAGCTGTAAGTTTTTTAAATTTGTCCCGGGCTCATCTGCATTTTCAGGACGCCCTACAATTATATCCCCTAAATCCTCTACTTCTATATTCAACTTTTCAAGACGCTCGACAATCTCTGCGCAGCGGATGGCACTAGGTCCCATATCCACCCCTCGCCTTGCTTGACCAAGGTCCATAGGCAATCCGATGACGGAAATTTTCTGAATAGACATACAATTCCCCCTTTCCACCATTTTATATCGTATATGCCAATTGGTTCAACTCGACATTTCCATGTATAAAGATGCACGTTTTCGATAACATATGTTTTTTGTGAAAAAATATCTTTCTGGGGATTAGTTTACCCAACTATGCCTTAAACAAAAAAAAGTCTTAAACCATTTTTGGCTTAAGACGTAAGTTTTGGTGTATGTAGTTGATGGTGGAGCCTAGCGGGATCGAACCGCTGACCTCCTGCGTGCAAGGCAGGCGCTCTCCCAGCTGAGCTAAGGCCCCTAAGGAATTTAAAATATATTAAGCGGAAGACGGGATTCGAACCCGCGACCCCAACCTTGGCAAGGTTGTATTCTACCACTGAACTACTTCCGCAAATGGCTGGGCTAGAAGGGATCGAACCTTCGCATGACGGAATCAAAATCCGTTGCCTTACCGCTTGGCTATAGCCCAATATATAATATGCAATTGCAATGATTAATGTACAACAAAATAAAAAGGTGGTAATCATATATTTCCCCAATACAGAGAATATATAACTGATCCACAGGATTTTATTAAAATGGTGGAGGGGGGCAGATTCGAACTGCCGAACCCGAAGGAGCGGATTTACAGTCCGCCGCGTTTAGCCACTTCGCTACCCCTCCGCAATATATGGTTGTAAATGGTGCCGGCAAGAGGACTTGAACCCCCAACCTACTGATTACAAGTCAGTTGCTCTACCAGTTGAGCTACACCGGCAAGTAAAGAATAAAATGGTGGAGGATGACGGGATCGAACCGCCGACCCTCTGCTTGTAAGGCAGATGCTCTCCCAGCTGAGCTAATCCTCCGGATTAATGATTTAAAATGGTGACCCGTACGGGATTCGAACCCGTGTTACCGCCGTGAAAGGGCGGTGTCTTAACCGCTTGACCAACGGGCCGAACTGTTTTTTTGTTCATAGATAGATCGGGAAGCTCCCAAGCGGATTCGAACCGCTGACCTCTTCCTTACCATGGAAGTGCTCTACCTACTGAGCTATGGAAGCATATGGCTCCGCAGGTAGGACTCGAACCTACGACCGTTCGGTTAACAGCCGAATGCTCTACCACTGAGCTACTGCGGAATAATATAATGTTTCCTAAAACCCATTAAAGATTTAAATGAACAGCCTGGCAACGTCCTACTCTCACAGGGGGAAACCCCCAACTACCATCGGCGCTGAAGAACTTAACTTCCGTGTTCGGAATGGGAACGGGTGTGACCTCTTCGCCATCATTGCCAGACTATATTCATTTTTGAAGAATTCATTCCTTCAAAACTAGATAATAAGAAGAAGGTATTTCATTTTTTTAAAGCGTTGGTTAAGTCCTCGATCTATTAGTATCAGTCAGCTCCACATGTCACCATGCTTCCACCTCTGACCTATCAACCTGATCATCTTTCAGG
>NZ_JBWCCL010000019.1:0-57123 GCF_056279465.1 Peribacillus sp. TE19612 | reverse complement strand
GAAGAGGTCACACCCGTTCCCATTCCGAACACGGCAGTTAAGCTCTTCAGCGCCGATGGTAGTTGGGGGTTTCCCCCTGTGAGAGTAGGACGCCGTCAAGCCATTTAAAAAGATCAGCCATCCGGCTGGTCTTTTTTTGCTTAATGCAAAGAAAAATCATTGGATATAAAGGGATTATCAATTATGGAAACTTTTATGAAGACATACACGTATTGAAATTCTTCATCATACATTGTTAAAAGCATCCCCGGGTTCTCTTAAACTATTTAAATCAATGTATGCGAACAATGGTTTTTGGGGAGAATGCAGGTATGGAGGTGGAGATGTTGGGGACAACAACAACCAAAACAACGGCAGGGGAAACGTGCGCGGTTTGTGAACAAGTAAAAGGGATGGGTATACATCTATATACGACTTTTATTTGTGAGGAATGCGAAAGGGATATGATCGGGACGGATACGAACGATCCCAAGTACCAATATTACTTAAAGAAATTAAGAAAAATCACTAATCCTGAAATATTATCATGAAAAAATAGTTTGTGGGAAGTTAAAGAATCAGAGATAAAAGAAATGTGTGTTTCTTTAGTCTCTGATTCTTTTTTTGGTACTTTAGAAGAATGCTTGGCAACATGCTCCCATGTTGCCGTATGTTCCCTCCAAACAGACTGTTCAGAGATGCATAATTGCCTTTCTGTCGGCGTAATATGAGATAAAATTATACTTATTTGATAAAATGAAAAAATACTATGATATGAGGGAAGAGAAAAATGAATCAATCACAGACACCATTGTTCGATGCAATGAGTGCTTTTCATAAAAAAAGCTCCATATCCCTGCATGTCCCAGGGCATAAAAATGGATGGGTGTTTAATAAAAAGGGCCAAGCCTTATACACCCCCCTGCTTGGTATTGATGCCACGGAAATAAGCGGTTTAGATGACCTGCATGCTCCAGAGGGCGCCATTCTAAAGTCCGAGCAACTACTCGCTGATCTATATGGGGTAAAGCGGAGTTATTTTCTCGTTAATGGGTCAACCGTAGGCAACATTGCCATGATTCTTGCTGCCTGCAGGGAAGGTGATAAGGTCCTTGTCCAAAGAAACTGCCATAAATCAATTTTACATGGATTGATGTTAGCGAATGTACAACCGATTTTTTTGCAACCGGACTATTATGAGAAATGGGGCATTGCCGGCGGTGTGGGATCAAATTTAATTGAAGAAGCCTTGAGTGTACATCCAGATGCAAAAGCCATCATTGTTACCTATCCTAATTATTATGGAATTGGTGAAGACTTGACGGAAATGGTAAGACTCGCACATCAAAAGGGGATTCCTGTGCTGGTGGACGAGGCACATGGCGCTCATTTTCAGTTAGGAAGTCCGTTTCCCAAGTCGGCCATTTCGGCAGGGGCAGATGCCGTTGTCCATTCAGCGCATAAAACACTGCCAGCCATGACGATGGGGTCATTTCTTCATGTGAATTCATCCTTAATTGATGTCGATCAAGCATCATTCTATTTACAAATGCTTCAGTCCAGCAGTCCATCTTACCCAATTATGGGTTCGCTCGACTTAGCCAGGGCCTACTTAGCCGCTTTTACATCAGAAGATAAAAAATTCCTTATTGAAAAGATATCGGACTTCAGAGGAGAATTAGGTGCCCTGCAGACAGTAAGGGTTCTGGAGGCGCCGCCAGGCACCTTGGCAGACCCGTTAAAAGTAGTCATTCAATCAACAAATGGTTTAAGCGGATTTGAGTTACAGCAGCTATGTGAAGCCGAAGGCATTTTTACGGAGTTGGCTGATCCTGATAATTTATTAATGATTTTACCCTTATTAAAAATGGGTACCGATTTTCCTTTTCATGAAATCATACAAACTATAAAAAGTGCCACTCAAGACAGAACTGGAAACAAGGAAGCGGATCTTCGGGTCCTCTGGCCTGATGGAAGGTCAATGACAGGGCTTGAAATGCCCTACTCCGTCATGAAGCATAGCAAAGCAAGATCTGTCGAATTACGGAAAGCAGTCGGAGAGGTATCCGCCGAGATGGTCATTCCTTATCCGCCGGGCATCCCTTTAATTATGTCCGGGGAAATGATTACTCCTGAACATATATCCAATTTGCGGAGACTGCTGGAAATGGGATCAAGGTTTCATGGTGGTTCCTCCCTTTCAAACGGAGAATTAATCGTTTATGAAAGCGGGCAGACTGGTTAAAATGATATACTACATACAAAGAACCTTGGAGGTACATCGATGAAACGTGGTATTTTTATAACAATGGAAGGGCCTGAGGGTGCCGGGAAAACAACCATTACCCAAATGCTTGGCAAGGCTCTGCAACAAGAAGGCTATCAAGTTCTATTAACCCGTGAGCCAGGGGGAGTTCCCATTTCGGAGCAAATTAGGGAAGTGATCCTTAATAAAGATAATACAGCCATGGACTCGAGGACAGAGGCTTTATTATACGCAGCAGCAAGGCGTCAGCATTTAGTGGAAGTGGTCATGCCTGAGCTGGAACGAGGGGGACTTGTCCTCTGTGACCGGTTTATAGATAGCTCATTAGCCTATCAGGGTCATGCAAGGGGTTTGGATATAGAAGAAGTTTACAATATCAATAAATTTGCAATTGGAGATATGATGCCAGATGCCACGCTCTTTTTTGATATCGACCCAGAAGAGGGATTGAGACGCATCCAGTCCAATGGGGAACGGGAAGTGAACCGGCTGGATCTTGAAGCACTCGACTTTCATAAAAAAGTTTGTGAAGGGTATCAGTTCATTATAAATAGATGGAAAGAACGTTTCATTATCGTGGATGCAGGCCGGACAATAGATGAAGTCTTTGAGGAATCGAAAGCCAGCCTATTGGATTTTTTAGCGAAAGCGGGAAACTGATTATATAGGTTTCCATATTATTCAACCAATACTATTTGATATAATGTAGTTAGTAAAAATTCAGAGTAACCGGAGGATGATGAGAATGAAAATGATCATTGCTGTCGTTCAAGACAAGGATAGTCATCGCCTGCTGAATCAATTAGTGGAAAATAATTTCGGAACGACCAAGTTAGCCAGCACTGGCGGGTTTTTAAAATCAGGTAATACGACTTTTATGATTGGAACAGAGGATGAACGTGTTGACCAAGCCATCCAGATCATCAAACAGAATTGTCAGTCACGATCCCAATTAGTATCACCGGTTTCACCGATGGGCGGGAATGCCGAGTCATATGTACCTTACCCAGTGGAGATTCAAGTGGGCGGTGCGACCATTTTTGTTCTGCCGGTTGAAAACTTTTTACAATTTTAACGGTTAGTTTCAGGGAGGTTCATTATGAAAATCAACCATGATATCCCTATTAAGCTGGATAAATCGCGACAGGATGCCAAAAAATTCCAAACCGGAAATGGAAGATTCCAACAAATGGTCCAGACACAGGATCAAAAGATGCAAATCCAAACATTAAACCGTTTGATAGGCGATATCGAAGGGGCGGGTCAGCGTTTAGTAAGGTCACGTACTTTTAGGGAATTGGCAAAATATAAAGCATTGGTGAAACGGTTTGTTAAAGAAGCGGTTGAATATGGACTGGAACTGAAGCAATCAACGAGCTGGAATGAATATGGACAGAGCCGGCCATTGAAAACCGTGGAAACGATAGATGCAAAATTAGTTGAGTTAAGCGAGGAAATTCTTAATAAAGAGAAGAGTTCGCTTGAAATATTGGAAATGATAGGCGAGATTAAAGGTCTTCTGATTAATTTATATACTTAAGTGAGTTGATGGTTTTGGATAAAACATGGCAGGACATGAGTGAAATTCAGCCGCAGGTAATGACGATGCTGCAAAATAGCATAACGAAAAACAGGGTGGCTCATGCGTATTTATTTGAAGGGGAAAAAGGGACAGGTAAGCAAGAGATAAGCTATGCCTTTGCCAAAAGCTTACTATGTGAAGCCCCGACAGCAGGTTATGAGCCATGCGAACTTTGTCGGAATTGCAAACGGATTTCAAGTGGGAATCATCCTGATGTCCATTTGATAGAAAAGGACGGTCTCTCAATAAAGAAAGAGCAAATCAAGGGGCTTCAGGAAGAATTTTCGAAAAAGAGCGTAGAGGCAGATCGGAAGGTTTATATGATTGCCGATGCTGACAAAATGTCTGTGGGGGCAGCCAACAGTCTATTGAAATTTTTAGAAGAACCTTTGGCTGATACGGTAGCAATATTGATGACCGAACAGCTTCAGAGGATTCTGCCGACTATATTATCAAGGTGCCAAGTGATTTCGTTCAAGCCATTATCTCCGGAGAATGTGAAACGGAAGCTGATAGAACAGGAGTTAGAACCACAGCTGGCCTCGGTTATTGCCCACATCACACAGAATGTGGAAGCTGGAATCGAGCTTAGCCATGATGAATGGTTTGTACAAGCTCAAAAAATAGTGGTAAAATTATATGAAGTGTTAAAACTTAATTCCTTGAAGGCAATGCTGTACCTTCAGACGGATTGGTTCACACACTTTAAAGAAAGAGAACAGGTTGACAGAGGTCTTGATTTGTTACTTCTTATATATAAGGATTTATTATACATTCAGTTGGACAAAAAGGACTTCGTTGTGTTCCAAAATAAACTGAAGGAATTTGAAACTCACGCTCTTCATCTTTCCCCAAGACGCCTTGCTGAACATATGGGTTGCATTTTGGAAGCAAAAAGGAAGCTGATGTCCAACACGAATCCACAGCTGTTGATGGAACAGCTTGTGCTGAATTTGCAGGAGGGATCATGATTTGTATGATGTTGTAGGTGTCCGTTTTAAAAAGGCGGGCAAAATATACTACTTCGATCCGGGTGAATTCGCAATTCCTAAGGACGATTTTGTAATAGTGGAGACTGTCCGCGGTGTTGAATTCGGTAAAGTCGTTACAGCCCGTAAACAAGTAGATGAAAACGATGTTGTCCTGCCATTGAAAAAAGTACTTCGGGTCGCTGATGCAAAAGATAAGTTGATTGTAGACGAGAATAAGGTGGCTGCAGAAGAGGCTTACACTATATGTTGTCAAAAGGTTGTGGAACATAAGCTGGATATGAAGCTGGTTGATGTGTCATATACTTTCGACAGAAATAAAGTCGTGTTTTATTTTACAGCGGATGGTCGCGTGGATTTCCGTGATTTAGTTAAAGATTTAGCTGCCATATTCAGAACTCGCATAGAACTGCGCCAAATCGGGGTAAGGGATGAGGCAAAGATGCTTGGTGGCATAGGACCTTGTGGCAGAATGCTTTGTTGCTCCACATTTCTTGGAGATTTTGAACCGGTTTCCATCAAAATGGCGAAGGATCAGAATTTATCATTAAACCCTACAAAAATCTCAGGTTTATGCGGTCGATTGATGTGCTGTCTGAAATATGAAAATGATGAGTATGAAAGTGCGAAGGAAATGCTTCCTGATTTAGGTGAAATGATTAATACGCCTGGTGGCAAAGGCAAGGTAGTGGGGCTTAATATTCTAGAACGCGTACTTCAGATTGAACTAATCGGGCAAGAAAGAGTATTAGAGTATACTCTAGATGAGATTCTAAAAGAGGGAGCCGTTTCTATTCAAGCCACAGATTATTAAGGTGGTGGGAGAGCGTGGATAAGAAAGATATTTTTGAGTCGGTGACCAATATGGAAACCCAGATAGGCCAATTATATAAGCAGCTTGGAGAATTGAAGCAGAACTTAGCTGAAATACTTGAGGAAAATCAGTCGATCAAGCTGGAAAACGAGCATTTGCGCCATCGGTTGGGCCTTGTGGAAGTCGAAAGTGCGCCTGCTGCAGTTAAGGTCAAACAAAAAGTGAAAAACCGTATTCCAAGTGCGGAAAAGGTTATGGATATCGGGGAAGGCTATGATAACTTAGCCCGTATCTATCAAGAGGGCTTTCATATTTGCAATCTGCATTTTGGCAGTTTACGAAAAGAAGGGGATTGCCTGTTCTGTTTATCTTTTTTAAACAAGAAGTGATAATGGAAAATATAAAAGATGTTCCATCTCTTTTACGTGATAGATAGACCGTTTACAATATATAGTGATTCGGGGTCTGACGCATACTATGAGTCAGGCCCCTTTTTTGTACGACAGTAACATAGAAGCATGGTCCCTAAACATGCTTTTTCCATACATGATTAGGAGGGTAACAGCAATGGTAGAACTTAATGGAGATGAGCGCCTGGATTATCTTTTGGCTGAGAATTTAAGGATCATTCAGAGCCCATCGGTGTTCTCTTTTTCATTAGATGCCGTTTTATTATCAAGGTTCGTGAATGTACCGATCCAAAAAGGGAAAATCGTCGATCTTTGCTCAGGCAATGGGGTCATACCTTTGCTGCTGAGTACAAGAACGAAAGGGACAATTACCGGTGTTGAAATTCAAGAGCGGTTATATGACATGGCCCAGAGGAGCATGGACTATAATGGCGTAACCTCCCAAATCGAGATGATTCATGGAGATATAAAAGAAATTCCAAAGCAGATAGGGTATAGCAAATATGACGTCGTTACTTGCAATCCACCCTATTTCCCGACGCCATCCATCGAGGAAATTAACAAAAATGAGCACTTTGCAATTGCCCGACATGAAATCATGTGTAATCTTGAGGATGTCATGCGTGTTTCAAGCCAATTGCTGCGTCAAGGTGGGAAAGCCGCATTCGTTCATAGACCGGGCCGTCTGATGGATATCCTGCATTTCATGAGGATGTACAGAATTGAACCGAAGCGACTGCAATTCGTTTATCCTAAGAGTTCAAAAGAATCGAATACGATTCTTATAGAAGGGATAAAGGACGGCAACCCTGATTTAAAGATTCTTCCCCCGCTTGTTGTATATAATGATCAAAATGAGTATAATCCCGAAATCAGAAGGATTCTATATGGAGAGGAATAAGCATTATTTTTATGTTTTAAAGTGCAGGGACGGCAGTTATTATGCTGGGTATACCAATGATTTGCACCGTAGGATTGATGTTCATAATCAAGGCAGGGGCGCTAAGTATACACGTGGCCGGACACCGGTTGAACTGATTTATCATGAAATATTCGAAACACGGACATTGGCCATGCAGGCTGAATATAAATTTAAGCAATTTACAAGAAAACAAAAGGAAAAGTGGATGGCAAAGGAGGATACATGATATGTGGCAGCAAAAGAGTTTTGAAAAAGAAGGATTGGAGCCGGCTCTATATCTGGTTCCTACACCGATAGGAAACCTTGAGGATATGAGTTTCCGGGCTTTAAGAATCTTAAAGGAAGCGGATGTCATTGCTGCTGAGGACACGCGAAATACGAAGAAATTATGCAACTACTTTGAAATTTCGACACCTATCGTCAGCTACCATGAACATAATAAGGAATATAGCGGGAAGCAAATGCTTGAGAGGCTTCGATCTGGAGAGGTCATCGCATTGGTAAGTGATGCTGGCTTGCCGACGATATCCGACCCGGGATATGAACTGGTCAAAGATGCCATTGCCGAACAGTTTAAAGTCATTCCGTTGCCGGGGGCAAATGCTGCATTAACTGCATTGATCGCATCTGGACTGGTTCCCCAGCCTTTTTACTTCTACGGTTTTCTGCAACGGGGAGCAAAAGAAAAAAAGCAGGAACTGGAAAAATTAAAAAAAATGGAATCAACTTGGATCGTTTATGAATCGCCACATCGATTGAAAGAAACATTGAAACATATGCATGAAATTTTAGGTGACCGTCGTATAGTATTATGCCGGGAGTTAACCAAGAAATTTGAAGAGTTCATTCGAGGGACTGTGAGTGAGGCCTTGACATGGGCGGTGGAATCCGAAATTCGCGGTGAGTTCTGTTTAATAATAGAAGGCGGGCAATGGTCGGAGGATGAATCGGAAGAGGCTTGGTGGATGGACCTTGATATCGTCGGCCATGTTAATCATTATATAGAAACCAAGCAGTTCACTTCAAAGGACGCAATCAAGCAGGTCGCAAAAGATCGCAATATGCAAAAACGCGATGTATATCAAGCGTTTCACATTGATATACAAGAATAATGAGCATAAAAAAACTTCCGAAGAACGGAAGTTTTTTTATCATTTATTTAGAAGCAGTGAAGTTTTGTTGAATTTCTTGAATAAGTAATTCTGCGCCTTCACGACTAAGAATCAATTTGCCATTGGCAAGTGTAAGGTTGTTATCGGAAACTTCACCTGTAACTTGGCAAGTCATGTTTGGTTTGTATTTTTTCAAGATGATGCGCTCATCATCCACATAGATTTCAAGAGCGTCTTTCTCAGCGATACCCAATGTACGACGAAGTTCGATTGGAATAACCACCCGGCCTAACTCATCAACTTTACGAACAATACCTGTAGATTTCATTTAAAAAATTCTCCTCTCAGTTACAATCTAGTACCCTATTTCTATTTTTTTCGCCATTATTCGACAAATTTTTTTATAAATTTATAATACCAGCCATTCCCAAATTCGTCAATGATTTATTTTCATTTTTTTGTAAGAAATAGCAGGGTCCACTTCGTGTAACAAAATGGCTTTTAAAGGGAAAAAATCGGTTATGCCTTTAAAAGTAAAGAAATGCAGGATACAAAGAACTGCTCACTTCACCAGATTTCGACAAAGTATGCATATGAAAACATACTTCCCTATTATATGATTAAATATATTTTAGTTTCAAAACAAAAGTTCTGAATTAAGGATAATTTTCTGAAAAAGTTTGCGAATATGTGAGTTGTTGCACAAAAAAAGAAATTTAGGTATATTTTGTTCAGGTAAGAGGTAATGCTGACAGAAGGGAAGTACCCTTATTTTTAAGTTGAGTCTACTTAGTATTTTTTTATTCTATTAACATGATGATTAGATTAGTGATTATTGTCGCACAGAATTGTATATAGCGTTAAAATAGAGATAATAGCTTAAATATATTCTTTTGGCTTGGGCCAGTCCCATTGCCGGTTTTTCAAATGATGAGGAGGGAACGAAGTGCAAGATAAATTAAAAACATTCTATATCACGACACCCATATATTATCCGAGTGGCAATTTACATATAGGGCATGCGTATACGACAGTGGCAGGGGATGCCATGGCTCGTTATAAAAGGATGCGTGGCTTCGATGTCATGTATTTAACAGGAACTGATGAACATGGTCAAAAAATCCAGCGTAAAGCGGCTGAGGAAGGAATCACTCCACAGCAATATGTAGATAATATCGTATCAGGGATCAAAGAACTCTGGGAAAAGCTTGATATTTCATATGATGATTTCATCAGGACGACGGAAGATCGCCATAAAGAGGTCGTAGCCAAGATTTTCAAAAGGTTATTGGACCAGGGTGATATATATTTAGACCAATATGAAGGATTATATTGTACACCTTGCGAATCTTTCTTCACGGAACGTCAAGTCGAAGAGAGCAATGGAAACTGTCCTGATTGCGGCAGGCCTGTTGAAAAGGTGAAAGAGGAATCTTATTTCTTTAAGATGAGTAAATATGCGGATCGGTTACTTAAGTTTTATGAGGAAAACCCGGATTTCATTCAGCCGGAATCCCGCAAAAACGAAATGATCAATAACTTCATCAAGCCTGGATTGGAAGATCTGGCCGTTTCACGTACTACTTTCGATTGGGGCATCAAGGTGCCGGGAGATCCAAAGCATGTCATTTATGTATGGATTGATGCTCTGACCAATTATATAACGGCATTAGGGTATGGAACGGACAATGATTCTAAATACTTGAATTATTGGCCGGCCGATGTACATCTGGTCGGAAAGGAAATCGTTCGTTTCCATACAATTTATTGGCCGATCATGTTAATGGCTCTTGACGTGCCGCTTCCAAAGAAAGTCTTCGCCCACGGATGGCTTCTCATGAAAGATGGTAAAATGTCCAAATCAAAAGGAAATGTAGTGGATCCCGTTACATTGATCGATCGTTACGGTTTGGATTCTTTACGCTACTATTTATTGCGTGAAGTACCATTTGGTTCCGATGGGGTATTTACACCGGAAGGGTTTGTGGAACGGATCAATTTTGACCTGGCCAATGATTTAGGGAATTTATTAAATCGGACAGTTGCAATGGTCAATAAATATTTTGATGGTGTGATTCCAAATTATGAAGGATCCAATGGTGAATTCGAAAAAGCTTTGCTTGAAATGAATCAAGAAACGGTTGGCAAGTATGAGGAAGCAATGGAAAATATGGAATTTTCAGTTGCACTGACATCCATTTGGCAACTCGTGAGCAGAACTAATAAATTCATTGATGAGACCCAGCCATGGACTCTTGCTAAAGATGAATCAAAGAAAGAAGACCTTGCCAGTGTCATGGTTCATTTGGCGGAATCATTACGCAGGACGGCAATCCTTTTGAAACCGTTCTTGACGCAAACACCGGAAAAGATCTTTGCTCAGCTTAGCATCAAAGATGATGTGTTAAAATCCTGGGACAGTTTAGCGGAGTTCGGTCAAATTCCTGCTGAAACAAAAGTCTTGAAGGGAGACCCGATCTTCCCTCGTTTGGATATGGAAGAGGAAGTTTTATATATTAAAGAACAAATGCAGGGGGATGCCCCTAAGGACGAGGAAAAAGTGGAAGAGACGATTCCCGAGGTTGATGAAATCACTATTGATGACTTTACAAAAGTGGAGCTGCGTGTTGCTGAGGTAATGGCAGTTGAGCCTGTAAAGAAGGCGGATAAGCTTCTTAAACTTCAGCTTGATTTGGGTTATGAGAAGCGGCAAGTCGTATCAGGCATTGCACAGCACTATAAACCAGAAGATTTAGTAGGCAAAAAAGTGATATGCGTCACGAATTTGAAACCTGTTAAACTTCGTGGCGAGCTCTCTCAAGGAATGATTTTGGCGGGAAGCCAGGATGATGTGCTCTCAGTCGCTACAATAGATTCATCGATTCCAAATGGTTCAAAGGTGAAATAAACGGATGAAAACATAAAGGTGTTTCATATGAAACATTTTTATGTTTTTTTCTTTATGCTTTTGGAAAAAGTAACGTAATATAGGTTTAGTTTTTGGTTCTACATTTATTAATTGCGCATACAGCCTCTTTTGTAATCTGTTTGTTACCTAAATGTGAAACATAAAACTTTCATTTTTTTATAAAATAGTGCTAGAAAGGAAGAAAAATAATGTTATTTGACACACATGTACATGTTAATGCGGAACAATTCAACGAGGATCTCGAAGACGTAATAGAAAGAGCTAAGGAAGCAGGGGTCGATAATATGGTAGTCGTTGGTTTTGACCGGCCTACCATTATAAGGGCAATGGAATTAATAGAAACTTATGATTTCATGTATGCCGCAGTCGGATGGCATCCTGTGGATGCTATAGATATGACAGAAGATGACTTACAATGGATCGAGGAATTATCCAATCATCCAAAGGTTGTGGCCATTGGGGAGATGGGCCTGGATTATCATTGGGATAAATCTCCGAAAGATGTTCAAATGGAGGTGTTCAGGAAGCAGATTCGATTGGCCAAAAAGGTGGGGCTGCCCATTATCATCCATAATCGGGAAGCGACCGCGGATATCGTGAACATACTGAAGGAAGAAGAGGCATCAAGGGTTGGGGGCATCATGCATTGCTTTAGCGGAAGTGCAGAAACGGCTTTGGAGTGCATCAATATGAATTTTTATATTTCATTGGGAGGCCCTGTGACCTTCAAGAATGCCAAAAAACCAAAGGAAGTGGCAGCAGCCGTACCTTTAGACCGTTTACTGATTGAGACCGATTGTCCATACTTGGCTCCCCATCCTTATAGAGGGAAGCGTAATGAACCTTCATATGTGAAACTTGTCGCTGAACAAATTGCAGAAATCAAACAACTTACAATAGAGGAAGTTTCCCAGGCAACAACGGAAAATGCCAAGAAATTATTCGGCATTAACTGACATTTTTTTTTACAATATCTCCCGGGGTTTGCTAGCTAAAATCGCAATTTTTTAAGGTTTCTACAAATTTCACTCCAACTATAGGCTTATTATGTCGAGAAGTCGCCCTTTCCTTTTCATTATGGAATATGCATAATAGGTAGTAATTTCCTGAATGAGAAGTGAATGGGTTGACAGCTTGATAACTAAGTCTATATAATCACCGGGAGGAAGGAGGAGTTTTTCATTCTATTAAAAACTATGAAAAACCTTATTCCCAAACCTTTTGGGAAGAAGAGAATGGCAATGGCCATTTGCAGTGCTATTCTTGTTTCTACAGCATTGGGAATACTTATATATCAAGGAACAAAGGATACAGTAACAATCATGCTAGATGGAAAAAAAGAGGTAGTGCGTACACACGCGGCTACTGTAAATGATATGTTGGAAGATTTAGAAATTAACGTTCAAGCCGCAGATTATGTCCACCCATCAAGAACCACAAAGGTTGATGATGATTTGGAGGTGGTTTGGAAGCCTGCACAAAAAATCGTCATGGTACAGGATGGTAAGAAGAAGGAAGTCTGGTCCACCGCAGATACGGTAGATGAACTTTTAAGGGACCAAAATCTAAGTGTGAAGGAACAGGATAAGATCGCCCCTTCAAAAAGTACGAAGCTGAAAGCGAATATGGAAGTTGCCATAGACAAAGCCTTTTCACTGAAATTAGTGGTAGGTGGATACGAAAAGCAGGTATGGTCAACTTCGACTACTGTCGCTGACTTTTTAAAGCAACAAGGAGTAAAACTCAATGATTTGGATCGAGTTGAGCCAGAATTAACCGAAAAAGTTAAAGCTGAGAATACGGTAAACGTAGTTCGAATTGAAAAAGTCACCGATGTAGTGGAAGAACCAGTTGACTTTGCAGTCATAACTAAAAAAGATGACTCTTTATCAAAAGGGAAAGAGAAAATTGTCAAAGAAGGAAAAGATGGACTCGTTTCCAAGAAATATGAAGTTGTTAAAGAAAATGGCAAAGAGGTCAAAAGAGAATTACTTTCAGAAAAAGTAGTTAATAAAAAGCAGGATAAAGTTGTAACGGTCGGAACTCGAACGACCGTTGCGCAGGCATCACGGGGAGTAACTAACGTTAGTTCTTCAAGTGGAAAAGAAATATACGTATCTTCAACAGCTTATACTGCCAGTTGTAAGGGCTGTTCCGGAGTCACGTCCACAGGAGTAGATCTAAAGAGTAATCCGGGTGCGAAAATCATTGCTGTCGATCCAAGCGTGATTCCCATGGGGTCGAAAGTATATGTAGAGGGATATGGCTATGCTGTAGCAGCTGATAAAGGCGGAGCAATAAAGGGAAATAGGATTGACGTCTTCTTTTCTTCAAAAAATGATGCCTATCGCTGGGGTGTAAAGAGAGTAAAGATTCGCGTATTGGACTAATAAGGTTTCTCTCGCAGGAGATGAATTCGTCTCCTGTTTTTTGCGTTTTATTTTCCATTTGTTGAAAAACCCCATGTAAAACTGTTTTAATAAGATAGACGTCTCGCCATTCCATAAGATTTCAATATATGCGTGTGAACTTTCATAAATGATCTAGACTGGATTCTCTACCCAAAAAAGTTTTTTACGGGGGACCGGTTACGTTTATCCAAGAGCTAATCAAAGCGCTTGCGCTTTTCTGTATGGAGGAAACCATGAAAAAGATTAAAGAAATTATTGTTGTAGAAGGAAAAGACGATACGGTGGCGATAAAAAGGGCTGTTAATGCTGATACAATAGAAACCAACGGATCAGCGGTGAATGAGTCCTGTATTGAACAGGTGAGGCTTGCACAAAAGACACGTGGAGCCATCATTTTCACTGACCCTGATTTTCCTGGTCAAAAAATCAGGAATATCATTTCAGAACAAGTAAAAGGGTGTAAACACGCCTTTTTAACGAAGAAGGAAGCCCTTCCTAAGTCAGGTAGAGGAATTGGTGTGGAACATGCTTCTCCTGAGGCAATTCGTAATGCTTTAAAGGATGCCCAAATAATGGACGAAGAGGCTTCGGAAGAGATTTCACAGCAGGATTTAATAGATGCAGGTTTAATCGGGGGATCCGGTGCCAAGGAACGAAGGGAAAAACTTGGATCTATGTTAAAAATCGGGTTTACCAATGGTAAACAGTTATATAAGAGACTAAAAATGTTCCAAATATCAACTGAGGCTTTTGAGAAAGCGATGGTACAGATAATTCAGGAGGAAAAAAATGAATAAGGATATTGCAACCCCTGTCAGAACGAAAGAAATATTAAAGAAGTACGGATTCTCCTTTAAAAAGAGCTTAGGCCAAAACTTTTTAATCGATACGAATATCTTGAAACGTATTGTCGAACATGCCAATTTGACAGAGGAAAGCGGCGCCATCGAAATTGGGCCGGGAATCGGGGCATTGACGGAACAACTGGCGAAAAGCAGCAAAAAGGTTGCGGCCTTTGAGATTGATCAGCGTCTACTGCCCATCTTATCGGATACACTGTCTCCCTATAACAATGTAAACATCATTCACGGGGATGTTCTTAAGGCTGATGTCAAGAAGGTCATCGAGGATGAATTTGCTGGATTCTCGGACTTGATGGTTGTTGCAAACCTGCCATACTATGTCACGACGCCAATCATTTTAAAGCTATTGTCCGAGGACTTGCCCATTAGAGGCATCGTGTGCATGCTGCAAAAAGAAGTGGCTGACCGAATTGCCGCAAAACCTGGGACAAAGGAATATGGTTCTTTATCCATTGCCATTCAATATTATACAGAAGCCGAAACAGTGATGATCGTACCAAAAACGGTATTCATGCCTCAGCCTAATGTTGATTCAGCTGTAATCCGCCTTACTAGGCGCGTGAAGCCAATCGTCGAGGTCCTGGATGAGGATTTCCTATTCACTGTGACCCGGGCGTGCTTTGCACAGCGTCGGAAAACGATTTTAAATAACTTAACCAGTCAGATGCCAGATGGTAAATCGAAAAAGGAACACATACTTGCCGCTCTCGAAGCCGCGGAAGTGGAACCTTCCAGACGGGGCGAAACACTGAGCATCAAAGAATTTGGCCGCTTAAGTGATGCGTTATTGCCGAATTTCAAATAAAGAAAACGTGAAAGATTCAAGTCGGAATGGGGTCACTCCCAGCTTCCGGCTTTTTTTATTTTGAAATTGGCCCATCATGATGGAACATACCCGAAAATGTAATCAATATCCACCTTTCACCATTCAAGATTGGTTCGCATAACTTAAGAATGAAAATAAACTAGGGCGGGCTGAAAATAAGTCTTCTCATGGGGTGGGGCCATGAATATTCAAATAAACGATATTGTTGGTCGGGTTTCTTATAAATGCGACGTGTTGTTCCGGGTAATTGATATCCGTGATATTGACGGAAGGCGTGAAGCTATTCTTTATGGGGAAGATATCCGACTGATTGCAGATGCACCTTTTCAAGATTTAATGATTATTAATGATAATGAAAGAAATGATCGACAAAGGTCGAATGAGGTACTACAAGAACAATCTGACCGCTTATTAACGCAAGATCTAGAGCTGCAACAACAAAAAAACGGCTATCAATCCAGTAACGGCTATCGGTATAGCGGTGAATATTTCCAAATACCAGGGAGGGTGCTCCATGTTGATGGGGATGCATCTTACTTGAGGAAATGCATGGATCTATATCAGAAATTCGGTATTCCGGTAAATGGCATCTATTGCAATGAAAAGGAAATGCCCCAAAGGATCGGGGGTTTGCTGGATCATTATCGGCCGGACATTCTTGTTGTCACCGGACATGATGCCTATTCAAAATCAAAAGGACCGATGTCCGATATTAATGCTTACCGTCACTCAAAGGATTTTGTACAGACAGTTAGAGAAGCGCGAAGGAGGGTTTCTCATTTAGACCAACTGATTATATTTGCCGGGGCTTGTCAGTCGCATTTTGAATCGCTGATCCAAGCGGGGGCAAATTTCGCAAGTTCTCCTTCCCGTGTTAATATACATGCTCTTGATCCGGTATATATCGTCGGAAAGATAAGCTTTACGCCATTTTCCGATCATATTCATGTATGGGATGTCCTTCGGAATACATTAACGGGAGAGAAGGGACTGGGAGGAATTGAGACAAAAGGGGTGTTACGGACCGGGTTGCCTTTCAAGCCATTTCAGGAAGAATGAACGAGCTGCATTTTGAAAGAATGCAGCTTGCTTTTGGTAGGGGGAGAATTCGGATATCCTCACAAAAAAATGGGTTATTTGTGGAGCAATGTTCGTAGGCAATGATTTAATTACGAAAATTCGGCTTAATAAATAATGGAATAGTTCGTTTACATAATTTTTCATTTCCCAGGATATAATAAAATTGTTCGCGATTTTGCCGAATTTCAGATAAAAATATATTGACTACATTTTTAAGTGCTGATATAATTTATTATTTTGTTTGCGTATATTTGTAAATTGTGATATACTTAACTTAGTGAGGTGGACCGAAAATGCCAAAAACTCTAGCTGATATTAAAACTGCACTTGATTCAAACCTGGGTAAAAGATTGCTCTTAAAAGCAAACGGTGGAAGAAGAAAGACTGTAGAACGATTTGGAACTTTGGCGGAAACTTATCCGGCTGTTTTTGTAATTGAGCTCGACCAAGATGAAAATGCGTTTGAAAGAGTATCTTACAGCTATGCGGATGTTTTAACGGAAACCGTAGAACTAACATTTTTAAACAAACAACAAGAGATGTAACTTAGACGAGGCAGCTAACAATTTTGTTTGCTGCTTTTTGTTTTGCATAAAATATCCTGTGAGTCCCAATAAAGGCTTAAAAAGGATGTAATGAAATAGCGTTTGTTGCAAACACTAGGCGTGTGACGGCATGTGAAAGGGGTTGCTTCGCTTGAGCAGGAAAAAAGGGATTATGTCAAATGATCTTAAAGAGGAATTGGCTAAGGAACTTGGATTTTACGATGTTGTCCAGAAAGAAGGCTGGGGAGGAATCCGGGCCAGGGACGCAGGAAACATGGTAAAACTTGCTATCGAAAAAGCACAACGTCAATTGGTGAACAAAGAGTAAGATAAAACACTTAATTGTATCATGCCGTCATGTTGATGGAAGCCGGACTCTTTATACAATGTATAGCTCTATTCATTTTTGCTTACATTGTAGTTAAGGAGTCTGGTTTTTTTATGTATCGGTGAATGCTATATGGATATGTAGCAAGTCTTTTGGGATGCAGGAAGTGGCTGCTCCCCAATGTGCCTACATGTGTCTATTCTCCTCTAAGGGCCAATCTTAGCTTCATTACATTGAAATTACGATGAAAAAACCTTTAGAATATAAACAAATATGATAGAATAGGACAAGAACTTTTAAGAACGTTAAAGTAGGTGGACATATTGAAGCTTATGGAAAAAGCCCCGGCTAAAATTAATTTGGCTTTGGATGTGCTTTTCAAACGGCCTGATGGGTATCATGAGGTGGAAATGATCATGACGACAGTCGACCTTGCCGATAGAATTGAACTAAAGGAAATAAAGGGAAATCATATTCAAATTCTATCCCATAATCGATTTGTTCCGGATGATCATCGGAATTTGGCTTATCAAGCTGCATTTATTCTAAAGGAACGTTTTGGAATCAATAAAGGTGTTTCCATAACTATAGAGAAAAATATACCTGTAGCCGCAGGACTTGCTGGTGGCAGCAGTGATGCCGCAGCAACTTTAAGAGGCTTAAATAGACTGTGGAAGCTTGGTCTTTCCATGGATGAACTTGCGGAAATCGGAGCTGAAATTGGCTCTGATGTTTCATTTTGTGTATATGGAGGTACGGCATTGGCCAGAGGGCGCGGGGAAAAAATCACGCATCTTCCTGCACCGCCAAAGTGCTGGGTCATCTTGGCCAAACCGACGATCGGCGTTTCGACTGCCGATATATACAAAAGGCTCCAAACTTCAAAAATGGAGCATCCGGATGTACCTGGAATGATTTCGGCTATTATGGAAAACAATTATCACGATGTATGTGAAGGGTTGGGGAATGTTCTTGAACAAGTGACATTGCAGTTATACCCGGAGGTTGCGAACATTAAAGATCAAATGAAGACATTTGGAGCAGATTCGGTCTTGATGAGCGGAAGCGGTCCGACCGTTTTTGGTTTGGTGGAACATGATTCGCGCATGCAGAGGATTTACAATGGTCTTCGTGGATTCTGTGATCAGGTCTATGCGGTCCGTTTGTTGGGTGATCGAAACAATCTTGAATAGAAACGTACATTAGTGGTATAGTTGCAATATAATATTCGGAATTCACAAAGGGGGTGTCTCAATGAAATTTCGTCGCAGCGAGAGGCTAGTCGATATGACCAATTATTTATTAGAACATCCAGGGGAATTAGTTTCGCTGACTTATTTTGCTGAAAGATATAGTTCGGCAAAGTCCTCGATCAGTGAAGATTTGACCATCATCAAAGATACTTTTGAACAACGGGGGATAGGTTCTTTAACAACCGTTCCAGGTGCGGCCGGTGGAGTGAAATATATTGTTTCCATCAAGGAAGAAGAGGTCAATGCCTTCATTGACGGATTATGCGATACGATCGCTAGTCCCGAAAGGCTACTTCCTGGCGGTTATCTATATATGACAGACATATTAGGACATCCGCAAACCGTGAATAAGGTTGGAAGGATAATCGCTTCAATGTATGCCAAGAAAAATGTCTCAGTCATCATGACGATGGCAACCAAAGGGATATCATTAGCATACGCCGTGGCAAATTATTTGAATGTTCCAGTTGTCATTGTAAGTAGGAATAATAAAGTAACGGAAGGTTCTACAGTGAGCATCAATTATGTTTCTGGCTCTTCAAAGAGGATCCAGACTATGGTACTCTCTAAGAGAAGCTTGGTTGAGGGTTCGAATGTATTGATTGTAGACGATTTCATGAAGGCTGGAGGTACCATTAACGGTATGGTCAGTCTATTGGATGAATTTAAGGCAACAGTTGCCGGAATTGCGGTGCTGGTCGAATCCGAGCATACGGAGGAGTGCCTTGTCGAGGACTATGTTTCTTTAATCAAGTTGACACAGGTGGTCGAAAGAGACAAGAAAATCAAGGTCAGTCGTGGGAATTATTTTACGAAAAAGGAATAGGGGGAATGATTTCATGAAAACGATACATACTGATGAAGCACCGGCAGCGATCGGACCATATTCACAAGGCGTGATCGTGGATACGTTATTTTTCAGTTCTGGACAGATCCCGCTTACTGCTTCTGGTGAGATGGTGACAGGGGATGTCAAGGAACAAACACACCAGGTCTTTAAGAATCTCCAAGCCGTATTGAAAGAAGCTGGGGCTTCATTGGAAACTGTCATTAAAGCTACAGTATTCATTAAAAGTATGGACGATTTCGGTTCGATTAATGAAATATACGGAGAATATTTTTCTGCTCACAAACCTGCCCGCTCTTGTGTAGAGGTTGCTCGCCTTCCTAAAGATGCACTAGTGGAAATAGAAGTGGTAGCGCTCGTTAAATAAACGGGCGTTTTTTTATTTTTAAGGGGCATTCGTAATGGGTAATTTTCCTGTAATATATGGGTGATTTTTAATGTTTTTAAAAACTAGGCTGAATTTTCTAAAAAAATTACAGATAATAGAAGGAGTTCACGTTTTTTTGTTGAATATGTACTTTAAGTTTTAACAACAACAAAAAGGGATGGTGAGCTTAAATGGAAGTAACTGACGTAAGATTACGCCGTGTGAATACGGATGGTCGTATGAGAGCTATCGCATCAATTACATTGGATAATGAATTTGTGGTTCATGATATTCGTGTGATCGACGGAAACAATGGTTTATTTGTAGCAATGCCAAGTAAACGAACTCCAGATGGAGAATTCCGGGATATCGCTCATCCAATCAATTCCTCGACACGCGGGAAAATTCAAGAAGCTGTCTTGACAGAATATCATCGATTGGGAGAACTTGAAACTGAATTAGAGGAAGCTGGAGCAGGTGCTTCTTAAAATAACCTTACTTTTAAACTTTAAATTTATAATTCGTGCATCTAGAGCCTACTTCATAAGTAGTGCTCTTTTTTATTTATTCAAAAACAGAAAAGTTTAGAACTTATCCGCTCATCATACAGATATTTGCTTAAATGAATTGTAAAACTTACGGTGTTATCTAAAGTTTAAGTACCCATCCTTTTTATTTTTAAAACCTTTTTGATCAACCGGAAATTGAAATTCCTGTAAGGGGATTTCTCTAATGACATGAATCGGTAACCTGATCTCGGAATGGGAGTTAACAACGGGTGCAGTGCTGCCAGATGGCTTGTACATAGGGCATGGCGCGGTCGTGGCGGAGTTTTGGGATAAAGGGGAGGAAACATGTTTCTGTACATTGATCGGGCATATATCATTCATTTCATGATGTCAAATAATGCTCCAAGGTCCAATGCTGACATTTGTAAGCTGTCGGATAACGGAAATTTTTCACCCGATTGGTTGACAATTATATGTACTTTTAATTGTTACCTTGAAAAGAATCACTATTTGAGATAATATTTTTAGTGGATAAAAAGGTGAAAATGGAGGCCTGTTATGAGTAATCGCTATGCAATAATATTGGCCGCTGGGCAAGGTACTAGGATGAAATCTAAGCTTTATAAGGTTTTGCACCCTGTTTGCGGGAAACCAATGGTACAACATGTTATCGATCAAGTCAATCAACTTCAAATAGAAGATATTGTAACAGTCATCGGCCATGGTGCTGAAAAGGTTCAAGAGCAACTTGGTGATTCATGCAAGTATGCCTTACAAGAACAGCAATTAGGTACGGCACATGCTGTAATGCAAGCGGAAAGCGTTTTATCCGCAAAAAGTGGCACGACCCTTGTTATTTGCGGTGATACGCCTCTGATTAAAGCGGAAACAATGAAAGAGCTTATAGCCTTACATGAGCAAAGTCAGGCGAAAGCAACAATCTTAACAGCATATGCAGATAACCCTGCTGGCTATGGAAGGGTCCTTCGCGGTGAAGGCGGACTTGTAGAAAAAATCGTCGAGCATAAGGATGCTTCGGAAGAAGAAAGATATGTTAAGGAAATAAATACCGGTACATATTGCTTCGACAACCAAGCATTATTCAGCGCGCTGAAAAAGGTTTCGAATGAAAATGTCCAGGGAGAATATTACTTACCGGATGTTATTGAAATCTTAAAAGAAGAAGGCGAAGTGGTGACTGCTTTCCAATCCAGTGAATTCGAGGAGACATTGGGTGTGAATGACCGTGTGGCTTTATCGCAGGCTGAGCAAATTTTACGGAAACGCATCAATGAAAAGCATATGAGGAACGGTGTAACGATCATCGACCCGCTTACAACTTTCATTGAAGCGGATGTGCAAATCGGACAGGATACAGTCATTAACCCTGGGTCATTCATTAAAGGAAAAAGTATCATCGGGCAGGACTGCTTGATTGGCCCGAATACGGAAATCAGTAATTGTGAAATTGGTGATGGAACGGAAGTCCTCCAATCGGTTGTGCACGAAAGCAGTATTGGAAGTTTTGTTAAAATCGGTCCATTCGCACATGTTAGACCTCAATCAGATATTAAGGATTCCGTTAAGATCGGTAATTTTGTCGAAATTAAAAAGACCGTTTTTGGCAAAGGAAGCAAGGCCTCACATTTGAGTTATATTGGTGATGCAGAGGTTGGGGAGAATGTTAATATAGGCTGTGGATCTATTACCGTGAATTACGACGGGAAAAATAAATATTTGACGAAGATTGAAGACAATGTCTTCATAGGCTGCAATTCTAATCTGGTTGCACCTGTGACAGTAGGAGAAGGGGCATATGTAGCTGCTGGTTCAACCATCACGCAAGATGTACCGCAGCAAGCCCTATCCGTTGCCCGGGCTCGTCAAGTTAACAAAGAAGATTATGTCAAGAATTTGAAATTTAATAAATAACCGACGGAGGTCATCATGTCAAATCAGTATTTAGATCCTAATTTAAAAGTATTCTCTTTAAATTCAAACTTCGATTTAGCTCAGGAAATTGCTGCAGCAATCGGTGTTGAACTTGGAAAATGTAGCGTAACAAGTTTCAGTGACGGTGAAGTTCAAATTAATATTGAAGAAAGTATCCGTGGCTGTGATGTATTCGTAATCCAATCAACAAGCCAACCAGTCAATGAAAATTTAATGGAACTTTTAATTATGATCGATGCTCTTAAACGTGCTTCAGCTAAAACGATCAATATTGTAATGCCATATTACGGTTATGCCCGCCAAGATCGCAAAGCGCGTGCGCGTGAACCAATTACAGCTAAACTTGTAGCAAATCTTTTAGAAACGGCTGGTGCCCACCGTGTAATCACATTAGATCTTCACGCACCTCAAATTCAAGGTTTCTTCGATATTCTGATCGATCACCTTGTTGCCGTTCCGATTTTAGCTGATTTCTTCAAGGAAAAAGATTTAAGTGATATCGTCATCGTTTCCCCAGATCATGGTGGTGTAACACGTGCCCGTAAAATGGCCGATCGCCTAAAAGCACCGATCGCCATTATCGATAAGCGCCGCCCAAGACCGAACGTGGCTGAAGTCATGAACATCATTGGTAATATTGAAGGGAAGACAGCAATACTGATTGATGACATCATCGATACTGCAGGAACTATTACATTAGCGGCCAATGCCCTTGTGGAGAATGGTGCTAAAGCAGTGTACGCTTGTTGTACACACCCAGTCCTTTCAGGTCCTGCCATCGAAAGGATTCAAAATTCAACAATCAAGGAATTGGTCGTGACTAACTCGATTGCCCTATCTGAAGATAAGAAAATCGATAAAATTGTTGGTCTTTCTGTAGCACCTTTGATTGCAGAGGCAATCATTCGTGTGCATGAGGAACAATCAGTCAGTACATTATTCGATTGATAACAAAATAAAACGAAAACACGGCGGGCCTTTTCGGGCTCGCCGTGTTTTTGTTTAAAAGTTTCAGAAAATATTTAATTCTTAGTTGACAGATGAGAATAGTAATAATAAAATAACCATACAAAATACAATTCATATTCATGGAATGAAAAACTGTACGTTCCTACTGGTTAACGCCGATCGGACTACCGAAGGCTCCTTTTCACTTACCATTGAACATTAGGCATCTTTTTGCCCTATTGTCCTATTGGTGAAGAAAAGGAGCCTTTTATTTTTATATAAATAGTTTAAGAAGGGTGTGCAGAATATGAAGAAAAAACGAAAGATATGGCTGCTGTCCATCTTCAGCATCATCATGCTGATAATAGTAAGTGCATGCGGGCAGGAAAAGAACAGTTCCACAAGTGCTGATGCAAAAGAATCAGATAAGACCATCCGAATCGGTTATCAAAAATTCGGGACATTAAATATTTTAAAATCAAAAGGGGAGCTGGAAACACATTTAAAGGAAGTGGGATATACAGTCGATTGGACTGAATTCCCTGCAGGACCTCAGCTGCTTGAAGCCTTGAATGTCGGCAGTATTGATTTTGGGCATACAGGGGAGGCACCGCCGATATTTGCACAAGCAGCCAATGCTCCGCTTGTCTATATTGCCAATCAGCCGGCAAACCCATCAGGAGAGGCTATAGTGGTACGAAAGGATTCACCCATTAAAAATGTGAAAGATTTAAAGGGAAAGAAGGTTGGCTTGAATAAAGGTTCCAATGTTCATTATTTATTGGTCAAAGCGTTAGAGGAAGCAGGTCTTACTCTTGATGACATTCAGCCCGTCTACTTGCCACCGGCTGATGCGAGGGCTGCTTTTGAAGGAAACCAAATCGATGCCTGGGTAATATGGGATCCATTTTTATCAGCGGCGGAATTGGAACTTGAAACGAAAACGATTCAGGATGGAGAAGGACTGGTAGCGAATCGGGAATTCTTTTTGGCAACTGATTCATTTGCCGGGAATGAAGAGGCTTTGAAGATTATCAAAGAAGAACTGATAAAAGTTGATAAATGGATTGAAGAAAACCCAAGGGACGTCGCTGAGTTTCTATCTCCGGAAATTGGAATGAGTGTGGAGGCATTGGAAAAAACATTAAATAGAAAAGAATATGGACTTGAGGAGATTTCCAATGGGGTTTTGGATGATCAACAAAAGATTGCCGATACGTTTTACAATCTTAAATTAATCCCAAGCAAGATTAATATTCTGGATGCTTCAACAGATCTTAAAAAACAATAAGGGGGAAATGAAAATGAAAGTATTTTGGTTTTTACCATCGCATGGGGAAAGTCGCTATTTAGGATCGACAAAGGGAGGGAGGGCAATCACGCTTCCTTATTTAAAACAAATAGCACAGGCGGTTGATCATTTGGGGTTTGAAGGGGCTTTGCTTCCGACGGGACGGTCTTGTGAGGATGCATGGGTAGTGGGCTCTTCACTGATTACCGCAACGGAAAGAATGAAATTTCTAGTTGCGATTCGTCCAGGTTTAATGTCGCCAACCTTAGCTGCGCGTATGGCTTCAAGCTTCGACCGGCTGTCGAATGGCCGTCTTTTGATCAATGTTGTAACTGGGGGGGACCCAGTCGAATTGGCAGGTGATGGCGTGTTTCTAAATCATAAGGAACGCTATGGGCAAACAGATGAATTTCTTGATATCTGGAGAAAGGAAATGTCCGGGGATAAAGTGGACTTTGAAGGGAAGCACCTAAAGGTTGAGGGCGGGAATATCCTGTTGCCGTCTGTACAAAAACCGTACCCACCGCTCTATTTCGGAGGTTCATCCGATCCAGCCATCGATATATCGGGAAAGCATATTGATGTGTACTTGACTTGGGGTGAGCCTCCGGTGCAAGTGGCTGAAAAAATTGAAAAGGTACGTAAAAAAGCAGCAGAGTACGGACGAGAAGTCAGATTCGGCATTCGCATGCATGTCATTGTAAGAGAAACGGAAGAAGAAGCTTGGCAGGCAGCGGAAGAACTCATTAAATATGTGGATGATGAAATGATTGAAAATTCACAAAAGATTTTTGAAAGGTTTGATTCAGTGGGCCAAAAGCGGATGTCGCAGCTCCATAACGGAAACAGGGATTCGCTTGAAATCAGCCCTAACCTTTGGGCAGGAGTAGGTCTAGTGCGCGGGGGCGCCGGTACGGCACTGGTAGGGAGTGCAGAAAATGTTGCTGCCAGAATGAAGGAATATGAAGAAATCGGAATAGAATCCTTTGTTTTATCTGGATACCCTCATCTTGAAGAAGCGTACAGAGTTGCAGAATTATTATTCCCTTTACTCCCTGTTGAGAGGCTGCAAGGACCCGTTTCAAAAGCTACGAGCCCATTCGGGGAAATATTGGCTAATGACCACTACCCTACAAAAGGAAGTGAAATTGAAGATGAAGTTAAACAAAAAGTTCAATAAGTTCCACCTTATATCATGGCTTGTGCCCATTCTCCTTTTGGTAACTTGGCAGCTGCTGTCCTTGTGGGGGATTCTGTCGGATCGGATATTGCCTGCCCCGACTGAAGTGTTTCAAGCAGGTGTTGCATTACTGGGGACGGGTGAACTTATTGATTATATCGGCATCAGTGCTCAGCGTGCCTTCATCGGCTTTTTAATAGGCGGGATTATTGGTTTTGTACTTGGTTTATTAAATGGATTATCATCCATTGCTGAAACCTTATTCGATACCTCGCTTCAGATGTTGCGTAATATTCCGCATTTAGCTTTAATACCGCTGGTGATTCTATGGTTTGGTATAGATGAAGAAGCGAAAATCTTCCTTGTCGCTTTAGGGGTTCTATTTCCTATCTATTTAAATACATTTCATGGTGTTAAATCGGTGGATAAGGGATTAATCGAAGCGGCGAGGGTTTATGGGTTGAGTGGTTTTTCTTTATTCTGGAATGTGATTCTCCCTGCAGCCTTTCCATCCATTTTGGTGGGAATCCGCTTCTCACTTGGAATCATGTGGGTCACATTAATTGTCGCAGAAACAATATCCGCTAATTCCGGAATTGGATATATGGCTATGAATGCCCGTGAATTCATGAGGATGGATATTGTTGTTCTTAGTATTCTCTTATATGCCTTATTAGGGAAAATATCGGACGTAGCGGCCAAAATAATTGAAAAAAGATGCTTAAAGTGGCATCCGTCATACCAATGAGGAGGTCATTAACATGCAAAATGGAAATTCGTTGGAGTTGCAGGGTGTAAGAAAGGATTTTGGGGAGTTTGAAGTATTAAAGGGGATGGACCTGACATTTAAAAAGGGAGAATTCATAGCCATTGTCGGTAAGAGTGGATGTGGAAAGAGCACCTTGCTTCGTCTTGTGGCAGGACTGGAAAAGCCGACGGGCGGGCAGATACTGGTGAATGGAAAACCATTGAATGGATTAAATAAATCATCACGGACGATGTTTCAGGATGGCAGGCTTTTTCCTTGGAAAAAAACCCTTCAAAATATTGGCGTAGGCTTGAAAGGGGATTGGAAGTCAAACGCTATGGAATTACTGGAGCAAGTGGGCCTTGCAGATCGAGCAAATGATTGGCCGTCCGTTTTATCTGGAGGGCAAAAACAAAGGGTTGCATTAGCGAGGGCATTGGTTAACCAACCTGATATTCTCCTCTTGGATGAGCCGTTAGGGGCATTGGATGCTTTGACGAGAATTGGCATGCAAAGGCTGATTGAAGAACTATGGAGGAAAAGGGACTTTACTGCCTTACTTGTTACACATGACGTTGAAGAAGCCGTAATGCTTGCCGACCGTGTCATATTAATCGAAGAAGGAAAAGTCGTCATGAATAAGGAAATCAATCTGCCGAGACCACGGAAAAAGGATAGTATTCAATACTCATCACTAGCAGCCCAAATCCTTGACCGAGTGATGCAAGTTGAGGGAAAAATGGAAAAAAAAGCGATTCACGCTTGAATTAGAGAAAAAAGATTTTGCAGAGAATTCCTATGTTTACCATATGTTTATCGCCTTCTTGCTCCCAGCGGATTTTACCTTTCATGTTTAATGATTCACCATTTAGGGAAATGTTAAATATAGAGAAACTTGTAATTCATATTTAGGAAGGCGGAGGATGTATGAGTAATATATTAGCTGCAAAAGAACGTACGGATTCAAAACACTCTAATTTAAGGAATTTGAGGGAAAGCGGCGAAATCCCTGCGATCGTATATGGCAATAAAAATGACAGTACGGCCATTTCCGTCAATAATATCGAGCTTCAAAAGACAATCAAGGAAATAGGCCGTAATGGAATCATTTCTTTGGACTTGGAAGGTAAGAGTTATAAAGTCATGCTCTCTGACTATCAAAAGGATCCACTAAAAAACTCCATTTATCATGCAGACTTTTTAATTGTGGATATGTCCGCTCAATTACAGGCACAAGTTCGCATTCACCTTGTCGGTGTTTGTAAAGGCGTGAAAGACGGTGGGGTCCTCCAGCAGTCTCTTCATGAAGTGACGGTCACGGCTAAACCTAATGACATTCCTGACTCCATCGATGTTGACGTTACCGAACTTCAGGTAGGGGATACAATCTACATATCCGATATCCAAACGAATAAGCAAGTTACAATCGGCCACGATGGTGAAGAAGTTGTTGCATCTGTTTTGGCTCCTCGCCAGGAAGAGGAAATAAGTACGGGCGAACAGCAGGATGGCGGTATCCCTGAAAATGAAGAAGGCAGGGAAACCAAGGCATCACCAGAGTCATGATGCCGGGATTAAACAAGTGAATCATGATATAATAGGCGTAGCTCTTAACGAGTTACGTCTTTTCAATCTCTGGATGCATCCATTTAAATCGGACAGATTTTTTTTCGTAATGGGATCCTTTAATTTGGATTTTACCTAATTAGTTCTCCGGTCGCTTGCAGTCCAGCTTGAAATTAGGGTACTATTTTTCTAAGGTCGATGGATCTTGGAAAAACTTCGTCCCAGTGTAACTCCCTAAATAACCGTAATGACGGAGTGTGAATCATGAAAATTATTGTAGGGTTAGGGAACCCCGGTAAACAATATGAAAAAACCCGGCATAACGTCGGATTTGAAGTAATAGATGAGTTATCCAGGAGATGGTCGATCCCTCTTGATCAAGCAAAACATAAGGGGATATATGGTTCAGGAATGGTAAAGGGAGAAAAAGTTTTATTGCTTAAACCTTTAACCTATATGAATTTGTCAGGAGAATCCATTTCGGCTGTCATGCATTTCTTTAAGGTGGATATCGCGGATGTGGTCATAATATATGATGACCTTGATTTGCCTCCAGGAAAGCTTCGCCTTCGTCAAAAAGGAAGTGCAGGCGGTCATAACGGGATAAAATCTTCAATTGCCCATTTGGGTACACAGGAATTCAATCGAATCAGAATAGGCATTGGCCGCCCGATTGGCCGCATTCCGGTATCTGACTATGTATTAGGGCGTTTTTCGCCTGAAGAATGGGATCATGTCGGGGCAACGATCGAAAAAAGCGCAGCTTCATGTGAAGCCTGGTTGGAAAAACCATTTATACAGGTCATGAACGAATATAACCAATAAGCAGAGAGTAGATATAAGTAAAGAATAATATCTTCCTGTTTCGCTGAATAAAAACCCTCTACTTTTGTACATACTAACACTATTACAAAAATAGGGGGTTACCAAATGGCTCTCCATTATCGATGCCGACATTGCGGAACTAAGCTGGGCTCAATCGAGGCACACTCACTGAGTACGGAGCAGTTAGGTTTTAATCAACTTACCGATGAAGAGCGACAAGAGATGATCGTTTATGATTCTGAAGGGGATATGCATGTAAGGGCGATATGTGAAGATTGCCATGAATCGCTGCAAAGAAACCCTGATTTATATGAAAACGATTATATTATTCATTAGCGGGAGAGGGCTTTGGACAAAATCCAAAGCATTTTTCCGTTTGTCTGGAATACCAGGGCACAAAAAGTTGCCGTTAATAAAGAGAATCTTGGTGATGGCCAAGTTCAAATACAGCAAATGGTTTTTCGCACGTTAAAGAGAGGGGGGGAAAGAAAATGAATGGATTGCAGAACTTGTTCTCCAAACAAGATGATGTTCATTCGTTAATAGCCGGCATCGATGAAGGGCTTAAGGAGCAAATCGTCTCTGGTCTCACAGGTTCCTCGAGATCGCTATTGCTGGCTTCCGTATATGAAAAGACGAATAGGCCTATTTTATTAGTTACCCATAATTTATTGCAAGCACAAAAATTCCATGAGGACTTATCAAGTTTCATTCCCGAGGAAGAATTATATATATATCCAGCCAATGAATTGATTGCGGCTGATTTGAGTGTTGCAAGCCCGGAATTAAGGGCCCAACGTGTTGAGGCATTGAATTTTTGGGCAGAGGGAAAGAAAGGGATTGTCATTGCCCCTATTCCTGGGGTGCGTCGTGTGCTTCCTCCAAAGGATATTTGGAAGAGGCATCAGCTAGCGTTTAATCTAGGGGAAGACATCGAGCTTGAATCAACGCTTAATAAATTCATTGCCATGGGTTATAACCGGTCTGAAATGGTTGCTTCTCCAGGTGAATTCAGTATCAGGGGCGGTATCATCGATATTTACCCGATCACCGAACCTAATCCAATACGAATTGAATTATTCGATACCGAAATAGATTCAATAAGGACTTTTTCAAGTGAAGATCAGCGATCCATCGAAAAACTCAAGAAAGTGACGATCGGTCCCGTCAGTGAGGCTTTGCTAGAGACGGAGCATATCGAAAGAATCATAACTAGGCTCGAGAGCGGATTAAGTAAAAGCTTGAAGAAACTTAAGGACGAGAAAACCAAGGAACAGCTGGTCCAAACGATCAGTTATGAACTTGAACAGCTGAAAATGGGGAATATACCCGACAAAATCTTTAAATACTTAAGTTTGGCATATGAAGATCCAGCTAGTTTAATAGATTATTTACCGGTAAATGGTTTGGTTTTCTTAGATGAAATCAGTAGAATCCAGGAAATCAATGATTCTTTGGAAAAGGAAGAGGCTGGCTGGTACACGGACCTTTTAAGTCAGGGACAAATAATCCATGACATTAAATTAGCTCATCCCATGCAGGAATTAATAATGAAATCCAGCAGGCCGTTTGTATACCTTTCATTGTTTTTACGGCATGTACCGCATACGAATCCTCAGAATATCCTGAATTTTGCCAGTAAACAAATGCAAAATTTCCATGGACAGATGAATGTGTTCAAAGCTGAACTGGAACGTTGGAAAAAAGGGAAATATACAGTCGTCATACTTGGACAGGATGAAGAACGGGTAAAAAAGCTGCATTCGGTTTTAGCCGACTATGATATAGAGGCTGCAGAACTGTTTAATGCTGACAGCATCCTTCCAGGTAAAGTACAGATTTTACGCGGCAGTCTGAATAGCGGCTTTGAATTGCCTATGCAAAAATTCAGTATCATTACGGAAACGGAATTGTTTAATAAGAAGTCAAAGAAATCGGTACGGAGACAGAAACTATCGAATGCAGAGCGAATCAAGAGTTATTCCGAACTGAAGATCGGTGACTATGTCGTTCATGTTAACCACGGTATCGGTAAATACTTAGGTATTGAAACCCTTACAATAAATGGGGTCCATAAAGATTACCTGAATATTCGTTATCAAGCGGATGATAAATTGTATGTTCCTGTCGACCAAATTGATCTTGTCCAAAAATATGTCGGTTCTGAAGGAAAAGAGCCAAAGCTTTATAAGCTAGGCGGAACGGAATGGAAACGTGTCAAAAGCAAGGTTCAATCATCCGTTGAGAACATTGCCGATGATTTAATCAAGTTATACGCAGAAAGAGAAGCTGCAAAGGGCTATGCCTTTTCCCCTGATGGTGATATGCAGAGGGAATTCGAAACATCATTCGCTTATAACGAAACGGAAGATCAATTACGTTCCATAGTCGAAATCAAAAAGGATATGGAACGGGAACGGCCTATGGATCGTTTATTATGCGGCGATGTTGGATATGGGAAGACAGAGGTGGCGATCCGGGCCGCTTTTAAAGCCATAATGGATGGGAAGCAGGTTGCGTTTCTAGTTCCGACCACAATCCTTGCCCAGCAGCATTATGAAACATTAAGGGAGCGTTTTCAGGATTATCCGATTTCGATTGGCCATATGAGCCGCTTCCGGACTAAAAAGCAGCAAACGGAGACGATAAAAGGATTGAAGGCCGGCACGGTGGATATTGTGGTTGGCACGCATAGGATTTTATCCAAAGATATCGTATACCGCGATTTGGGATTACTTATCATTGATGAAGAACAGCGCTTTGGCGTTACACATAAGGAAAAGATCAAACGGTTAAAAACTAATGTGGATGTACTGACTTTGACTGCGACACCGATTCCGAGGACCCTTCATATGTCGATGCTGGGCGTGAGGGATCTGTCCGTCATCGAAACACCGCCTGAGAACCGGTTTCCGATCCAAACTTATGTCATGGAGTATAATGGCTCATTGGTAACGGAGGCGATAGAACGGGAATTGGCCAGGGGCGGTCAGGTTTATTTCCTTTACAATCGGGTAGAGGATATAGCAAGAAAAGCAGAAGAAATTTCCATGCTTGTGCCCGATGCCCGTGTTACCTATGCTCATGGGCAAATGACAGAGCAAGAACTGGAAGCTGTCATGTTCGGCTTTTTGGAAGGCGAATATGATGTTTTGGTAAGTACAACCATTATAGAGACGGGTGTTGATATCCCGAATGTCAATACGCTTATCGTGAATGAAGCGGATAGAATGGGACTTTCACAGCTCTATCAGCTGCGTGGCCGTGTAGGTCGATCCAATCGGGTGGCATATGCATTCTTCACTTATAGGAAAGATAAAGTGTTGACGGAAGTGGCAGAAAAGCGTCTTCAATCCATTAAGGAATTTACAGAATTGGGTTCAGGGTTCAAAATCGCGATGCGTGATTTATCCATCAGGGGAGCTGGAAACATTCTAGGGGCTCAACAACATGGCTTCATCGATTCGGTTGGTTTTGATCTGTATTCACAAATGCTGAAAGAAGCGGTGGATGCGAAACGCAATGACCAACCAGCCGAAGAGAAGAACACACTGGAAATTGACGTTGAAGTGGATGCTTATATCCCTGATGCCTACATAATGGATGGACATCAGAAAATAGAAATGTATAAAAGGTTCAGAGGTATCGCTTCACTTGAAGAAGTGGAAGAATTACAGGATGAAATGATCGATCGTTTCGGAGAGTATCCAGAAGAGGTTTCCTATTTATTCATGATTGCCGAAATGAAGGTATATGCTGAAAAGGCCGGAATTGAAAGCATTAAACAATTAAAGCAGGAAATCAGCATTCTCCTTAGGGAAAAGGTCAGCAGCGATGTGGATGGACAAAAAGTGTTCGAGCTGGGATCGAAGTATGGCCGTATGGTGGGCTTCGGCATGGACGGCAATCGAATGAAGCTGGTCCTGCACATAAAAGGCGTGGAACAAAGCAAATGGCTCAATATCTTATTTGAGATGGCCAAGGGTTTACAGTATGTAAAAAAAGAGACGCAAGCCACTAAAAACTAGAATTGATGATTGTCCTCTTGAAGAAATTTTTTTAGGTACCATGGTAAAAAAATGCAACAAAAAGAAAAATTTTTTCAAAATGCATAGAACTTACCATTAGAAAAATACTAAGTACAATAGCTGGTGATGATTTTGCTACAAAATGAGGATTTATCAAATCAATTAGATGAAAGTGAGGCAACATTAGATGAAAGCAACTGGTATCGTTCGCCGAATTGATGATTTAGGAAGAGTCGTCATCCCGAAGGAAATTCGCAGGACACTCCGTATTCGTGAAGGAGATCCACTGGAAATATTTGTGGATAGAGATGGTGAAGTCATCCTAAAGAAATACTCTCCAATTAGTGAATTAGGCGATTTTGCAAGGGAATATGCAGAAGCACTATATGATAGCCTTGGAAACCCAGTTATGATTTGTGACAGGGATACTTACATTGCGGTGGCAGGCGGCTCCAAAAAAGAATACTTAAACAAAAGTGTTAGTGACCTAGTTGAAAAGATCATGGAAGAAAGAAATCCTGTTTTAGAGTCTCCGAACGGACAAGTCTCATTCGTTGATTCCAATGATGAAGAGGTCCAATCTTATACTGCAGCTCCGATCATTGCGAGTGGCGACCCGATTGGTGCCGTCTTGATTTTCTCTAAAGACAGCACCATTGGTGAAGTGGAACAGAAATCGGTTGAAACAGCAGCAAGCTTCCTAGCTAGACAAATGGAACAGTAACCTTGGACATGCATTCATATCTTAAAAGATGGAAAGGGCAGCATTCGCGCTGTCCTTTTTGCTCTTTCTAAAAGGTTAACCGGATTGGGGCGGAAATAAAGAGGGGGAGAATATTTTTCGAGGTGAATATGGAAAATGATTTACAGTATTGCTGGGATTGAAAAATAACCACTAGAATTATGCTATAATAACTACCACATATGAGTGAAAAGGGGAAAAAGAATGGCTGAAAAGCCTAATAAAACATCAAATGAACTTTTTCGAGGTGCGTTGATTTTGAGCGCTGCAGCGATTATCGTAAAAGTTTTGAGCGCGGCCTATCGCATACCTTATCAGAACATTGCAGGTGACATCGGGTTTTATATCTATCAACAGGTTTATCCCTTCTACGGTGTTGCTTTTACATTATCGACAATCGGCTTTCCGGTAGTCATATCCAAACTTATTGCAGAACGGGAGTCTTCCAAAAATAACTTTGCGGTCAAGGACATCTTGGTGACATCATTCGTCGTCCTAAGTTCGATAAGTGTCATGATGTTTGCTGCACTATTCCTTGGCGCCGATTGGATTGCAGGATGGATGAAGGATCCACATTTAGCCGGTCTGCTGAGGATCGTTGCCTATTCCTATTTATTAATGCCGATTTCTTCTGTATTAAGAGGCTATTTTCAAGGAATAAACGACATGTTACCGACGGCAAGTTCGCAGGTCGCTGAACAATGCATCCGGGTATTGACGATACTGGTCCTTTCCACAATATTCATGCATCTGGGCTACTCTGATTATGTTGTCGGCAAGGGGGCGGTCCTCGGTTCGATAACAGGCGGCATTACTGGCTTGGTACTGCTTATTGCTTTCGTTATTTTAAGAGAAGAATGGAAGCTTTTTTTACGAATGAGAATCAAACCGGTGAATTTCATCAAAATTTCCAAAGCCCTGGTTTTCCAAGGATTGGCCTTTTGCATTACTGGTTTGATCCTTATCTTGTTTCAGTTTGTCGATTCACTGCACCTGTATTCCCTGCTAAGGGAAACGGGGATGGGGGAAAGGGAAGCCAAAGAATGGAAAGGGGTATATGATCGAGGACAGCCTTTGCTTCAGCTAGGTACAGTCGTGGCTAATTCCTTTGCATTGGCGCTTGTACCTGTCATATCCGGATTCGTTCAGAGTAAAAGTCAACTTGAATTATTGAATAAGATCAAATTGGCGCTTCGTGTAAGTGCGACGATCGGGGTCGCTGCTGCGATCGGGCTGGTGGTGACGATGAAGCCTGTCAATCATATGCTGTTCACTGATGTTAAAGGGACGATTACTTTAGCAATATTCTCTTTATCGATTTTATTCACATCCCTCATAATGGCGGAAGCGGCAGTGATTCAAAGTTTAGGTCATTCGTTCGTGCCGGTGATCATCACGATTGTGGGGGTGGGCAGCAAGTGGGCTTTGAACCTTGTTCTGGTGCCCCATTACAAAATCGCGGGAGCAGCCTCGGCAACAGTAATTGCGTATATGATCATGACGGTATTATTTTATGTGGTATTGAGAGTACATATCAAAAAGACATTAATTGAAAAGCGGCATGTGCTAATAATCCTGAAGAGTACGGTTTACATGGGTGCGGCGGTTGTTTTATTCAATTGTTTATTCGAATGGATGTCCTCAGGCGAAAGCCGGTTGTTGGCCACGATCCAAGCTTTGATCGGTGTAGGGATCGGTGCAGCCGTGTTTGTGATGACCGCCATTCGTGCAGGCTTATTTGGTGAAGAAGAACTTTCACTTATACCTGCAGGTTCAAAGCTTAAACGATTTATAATAACGAATAGGAGTATACGAAATCATGAATGAGATTACGATAATAGGCCTTGGTGCTGGGAATCTAGAGCAGCTTCCATTAGGGATTTATAAAAAATTGGTTCAAACGGAACAATGCTACGTCAGAACGGCTGATCATCCGGTAATCGGGGATTTGAAAAGGGAAGGAATAAATTTCACGGCGTTTGACGGGATATATGAAAAGCACGACCAATTTGAAGACGTATATGAAGAAATTGCCGAAACATTATTAGACGAGGCCTCGAACCGTTCCGTTTTATACGCAGTTCCGGGGCATCCGATGGTTGCGGAAAAAACGGTACAGCTTTTGCTTGAAAAGGGTCCGGCTCTTGGAATAGCCATTAAGCTCGAAGGCGGGCAAAGTTTCCTTGACCCATTGTTTCAGGCTGTTAGGATCGATCCAATTGAAGGGTTTCAGCTATTGGATGGAACAGATCTTTCACCGGATGATTTACACATTACCCAGCATATGATAATCGGACAGGTGTATGACGCATTCAGTGCATCCGATGTGAAGCTGACTTTGATGGAAAAGCTACCGGATGACTACGAGGTATATATCGTAACTGCGGCAGGCAGCAGTCAGGAAAAAGTGACAAAATGTGCCCTTTTCGAACTCGACCGTCAGATGGAGTTAAGTAACTTGACGAGTGTTTATGTTCCGCCCGTTAAAGATGAAGCTTTACGATATAGGGAGTTTTCTAAGCTGCGGCGGGTCATCGCAGAACTTAGAGGTCCTGACGGATGTCCGTGGGATAAGAAACAAACTCATGAAAGCTTGAAGAAATATCTAATAGAAGAAGCATATGAGCTGATTGATTCCATCGATGAAGGTGACGATGAGGGTATGGTTGGTGAACTTGGGGATGTCCTGCTTCAGGTGATGCTTCATTCACAAATCGGTGAAGATGAGGGCATGTTCACGATAGATGATGTGATTGAAGGCATTACGGCAAAAATGATTCGGCGCCACCCTCATGTATTCGGAGATGTTGAAGTGAACGGTGAGGAAGATGTATTGGTGAACTGGCAAAAAATCAAAGAAGGTGAAAAGGGAGGCGAATCAAAAGCTCTGAAATCCATACTGGATGGTATTGAGAAATCGCTGCCAAACTTACTTCGGGCCGAAGAGTATCAAAAAAGGGCTGCGAAGGTTGGATTTGATTGGGATGAGGTTTCCGAAGCCTGGAAAAAGGTCAGGGAAGAAGTGCAGGAATTGGAAGAGGAAATATTAAGTCCGAACAGGGATACCGAAAGAATAAAATCAGAGCTGGGCGACCTCTTTTTTGCGCTTGTCAACATTTCACGTTATTATGACATACAAGCGGAAGAAGCCGTCTACAAAGCAAACCAGAAATTCCACCAGCGTTTTACATATATAGAAGAGTGCATTCAAAGGGCAGACAAAAAATTTGAGGATTATACATTGGAAGAATTGGATTCATATTGGGATGAAGCAAAAGCTAAAGGACTTTAATTAAGGGAGAGATTTGAATGTCGATGAGATTGGATAAATTCCTAAAGGTTTCAAGGTTGATCAAGCGCCGCACACTTGCGAAAGAGGTTGCGGATAAAGGGAGAATCACGATTAACGGACAACAGGCCAAAGCAAGTTCTAATGTGAAAGATGGCGATGAGCTGACAGTCAGATTCGGTCAAAAGCTTGTTACGGTACGTGTCGATAAAATTCAAGAAACGACGAAAAAAGAAGCGGCTGCAGATATGTATACCATCGTAAAGGAAGAAAAGCTAGCGGAGGAGTAAGGACAGGCTTGGTTCTAATTCCACTCTTACGGACATACACTTGTACAAAATCAGTGGTACTGTGAGGGATGATGAAATGAGCCAATATATTGATCCGAATGCTGGTTACACAAAGGGAACGACCCAAGAGCATGATGTAACGATGAAAGGCCGCCGTTTCCTTGATATTACCGGTGTCAAACAAGTTGAAAGCTTTGATAATGAAGAGTTTCTGCTCGAAACGTCAATGGGATTCTTATCTATCCGGGGCCAAAACTTGCAAATGAAGAATTTGGACGTTGATAAAGGCATCGTTTCCATTAAGGGAAAGATTTTCGACCTTGTTTATTTAGATGAGCAATCAGGGGAGAAAGCTAAAGGATTCTTTGGCAAGTTGTTCAAATGACTTTAACGATCCAATTTTATACGTTGCTTGCAATGATAGGCATGGGCAGTGGCTTTGGAGCTGCCCTGGATACGTATAGCCGGTTCCTGAATCGTTCAGAAAGGAAAAGGTGGATTGTATTCATCCATGACTTCCTTTTCTGGATCATTCAGGGTCTCCTTATTTTTTATGTTTTGTTTTTAGTGAATGAGGGAGAGTTTCGCCTCTATTTATTTTTGGCCTTATTATGCGGTTTTTCAGCTTATCAAGCACTTTTCAAAGGATTCTATCAACGTTTTTTGGAGTTTTTGATAATACTTGTGATAAAGTTGGCGAGATTTATAGCGAATTCGGTTCACATGCTGATATTTCTACCGATAAAATGGGTAATAGTATCCATATTAGCCATCATCATCGGGATAGGTAAGTTCGTTTTGACCTTATTAAAATGGGCGGGGAAAATACTTCTCTTTATTTTGAATATATTCTGGAGACCATTAAAATGGATTCTGACTTATATATGGAATTTATTGCCGGTTTTTGTTACGAAAAACGTCGGGAAGTTTTATAATAAAGGAAAAGGGATTTTATTGAAAATAAAGAATTCTATATTTAGAACGCTAAATGGATGGAAAAATAAAAAGAAATGAGGAGCGATAAAAAATGAGTAGCCTGCGTAAAAGGAAAGTGGCAAAAATAGAAAATCCCTACGTCGCTCAACAAGAGAAAAAAGTACAAACCGTAGAAAAAAAGAAGCGTGGTCTAATGCGTAGATTAACTCTTTACTCAGTTTTCGCCGCTGTCTTTTTGATTTTTGCCGTTTCCACCCTCATAACGCAAAATGTTGCACTGGATGAGAAAGTTCAGCAAAAGCAAGAATTGAAGGGAAAGTTAGCTGAATTGAAAAAAGACGAGACCCTTCTTAAAGAAGAAATCGTAAAGCTTAATGACGACGATTATATAGCAAAAATAGCAAGACGGGATTATTTCTTGTCTGAAAAGGGTGAAATCATTTTTACCCTTCCAAAAGGGAAGGAAGATAGTGACTAATATTGACACTGTTTTTTTACTTTCGTTATAATATAGGGTGAAGAGATTTTTTTAACATTTCTAAGGAGGAACATTTTTTTTATGTCAATCGAAGTAGGCAGCAAGTTACAAGGTAAAGTAACAGGCATAACTAATTTTGGTGCATTTGTAGAGCTACCTCAAGGTTCAACCGGTCTTGTCCATATCAGTGAAGTGGCTGATAACTATGTCAAGGATATCAATGATCATTTAAAAGTGGGCGATACAGTTGAGGTGAAAGTCATCAACGTTAAAGATGGCAAGATTGGCTTGTCCATAAAAAAAGCGATAGACCGTCCTGAAGTTGAGCAAAAACCTGCATACACACCACGTCCGCGCCAAGGTAGAGGGAATGACAGCCGTTCCAAAGACTTCCGCTCGAAAGGTAATGGTTTCCAACCGAAAGAAAACTTTGAGCAAAAAATGGCTAAATTCTTAAAAGATAGCGAAGACCGCTTAACGACCCTAAAACGTAGCACCGAAACGAAGCGGGGAGGTCGAGGAGGAAGACGCGGATAAAACTGCTGCTGAAAAATAATAGTTTAGCAACTTTTCCTGTGAAATTATTCATAGTGTAGATAAAGGCAAGCTTGCCGGCTTGTCTTCTTTTATTATCAACGACATAAAAAAAGCGCCTCTGTACACTTACTGATATAAGTGTGCAGAGGCGCTTTTGGTATTTGATGACCCGTACGGGATTCGAACCCGTGTTACCGCCGTGAAAGGGCGGTGTCTTAACCGCTTGACCAACGGGCCGTAAGTTTCATGATAAAAGATAGCGGCAGAGGGGATCGAACCCCCGACCTCACGGGTATGAACCGTACGCTCTAGCCAGCTGAGCTACGCCGCCATGATGGTAAGTGCTACTGAAGCACAAGTTATATCTTACATTCGTGAAGAAAAAATGTCAACAAAAATATTAAAGTTTGTCGGTTTCCATTTCCTTATTATTTATTCGGGTTATTTTCCGCAAAAATAACCTAAAAACTTTGCTTTTCTTCAAAAAAAAAAAGAACACCCGTTTCTGTATTGGAAAAAAAGGCACAAAAACCTGTATACAAATGATTATTCAACAAGAATTTCGTCGAACGTTTTTCTTATCCGCTTATAAAATTCTGACAAAAAAATAGACAAGCCCTCTTTATAATAAAAATCACTAATACGAATGGGGTGTTGAAATGGAAAAAGTGGAAAGACCTATGATGGAACCTCTTGGAGATGTTCAGTTAAAAGAAGCGAAGGCAGGGGCCATCAATTGGATCCAACAACTGCAAATGAAGAGTGAAGACATATTCATAAAAAAAGGTATCTCTTTAGCAATCATCGGTTTCTTATTAGGAAGGGCTTTAATTCTTTCGCAGCTGGCACCATTTGGACTTCCGTTTTTCGCAGCCGTTTTTCTCATGAGACGTGATAGGGCTCCACTGGCATTGTTCGGATTGATTGCAGGTGGGCTGACCGTTCACTATTCGAATAGTTTAGTCATCTTTGCATCGGCGTTCCTGCTCCTGTTATTTCATAAGATCAAGAAGCCCGCCGTGGAAGGACAATTCAAGACGATGTCGATGTACGTCTTCGCTTCACTATTCCTGGTCAACCTGGCCGAGCAATATCTGGTATTTCGAACGATTCAGCTGTACGACTTGATGATGGTAGGAGTAGAGGCGGGACTCGCGATGATTTTAACTTTAATCTTCATACAGTCCATCCCGATGCTGACCGTTAGGACAAAGGCCCAATCATTAAAGACGGAGGAAATTGTCAGCATCATCATCTTGCTGGCTTCGGTGATGACCGGAACCATCGGCTGGATGATATACGATTTATCACTCGACCATATATTCTCGCGATACCTGGTCCTCCTCTTCGGGCTGGCGGGAGGGGCCGCCATAGGCTCCACTGTAGGTGTAGTTACTGGATTGATATTCAGCTTGGCAAGTATTGCCAGTCTATATCAGATGAGCCTTCTCGCATTTTCAGGGCTTCTGGGCGGACTATTGAAGGAGGGAAGGAAGATAGGGGTTGCTAGCGGCCTCTTGATTGCCACATTACTGATAGGTTTATATGGTGAGGGCACCAATAATATTATGGTGACCCTTTATGAATCACTTATAGCTGTGGCCCTATTTATATTGACACCGTCATCCATCATCAACAAAATAGCGAAACATATACCGGGAACAGTCGAGAATTCGGATGAACAGCAGCAGTATGCCCGAAAAGTGAGGGATGTCACCGCTCAAAGGGTGGAGCAATTCTCACATGTATTTGAGGCGCTTTCTAATAGCTTTTCCCAAGTGGATGAAAGGGGAAGATTGGAGGAAGATGAGAAAGAATTCGACTACTTCTTAAGTAATGTAACGGAAAAGACGTGCCAGCTTTGTTTTAAAAAGGAACAATGCTGGTCCAAGAACTTTAATACAACCTATGACGGCATGCAGGAAATTATGCTTCAATTAAGTGAAAATAATGGTCAGCTCCCCCAAAAAACTTCGAAAGAATGGGGGAAATATTGCAGTCGCGGGCCTCAGGTGATCGGGGCGATATCACAGGAGCTTACTTATTTTGAAGCTAACCAAAAATTAAAAAGGCAGGTGAAGGAGAGTCGGAAGCTAGTGGCGGATCAACTGCGGGGCGTTTCGGCAGTAATGGATGATTTTGCAAAAGAAATTCAAAGGGAAAGGAAGAATCATCATGTACATGAAGAATCCATTTTGGAAGCCATCCAGGATTTTGGCCTGCACATAGGCCATGTGGAAATATACAGTCTAGAACAAGGAAATGTTGATATAGAGATGAGTGTCCCATACTGCCAGGGCAGAGGGGAATGTGAAAAGTTGATTGCACCTATGCTTTCTGACATTTTAGGTGAAACGATAGTCGTTCATTCAGAAGAGTGTGCAACGTATCCAAGCGGGCAATGTGAGGTGATATTTAGGTCAGCAAAAAAATTCACGGTCGAAACGGGTGTGGCTCATGCTGCCAAGGGGGGAGGGCTTGTATCAGGAGATAGTTTTACGACCATGGAAATTGGCTGCGGCAAATTCGCAATAGCCATTAGTGATGGAATGGGAAATGGGGAAAGGGCCCATTTTGAAAGTACAGAAACATTGAAGCTGCTACAAAAATTTTTACAATCGGGAATAGAAGAAAAAATAGCCATTAAATCCGTAAACTCCGTATTATCTCTACGCACTACCGATGAAATATTTTCGACTCTTGATTTGGCAATGATTGATCTTCAGGACGCAAGGGCTAAGTTTTTAAAAATCTGTTCGATACCGAGTTTCATTAAAAGGGGGGATAGGATAATAAAAATTGAATCAAGTAACCTCCCTATGGGGATCATCCAGGATTTCGATGTTGATGTAGTATCAGAAGAGCTGAAGGCAGGGGATATATTAATCATGATGAGCGATGGAGTGTTCGACGGCCCCTCACATGTTGAAAATATCGAGTTCTGGCTAAAACGAAAAATCAAGGAAATGGAAACTGACGATCCGCAGGAAATATCTGATTTAATATTGGAAGAGGTCATCCGAACAAAAGGCATCATAGATGATGACATGACAGTGGTGACATCGAAAATTAAGCATAACACACCGAAATGGGCATCCATTCCCGTTTCCCCAAAACGCAAAAAGGCCCAGTAAAGGCCGTTTATATATAAAATAAATAAAACCCAAAATGAGGTGGTGTAAATGGAAGAAGGATAAAAGGTAAAGGGATGAACTCTTTTCAATCATTCCGCTCCATGATATGACTTGATGTAATGTCTATTGCGTATAAATTACCCTTTTTTAGTCAATTATGGTAACAAATTGATAGGAAGGGAGAGCAAAACATGAAAGCAGGAACATTAAGACAGATTTTGCTTATAACCGACGGATGTTCAAATCATGGTGAGGAGCCGTCTGCCATGGCTGAATTAGCAAGGGAGCAAGGCATAACCATCAATGTCATAGGTGTAATGGAAAATGATGTGATAGATGAAAAGGGACTTAAGGAAATCGAGAAGATTGCTGGTTCAGGAGGTGGCGTAAGTCAAGTAGTCTATTCGCAGCAGTTGTCCCAAACCGTCCAGATGGTGACACAAAAGGCGATGACTCAAACGATACAGGGAGTCATCAATCGTGAACTTCAACAAATACTCGGAGATTCAAAAACGATGGAGGATCTTCCGCCGGATAAACGGGGAGAAGTGATGGAGGTGGTCGATGAGCTTGGGGAAACAAGCAAGCTCGAAGTACTGATTCTTGTTGACACCAGTGCAAGCATGAAACATAAACTGCCTACAGTAAAAGATTCCTTATTAGATCTTTCCCTTAGTATGAATGCAAGGATGGGTGACAGCCGTTTTTCCGTATTCGTATTTCCTGGGAAAAGAAATGACGTTGAAAAGTTGCTGGATTGGACCCCGAACCTCGAAGCCTTGACGGCAACTTTTCCTAAGCTTAGTACAGGGGGACTCACTCCGACAGGTCCAGCCATTCGTGAAGCTTTAACTCATTTCAACAAAAAACGTTCATTGAGGGGATTGTTATCACATGATGATGAACAATACTTTGAGGAATCAATGTAAACTTCTGCCTGGCAGTTTGGTCACTGGAAAATGGAATAAAAACCAGTACAAAATAATTAAGGAATTGGGGTGTGGAGCGAACGGGATCGTTTATTTGGTTGAAAGCGGAAATCGTCATTATGCTTTAAAGCTCAGTGATAATGGGACGTCCATTATTTCGGAGATGAATATCCTAAAATCCTTTTCAAAGGTCCAGGGGTCTACCCTTGGACCTTCCTTTTTGGAAGCGGATGATTTCATGAAAACAGGAAAGCAGCTCCCTTTTTATGTCATGGAATATATCCATGGACACGATTTTTTGCGTTTCATCGATAAGAAAGGGTCGTCATGGATTGGAGTCTTGATGCTTCAGCTTTTAACAAGCTTGTCTGCATTGCACTCCAATGGCTGGGTGTTCGGTGATTTGAAACCCGAGAACTTGATCGTGACATCACCAGCCTATAAGGTTCGGTGCGTGGATGTTGGCGGAACCACCTTGATCGGGCGGTCTGTTAAAGAATTCACCGAGTTCTTTGACAGGGGATACTGGGGACTTGGATCAAGAAAGGCCGATCCGCAATATGACTTGTTCGCTGTGGCGATGATTATAATCAATTCTGCCTATCCCGGACGTTTCCAGAAGAAAGGGGAGGGGTATAAACAGCTTAACGACTTGATTAAGCAGAAAAAGGAATTGCATCCATACAGGAAGATGTTGGATAAGGCGCTCCGCGGGCAGTATGATTCAGCCGTCCAAATGCGGGAGGATCTGGTCACTGTGCTAAGTAAGCAAAATCATTCGAAGAAAAAGGGCCCGAACCAGACAGCGAGGGGTCAGCAGCAAACCGCGCAACCTTCAACAAGACAAGCAAGAAGGTCCCAAAACCAATCAAAAAAGAAAAGCGGCGGTTTTTTTGAAACGTTTTTGCTGGTTGCCATCATATCGATGCTCTATGTTCTTTACATATATGAACAGTTGTTATGATATAGTTATTAGGTGAATGCCGTGAAATGGTTGAAACCATTTCATGATTGAATCGTATAAAACTAATGCCTGTCCATAAAGAAGGAAGATTGTATGTTAAAGGAAAAAGTTCTGAGCACCATTTATAGAAACGAATTGATTAAGGAAAACTCGAAGTTGCTAATAGGCGTTTCCGGAGGACCGGACTCGCTGGTGCTTCTCCATATCCTTAAGGAAATTCAGCCTCTTTTTCATTACGAGATGATCGTAGCAAGTGTTGACCATATGTTTCGTGGTGAAGAATCCTATGGGGATTATAAATATGTCGAGCATATTTGTGAACGGTGGGGCATTACATTTGAGGGAAAAAGGATCGATGTTCCTGCCCAGATGGAGCAGACGGGGGAAAGTTCACAAATAACGTCAAGAAAGCTGCGTTTTGCTTTCTATAAGGAAGTCATGGATAAGCATCAAGCCTCCACGCTTGTCCTGGGGCATCATGGAGATGATCAAATAGAAACGATGCTCATGCGTTTAACAAGAGGGGCGACAGGCAAGGCAAGAGCGGGTATCCCCATAAAGAGACGTTTTCATACAGGGAATCTGATCAGGCCTTTTCTTGAAATCACGAAAAGCCAAATAATCGAATATGCAGGCCTCCATGATATTGAACCAAGGTTTGATCCGAGCAATGAAACGGGTGTCTATGCAAGAAATCGTTTTAGACATGAAGTTCTTCCGTTTTTAAAGAAAGAAAATAGAAAGGTTCATGAGCATTTTCAACGATTCAGTGAAGAGCTATATGAAGATGAAGAGTTTTTTTTGAACCTGGTTTCAAGCAAAATGTCCGAGGTTTGGATCCAGCAGGATAAAGATCAAGCGGTTATTCAGATTGATAAGGTTCTTGCGATGCCTAAACCTTTACAAAGAAGGGCGATTCAACTAATATTAAACTATCTTTATTTGGAGAGACCTTCATCGCTTTCGGCATTACATATTGACCAACTTTTAGTTTTGTTTTTGAATCCTCAACCATCTGCAGAATTGCATCTTCCGGAGGGCCTTATTGCGGAAAAATCATATCAAACTTGCACGTTTAGATTTTTCCGGCAAAAAAGCCGTGAATATTCCCTAAAATTACAAATTCCCGGTGAGACTATTCTTCCGAATGGATATAAGATTAAAGCGCACTATATAAAAGAAGAAATTCCGGTACTTAGGGGAAATCATTCTTTTATTCTTCCCGAATCAGCTGTTCAGTTTCCGCTTACAGTCCGAACCAGGAATGAAGGTGAACGGATGGCCGTCAAGGGATTAGGTGGAACTAAAAAGTTAAAGGATATTTTTATTAATGAAAAGATCCCGATGCTAGAAAGAAATGTGTGGCCGGTCATCATCGATCAAACGGGTACGGCGATTTGGCTGCCTGGTTTAAAGAAGTCGAATGTTGAGCCGGATATAATTTCTGATGAAAAATCTTTAATTTACTTAGAATATAAAAAAGCTTAATTCTTCATGGGGGGCAATAATTACAATGACCATGCAAAACGACATTGAAAAAGTTTTAATAACAGAGGAAGAACTTCAATTGAAAATAAGGGAATTGGGTGCGCAGCTTGAAGCTGATTACCAAGGTAAGTTCCCGTTGGCCATCGGAGTGCTGAAAGGCGCCATGCCATTTATGTCAGATTTACTGAAACGTGTGGATACACATCTTGAAATGGACTTTATGGATGTTTCGAGCTATGGTAACTCCACTGTATCTTCCGGTGAAGTGAAAATCATCAAGGATCTTGATACATCCGTTGAAGGCCGGGATATTTTAATCATCGAAGATATTATCGACAGCGGTTTGACTCTTAGCTATCTTGCGGAACTTTTCCGTTATCGCAAAGCAAAATCAATTAAAATCGTTACCTTATTGGATAAACCAACAGGCAGGAAAGCGGATATCACTCCGGACTATGCCGGGTTCATCGTTCCGGATGCATTTGTTGTCGGATATGGTCTTGATTTTGCGGAAAAGTATCGTAATCTCCCGTATATTGGCATATTGAAGCCTGAAATTTACTCGAATTAATCGTACCTGTTTGAAAGGGAAGACCAGATAAAAACAGCGGTGTTAAATTATTGTAATTCATTAATTTTGTATGATAGTATTTACTATAGTTTGTTTACCCGTGGGAGGAGGTAAGGGATGAATCGGATCTTCCGTAATACCATATTTTATTTACTGATCTTTTTGGTCATCATTGGGATTGTAAGCATTTTTAATAATAACAATGAACCAACGGAGAAAATGACCCAAGATGAATTCTATAAGCATTTGGAGAATGGGGACGTTACTGCACTGACGATGCAGCCCGAAAGCAGTGTATTTGAAATCACAGGAAAGCTCAAAGGTTATGAGGAAAACAAATTCTTTGTGACGTACGTGCCTTTCAGTGAATATTCGCAAAGTCGGATAAATGATGCCGTAACCAAGTTGGATAAGGACATCATCACTGTGGAACCTCCAGAAAAAACAAGTGGCTGGGTGACATTTTTCACTTCCATCATTCCATTTGTAATCATTTTTATCCTCTTCTTCTTTTTACTTAACCAAGCTCAGGGCGGCGGTGGTGGCCGCGTCATGAACTTCGGGAAAAGTAAGGCGAAATTGTATAATGATGATAAGAAAAAAGTTCGCTTCAATGATGTTGCCGGGGCGGACGAAGAAAAGCAGGAACTTGTCGAGGTCGTTGAATTCTTGAAAGATCCTCGCAAATATGCCGAGCTTGGAGCCCGTATTCCTAAAGGGGTACTTTTAGTTGGGCCTCCTGGTACAGGTAAAACTTTACTTGCACGAGCAGTAGCTGGTGAAGCCGGAACTCCTTTCTTCTCAATCAGTGGTTCTGATTTTGTTGAAATGTTTGTGGGTGTCGGTGCATCCCGTGTTCGTGATTTGTTTGAAAATGCTAAGAAGAATGCACCATGTATCATCTTCATCGATGAAATTGATGCAGTCGGTCGTCAACGTGGCGCAGGTCTAGGTGGCGGTCACGATGAACGTGAACAGACATTGAACCAATTACTAGTGGAAATGGATGGTTTCGGTGGTAATGAAGGAATCATAATCATCGCTGCGACTAACCGTGCTGATGTATTGGATCCGGCATTATTGCGTCCGGGACGTTTTGACCGTCAAATAACGGTAGGCCGCCCTGATGTTAAGGGCCGTGAAGAAGTGCTGAAAGTGCATGCACGCAATAAACCATTAGCAGAAACAGTCGATTTGAAAGCGATCGCTCAGCGTACTCCAGGATTTTCTGGTGCAGATCTTGAAAACTTACTGAATGAAGCGGCTCTTGTTGCTGCCCGTCAAGATAAGAAGAAGATCGATATGTCCGATTTGGATGAAGCTTCGGATCGCGTTATCGCAGGACCTGCCAAGAAAAACCGTGTCATTTCCAAAAAGGAAAGAAATATCGTAGCGTGGCATGAAGCGGGCCATACCATTATTGGGCTGGTTCTGGATGATGCCGAAGTCGTTCATAAAGTTACGATTGTCCCTCGTGGTCAAGCTGGCGGTTATGCAGTTATGCTGCCGAAAGAAGATCGTTTCTTCATGACGGAACCTGAGCTAAAAGATAAAATCGTAGGACTATTGGGTGGCCGTGTAGCCGAAGAAGTTACATTCGGAGAAGTGAGTACCGGTGCGCATAACGACTTCCAGCGTGCAACGGGCATAGCTCGTAGCATGGTTATGGAATATGGAATGAGTAAGCTCGGACCGCTTCAATTCGGTAATTCTCAAGGTCAGGTCTTCCTAGGCCGCGATTTCAACAATGATCAAAACTATTCAGATGCAATAGCATATGAAATCGATCTTGAAATTCAACGTATCATCAAGGAAGCATACGAAAGATGTAAGAAGATCCTTACTGAAAATCGTGAAAAACTTGATTTGGTTGCAAAAACCCTGCTTGAAGTGGAAACACTTGATGCGGAACAAATCAAAGGTTTATTCCATAATGGTAAATTACCAGATCGGGATTATACGGCCCTGAATGGGAATTTAACCACTGATGAGAATGTCAAGGTGAACATCAATAAGAAGAAGGAAGAAAAAGAGGCCCTATTGGATCCATTGGATAAGAGAGGACCTGAGGACCTTGAAATAACGGAGGAAGGATTGAATACTCCTCCAATCAAAGAAGGTGCACCTCAAGATCAGCCGCTTTCCTTCCCGAACGAAGACGACAATAAAAAGTCTTAATCGACTAAATTCAAAAGGGTATTTCCGCCTCGGAAATACCCTTTTCTTAACTCTTAAATTAATTATGATAAAGTTCCTGGGATACCTTTCGAAAAGTGCGACTAATAGCGTGGGAAATAACAGTGTGGTATGATGTTGGAGAATAATTTACCGGAGTGATGAAACGATGATTTTTGTATTGGATGTTGGGAATACGAATACCGTATTAGGCGTATACGATGAAGATATTTTAAAATATCATTGGCGAATTGAGACTAACCGTCATAAGACAGAAGATGAGTATGGAATGATCATAAAGTCTTTGCTGCAGCATGAAAGTCTTACGTTTGATCAATTTGATGGAATCATTATTTCTTCGGTAGTTCCGCCAATTATGTTTGCACTTGAACGCATGTGCAAAAAATACTTTGGAATTAAACCGCTTATAGTTGGACCTGGAATAAAAACTGGATTGAATATTAAATACGAAAATCCCCGTGAGGTGGGAGCGGACCGAATCGTTAATGCTGTTGCTGGCATTCAGGAATATGGAAGCCCTCTCATTATCGTGGATTTTGGTACGGCAACGACATATTGCTACATAAATGAGGATAAACAATACATGGGCGGAGCCATTGCCCCGGGTATAAATATTTCTACTGAGGCGCTTTATTCAAAGGCAGCCAAACTTCCGAGAATAGAAATCAGCCGGCCGGAAGGAATTATTGGGAAAAACACGGTGTCCGCCATGCAGGCTGGTATTTTGTATGGGTATGTTGGGCAGGTAGAAGGAATCGTTAATCGAATTAAAGCGCAAAGTAATCTAGAACCAACGGTAATAGCGACAGGTGGACTGGCTACCTTAATTGCTAACGAGTCTACTGTTATTGACGTTGTGGAGCCATTTTTGACCTTGAAGGGGTTGCAGCTGATTTATAAACGTAATCGTGAGCAAGTGAAGAAGTAACATAAAGCATGAAAGGAGCAATATAAATGAAGGATTATCTAATAAAGGCGTTAGGTTATGAAGGACAGGTTCGTGCATATGCTGTTTCAACAACAGACACCGTAGGAGAAGCTCAGCGACGCCATTATACATGGCCTACTGCTTCGGCTGCCCTTGGACGGGCTATGACGGCAGGCGTTATGATGGGTGGAATGTTAAAAGGTGAAGAAAAGCTGACGATTAAAATCGAGGGCGGTGGTCCAATTGGATCCATCCTGGTCGACAGCAATGCAAAGGGAGAAGTCCGCGGGTATGTCACTCATCCGCAAACCCACTTTGATTTGAATGAGCAAGGTAAGCTGGATGTCAGGAAAGCAGTGGGTACCGATGGATTGTTGACTGTTGTGAAAGATATTGGTCTTCGTGATTACTTTTCAGGGCAAGTACCGCTTGTATCGGGAGAACTGGGTGAAGATTTCACTTATTACTTTGTTACTTCCGAACAGGTGCCTTCTTCAGTGGGGGTTGGAGTCCTGGTAAATCCGGATAATTCAATCCTTGCAGCGGGCGGATTTATCATTCAGTTGATGCCGGGTACATCCGATGATACGATTTCCAAAATCGAAAAAAGACTAAGCACGATTACTCCAGTTTCCAAGATGATTCAAAACGGCATGACTCCTGAAGAAATCCTAACCGAAATTTTAGGTGAGGGCAATGTGAATATATTAGAAAAAGTGGATGTCCAGTTCTCCTGTCAATGTTCAAGGGAAAGAATAGCGAATGCATTGATCAGCCTGGGGCAGGCTGAGATTCGGGATATTATTGAGACAGACGGACAAGCGGAGGCGCATTGTCATTTTTGTAATCAGACCTACCAATTCTCTAAGGAACAACTTGAGGAACTGGAAGCGGAAACCAAAAAATAATGTACGGGGGATAAGGGTTTGCCAAAACACAAGCTTCGGGCAATTATTGCTGGCCTTGCCTTGTTGAACCTATTGACTATCATTATCTTTGTCATAAAACCACTAATCATTTCAAAAACCGTCATTGGGGAAGAAACGGCCGCGAAGGTCGGGTCGAAGGATATTTCCCGGGACGCATGGATGAATGAGCTCGAAAAAAGATATGGGGAAGATGTACTTGAGGAAATGGTCGATAAAGAGGTAGTGAAACAGGCAGCTGAAAAATACAAAGTGAAAATTTCGGATGAAGAGCTAGATCGGGAACTTAAAATGATGAAAACGATGTATGGGACTGCCGGTCAGAACCTTAATAAAAGTAACGATCAATTGAGGCAGGAAATTCAGTCGAGTCTCCTCCTCGAGAAGCTCCTCACCAGGGACGTTTCGGTTTCCAAAACGGCAATGCGGAATTATTATGATAATAATAAGGATATCTATAAAATCCCTACTGCTTTCCATATTTCCCATATTACCACGTCTACAAAAAAGCAGGCAGACCAAGTCATACGTGAACTGGAGAAAGGTGTCTCCTTTGATGTCTTGGCGATGGAAAAGTCCCTTGATGAATTTACTGCCAATCAAGGGGGCGACATGGGTTATATATCACAGGATAACGAGCAAGTATCCAAGGAATACATTACCGCTGCTGAGAAATTGAAGGTGAAAAAGTGGAGTGATGCAATCCAAACGGAGGATGGCTGGGCCGTTCTCTACCTGCATGAAAGAATAGAGGGCAAACAATATGAATATGAAGAAGTTAAAGACAAGATTCACCGCCAAATAGCTCTTGAACAGATTCAGGCACCGGTCTCAGGGAAAATTTTCTGGGACGAATTTGATGTAGAATGGTTTTATGGATTGAAGGAAGAAAAGTAGGTCAATGGTTGTGTGAGAAAATTTAGAATATAGTATATAATCATTGACAATGAACTATTAAAACTGGTAACTTTAAAATTATAAAACCAATAAACATACTCGGTATTGAAATGATAAGGGAGTGGAGAAAATGGCACGTATAGCTAATTCTGTAATCGATTTAATTGGACAAACACCTATTGTTAAGTTAAACAAGCTTCAAAATGAAAACAGTGCAGATATTTATTTGAAACTTGAGTACTTTAACCCAGGCAGCAGTGTAAAAGACCGTATCGCCCTTGCGATGATCGAAGCGGCAGAAAAAAATGGTACCCTTAAGCCAGGTGATACGATCATTGAACCTACAAGCGGAAATACTGGAATAGGCCTGGCGATGGTAGCTGCGGCAAAGGGCTATAAATCAATTCTGGTTATGCCGGAGACGATGAGCTTGGAACGCCGTAACTTGCTTCGCGCTTATGGCGCAGAATTAGTTCTTACTCCTGGGCCTGAAGGAATGAAGGGTGCAATCGCAAAGGCGACTGAGCTTTCTAAAGAAAAAGGTTACTTCATTCCACAGCAATTCGAAAATGAAGCCAACCCTGAAGTACATCGGAACACTACAGGCCCTGAAATCGTTGAAGCCTTTGGAGATGAAGGACTGGATGCATTCGTTGCCGGAATCGGTACTGGCGGAACCATTACAGGTGCCGGTGAAGTCCTGCGTCAGAAATTCCCTGACATTAAAATTTACGCTGTTGAACCTGCCGATTCCCCAGTATTATCGGGCGGGACTCCAGGACCTCATAAAATCCAAGGAATCGGAGCAGGCTTCATTCCAAGTATATTGAATACAGATCTCTATGACGAAATCATTCAAGTCAATACAGAGGAATCTTTTGATTATGCACGCCGCGCAGCAAAAGAAGAAGGAATCCTTGGCGGAATTTCTTCTGGAGGTGCAATCGCAGCTGCCATTAAAGTGGCTGACAAACTGGGAAAAGGCAAAAAGGTACTTGCCATCATACCAAGTAATGGTGAACGCTACTTAAGTACGCCATTATATAACTTTGAGTAAGACAAGACGCTAAAAATGAGAAGCGAAGTTCCTTAGGGGCTTTGCTTTTCTTTTTGCAGTAATGTCTGCAGAGGTGTTCCGAATCTTCATGGAGCTTGCACTATGCCTGTGTAAATGGGTAAACTCGTATATATAGATTTCTTTAAGTGAAGGAGAACGTTGGATGTCATTAGCTGGAGCGTCAAAAATAAAATGCGGTTCATTTGATTTGGATTACAGCAATAAAACCTTAATTATGGGGATTTTGAATGTTACCCCGGACTCCTTTTCGGATGGCGGGAAATATAATCGGATAGATGCTGCTTTGAAGCATGCCGAACGGATGGTCAACGATGGAGCGGATATATTGGATGTAGGCGGAGAGTCCACCCGACCTAATTATGAGAGGATATCGGAGGAAGAGGAGATAGAGAGAGTCGCCCCGATTATAGAGGCCATATCCCGTAATATTGAGGTTCCAATATCGGTCGATACGTATAAATCAAGAGTGGCGGAAGCGGCGGTAAAAGCAGGAGCCCATATATTAAATGACATTTGGGGAGGTAAAGCCGATTCCTTGATGTCGAAGGTTGCTGCGGAATATAAGGTGCCGATCATCTTGATGCATAACAGGGGTAATATGGAATATGGACATTTTGTTCGGGATGTACTTCAAGATATATTCGAAAGCATCATGTTGGTGAAGGATGCAGGTGTCAAGGATGAAAACATCATACTCGATCCAGGAATTGGCTTTGCGAAAGATTTAAAGTTAAATTTAGAAATGATGAGGAATCTTGATAAGCTGGTATCGTTAGGTTATCCAGTTCTGTTAGCCACATCAAGAAAGTCCATGATTGGACATGTTCTGGACCTGCCGCCTAGTGAGCGAATGGAAGGAACGGCCGCCACAATCTGTCATGGCATTCAACAAGGCTGTCAAATGGTTCGCGTACATGATGTGAAGGAAATGGCACGGACTGCAAAGATGATGGATGCTCTTTTAGGAAAAGGTGAATGATATGGATAAGATATATGTGAATAAAATGGAGTTTTACGGTTATCATGGAGTTTTTCCGGAAGAAACGAAGCTTGGTCAGCGATTTAAAGTGGATTTAATCGTCCAGACTGATTTAGCCAAGGCAGGAAAGAGTGACAACCTTGAAGACTCAATCAACTATGGCGAGTTATATGAAGTGTGTAAAAATGTTGTTGAGGGAGAACCTTTTAAGTTAGTGGAAGCTGTCGCTGAAAAAATCGCCTCTGAACTGCTTAATAAATATTCTTCCATCGAGACATGCACCGTCAAGGTTTATAAACCAGATCCTCCAATAGCGGGTCACTATGATTCGGTTGCTATAGAGATTGTAAGGGGACGCTGATTGTGAGAAATATTGCTTACCTTTCAATAGGGTCGAATTTAGGTGATCGCCTTGAAACATTCAGAAAGGCTTTCCAATTATTGTCTGAAAGCCCGCATATCAAATTGGTGTCATGCTCCTCATTTTATGAAACGGACCCGATAGGATATGAAGACCAGGACTGTTTTTTAAATGCTGTCCTTAAAGTGAAAACCGATTTAGAAGCCGAACAATTACTTCACGCTTGTATGAAAATTGAACAGGATTTAGGGAGAAAAAGGGAAATTAGGTGGGGTCCTCGTACTTTAGACCTTGACATTTTGTTATATAATCATGAAAATATTGAGACAGAGATTCTGTCAGTCCCGCACCCTCGTATGCACGAGAGGGCTTTTGTTATCGTGCCTTTAATGGAAGTGGACCCAGATATATCACTTCCACAAATGCATGCACCTTTGAGCGACCTGCTTGAACAGATTTCGGATAAAGAAGGAGTTCGATTATGGAAGGTGAAAAATGGGGAAGGCGTATTCGCGCTTTTCGAAAGTTAAAGGGTTATACCCAGGAAGGGTTTGCGAGGGAGATAGGTGTTTCCGTTTCCTTGCTGGGAGAAGTTGAACGAGGGAACCGTAACCCTTCAGAAGCATTTTTACTGGAAGTGGCGGAAATTCTTCATATTTCCATTGAGGAGCTTCAGCCACCTGAGGATAAATGAAAGAATGTTATAGGGGGTCACAAGGTGTTAAGAATAGGCGATATAGAAATGAAGAACCAGGTAGTGCTGGCACCGATGGCGGGAGTCTGTAACTCGGCATTCCGCTTGACTGTCAAGGAATTTGGAGCTGGTCTTGTTTGTGCGGAGATGGTCAGTGACAAGGGAATCGTTCTTAAAAATGCTAGAACGATGAATATGCTTTATATAGATGAAAGAGAAAAGCCGTTAAGTTTGCAAATCTTTGGCGGTGAGAAGAAATCTTTGGTTGAAGCTGCGCAATTTGTAGATAAAAATACAACTGCTGACATCATCGATATCAACATGGGCTGTCCTGTCCCTAAAATCACTAAATGTGATGCGGGTGCGAAGTGGCTTCTCGATCCAAACAAAATTTATGAGATGGTTTCAGCGGTGGTTGATGCAGTTGAAAAGCCGGTAACGGTAAAAATGCGCATAGGCTGGGATGATGAACACGTTTTTGCGATTCAAAATGCTCAGGCTGTTGAACGCGCAGGTGGTAAAGCTGTTTCCATGCATGGCAGAACACGTGTTCAAATGTATGAAGGAAAAGCTAACTGGGACATCATACGTGAAGTGAAGAAATCGATTAATATCCCCCTTATCGGTAACGGTGATGTGGAAACTCCACAGGATGCGGAAAGAATGCTGAAGGAAACGGGTGTTGATGGAGTCATGATCGGCCGTGCAGCTCTAGGTAACCCGTGGATGATTTACCGGACTGTAAAATATCTTGAAACCGGTCAACTGATGGATGAGCCTTCAGTTCGTGAAAAGATGGATGTTTGCGTGCTTCATATGGATCGTCTGATTGCGTTGAAAAATGAAAATGTCGCCGTTCGCGAAATGCGTAAGCATGCTTCTTGGTATTTAAAGGGTGTTAAAGGGAATGCTACGGCTCGCAAAGGAATTAATGATTGTGAAACAAGGGAAGATGTTGTTACGCTTCTTTATGGACTTGTTGATGAAGTGGAAGCGAAGCAACAAAATATCCAAATGGTCTGAATTTGACATCACCTTCCTATTTTCCTATAATACGCTTATCTTAACTGCCAGTAATCCTGGCAGTTTTTATATGTACATAAACAATGTTTTATGATAAAAAGCTGTTGAATTCCTTAACTTTATGTAAGAATAAATATGTATGCAAAAGAATTTCTGATTAATTATATAAAGCATTTATTAATAAAGATGGAGATGATTTTCGTGAGTCATGAAGAATTGAATGACCAACTGCAGGTAAGGCGCGATAAAATGCAGGCTATGATGGATAATGGACAAGACCCTTTCGGGAGCAGATTCGAGCGCACACATAACACTCAAGAGATAATCAGTGCTTATGGTGAATTAGAAAAGGAAGATCTTGAAGAAAAAGAAATTGAAGTTACGATCGCTGGCCGTGTCATGACGAAGCGAGGAAAAGGGAAAGCGGGATTTGCCCATATCCAGGATATTAGCGGTCAAATCCAAATCTACGTCCGTTTAGATAACATAGGTGAAGATTCTTACCAAATTTTCAATCAAACGGATCTTGGCGACATCGTAGGAGTAACTGGCGTTATTTTCAAAACTAAAGTCGGGGAACTTTCCATTAAAGCTAAAGAATATGTTTTCCTTGCTAAAGCGCTTCGCCCGTTGCCTGATAAATTTCATGGCCTAAAGGATGTTGAAGAGCGTTACCGAAAACGTTATGTCGATTTAATTACAAATGAGGAAAGCAAAAATACGTTGATCATGCGCAGTCGCATTGTACAAGCCATGAGAAGGTATTTGGATGATCATGGGTACCTTGAAGTGGAGACGCCGCTATTGCACTCTGTTGCTGGTGGAGCAGCTGCACGCCCATTCCTTACTCACCATAATGCTTTGGATATGCCTTTGAATTTAAGGATTGCCATTGAACTTCATCTAAAACGCTTGATCGTTGGCGGATTGGAGAAAGTTTATGAAATTGGCCGGGTTTTCAGAAATGAAGGGGTATCCACAAGACACAACCCTGAATTCACATTGATTGAATTATACGAGGCTTATGCGGATTACCAAGATATCATGAGTTTAACGGAAAACCTGATTGCCCATATTGCTCAGGAAGTTCTGGGCACGACTACCATCCAGTATGGGGAGTATGAGATAGAGTTAAAACCGGAATGGAAACGACTTCACATGGTTGACGCTGTAAAAGAATATACCGGTGTGGACTTCTGGAATGAAATGAGTAAAGAAGAAGCCCAGCAGCTTGCTAAAGAAAATGGGATTGAAATTAAGGAATCCATGGAATTCGGCCATATCGTAAATGAATTCTTTGAACAAAAGGTGGAAGATAAGTTAATTCAACCTACATTCATCTATGGACATCCAGTGGAAATCTCTCCTTTAGCAAAGAAAAATCCGGAAGATTCCCGTTTCACAGATCGTTTTGAGTTATTCATTGTAGGTAGGGAGCATGCAAATGCGTTCACTGAACTTAATGACCCGATTGATCAACGTCAACGCTTTGAAGCTCAATTAAAAGAACGAGAGCAAGGTAATGATGAAGCTCATGAAATGGATGAAGATTTCCTGGAGGCGTTAGAGTACGGAATGCCGCCTACTGGCGGACTCGGAATTGGTGTTGACCGTTTGGTTATGCTATTGACCAATTCTCCTTCCATACGTGACGTCCTGCTATTCCCTTTAATGAGACATCGCTAATATAAGTAAAATGAGTTTTGATTGCATGCCGAATTCGGATGGCTGGGATCATTGGGGGCAACCTCTGATCCTGGTAAGTCCAATTCGGTTTTTGTTTTTTAATTATAATTTCATATCTTTTATATAGTACGAATTCTGGGGTTTGAAAGAAAAACAACATTATCTCAAAAAAACTTTATAAAAGGTATTGCACAGTTAACGTAATGGTGTTATATTTATATCTGTCGTTACGAACGAGTTGCAAACAGATTACAAACTTTAAAAAGTTTTTAAAAAAGTTGTTGACTCAGAGTAAAGGAAATGTTATTATAAATAAGCTGTTCCGAAAGACATTGCTCTTTGAAAACTGAACAAAACAAAGCGCCAACGTTAAATTTTAAGTGAGCACACACTATCAAAAAAGCAAATGAGCAAGTCAAACATTTC
>NZ_JBWCCL010000018.1:0-58638 GCF_056279465.1 Peribacillus sp. TE19612 | reverse complement strand
ATGCCGAGCTTACATAGATAACGGTTAATGATATGACTATGAAATCCTAAGAATTCTAAAGCAATCGTGAGATTGTGTTTAGTTTATTGAGGGAGGTTAGTGTAACTGTAGTGTTACAAAAAAGATTGATCATTTAGAATAAAGTTCGATAATTTATATTAAAGCTTGATAAAAATAACCTCTTTGGATTCTCAACCGTAAGAGGTTATTTTTTAGTTATGCTATTTATTGAGTTTGTGGTTTCTGTTGATAGTTTTTAAATTTCAATCGTGTATATGAAATAATGCCGGACAATAAGAAGAAGCTGATAATCGTTCCTTCACGAATATTGATTGGTAAATTGTATAGTAGTGATATTGTTATTGATAGAATAATGGAGAATAAATCGACACAATATCTGTATTGAGAGAAAGGGCGTTTTGTTAACTCAGCTATTCGTAAACATAAACTTTCAATAGGAAAAGGAATAATATCTAATGATAAAATAATGCCTGTTGTTCCACCGGCTAGTATCGCACCGAAAATAAATAGTCCGATTCTTACTAAATAATTCTCTACGTAAATCGTACCGAAAATAGTATAGAGGAAAAAATTAATAACCATTCCAAAGAACAAGCTGGAAATGAACATCAAAGTGAATTTTCTAAAATCCTTTTTTTCGCATAGGCAGATATAACCGAATAGAAAAATGAGATTTGCAATGAATGTAATTGTGCCAACTTTGATGGAAGTCCATTCAGATATTGATAAATTCATCGCATTAAAACTGCTGACACCAACATCAGCTTTTAATGTAAGACTAATGCCAATAGCACTTACTATATAGAGTAGAATCGATTGAATTACTTTTTTCATGATTATTCCTCTAATAAGTCCATTATTTGCATTAAATTTGGTATCGTATATGTGCTCTTAGGTGAACATGATTTAGGCATGCTTCTCTTAGGGTTAAACCATACACAATCAATTCCGACATTGATAGCTCCTTGAATATCCGATGTTAAACGATCACCTATCATTAAAAATTCTTCTTTACTGCTTGTATGCAGGGCATCAAAAATATAGTAAAAGAATTGGGGATTCGGTTTTTCATAACCAATTTCTTCGGAGATAAAAAGTTGTTCAAAATAACCTTGTAGCTTGGCACCTAATAATCTTTTTCTTTGAGTATTTCCTACACCGTTTGTTCCAATATATAATTTATAATCTTGCTTACTTAAAGCATTTAATAATTCATGTGCATGGGTGATGGCCTTATGTCCTTGGTTTAAATGCTCACGGTACATAGCTTCAACTTTTGCTCCGTTTTCATCTATTTGAAATTCCTTTAAAAAAAGTGAAAAACGCGTTGTCAGCACTTCTTCACGAGAAATCAAGCCTTCCTCTAATTGATGCCATAATCCATCATTAATGCGCTTATAACATGCAATTGATTGTTTGTTATAGGGCAACTCGTACAGCGTAATAATTTGTTTTAAAGCCTTTTCTTCTGAATCTTGAAAATCAAGTATCGTATCATCTAAGTCAAAAATAATATGTTTGTATTTGTTCATTCCTATCCACCTCTTGGTAGTAATATATCGAAAGGAACAATATAATAATAGGAGATATCTCATATTGAGGTGATAAAATGGAAAAAATCAATTTGAAGGATTACGCTGAAAATTTTGTGGATATATATAATGATATTCAAGAAACTTTTCCGAAAGCAGTTTTACATCAGGCTTTTATTTGTAAGTTTTCTTCAAATGAATATATAGTGCGCTTTGATGAAGATATTCAGTACTTATTTTTATTATTGGATGGGCGGGCAAAAATATATATAGTACACGAAAATGGAAAACGTGCGCTGATTCAGTTTCTAAAGAAAGATGATTTTATTGGTGAATTATCCTTGATTGAGGTGGAAAAGAGTTTAAAAGATGTTGTGGCTATAAATGACTGCACTTGCTTAGCGGTTCCATTGGCTTCATCGAAAGAGCATCTGTTAAATGACAATCGTTTCCTCCATAATTTATCAAAATATTTAGGTGATAAATTACTTAAAAGAACGGATCATTACACAGATATGCAGGATTATGAATTCAAAAATCGATTGGCCAAATATATTCTTCAAATAGAAAACGATGGATGCTTTCAAGAGAAGCATACCGAAACAGCAGAATACGTGGGGGTAAGCTATCGACATTTATTGTACACACTTAACCAATTCCATGAAGAAGGATTATTAGAAAAAAAAGGAAGAAAATATTATATCATTAATAAAGAAAAGTTAGAAAGATTAAGTTCAAAAAAGGATTAATTTAGTATGATTTGATAACTTGAAATATAAACAAGTTGTTACACTTTTTTCTTATCACAGAAACGAATACTGCTTTGCTAATATACGTTTTCAAATTTTAAAATAGCTAATAGAATATTTACTACCACCATTAAAATTTAAAATTAACCAAATCTTTTGCGTTTTTTCATTCAACCAAAGTTTTTAACATAGCCTAATAAAATAAAATATTGTTAAGATGAATTAATATTCTGTTTGTGATGTCCCTCACTTAAACTAACTAGTGCGTTAGCTGAAGATCGGATCTGTCTTTAAGGCAGCTTTTTCTTTATGCAACTAAAGGGGCAGTTTGGTTGAGTAAGGGCTCAGATGTTTTTTTCTAATTGCTGTTTCTTGTTTATTTGGTATGAGTGCATCTGTAAAAGAGTTTGATCCATTAATTGTACAGTGGAAGAAAACATTCCTGAAGAAACTAAACGAATAAAGAAATGCTTGGCGGTACCCCTAGGTGAAAGTTAAAGGATAACATTGTCATATGTAGCAAATGTGTTGGGGATTATTGGGTATTTATAATTCTTTACTAATCGTTCTAAAAAGGGTATTATTTAATCATGGTTTGAAATTCATGTGTTTATTTTAGAACGTTCATTCTATAATGGATTATGACGTTTGTTTTTGTTAGTATTGGTTCATGGATTTTTTAAAGGAGAAATAAAATGGCTAGAAGTAAAGAGTTTGACGAAAAAGCTGTATTAAGAAAAGCAATGGAGCTTTTCTGGGAACAGGGTTATGAAAAAACATCCATGCAAGATTTGGTGGATCATATGGGAATACACCGCAGGAGTATATATGATACATTTGGTGACAAGCGTTCATTGTTTTTAGCTTCCCTTAATCACTATGAAGAGCTCATCGTCAATGAGATGGAAAGCATAATTAGTAGCACTTCATCCATTAAACAGACGATACGTGATGTGTTTATTTTCGTACTGAATTCCATTGAACAATACCCAAAAGGTTGTCTATCAGTAAATGCAGCCATAGAATTATCTTTGCTGGACAAAGAAATTGGACGCATAGTTACAAAAATGTTTAACCGTACTGAAGATATGTTTAATAACCTTATAAAACGGGGCCAGACTAGTGGAGAGCTATCAAAAGAAATCGATTCTGATAACACATCTCGTTTCTTACACAACAATTTGGTAGGTATAAGAGTACTAATAAAAACTAATTACAATAAAAAAGAATTAGAAGGCATCATCACCCTAGCACTTTCAGTGTTGGACTAGCTTTCTTTTTTTTACCCTTTCTAGAACGTTCATTCTAAAAATAACATGAAACAAACCATCATAATGCATACTTATAAAACAGTTTTTAAATGTCTAAGGAGGAACACAATAATGACTAACTTTAAAATACCAACAGAATCAGAATTTATTGAAGCAGATGGAACTCGTTACGCATATAGAAAATTTGGTACACAAGATGGTATACCAGTAGTATTTCTTGTTCACTTTAGAGGAACGATGGAAAACTGGGATCCAAACATGCTTGAACCTATTGCAAATACACGCCCAGTAATCTTGTTTGACAATAAAGGGGTTGGTGAGACCGATGGACTAACGCCTACTACAATTGCTGATATGGCAAAAGATACAGCAACATTTATAAAAACTCTTGGATTAGAACAAGTTGACATTCTTGGTTTTTCCATTGGTGGCATGGTTGCACAAGAGCTAGCTTTACAAGAGGGAGATTTAGTAAGAAAAATTATTATGGCAGGTACTTCGCCTGAATCTGGTATTAATCCAAATCCAGAGATTTTTGAAAGAATGAATCGTCACGGCGGAACGGAAGAAGATGGAATAAATGATTTTATGTTCTTTTTCTACGGACAAACCGAAACAAGTAAATCTGCAGGAATGGCTTCACTACAAAGAATTTTTAATCAGAAAAAAGTAAACAGTTCAGAACAAGTAAAAGAGGCACAATTACAAGCCATTGCAAAATGGGCTAAACAAAAATCCAATCATGATTATGAATGGTTACAAAACATCAAACACCCTGTACTTGTTACTAATGGTGTTAATGATGTGATGGTACCGACTAAAAACAGTTATATCTTAACAGAGAAATTACCCAAAGCACAGCTGATTATATATCCTGATTCTGGTCACGGGCACCTGTTTCAATTTCCAGAACTATTTGCAGAACACGTAAATTCATTCCTTGATTCTAATTCTTATTAAAAAGGAGTATTCATATGAGCAGATTATTTGAAAAAGTTCGTATCGGAAACATTGACTTGAAAAATCGTATAGGAATGGCTCCGATGACTAGAAGTAGAGCTTTACCAGATGGTACACCGAGCGATTCAATAGCAGAGTACTATGGTCAGCGTGCTTCAGTCGGTTTAATTATAAGCGAAGGAACCCAACCTTCAGATGATGGGCAAGGTTACACTAATACACCTGGTATTTATACAGAAAATCATATTAAAGGGTGGAAAAAAGTAACTACTAAAGTTCATAGTGAAGGCGGTCATATTTTTGTTCAGCTTATGCATGTGGGACGTGTATCACACCCTGATAACACACCTCACCACCGCCAAGCAGTTGCACCGTCAGCTATTGCACCTGGAGTAGAAATTTTCACGGCAGAAGGAATGAAAGAAATTCCAACACCAAGAGAATTGAGTGAGCTTGAGATAAAAGATGTTATCAATGAGTTTCGTTTAGCAGCACGTTCAGCAATTGAAGCTGGTGCAGACGGAGTTGAAATTCACGGAGCGAATGGTTATCTGATCCAACAATTCCTTAGTGAAAACTCCAATCATCGTCAAGATGCATACGGTGGTACGATTGAGGGGCGTTCTCGATTCGCTATTGAAGTAGCTAAAGCAGTTGTTGATGAAATAGGAGCAGAAAGAACAGGCATCCGTTTTTCTCCTCAAGGAACACTGCAAGGCATTGATGAGGGGGAAAATAGCCTTGAGATGTATCGCTATTTAATAAGTGAATTAAATAAGCTTAACCTTGCATATCTGCATTTAATGCACTTCGGAAACGAGCAATTCCTAAAAGATGTGCGACAACTTTGGGATCAATCACTTCTTGTTAACCGTCCAGGTCGTCCTCTAGATCAACTTTCGTCTGATGTAGATAATAATTTTGCAGATGTTGTCCCAGTTGGCACTTGGGTACTAGCTAATCCAGACTTTGTAGAACGGATTCAATCAGGTGCTCCCCTAAACGAACCTGATAAAAACACGCTCTATGCAGGGGGAAAAGAAGGTTATACAGATTATCCTTTCTTAAAATAATTTATTTAATATGAATATCCCCATCTAGGGATATTCATAATCTTTTTTCTTAGGGTTCGTTATGAAAAGATACATGTGCGTTAAATAAAAATGTGGAGGATTGTAATGAAAGCTTTAGCAATTGAAAACTACGGTAAAAAACCAAATTTTTTAGACTTCCCTATGCCCAAAATAAATAATGATGAGGTCTTAGTTGAGATATATGCGGCAAGTATAAATCCTCTTGATACAAAAATTCGAAAAGGTGAATTAAAATTACTATTGAAGTACAAGATGCCGTTAATTTTAGGAAACGATTTTTCTGGAAAAATTGTTGAAGTAGGTACTAGTGTCACGAAGTTTAAAGTCGGTGATGAGGTATATGGTCGACCTAGAGCAAATAAAATGGGAACTTTTACTGAATATCTCTCTGTTAACCAAGAAGATATTGCATTAAAACCTAAAAATTTAAGTTTTGAAGAAGCCGCCTCCATCCCTCTAGTCGGATTGACATCCTACCAAGCTTTACATGATATTCTGCGAATTGAAAAAGGACATAAAATATTAATACATGCAGGATCAGGGGGAGTAGGAACATTTGCTATCCAACTTGCAAAACATATAGGTGCTTTTGTCGCAACTACAGCTAGTGATGGTAGTGATTTGGTAAAATCTCTTGGCGCTGACGAAGTTATTAATTACAAGACAGAAAAGTTCGAACATTCGATTCGTGACTACAACGCAGTTCTTGATACCATTGGGGGGGCGACGTTAGAGAAATCATTTGTAACATTAAAAAAAGGAGGAAAGATTGTTTCTATATCTGGAATCCCGAATGGTCGCTTTGCTAAAGAAAACGGATTTAGCTCATTAAAAAAAACCTTATTTTCCATTGCAAGTTATAAACTTATGAAGCTAGAAAAAAAACATAATGTCCAATACACGTTTCTTTTTATGAAGCATAGTGGAGAGCAGTTGAAAATTTTAACAGAAATGTTAGAGTCAGAAGTAATTAAGCCTACACTTGATAAGGTTTTTATTTTCGAAGATGCCCAAAAAGCATTGGAGTATGCAGAGACTGGAAGAGCAAAGGGAAAAATAATACTTAAATTGAAATAATCAGTCTTATCTAACAAACCTTTCCTTAGGTAGAAAGTGTTTATTTTTTTAACTTATCGAGGTTGCTAATAGAACTAACGGGGCAGGTTAGTTGAAGATTATGGTAGCATTTGTACTAACTGAAAGGGGGAAATTAGGTATGAACGATAAAGAGAAAATCTATTATGAACGAGGAACAGAGGAACTAAAATTAAAAAATATTCGTGCTCATAAACTTGTTCAAGAATTTAACAATAGTGCTATAGAAGATTTCTCAAAAAGAGAAGAAACTATAAAGAATTTGTTTGGTACTGTAGGTGTTGCTCCTAGTATTGAACACAATTTCCATTGCGATTTAGGCTACAATATCCACGTTGGCGATAATTTCTATGCTGGCTATAACTGCACTATTTTAGATATGGCAGAAGTTAGGGTTGGTGACAACTGTATGATAGGCCCCAATGTAGGGATATATACGGCTGGTCATTCAATCGAACCCAAGGATAGGAACAAGAGTGGATATGGAATACCAATTATAATTGGAAACGATGTATGGATTGGCGGAAGTTGCATAATCCTGGCTGGAGTCACTATTGGAGATAATTCAATTGTTGCTGCTGGTTCTGTTGTTACAAAAGATGTTCCTGCCAATACAATAGTGGCTGGAAACCCAGCAAAGATACTAAAAAGTATTTAATTTTCCAGTTGTTCATTGTTAAACTACCGGGTGCGTTAGCTGAAGATCAGAGCTGTCTTTAAGGCAGCTTTTTCTTATGGAACTAACGGGGCAGGTAGTTCAAGAAATTCGTATTTTTTATATAAACTATATTTGGTAATATATAAAAAAAGTACCTTGATCAAGTACTGGATCAAAGCACTTTCCATTTAACAAACCACTAATTACCAAAATTCACCAAATGTGTTTCTTCTTACAACAAACAAAGTGATGGTCATCATTGCAGCATTTTTTCTTACAAAAATCAAAGTGATGGTCATCATCGCAGCGTTTTTTCTTACAAAAATCAAAGTGATGGTCATCATTGCAGCATTTTTTCTTACAACAATCATCGTGTTTCTTATGGTCACATTTGTTATGAGAATATGTGGTATCTTTAAAAGGTTTACAATGTTGAATAGGATTAAACGGGTTTATTTTAATCACCTCTTTTTTAATTTTCAAATTATTTTATTCATTAATAGAAAAAATGTTTGTACAATATAGTACAAATAGTGAAAATAAGGCTATAAAAACAGCATAAATCTACTGGTTATAACCGTTTTTAAGAAGTTGATAGTTTTAAGCAAAAAGGGTTTGAAGCAATATTAGAAAATGAACTTCTTAAACTTTTTTAAACAATTTTTTTGGAACTAACGGGTGCGTTAGTTCCTTAAGAAAAAGTAAAAAAAGTCGATTCCTTAACGTTGAACTGACTCCATAAAGTTAGACAGGTTATTTCGTTAGGCAGCCCGTTGGGCAGCCCGTTGGGCATGAGCTCGGTATTGTACCGGGCTCATGCCTTTTAATTTGCCTTGATTCGTTTGTGTTTATAGTATTCTATATATTTTGCTAGTTCTTGTTTCTGAGGATCGTTTCGAGAAAAGCCCGCCTCTTCAGCACGCATTGCGAAAACTGAAGAGCCGGACTTAACATAAGTTGAAATTATTTCACTTCTACCCATCCGTTTTTAATAGCTAGAACAACAGCTTGTGTACGGTCGTTTACAATCATTTTTTGAAGAATGTTAGTCACATGGTTTTTTACTGTTTTTTCACTGATGTATAAAGTTTCGCCGATGGCACGGTTGCTTTTTCCGTATGCTAAAATTTGAAGAACTTCACACTCGCGTCGAGTCAATAGGTGAAGCGGTCTTCTGATCTCTACAGCATGCACTGAATCACGATCAGTAGCTAAACGGCGATATTCTTTGACTAGATTATGTGTCACCTTCGGATGAAGGTATGAGCCACCTTCTGCGACTACACGAACAGCATCAATTAACGCATCTGCGTCCATTTCTTTCAACAGATAACCTTGTGCTCCTGTTTTCAATGCATGCTGTACATAGTTTTCATCATCATGAATCGATAAAATGATGACTTTCGTTTCAGGGTAACGGTTTACAATCATTTTAGTTGCTTCGACACCGTTCATATTCCGCATGTTGATATCCAGGATAACGACATCTGGTTTGTGTGTACTAACAAGATCCATAGCCTCGCTTCCGTCATCGCCTTCGGCAACAACATCAAAGGATGATTCAAAATCTAATATACGCTTAACGCCTTCACGGAAAAGCTGATGGTCATCGATAATGATGATACTAGTCTTCAACGGCTTCTTCCTCCTAATTTATTTAAATGCCTATTCTCTAAAATTTATAAATGATATGGAATTTTCTTTTCAGCAGCATTTACAAAGAATAGCATATTTTTTCGTTTTGGGGATAATCCTTTTTCTTAGCTTAATGGCGATGTGGCGGTACCCCTATAGTAACTAAACTGTAAACGGATTGTTATACAAATAGCATTGTTGGAGGAGACTTCATTGTATATAATTAATCCTCGTTAAGGAGTGTTGAAAAATGATAAGCGTCACAGTAGATAAGTTAAAATTCAAGAAACACTTATCGGTGAATGAACAAATCACACTGAAAGATTTTCTGTATACCTGGGTAGGTAGTTCAAGCAAGGGATTTGATGATTTTTTTCACCTTGAGTACACAGTAGATGTATTTGCCAAAATGGAAAAAACGACGAATGACACCGATTTGTTGATTTCTGATGATGATTATTTCAGATACATAACATTGACGGAAGATAATCAAATTGTGATAGGTGTTTTAGATATGAATTCAGAATTAAAACATAGAATAATTGTTCACTAGATAAGAATAAATAATTCTTTGTTTTCTTTAACCCATACAACAAGAGGCAGCGTGGTACACTGTCTTTTTTTATTTGTTCACTATATGTCATTGTTTGTTATACCTTGGATAATGATATTAAACGAGAAAAAATATTAAAAGGGCCAGATGTAAAGAAGGAATAGGTTCTACAAGATGCATTAGATGAGATAGTACGAAGTGATTACTTTATTGCGAAAACCGACCAAGGAGAGTATTCTTTCTTAATTCGTTATATACAGGTTTTGCATGAAATGCATTGTTATAAATACCATACTGACCATCAATGGCTAGTGAGTAAATAAAAGGTTATTTCTTTGCATAGTTTTCTTAAATTTTGTTGAATAGCTTGAATATGGGAGAGAAGATTAATGTCAGAAACGTATCGTTCTCGTCAGGAACGAAAACAAGTGGAAAAAACAAAACAAGATCAAAAAAAAGATAAAAATCCCCCTAAAAGAAGGTCTTTTTTGAATAAAGTTTTACTTTGGTTTTTACTGTTAGGTGTTGTTTCAATTGGAATAGGGGCAGCTACGGTTGCAGCAATGATTAAGGATGCACCTAAAATAGATGCTTCAAAACTAGTCGATCCGCTTTCTACCAAATTATACGATAAAAACGGGAATTTCCTTTACGAATATGGTAAAGAAAAGCGGACAAAAATTGAGTATTCTCAAGTTCCAAAAATGTTGGAACATGCTTTCATTGCCACGGAGGATGCACATTTTTATGAACACAATGGCATTGATATAAAAGGAACTGCGAGAGCAATCTCCAAGAACCTAAAAGGGGATTTCGGATCTCAAGGCGGAAGTACCATTACACAGCAGGTCATTAAAAACTCCTTTTTGTCACCTCAGAAAACAATAAAGCGGAAGGTACAGGAATGGAGCTTGGCCTATCAGCTTGAGCAAAAGTATTCCAAACATCAAATCTTAATGATGTATTTAAATAAGATATACCTTGGAGACGGGACATATGGTGTAGCAGCTGCCGCCAAAAATTACTACGGAATCGATGCCGATCATCTAAATAAATTAACGCTTCCGGAGGCCGCTATGTTGGCGGGGCTCCCACAGAGTCCAAGTAATTACGATCCCACTGAACCTGAACATGTGAAAGCTGCAACAAATCGTCGTAATATTGTTTTAGAAGCTATGTATAAACAAGGGTATATTACGAAAAAGCAATTGGAGGATGCAAAGAAGGTTTCAGTTACAGCAGGACTTGTTCCAAAAACGAAACAGCAAGGAATGCCGTACGAGGCGTTTTTGGACGCTGTTGTAAAAGAAGTTGAAAGAAAACTGAAAAATGTAGATATCAGTTCGGATGGATTATCTATTTATACGACGCTAGATCCAAAAGCTCAGACCTTTGCGGACAAAATAATGAACACCGATACGATTATTTCTTATCCAAATGACAATTTTCAAGGAGCCTTCGTATTTTCAGATACAAAAACAGGAGAAGTTCGAGCTATTGGAAGCGGTCGAAACCAATATAAAGCTTCCTTCCGAGGCAACAACTTTGCGGTTGATATTAAACGTCAACCAGGATCTACTTTCAAGCCAGTCTTTGATTATGGTCCGGCTATTGAAAATTCAAAATGGTCTACAGCACACCAAATTAATGATCATGAGATAACTTACTCAAATGGTCAGTCTATTTCTAATTGGGATCATCAATATCACGGAATGATGTCGATTAGAACAGCACTTCAATGGTCATACAATATTCCAGCACTTCTTACCCTTCAAGATGTAGGGATGGATAAAGCACAAAATTTTGCAGAAAATCTGGGTATTACTTTTAATAATAATAAGGTGTACGAATCATATGCGATTGGAAGTAATACGGTTAATCCATTAGAGTTGGCAGGGGCATATAGTGCTTTTGGAAATAACGGTGAATACAATACACCACATTTTGTTCGTAAAGTTGTCTATCCTGATGGCAGAGTTGTTAATTTAACTCCAAAGCCAAAACGTGCTATGCATGATTACACAGCTTATTTGGTGACGGATATGTTACGGACAGTCGTAAAATCTGGTACAGGAAAAACAGCAAATGTCCATGGACTAGATGTGGCTGGAAAAACTGGCACAACCAATTTTGACAGTAAAACCAGAGCGCAATATGGATATCCAACCGGTGCGGTAAATGATAGTTGGTTCGCTGGTTATACACCGCAATACACTATGGCGGTTTGGACTGGATATACTAAAAATGGTCTAGGTAATTATATGGATGGAAATTCAACTAAAATCTCGCACCAAATGTTTAAGGCCATGCTGGAAGCGTTTGGAACAGACCAAAGTAGCTTCCAGCAGCCTAGTGATGTATACCGGGTGAATAATGAACTGTTCATTAAAGGTGCAAATCCTGAAGAAGCTCCACCAGTTACAAAAAATAATAAAGAAAAATCGTTAGATATTGGTGGAAATAAAGAGGGTAAAAAACATAAACAAGAGGAAGAGAAGCCTAAACAACAAGAGGAAAAGAAACACAAACAAAAGGAAGAGAAGCCTAAACAACAAGAGGAAAAGAAACACAAACAAAAGGAAGAGAAGCATAAACAACAAGAGGAAAAGCAACACAAACAATAAAGATTTTTAGGATGGAATCGCATTGGTTCCATCCTTTTTTATGATACACATAAGAGAGTGTGAGAGTTTCTACTTAAACTAACTGGTGCGTTAGTTCATTAAGGATAACCAAAAATAATCAAACTATATTATAAAAACTGTATACTAATCACAAGAAAAGAATAAGGGCTTGTTAGGTATTTTTTATCAAACTTATTTTCAAAGCTACACAGGCGCCTAATTCTAACAAACATGAACCGTCAATAGACCTGTTTTTTTGTACGAAAGAAGGATAGCCACCAAGTTTCGACGAATATATCAATATACTTTTTGGAGGTGTTGATATGGCGATTTGTTGTGGAGAGTGTCACGTTGAATTAAAGAGTGATGATTATGTCACATTAGATGAATTTAGCACGATGAGGCACACATATTGCGGTTATGATCTTATTGCCGATCTGATCAAAGACATTGGGACTTATCGAAATATCAAAACAAAGTATTGGTTTTCCCGTGAGCGCACTAAATGAAAATCGGGGAAATCTTGGAATTAATTAAAACTGATACACCAGCGAATATTGCCAAAAAGGCTGATGTTCATCTTTCAGAAAAATTACTAAGAAAAGCATTGAAAAAAGCTGGTTATGAGTATAGAAATTCAGGCGAAAAAGGCTGGTATTTCGTTGGTGAAGGTGACGAGGAAACGGTACAAGAGCAGCTTATTTATGACTTTGCAACAGCAGGGAAAGCAAAGGCGAACGTTTCAACTAATGTAAATAAAGAACCTATTAACGATACCAACCAACGTTCTAACATTGGCATAAAACGTGGTAAAGAACAGGTCAAACAAACGAACGAACAATCAGCACCAACCATAGAACGAACCAACGTTATAAGAAAACGTTCTTCATTCGATATGGATGTTGAACTTATGAAGGAACTAAAAATACAAGCAATCATTCATGATAGGACGGTTTATGAACTAGTTGAAAGTGCCGTAAGGCACTATTTAGCTGAATTAAAGGGAAAATGATTTGGCTTTGAAATAAAGTCACGATGTTTATAATAAAGTTGCACCGTTTTACCCCTTTGGATAATATCCTCTAAAGGGGTGTTTTTATGTCCAAAAGATAAAGTACATCTGAAATTTACAGATAAATTTATATGACTGTATATAATGTACTCGATTTTGTATCTCAAAACAGTTAAAGATTGAATTGGTGCGGTTTTGAGTGGATTAATAACTCTATGTACTCAAGGATTCTCTTCATGTTTTCCTCCGTTTTTCTTACGTTTATATTTTTTCTTAACTATTTGATAGGATTGTTATTTGATAACCACATCTTTTGATACATATAATTTCCTAAGGAGGCTCCATGGTGTATTTATGGAGATGATTAACTTAGACACCGTCCTTTTATGGTACAGAAGTTCCCCAGTACTCTCGGGGGATTAATCGATTTCCTGTACGCTACTGCCATCTCATCATTCAGCTCTTTCGATCGTTTCGCTGCATGATGAATCGCCTGTGAAATGGCTCTGCCGCCATTATTTTTCCGTAAAGCATCAAGTCCGGATGCCGTCGTTCCATTTGGTGAAGTGACTTTCTCTCTGAGACTTGCCGGTGTCTCGTCGTTCACCATAATCATCTTGGCTGCGCCTAAAATCGTTTGGGCGACAATCTCACGGACCATCGCTTCATCCATACCCTTTTTAACGCCAGCGTGTTCCATATGCTCCATTAAATAATAGAAGTAAGCAGGTCCGCTTCCTGCAATTCCTGTAAAAATATCCATATGCTCTTCTTCAATTAAGAACACTTTTCCCATACAGCCTAACAGTTCTTTCACTGCTATCACATTGTCCATCGCTGTATGTCTTCCCGAACATAACGCAGTTGCCGACTCCCGGATCATGCTCGACGTATTCGGCATCAACCGCACAACCTGCTGTCCAAGCTGTAGATGATTTTCCATGAATTCAGTGGAAATGCCCGCTAAAACAGAAATTACAACTTGATCCACCCTTATTTTATCTTTGAGTGCATCAAGAGCATCTGCTGCTCCCTGGGGCTTCATTGCCAAAATAAAGAAATCAACTTCTTCATATGGCAATGCATCCTGATGGACCGCATGAACTCCATACACGTGATTCATTTCCTCGAGTCGTAATTGATTGCTGCGATTTGTCACATAAATTCTATCTGCTGGTATGCTCCCAATCTGCACAATTCCTGAAATCATCGACTCTGCCATCGAACCGGCTCCTAAAAATGCAACAGTTTTATCTCTCAACATTATGCCCTCCTAAAAGTTCATTGTTCGTAATTCCGTTCGTATTTTTTAACCTTGTTATCGTAACATGCTGAGATTTAGATTCAAGGGAAGAGAGGACATTCACAAGGAAAAGGCCGAGATAGTGAAGGGAAGCGTTATCATTTGGGGCTTACATGCCAGTCAGGTCATTTAATCAAGGATAATCGGCTGTAATCGGGGTATTTGCGGATATTTTAGGAAGAAAAACGAAAAAAACAATTCATATCGTTACAGGTTTTGGCCGTATTTTTTGTCTGTAAAATGCCCTTTTAATAATCGCTCTCCCATTTTATCTAAGACTTGACCTTATTTTATTGAAGGGAGAAGCACATGAAGATGAATATACAACATTATTAGTGCAAGGTGTTGATGAGGATGGGGTATCTTCCAAGTCATTACAGACATTAATGAAATACAAGCTTTTATAAACAAATTGGAAGTTGTGGAGTTATTGGAAAAGAGTAAAGAATTAAATAAAAAGGGAATTACTTTTTTATATTACCCGATAAAGAAACCATGAATAACAAAGTGTACACTATAAATTTTTTTAGTGATGGAAGGGTTATGTTTCAAGAACGGATCGGGGTGCATTAGCTGAATATCGGAGCTGTCTATAAGGCAGCTTTTCCTTATGGAACTAAAGGGGCAGATTATCCAAGAAGGAAAATTATAGAGAAATATAGAAACTAGTATCTACTACTTATGTGGGAGGATCTGTATGCAAAAGAAGATTTACATTGTCAGACATTGTGAAGCACAAGGGCAACCTTCGGAATCTCCGTTAACAGAAAAGGGTTTGAAACAAGCGAAATATTTAGTTGATTTTTTCAGTAATGCAAAACTTGACCGAATAATATCGAGTCCCTTTTTGCGTGCTATTCAATCAGTAGAACCATTATGTGAGAAAACAAAGATTAAAATAGAGATTGATGAACGCCTCTCAGAACGAACACTAAGCACAACGGACTTACCTGATTGGTATGAAAAACTAAAAGCAACATTTAATGATATGGAATTAAAATTCGAAGGAGGAGAGTCAAGTCAAGAAGCGAAAAATCGAATCGTAAATGTTGTAGAAGAAATCTTTAAAAGTGGGACTAAAAATACAGTAATCGTCAGTCACGGAAATATAATATCCTTACTGTTAATGAATTATAATAGTGACTTTGATTTCGAGTGTTGGAAAAATCTTAGTAACCCTGACGTTTTTCAAATAAACTGTATTAATAATGAAGTGATCTTGGAACGTATTTGGGATGAAGATAAAATAATAAAAATTAATTAAATACATTAATGTAGGGCGAACCTTTAGTAAGGGTTGCGCCAAAAAAATTATATAAAATAAGAAAACGAAGGGAAAGTCCTATGCAAATTATTAGCGTTAGAGAACATCCAGAGTATAAAGAAAAAGCAATTAAATATTTTCAGTGCAAATGGGCAACTGAAAACAGTATGAAAGTATATGAGGACTGTATTACACACAGCATAACAACGGATAGTCCGTTCCCTATTTGGTATTTAATGATTGACTCTGGTGAAATTATTGGCTGCGCAGGACTTATTAGCAATGATTTTATTAGTCGGATGGATTTATGGCCGTGGATATGTGCCCTATATATTGAAAATAGCTATCGTGGTAGGTCTTTAGGCAAAGAGCTACTTAAACGTGCAAAAGCTGATGCTGAAAAAGCAGGATTCAATAAAGTTTTCCTTTGTACTGACCACATTGGCTACTATGAAAAATATGGATACACATATATAGGTGACGGATACCATCCTTGGGGAAGTAGTTCAAGAATTTATGAGAATAATAACCAAAATAATTATCTTTCAAGTTAGCGATTATAATTTTCTTAATGAACTAACCGGTGTGTTAGCAAAAGATCGGAGCTGTCTTTAAGGTAGCTTTTTCTTTATGCAACAAACTAGTCAGGATAGTTTAGGAATAAATGATATAATTTGTAATATTGATTTAATTGAAAGGAGTTTGTTGCATATGCCAACCTGTCAGCAATGTGGCTATAAATGGGGTTGGATAGAGGCCTTTTTTAAAATGTTTACCTTTAAAAAGAAGTTAAGATGTTCATCCTATTTATATTTATATCTTTATTGATTGTACCGTTAATATCATATGGTGTACCTAAAGGTAATGTCTTAGCTTTTGAAATAGTTGCGTATGCTTTAGTGATTACTTTGATGCCATTTATATATAAGCTAAGTAACAAGGACGAACAGATGTGGTAGTCATGCATTAGCAAAAAATCGGAGCTGTCTTTAAGGCAGCTTTTTATTAATGCAACTATCGGGGCAGGTAAGAAGAAGTTTATCGGGTGATGGGAATGAATTTAAAGCAAAAGTACAGGGAGGAGTTAACATGAATCAGAGTATTGGTACAGAAGAAGCGATTAAAAGGTGGGATAGTTTCGCGGATACATATTCTGCAAATCATACCGAGCAAGGAGACCTTCATAAAGAAGTTTTTTTAAATCCAACTTTATTATCACTTATGGAAACGGTGAGGAATAAAAACATTTTAGATGCCGGGTGTGGTGAGGGGTATTTAAGTCGGATTTTAGCGAGGTCCGAAGCGACTGTAACGGCTGTGGATTATTCATCACGGATGATAGAAATTGCTAAGGGAAGAACTCCAAATGATTTGTTGATTGATTATAGGCAGGGTAATTGTGAGGACTTGAATTCTTTAGAGGACAAAAGTTTCGATTTAATAGTATCAAATATGGTTATTCAAGATCTTGCAAATTACGAAAAAGCATTTCAAGAAATGTATCGTCTATTAGTAGATGGAGGCTGTTTTATATTTTCGATTTTGCATCCTTGTTTTGTTACTCCAGAGAGTGGTTGGGAAAAAACAAAGGACGGTAAAAAATTGCATTGGAACGTAGATAAGTATTTTTATGAAGGGGTGTATGAACAAGGTTTAGGAGATAAAGAAAAAATGCTATTCTTTCATAGAACATTAACAAGTTATATAAACACTTTAATCAAAACAGGTTTTATTTTAGAATGCATAATAGAACCTAAGCCATCAAAAGAGATGTTAGAAAAATACCCTTCATTTGAAGAAGATTTCAGATGTGCTGATTTTATAGTTTTTAAACTAAAAAAGTAAAGGTGAATATTAAATTAGAAAATCAACTAGAGGAAGGTGTACATGGTGGGGAGAAATTACAGAATGATGAATGAGGTCTTAACAAATGTCCAGTAAAACATATCAAATGAACCAGAGTTATGTAGATTCTCAAGAAAAACAAAAAATGTTATACAAACGTACATTAATTATTATAAGTATTTCACAAATTTTTGGCGGTGCCGGTTTAGCGGCTGGAGTTACGGTGGGGGCACTTCTTGCACAACAAATGCTTGGCACAGATGCATTTGCTGGAGTGCCATCGGGTTTATTTACATTAGGATCTGCCGGGGCTGCTTTAATCGTAGGGAGACTTTCTCAACGTTACGGCCGCCGTACAGGTCTAACAGCTGGTTTTATGATAGGTGGACTTGGAGCAATAGGAGTCATAATGGCAGCCATCATAAATAGCGTTTTCCTTTTATTTGCTTCCCTGCTCATCTATGGTGCAGGAACAGCGACAAATTTACAAGCTCGTTACGCTGGTACGGACTTGGCTAACAATAAACAGCGAGCCACTGCCATCAGTATTACCATGGTGTTTACTACATTTGGTGCAGTTGCTGGTCCGAATTTAGTGAATGTAATGGGGGATTTTGCTCTTTCTATTGGCGTTCCTTCACTCGCTGGTCCTTTCATTTTATCAGCGGCAGCATTTATCTTAGCAGGTCTTGTCCTTTTTGTTTTGCTTCGCCCGGATCCATTAGTTATAGCAAGAGCAATAGAAGCGTCCAAACAAGAAAGTAATCGATTAGGATATTCGGCTGATACTGAACAAATGGTAAACAAAAGAGGAATTATTGTTGGTGCGACAATTATGGTTCTTACTCAAATTGTAATGGTGGCCATTATGACCATGACGCCAGTTCATATGAGGCATCATGGACATGACTTGGGTGAAATAGGTCTCGTTATTGGATTTCATATAGCTGCCATGTATCTTCCTTCACTGGTTACAGGTGTCCTTGTTGATAAGTTTGGCCGTACTGCCATGGCTATTGCCTCTGGAGCTACGCTGCTTCTGGCCGGTTTAATATCGGCGATTGCACCAGGTGATTCTATGATTCTCCTAGTTATTGCCCTTTCTTTACTTGGATTAGGATGGAATTTCGGTTTAATAAGTGGGACGGCTCTTATTGTTGATTCAACCGACACTTCAAATCGGGCTAAAACCCAAGGTACAGTGGATGTTTTAATTGCATTATCAGGAGCCTCTGGTGGAGCCTTATCTGGAATGATTGTGGCCGGTTCAAGTTATACAGCATTATCATTTATCGGAGGGTTATTATCTTTATTATTGATTCCAGTGGTTATCTGGTCTCGGGGAAGTGAAAAATAAAAAGAAGCCATATAATAAGTAAAAAAAGTCATTTCCTATCGTACAGGAAACGGCTTTTTTTACTGCGATTTGCTTATCATACAAAATACCACAGTTTGGCGATACCCTTCTATACGTCTATTTTTTCTATGATTAAGGCTCTGTTAAAGGATGTTGTTGATTTTCTTGCTGAACTATGGGGGCAGGATAGTTGAAGAAGGAATTGAAGAAACAAAAAGAGAATAGGTACTGTTAGTTAAAATGATTTTTATAGAAAGAAGGATTAATATGGCATATTGCAAAGTTCGCCAAGCTGAAATTTATTATGAAGATTTAGGGGAAGGAAAACCAATTTTAATGATACACGGTTATTCTCCGGACCATCGATTAATGAGTGGTTGTATGGAACCAATATTTACTAAGAGGGAGGGGTGGCGACGTATTTATATCGACCTGCCTGGGATGGGATTAACAAAAGAATATAACGAAATAAGTAGTTCTGATGAAATGCTGGATGCTGTTTTAGAGTTTATTCAAGCTGTAATTCCTAACCAAGATTACGTAATTGCTGGGGAATCTTACGGTGGCTATATAGCTAGGGGCATTATTGAAAAGCATCAAGAACAAATACTTGGTGCAGCATTTATATGTCCTCTTATTATTCCTCTTCCAGAAAATAGAACAGTTGAGATACATAAAATAATGAGAACGGATGAGAAGTTCATTGAAAATTTATCAAAGGGTGAATTAGAAGATTTTAGAAATAACAACATTGTACTTGATGAGTACACATGGTTAAGGTACAACAAAGAAATTCTAAGTGGTTGTAAAATTGGAGATGAAAAGTTTCTAAATAAGGTTAAGAATAAATATGGGTTTTCTTTTAAGATTGACCAGTCTGATTTTATTAAACCCAGTGTATTCCTGTTAGGAAGACAAGACTCTTCAGTTGGATATAAAGATGCTCTTGACATAGCAAACAAGTATCCGCGAGGAACATTTGCTGTATTGGATATGGCAGGTCACAATTTACAAATTGAACAACCACAACTTTTTAGCACTCTATTAAATGAATGGTTGGATAGAATTGAAGAGTTCCAAAACTAATACTTAACGCAGTAATTGAAGTTTGTGAAATATAGTACTTAAACTAACGGTTGCTTTAGCTTAGGATCGAATGCAGCTATTTCTTATGGAACGGGGAGGTTAGTGAAATAACAATCCTTTGTAAATCTTATATTGTTATAATGGAAATAAAAGCTTAATTATTATAGGAGATAAAAATGTTTGATAAAATTAAGACTTGGGCGAGGAGACTAAAACGGCAAATTTTTATCCTTTACTTTGCTTGTAAAGATGAACGGGTGCCTTGGCATGCAAAGGTATTTACGGCTTGTGTTGTGGCTTATGCATTCAGTCCGATAGACATAATACCTGATTTTATACCCATTCTTGGCTACTTAGACGATGTAATTCTCGTTCCAATAGGGATAATGATCGCATTAAAGATGATACCAAAGAGTGTATTAACCGACTGTGAAGTTAAGGCAGTAGAAATGATGAAAAATGGTAAGCCGAAGAATTGGATAGTCGGCTCACTAATAGTAATGATTTGGGTCTTAATTATAATATGGGCTATTATATATATTTATGGTTTAATGAACTAACCGGTGCTTTACTTCACTAGGATGCACAAGAAGACCACTTATAGGTGGTCTCTTTTATTTGTTTAAAAAATCAACATTAATCTTTAACAAAGCCATGGTTAAAAAGCGATCTTAATATAGTCAATTATTATAAAAAGTGATTTTCCCTCCATTAATTTGTGGTACAAGAATCGGATTCTCTGAAGCTGATGCATTGTCATCTTTTATTTTTTAAGGTTCTTAGACTTTCCATATCCCCATTTACTATCACATCAATATGAGCAGAAATGATAGAGATATCCCAATCCCACCATTTAATTTCCAGCAGTTCGTTAATGATTTCTTCTGAGAAGCGGGTTTTAAGTTTCTTTTCGGGATTCCCTCCAACGATGGTGTAAGGTTCCACATCTTTGGTAATAACCGATTTGGCGGCTACAATTGCACCATCCCCAATTTTTATTCCAGGCATGATGACAGTATCCATTCCTATCCAAACATCATTTCCAATTATGGTATCACCTTTAAACGGCAAATGATCTAACGCTGGCGTATACTTATCCCAACCATGTCCGAAAATGTTGAAGGGGTAGGTTGAAAAACCATCCATTCTATGATTGGCTCCATTCATAATAATCGTTACACCAGGTGCCATGGCGCAAAATTTCCCGATGACAAGCCGGTCACCGAAGAATTCGTAGTGATATAACACTTGATCTTCAAAAGACTCACCATTTCTTGCATCGTAATATGAATATTCACCCGCAATAATGTTTGGTCTAGTGATTGTATTTTTAATAAATTGCACGACGTGATTTCCTTTAATCGGATATTTATCTTGAGGATTTGGCCCATGTTGCTTATTTGATTCCATGGATATCCACTGCCTTTCAGGGTTTTTATAATAAACTTAGCCGGCCAATCTTATTGCATTTCTCAGCGAACTAAATGGCACCATCAGGACCTGATGCAATTCCATGTGGCTCCGCATTTTGGGTAGGAATTGGATATTCCGTAATTTCTCCTTGCATGGTAATGCGCCCAATTTGATTTGCTTTATGTTGTGTAAACCATAGCGCACCATCTTTTCCGGCAGTTATTCCATATGGGCCTGAATCTTTGTCAAGAAGTTCGTATTCGTCCATTTTTATCCCCATTATATGCCTCCTTCTTTTTGTATGAAATTCTTCTAGTCATTCGTTATAAATAATTGAAATCCTGCGAAAAAGTTTTTGCACAAGGTGTGAAAGTCTGTCCAAGGAGAGATTTTAATTCATAGATGAAAAGGTTATTGAGATTCTATGTTTCTAATTGGTCATATTTTGCAGGAGAATCCAATTACCTAACAATTTGGGTGAATTGTATGATACAAAAGTTTTTTTCCACATCGTTTATTAAAAAGTATGGTTACTCCAGCGGTGTTGATTAATCATGGGTATTTAATAAAGAACAATATTCAACATTAGAAAATTATGCTTGTATATGGATACAGCCTGATATTAGAACATAATGAATCTGTCGTGACCTTGCCCTTATTTTGGCGGAAAATACTTTTATATATATCACAGGAGGGGTTTTCATGGAGAAAGCAATAATTGTGCCTTGGGAAGAAGATGAACTCACTCATGAGTTTTTTGTTCCTGAATATATTGAAAAAATGGCACTGGAAGTTCTTGAACATTACGGTTTCTCCGTTCAGAACATTCAAGTTGTTACAACAAAACCAGATAAAGGCGGCTCTATATGGAAAATGGAAACAAGTTCAGGGCCAAAGAGTTTAAAACTTTTACACAGAAGACCTACAAGAAGCATGTTTAGCTTAGGAGCTCAAGAATATTTAGTTAATGTTAAGGAAGTAAGAGTACCGCCCATCGTGAAAACCAAAGATGGAAAGGATTATGTTGAGGCGGGAGGGAAGTTATGGTTCGTCGCTGAGTGGATCGAATCATTGGCACCTGTATCAAAGGATTTGGAAGGAGCCAAGCATCTTTGTAATGCTCTCGGCGAATTCCAACTTTTAAGCAAAGGGTATGTTCCGCCTAAACAAGCTGAAGTTGCATCCCGGTTATATAAATGGCCAGCGACTTATGAAAAAGTCATCAATAAGATGGATTGGTTTCGGAACATTGCTAATGCATATGAAGAAATGCCTGCAAGCCCCTATTTGCTGAATGTTTTAAATGAATTTGAAGAACAAGCAAAAAGAAGCTTAGAAAGATTAAATGAATCAAGCTATCTAGAGCTAGCGCAACAAGGTAATGAATATTGGGGATTAGTGCATCAAGATTATGGCTGGTCAAATGGTCAAATGGGCTCTAATGGAATGTGGATTATTGACCTTGACGGTGTTGCTTATGACCTTCCTATTCGCGATTTAAGAAAACTGATTACCGGCACAATGGCGGATTTATATAGATGGGATGCAACTTGGGTAAGGGAAATGATCAAGTCCTATCACGAGGCAAATCCAATTTCATCGCAACTATATGATATCTTAATGATCGATTTATCTGCACCAAATGAATTTTACAAGAATGTTAAAGAAGTAGTATATGAACCTGAATTATTTCTAACTGATCAAACAACAACGATGATTCAAACAATTGTTGATACCGATCAAACAAAATGGCCAGTGTTAGAAGAAATTAAAGATGATTGGAAGGGAATGGAACAAACATGAAAATTTTAATGATTTGTACCGAAAAGCTTCCTGTTCCTCCGGTACTAGGCGGGGCCATTCAAACCTATATCTCAGGCATCCTGCCGCATTTAAGTAAAGCCCATGATATTACGGTTTTAGGTATTAATGATCCATCACTCCCTGATCAAGAGACGATTGATGGAAACCGTTATGTACGTGTACCTGGAAAAATATTCGAAGTATATCGAGAAGAGGTTGTCAGCTATCTTGAAGCAAATCATTTCGATCTAATTCATATATTCAATCGGCCTCGGCTAGTCCTTCCTGTCCGAAAAGCAGCCCCTCATTCAAAAATTACCCTTAGCATGCATAATGATATGTTTAATCCAGAGAAAATCAATCCGGAGGAAGCAAAAGCAGCCATAGACGAAGTTACGAATATTGTAACGGTCATTGATTATATAGGCAATGTCATAAAAAGTTTATATCCACAAGCTTCATCAAAGATCCGCACCATCTATTCTGGTGTTGACACCAATCGATTCCTGCCCGGCAGTCACCCGAAAATGCAAAAAATTCGTAATGAATTACGTAAAGCGAACGGTCTTGAAAACAAAACGGTCATATTATTTGCAGGTAGACTTTCAAGTAATAAAGGTGTCGATAGGTTAATTCGAGCACTGCCTGAGCTTTCAAGTAAATTTAAGGATTTGGCTTTAGTTATTGTCGGAAGTAAATGGTTCAGCCAAAATGATGTTACCGATTATGTAGCTTATGTAAGAGCATTGGCAAAAAAGCTGCCAATCCCAGTTGTTTCAACAGGTTTTGTCGCACCTAGTGAAATACAAAATTGGTTTGCTGCTGCCGATTTATTCGTGTGTACATCAATATGGCAAGAACCGCTTGCGCGCGTCCATTATGAAGCGATGGCTTCAGGGCTTCCAATCGTAACAACTGCAAGAGGCGGAAATCCAGAGGTCATTCGTATAAGAGAGAATGGGCTTGTAGTAGAGAATCCAGAAGATCCTGGATGTTTTACAGAGAAGATTACAGAAATTCTATCAAACAGGTCACTAATGAAAAAAATGGGCGAACGAGGCAGAGAACTTGCCCTTAGCTTATATGAATGGGATCGAGTAGGATCTGAAATACTTGAAGTTTGGAAAAAATAACTGTATAACCAATCAAGAGTGGATGTGAATTGCGCTTACTAAAATACTTGTCACTGGTGCTGAAGGGGTTACGGATCACATTTATGTGAACCATTCCTAAAGGGTACGAAAAACAAAATGATTGGCGATGATGCATCTGCAGGACCTACCTCTATTACCCCCTAAAAAGCTAAGAAAGTTACGCTTAAAGCTCTCCAGAACCACCCCAAGTGTCAATTTTATTATGCGGAAAATTTGTCAATGACACCCCACGGAATCAGGCTTTGTAAAAAAAAATACAATTTAAGGAACCCCTTGAATATAGACTCAAAAAAAGTCGGGAATTTCGGGAGTGACTCACCAAATTTCTGGAGGATTATATCGCTCTCCTTTCAATTGAAACAAGTTGAAGAGCCATAATTAAGTAAAAAAATGCACCTTGCTTACCTATTAAATAGGCTGTTGCAAGGTGCTTGTATTATTTGTTTGAAAATTCCCTGAATAAGGTTATAATTAAAAGTGTTGGAGAACCTAGCCAACTAGACACCCTTAGAGAATTGCCTTGTCCGCTACTTTCTAAGGGTGGATATTAATATTCTGGCTCATACTTGGTTGAATTTCGGGTATGGAATGATGGTGTGTAATGGATGGATTTGTTTTTCCATTCAGGATTGCATTTAACACAACCAGGGTTATTGTACCCATCACCACTCCATTTCCACATATTAATTGGATTGTTTCCGGGAATTTATCGAATGCTTCCGGGACCCCCTTGATTGCCAGACCGACTCCTATCCCAAGTGCAATCGTCAATTGATTGGAAGGTTTGCTTAAATCCGCTTTGGCTACCATCCCCAAAGCTGCAGATAGAAGCATGCCAAACATTGGTATCATGGCCCCACCCAGAACGGGTAAAGGGATCATCGTCGTTAGACCGGCAACCTTAGGCACAAAAGCTAGAAAGATTAGGATACAACCTGCCGTGACTACTACCGAGCGCTGAGTTACCTTTGTCAGCAAGACCAAGCCAACATTTTGTGAGAAGGTAGAATGGTTGAAAGAGTTGAAGATACCACTTATGAAGCTCCCTATTCCTTCTGCACGGAGCCCCTTTTCCACGTCTTTTTCGGTTATTTCCTTCCCGCATACTTCCCCGAGTGTCAAAAAGACCCCTATGCTCTCAACAGCAATGATTAAAGATATGATTGTCATGGTGATAATAGATGAAAAGTCGAAGGTGGGTACCCCAAAATAAAAAGGAGTCACCATTGTAAACCAGCTGGCCTCTGTAAAGCCGGAGGTATCGACCATACCGAGAAAACCAGCCAATATAGTACCAAGAACCATGGCGAAAAGAACTGAAACCGCTTTCAAGAAACCTTTGGTAAGCGTATTCAATAAAAGGAAACTCACTAGTGTAAAACAGGCTAGCATTAGATTCATAGGATCTCCAAAGGTGGGGGAACCGACTCCGCCCGCTGCATTTTTCATGGCAACTGGCATTAATGACACGCCTATAATTAATATGACGGACCCTGCAACAATTGGTGGGAAATAGGGTATTAATTTACCAATTACTCCTGATAAAATGGCAACAATTATTCCGGATACCATAACTGCGCCTAAAACCCCGGTTATACTATGGACTGATCCTATGGCTATTACTGGCTCAACCACGATAAACGAAACAGCCATTAAGGCAGGTAACCTTATACCAAATCCTTTACCGCCAATAACTTGAAGCAAGGTGACTATCCCACAGGCGAGTAAATCAAACGAGATCAGGTATATGATCTGTTCTTGTGTCAAGCCGATTGCAGGACCGACGATTAGTGGAACAGCTACCGCTCCTCCATACATTACACAAACATGCTGTAAACCTAACAATAACGTGTTTACTTTGCTCAATTTTTCCATGTTTGCCCCCTTTTTATTAGTCACGACTTTCCAATTATATGAATGTAACGAAATCGCCTCCTTGTGATTTTGTAAATACTTCCTTATGGATGGTTTTATTGTTGCTTATTAAGAAACGCCATTTACAAAATCGGTGTATTTTTATATTATCACCGCCATAATGCTAAATCAAGACTATTTTTTGGAAAAATATGAATATTCATTCAAGTTCATTCTGTATATAATTAAGAAGAATAGGGGGAGAAATATGTATTTAACGATCGAAAAAGCTTTGAAACTTCCTGCCCTAAACCAAGTGGAAGTTATTGGTGGAAGTCAAGGGTTAACTCGGGTAATTAATTCAGTAAGTATAATGGATCATCCGGATATATCATGGATTAAACGAGGGGAACTCCTGCTGACAACCGGTTATGTGTTTAAGGATGACCTGAATGCTCAAATCAATCTTGTTAGGGAATTGTCGAAAAGAGGAAGTGCTGGATTAGCTATCAAGATTAAGCGGTTTCTTTCTACGATTCCTCCTGGAATGGTGGAAGAAGCGAACAAGTACAATTTCCCATTGCTGGAGATTCCTTATGAAATGCCTTTATCCGACTTATTATTCAGCTTTACATATGAACTTGTTAATAAGGAGAAAGTGAAAAACAATGGAAAAGGAAGTGTTGAAGTTTTTCATTCTCTTTTGAATGGGGAAAATAGGAGTTCATCTTTTATCCCCCAATTACAGGAATTTGGCTTTAATCCCGATAGGCCATATATTCTGCTCTTAATAAACGGAACGAAAGAAGAAGGGGATTCATTCTTTCCAATTGGCAGAATGTTGGAGAAATTAAACCAAACGGAAAGGGAAGATTTCAAGTATTGGAATATCGACTTCGATGGTCAATTGATTATCCTGCAAGGGAAAGGAATGGTGACTGATGAACACCTTCTTATGCAGGCTCAAAGAATTGCCATCCTTTTAGAAGGTATTATATCCAAAGATGATCCTTGCACTTCACTATCCATGGGGTTAAGCAAGGTGAAAAAAGAAATCTACAATATGAAAGAAGGGTTTATTGAAGCTAAAAAGGCCATTCAACTTGGCTCGAGGCTTAACCCGACTAATATCAATGATTACGCAAGTGTTGAAGTTGAAGATCTAATAAATCAAATCCCTAAGGATGCCATAACTCAATACGTGCTATCCATGATTCAGCCGATTATTGTATATGATAGGGAAAATGAGGGGGAGTTGTTAAAAACGCTGGAAACCTATCTATTTTCAAGAGGGAGAATAGAAGATGCGGCACGGGCTTTGTTTGTGCATCGAAATACTGTAAAGTTCCGTTTGTCTAGAATTGAAGACTTATTAGGAGTTGATTTAAAATCGAGGGATATTGCTTTTAAATTGCAGTTTAGTATAAAAGCTGCGAAGTTATTATTACATGACTAGGTAAAGGAAGCATGATTTGTAGGAATCGGGAATCAAGTGTTACTGCCCATGAAAAACTGCCAGGGAATGAAGGATCCCTGGCAGTTTTTCATTTGTGTGGGCCATTTTCTTATCGATTATCCAGCAGACGTTTGGCATATAGGGCAAGTTTTATAGTGAACAGATCATCATTGCTTAATTCCATTCCTAATCGTTTTTTTATGCTTTTAATTCGAAAATGGATAGTGTTTCGGTGTACCCCCATTTTTCTGGCCGTTTCAGCAGGTCGGAGATTGCATTGCAAATATGCCTCCAAGGTTTTGATTAGATCAGACTGGGTTTCATCGTCATGGTCCTTCAGCGGTGCTAAATTACCTGTAACAATATCCATGAGCATATTTTTTGGAGCATACTGCAAAATTTTAAATGTTATTAATTCTTTGTAGCTGTAAACTTCCTTTCCTGGGTTCAATCGTTTTCCCAAATCAATAGATTGTAAAGCTTCCTGTAAGCTATTGGCCAGGTTATGAATACCTGTATGATAGTTACCGACTCCCAGTGTAAGTTCCATTGGCAGGTGTGTAGATAAAGTAGAGATAATTTGTTGGCTTATCTGGGTGACTTGTGAATAAAAGCGGGTGTTCCCTAGGGGGATGGTATCCAGATAAATGATAACTAGACTGCCCTTAATATTCCTTATGAGCTTATCGATTTTATATTGCTCGGTTAATGTTTCAATTGTCTTGATAAGCTGTTTATAAGTAATGGAATCATTCCTTTGATTCCATTGTAGCGTTAAAGGTAAAACCGTACATATGAATCCCCCAGTAATTTGTTGGAAGCTGGATTTGTCCTCCGTCATTCCTAAAATCCCGTAACTTAAATTTTCAGCACCAACTCCGGAAATATCTTCCATACCATAGCTTTTCTCTTTTTGTTCATTCTGTCTCGTTACAATTTCACGAAGCAGGGGAGACATGATATCTGATAGCGAAAACTCAGGGGGGATTTTGAGAATAGGCAAATTGGCCATATTGGCAATGCTGATGGTGGTTTGCGGAATTTCTTCCAGTTTGATGAACAATCCTGAACAATTCATTTTTGCCAATTCGATTACGAATTGGTCTAATTGTTGCGGATTATCTTGAAATAAGTATCCGGTTGTTAGAATCAATTCATTTGGCTTCAACCAGGAAAGCACATCAGGAGCATCAAAGCTATTGATGGATTCTATTTCTCTATTAAGTCCCTGCATGCCAGCTGCCACTTGGCATTGTTTGATCTGTGGTAATTTTAATGCATCAGTCATCGTTAAATGCATGATAGGTCCCCTTCGCTGTGCCTTTTTTCTCTAATTTAACTAATTTTTTGAATATTGGCAACTGAAGCTAATCTATTAGGATGGCCTATTCTTTAAACGGTGAGTGCGGTAAGCACAATGGGGTTGGAAAAATATTAGCTTTTTCAGCTAATGACCTATAAATGAACGCATGTATATAATTCAATTAAGTTAAGAATGTTTTGAATTATAAAAATAATCGGAAGAAGGGAGGGCCCGTATTGATATCTGACCTTAATAGCATTAATGAGTTGAACAAGGTGGAATTCATCGAAAAGTTAGGTTGGGTATATGAACATTCTCCATGGATAGCAGAGCGTTCATGGGAGTACAAGCCATTCATTTCCTTAGAGGACCTAAAACAGAAAATGGAAATAGTTGTGCAAAATGCCTCATTATCGGAACAGCTCCAATTAATCAAGGCTCACCCGGACCTAGCAGCTCGGATTGATATGGCTGAAGCATCAGTTAAAGAACAATCCGCAGCCGGTTTGAATTCGCTTTCTCCGGATGAATATGAAGAATTTCATGCGTTAAATAATCAGTATAAAGAAAAGTTTGGATTTCCGTTCATATTTGCTGTCCGTGGCAGCGATAAAACGGTGATAAAGGCAGAGATGAAAAGAAGGATTGGTTTGGATCAGGCAAATGAACTTAAGGAAGCCATCAAGCAAATTCACTTAATTGCCAGCCACAGGTTATCTGATTTTATAAACTAGGAGGAGGAATAATATGACAGCTCAAAATGAAAACAGAACGATGTATTACGGTAAAGGGGATGTATTTGTATACAGGACTTTTGTGCAGCCTCTTACAGGTTTGAGGAAAATACCGGAATCAAGTTTCACAGAAAGAGATAATACCATTTTTGGATTCAATTGCCGGATTTCTCTAAAAGGGGAAGCTTTTTTATCTTCTTTTACGGAAGGAGATAATAGCTTGGTGGTTGCAACGGATTCCATGAAAAACATCATTCATCGCCAGGCGGCCAATTATCAAGGAAATACGGCGGAAGGATTTTTAAAGTTCATATGTGAAGTTTTCCTTGATAAGTATAGCCACATAGATGCAGTGGAACTGACAGCGACTGAAGTTCCCTTCGATCATGTACTCGTTCCAAAAGGGGAAGGACATGAAAATAGTGATGTTGTCTATCGATGTTCCAGAAATGAAAGGGCTACCACTACAATCGAAGTCAAAAGGACACCTGCCGGAAGCAAAATCGTTAAGCATTCAAGTGGAATAGTTGATGTCCATTTAATCAAGGTTAAAGGAAGCTCTTTTTATGGATTTATTCAAGATGAATACACCACACTGCCAGAAGCTCAGGATCGTCCACTATTTATCTACTTGGATTTCGATTGGGAATATAGCCGCTGGGAGGATGGCACTGGAGCGGATCCAGAAAAATATGTAGCAGCAGAACAAATTTGTGATATTGCAAACACAGTGTTCCATGAACTGAATAACCGTTCGATTCAGCAGCTCATTTATCATATTGGTATTAGGATTCTGGAACGTTTCCCTCAGCTGGCGAATGTTCAATTTAAAACCAATAATCGTACCTGGGAAACCGTTGTGGAAACCATTCCGAATTCAGAAGGAAGTGTTTATCAGGAACCACGTCCTCCGTTTGGCTTCCAAGGCTTTGTCGTTACACAAGAAGACGTTAAACAAAAAAAGGCAGCTGATTCAACTGTAGGGGCTTCCCGATAATGGACAGTAAGCTGACCACACATGTATTGGACCTGTCTAAAGGCCTGCCGGCAAAAGGGATGAAGATAGAACTTTGGGCCATAGCAGAACAGGGAGACCATTCTTTCATAAAAGAGGTCTGTACAAACAAAGATGGGCGAGTGGATGATCCGCTTCTTCAAGGGGATGACCTCAAACCAGGTGAGTATGAGCTTGTCTTTTATGTTGGGGAATATTTCAATGATGGAGCGAATGATCCAAATATAAGGCCATTTTTAAATAAGGTCCCACTTCGTTTTGGAATAAGAAGTAATGAAGAACATTATCATGTTCCTCTGCTTGTTGCTCCGGGAGGATATAGCACCTACCGAGGAAGCTAGTAAATCAGTAAGAGAGTTGGAGGGTTCAATTTGGCACATGAGCGTACTGGTGCAGTGACTTTAGGCGGGAATCCAGTGACCTTGATTGGTCCTGAACTAAGAGTAGGGGATAAGGCCCCTGACTTCGCACTATTAACAAATGATCGCCGTAAAGCACATTTAACAGACTATAAAAATAAGACATGCATCATCACGACTGTTCCTTCGCTTGATACTGGTGTATGTGATTTACAAACAAGGCTCTTAAATGAAGAAGCAAGCAAAATGGGTGATGATGTAGCGGTGTTGGCTATCAGCGCAGACCTTCCCTTTGCTCAAGCAAGATGGTGTAAAGAAAGTAATGTCGAAGCTATAACCATTCTCTCCGATCACTTTGATTTGTCTTTTGGTACTGCATATGGAACGTATATGAAAGAACAACGATTGGAATGCAGGGCAGTATTTGTAATAAATCAAGAAGGAACCATTAAGTATGTGGAATATGTACCGGAAGTCACGGATCACGCAGATTATGAATCCGCATTGCAGGTAGCGAAGGAAGTGATAAATAAAGCTGGTGCAGCTAAATAAACATTTTCCCTTACGAAGGATAGTAAAATTACAATCTATTATCCGCAAGACCGTCCGATTTACAAAAAGCTGGACGGTCTTTTGGTGATACTGAATTAAATTAGTAGTTTTTCAGTGACTTACCAGTTCTTTTTCTAATGTAAAATATAATTAAATAAACTAAAATTAAACATTAATTCCTGTTATTTGAAGGGTAATCATGCTATAATGAAAGTCCAATAGCTTTATATAAGATGGAAGCGCTTCCTTATCAGAGGAAGCGCCCTTTTTATGTTTTTCACTTACTAATTAACATAACAACGCTAGAAACACCGGAAATAGAAATGAGTATACGTGTAAACTCCTGAAATCCGTCATCTCTGCCCCTTCCACTTCAATTTCTTGATGATAAACAGCCCCTGCAATGATATTTTCTACATCAGTTAATGGTAAAATCTATCGAGGGCCCTTTTTAAAACAACTCTTCTGGTCATATCCATTCCCACTTAGAATGATCAGTGGTTTAATACAATAAAAGTTAAAAGCACTTGCCTTCTTTTATTTCTTGTTGAAGGTGAGTGCTTTTCATTGTTCCCATTTCAATTTATCAATGTAAGCATCTGTAATATCATAATACTCTACAAAAATCCCTTCATAAAAAAATCTGAAGGTTTTTTTATGTTCATATAACCTATTGGAAGTTGAGGATTTTAAACTAATATCTCGGTTTTGCTTAAGTTAGAGATGCAATCAACACTAGCATGTCTGAGCCTTTTTAGCTTAATTTGAAGAATTTCCAAATTTTCAAAGGTATTCAATTTATTATGTCCTGAAATAATAAGAAAAAATGAAGGAGAGGCCAAATGAAAAACAATAAATTATATCAAGTAATTATCGCTATTTTTATATTTGTCTTAATGGTCGATCAGTCGGTCTATGCAATGGAATGGGAAGATGAAGAAGGACCCATAAGCTTTAAAATTGAGATGTTACCTTGGGAGATTGTAAACAACATTATTCCTGATAAAACAAATTTCACCATAATCGATATTGAAACTGGGTTATCATTTAAGGTACAACGAAGAGCAGGTAGCCATCATGCCGATGTACAGCCATTAACCAAAGAAGATACTCAAATCATGAAGAAAATTTATAATAATAAATGGAGTTGGAATAGAAGAGCCATTATTGTATTAATCAATAATCAAATGATTGCTGCATCTATGCACGGAATGCCACATGGTGCTGGTGCTCTTCCAAATGGTTTTTCAGGTCATTTTTGTGTTCATTTCTCTGGAAGTATTACGCATCGTTTGAAAAACGAAGATCTTTCTCATAAATTAATGATATTGAAAGCCGCTGGTAAGCTTGATGATTATATACAAACGGTAAATCCTTATGAACTTATACGTATTTTTACCATTGCCATTAATCAAGGAAATCAGGAATTATTAGCAATGACCTTATCAAATCCGAGTCACCCTAACCGTGTCAATAAACTTGTTAAAGATATTACATATTTTGGAGTAGTTGACCCTTTAAGACAACCGCCTGAACAGCTAAATGGTCTATTTCTCGTGGATGTACCTGTTCAAGTAGCTATACATAAGAAGAAGGATGGCAAAGAAAAAAAGGTTATGCATTTTATGATCCGAAAGGAGAGTTTGACCGATCGTTGGTTTATTGATCAAGATGCAATTTATGAAGATTTGAAGTGAAAATTGTGAATGTTCAAAGAAACCAACCCAGGAGGTGCATTCATTGAGATTAACATGGATTGCCGGACTTTTGCTATTTGTTCAACCAGTGAATATTTCTGAAAGCTTATCGGTAACCCACCAAGGACAAACGATTGCCAGTGTCAACCAGGCTGATATTACTATGCCCTTACTGGATGTTCCTATCATGGACGTGGATAAATATAATCAATTTGTCGAAAAAATAGACCGGCAAGTGTACCAAAAACCTGTAAATGCCACAATGGACAAACAAGGTAATATTCTTCCTGGGCGGGCAGGTTACAAGCTATACCATCAAGCCTTTAAAGAGCAATTTCATTCCTTCTTATACAGTAGTAGATCATACAAACTAGAAGTACCTTTGCTTGCTATTCATCCAAAAGTTGACAGCGAATTACTTGCGGAAATTCGTGAAAAAAAGATAGGGGAATATAGAACCTATTTTAATGTCAACAATAAAAATCGTTCAAATAATATCTCACTTGCTGCAGAAGCCATTAATAATTATGTCGTGTTTCCAGGAGAGGTCTTTTCATTTAACCAAGCTGTTGGCAAGAGATCAGTAGAAAAAGGATATTTGCTCGCTCGAGTTATCGTTAAAGGAGAGTTTTCTGAAGGGATTGGCGGAGGGATTTGTCAGGTTTCATCCACCTTGTTTAATGCTATCGACAATGCAGGGTTGCAAACGATTCAACGCTATTCCCATACAAGGAGCGTTCCGTATGTTCCATCCGGCCGCGATGCAACAGTAAGCTGGTATGGGCCTGATTTTAGTTTTAAAAACAAGTACAATCAACCTATCCTGATCCGGGCTACGATCCAAGGAGGAATGGTAAGTATCATGGTTTACTCTTCAGATATGATTAATTATAAATTACGAAAAATTCCCGATGCTTCAAAGCAGCTATCCAAAGAACAAATTTTTCGTTTGTAAAAGTACACTTATACGAATGGGTACACCTTAGGCAAACTTGGTTATATATATAGAAGAAACTCGTAAAAACAGCCTTTGCTCATTGGAGCAAGGTCTTGTTTAGAGGTGGGGAGGAAACAGCTTTTTCTTTATCGGGACAGATTACTTGAACAAGCCAAACAATGTCTATGCTACAATCATTACAAGCATGGCCATTAATATAAGTTGATGTTTGGGAGATCACTATGGGGAAAATAAAAATAGCTTTACTGCACCTATTGCCCATCGCTGGTGATGTGGAGCATAACCAAAAACTAATTGAACAAGCCATTCATATTGCAGCAAATAATAATGCCGAATGGATTATAACACCCGAACTATGTGTCAGCGGACTTCAATTCAATCATAAGATTGGGACTGGATGGATTAACAAGCAACCTGATGCTTGGATGAATAATTTGAGCCGTAAACTAAAGAATTTGAAAAGCACTGTATTTTTGGGCTGCCCTGAAAAAGGCAGTGACGGAGAGTTGTATAATTCTGTGTTTGTCATAGATAAAAAAGGTCATTTAATAGGTAAACAGAGTAAAATCAGTGTTATTGATGATTGGTCAGCCCCAGGGGAAGTATTAGAGCCAATAAAAACAGACAATGTTGAGGTTGGTATTATGATTTGTGCAGACGCATATAACAAAGATATTGCTTGCACCTTATCTGAAAAAGGAGCAGAAATATTACTTGCACCGTCTTCCTGGGGTCCCGGATTACATGGTCCGGAGGGAGAATGGGAACAAAGGTCACTAGAAACAGGGCTGCCCGTGATAGTCTGTAATCGTACCGGCGAAGACGAAACGGTCCGTTTTTGGGATGCAGAAAGCATGATCATAAAAAATGGTGTACCCCTCCTGACTCATAAATCAAAACAATCAGCCATACTTACCTTTGAATGGGATTTACAAAGCATGGAATTACTATCCCCTCATTTCGACATCGATTACATATAATGAGAACATACATGAACTCTTGTTGAAAGAAAGGGTGCGCTAGTGAAGAAACGGAGCTGTCATTAAGGCAGCTTTTTCTTATTGCTAGAGGCAGGTTAGTCCAACAGTGCCGTTTGGACTTTGTTCAACAATTGGGACATTTTCTTGAAAAAGAGAAGGGTTTATTCGTAGGTAAATCGAAGTTAATCAAAGGAATAAATGTTCAAACCACTTTTGATGAAATATTCACTTACACTGACATACTGTTGTCAGCATTAGACGTTTACAATAGCTATCGGAACTGCAACTAGGAAATCACCCGGTGACCCTAAATATTGAAGTATAGTTACTTACTCAACATTGAGGAGGAAATCGATTATGAGCGAAACAAAGACATTAAGAGGACTCACCACCGTCAGTTTTTGGGCGGATGATCTAGTGGCGGCAAAGAAGTGGTACGCAGAGCTGCTGGGTACCGACCCATACTTCGAACGCCCGGGATATGCCGAGTTTCGCCTCGGGGACTACCAGCACGAGCTGGGCCTAATCGATAGCCGCTACGCGCCCGGTGGTTCGTCGACCGGAGCGGCCGGGGGTGCCGTCGTGTACTGGCACGTCGACGATGTGACAGCAACTTTCGAGAAGCTGCTGTCTATGGGAGCGAAAGAACACGAGGCACCCACAGTTCGCGGTCAGGGGTTCATTACTGCTTCCGTGGTTGATCCCTTTGGGAATATCCTAGGCATTATGTACAATCAGCACTATTTGGATGTTCTGGATTCATCTTATGGAACTATACATAAGAAGATAATAAATGGATGGTACCCTTGCGTTATCTCCCGAAAAAAAGTATCTCTTGTGAGGGACTTTTTGATTTGTAAAAGGAATATAAAGCTAAATAAATGTAAGCCGCATTCCTCCGTTGAAAAATGCGGCTGTTTCAAAAATTATTTAAGGGTTTAATACCCTCGATTCCGATCTACCATTCCACTTAAAGGTTGTTCACTTGAAAATCGCCTTAAATTTTCTATGAAAAAGTTGCTCACTTCGTTAATCGTACTTGGCCCTGACAGGTGGGAAGTGATAAACACATTGGGCATGGACCGGAAGGCATGTTCTTTTGGCAACGGTTCTGTCTCAAATACATCAAGGACTGCTCCCTGAAGATGTCCTTTCCGCATGACAGATAGTAAATCCCCTTCATCTATCAATGCTCCACGGCCAACGTTGATAAGGTAAGCGTTGGGTTTCATCGCTAAAAGTAGGTCCTGGTTAATGATATGATAAGTGGAATCCGTTAAAGGAAGCGTCAGGACCAAATAATCCAGATCTTTTACAAATTCACCCCATTGATCTGGAGTAAAGTGGAGATCCACAAGTGTTGCTTGTTTTCCACTAAAGCTTAACCCATGTACATTCATATCAAATGCTTGGGCTTTACGAACAAGTTCAGCGCCAATCGATCCAAGTCCAGCGATCCCGATTGTTTTCCCTTTTAGGGTTTCAGAAATGAAAGGATCCCACCTCCGCTCCAATTGCGATTGTTTCATCCGAGGACCGTCTTTCACTATGTCCAAGAGAAACAAAAATACGTATTCAGAAATGTAAGCACCGAATTGGTCAATAATTCGAGTTATTGTAATGTTTTGAGGTATCGAATTGTCTGCAATCAAATCATTGACCCCTGCTCCAATTGATTGAAACCAGCGAACAGATGAGGCTATTGGTTTACATAGTAATTGTGTAGGGAAATTCCACCCCAAGATAACTTCAGTGCCTGGTAAATATTTTTCTGCTTCCTCCAAAGTTTTCGCTGTCTTCACCGATATAAACCCACTATTGCGGATACGATCAGCATAAGCATCGACCTCTGTCTGAATAGGACTAAATACAAGAATGTTTGGTTTGTGTGTACCCCCCATTGGCTCTCTCCTTATTGATTCTTTATATATAGTATAAATTCTTCCACCTGAGCCGTACATGGATAAAAAAACAGTGCATGTCTTTCGAGTATGCACTGCTTTTTAAAATTTCTCCAGAATCATTAGTTTTATTTATTTAATAAAATGGCTTCTGCGTTACCAGGCTGTAGAGCTGTTTGCAGTGCTCTTTTTTCTTCATCGTTTAAAGGGACCAATGGTAACCGGACGCCTCCAACATTTAACCCCCGCATATTTAATGCTGATTTTACTGGTGCCGGGCTTGGTGCAGCAAATAATGCTTTCATGATTGGAAGAAGTGTACGATGTGTAGCGGCAGCACCATGGACATCACCATTTTTAAAGCTATTGATCATTTCTTGCATTTCATTACCAATTATGTGTGAAGAAACCGAAACGATGCCTGCTCCACCGATGGCTAAAACCGGTAATGTTAACCCATCATCGCCGCTGTATAAAGTAAAGTCACTAGTTGTTTTGCTTATGATTTGTGCCATGGCATCCAAGTCACCACTTGCTTCTTTTACTGCCACGATATTGTTGATTTTTGAGAGGCTAACAATCGTCTCCACTGACATGTTTACAACACTTCGACCTGGAATATTATAAAGCATTACCGGTAATGAAGTGGAATGGGCAATAGCGCTAAAGTGCTGAAATAATCCTTCTTGAGCCGGCTTGTTATAGTATGGGGTAACGAGCATGATTCCGTCGACTCCTGCTGCCTCCGCTTGCCTTGTTAAGCTGATAGAAGCTCTCGTGTTATTTGAGCCGGTTCCTGCTATGACTGGAACTCTTCCATCAACAATTTCCACAACAAATTTGAATAAATCCACTTTCTCTTCTTGAGTTAATGTAGGGGACTCTCCAGTTGTACCAGCTATTACTAATCCATCAGAACCATTAGCAATTAAATAGTTTACTAAAGTTCTCGTAGCATTAAAATCAACCTCATCATTATGATTGAACGGGGTAACCATTGCGGTTAAAACTTGGCCAAAATTCATAACTTCACACCCTTTTGTATAATTTTTAAAAATATTCAGAGGTGGTTAGGGCCATTCAGGGGTAAACGCAAAAAAGCAACAACGAGGATTCGCTGCTGCATTAGAAACAATATTTACCAAGAAAATGTTTCCGCGCATAAGATAGCCCTCCATATAGTTTCCTATATGACAGTCCTGTATTTATTCAATAGCAGAACCAGCTTCAAGAACATGAGATTCTTTCCGCTTCGGCAAATTCCCCTTTCCACAATAGTCATAGGATCTCATTCTCCTCAAAATGTGTACTAATGGTCTTTGCTCCTCTATCCTCACTTCAAAAAAAATTGAAGTAAGAAAATATTTAATTGATTGTAATATAACAGGGAATCCATTCTGTTGCAAGGACAATTTGTTTTATATGTAATCTTTTCTTGTGGACTGGCTTTTGTATCAAGGAAAACCCTAGAGAAATCCTTTTATTCAAGGAATCCGAATGATAGTGGGAATCCATAGGCTGGATTCCTGAAAGATTTGCCATTGAAGCTTCGAGGTGGCGAACTTGGTGATAAAGGCTTAATTGAGTTTGCTAAACGAAACTACTGGTCGTTAAATGGGGAGCAGGTGTGCGAGACTCCTGCGGGAAAAGTGTGTCCAGGGGAGAGACCCCGAAGGCGCACACCCGGACCCCCCGGGGAAAGCGAGCGCCTGGAGGCAACATTCAAAGTATACAAAACCGTAAAAAAACTGTAGACAATTAATTATTCAATTAATTGTCTTTTTTATCCTGCTGAATAGAGAAGAATATGAAGGAGTCATTCAGAACTTCCTGCCCCCCGTCTCCCTTAGGGGAGTTTTTAATTTTTTCCCAATCCTCTATAAAGTCTTAAGCATTAAACATCGGTTGCGTTGTAGCGGGACAAATAGTTTTAACGGAACAAATAGATGAAAGGCTAATAGTGAAATTACCCATTGCTCTGTCAGTAACTATCACTTGTCCGGTAACAGAATCAAAACTGCGCAACTCTACAAATATAGGTTTAAATGGTTCAGCGGTTGTAGTGAATCCAATGATTGAACCTATGGTAGAATTTCTTAAAAACTCACTTATTTGTTGTCGGGTCTGACATGCTTGTCCGATTGGCGAAAATCTTTTTTGTTTATGCCCTTTGTCCTTTGCTTTATCACAGCAGGATGACTTATCACAGCAGGATGACTTATCACAGCAGGATGACTTATCACAGCAGGATGACTTATCACAGCAGGATGACTTATCACAGCAAGATGACTTATCACAGCAGAATGACTTATCACAGCAGGATGATTTATCATGGCTGGATGAATTATGACCGCAGAATGGATTATGACGGCATAAAAAATCATTACTTAAATTCATAAATATCACTCCTTTTTCTACTATATATATGAGATAAAACAAAACATGCTTGTACAAATTTACTAAATTCCCTGCCTTTATCGTATCCGTCCATGAATATTTCTAAGTAATGTTTCGTGAATCGTAACTGTCTATAAGGCAGTTACAAACAGGAATTGTTTTACGTGTTATAGAAAGTCATATTAGGGAGGGATCCATAGATGTCAAACCTTGAAAATGAAGAAATGCTAACAGGAGGGAATGTTTCTGAAGTTTATCGTTCAGGAGATACTGTGCGACGGGAATTAAAGCCTGATAGTCCCAAGATTCATAAGCTATTAAAGCATTTGGAGAATAAAGGTTTCAGTTATGCACCAAAGTTTTTAGGTATTGATGAAAAAGGAAGAGAAATATTATCATTTATTGAAGGAGAAGCTGGTAATTATCCTTTAAAGGAATACATGTGGTCAGATGATGTCTTAATGGAAATAGCGAAAATGCTCCGTCTTTATCATGATTCTGTCAGTGATTTTTCATTTGATGACAGCTGGCAACCGATAGATAACACCCCCCAACAACCTGAGGTGCTATGCCATAATGATTTTGCGATGTACAACATTATTTTTAACCATAAAAAACCAATGGGTATTATTGATTTTGATGTTGCTGGACCTGGTCCAAGACTTTGGGACATAGCTTACACACTTTATACTTGCGTTCCCTTAAGCAGATTTCATCTTTCTGAAGCAGGTGAGAAAGTTTATTACCATTCATTACAGCATGGCACCCGTATAAAACAAAGAGTCAGATTGTTTCTTGAATCTTACGGTGAGGGAATAGAAGCAGACTATTTGGAAATGGTATTGCTGCGATTAGAAGGGTTATGTAAAACAATTACAAGAAAAGCCAGTGAAGGGGACAATGCTTTTCAAAAGATGATAGAGGAAGGGCATCTTGAACATTATCAAAACGATATTAACTTCATTAGGAAACATGGAAAGGATTGGATGTAAGGGTGGATTTTTGTTGAATTAACGGGTGCTTTACTTCAATAAGGGTTTTAATCACAAGAAAAGAATCCATTTCGATCAAACTTTTTTCAAAATGGATTCTTTTTATTTACGTTAATATGTTGTTTCATGAGGATTTTGGTCAATCTTGATTTCAAAACTATACATGGATTTTAATTAGTTCTTTATTTTTATAAATGGATTTCCTGGGCATCTATCAGCACCTATATATTCAACTCTTAGGGGATTTTTCACCTGATAATTATCCTCATGATTCATCGCATCTTTGAAAACTTCATGCCCTTTGCCCTTTCCTGGTTTCTTCAGAAAAGAGAGTACGAGCTACAGAACCATATTCTCATATTTTCTTCATCCGTATCATATCTTTTTGGCGATACATACTTAAAACCAGACCAAACAAGAAGGCGTTGATCATCGCTGATAAAGCACCATAACTCATAAATGGCAGGGATACGCTTATTATTGGTAACAAGCCGAGAGACATTCCGATACTGACAGTTACCTGTGGGTGAATATGGCAAAACTTCCAGAAACAAGCATTTTCCCAAATGGGTCTTTCACCGTTTGGAATATAAGGGAAATTCGCCAGATCATCCATAAAAACAGCAGACCAATGAGCAATGCCCCGGCCCAGCCAAGCGTATAGGTAATGGTTACAAAGATGAAATCCGTCATCATTTCATTAGAAAAATCAAATGCTCCAAGGGAACCAAAATGGCCGAACCATCCGGCATCCTCAATTAGCCTTTCTAGTTTCAAATATATATACCCCGATGTCTCACTGAATTTTTCAGGCGTAACGAAGGCAAAAAGTCTCTCAAATTGATAGGCTCTTATATTTTTCAAGGATATAAGCAGAAGTGAAACACATGTAGTAAGCAGGACCGCTGCAGTGATAAGGATTTTCCTTTTATTTAGTCCGCTCTTCCAGACCATGACAGCGACCATCAATGAATAAAGCGCCACCGCCTGCAAGTTGACTGTAACCATAAACAAAAAGGCGGAACAAATGTATAAAATGGCAGCCAAATAAACATTCATCTTTTTTGATTGCAGCATTCCGGCCCAGGCAAGCAGTAAAAGCGGCAGAACCACAATAGAATCGACCGAAAATAAACCCATAATATTAATACGAGGACTGCCGTTCACTAAAACATTGGAATAATGGAACTGAACAAGAATCAGACATCCTATCGTAAAGAAAGCCCAGCCCCATCTCTGAAGTTTCCGATAATCGAAAAAAAGAAGGACACAGGCCAAAATGACACTTCCTGTGACAGAATATACCTGCTTCAGCACGGAAAAGGAATTACCATTCTTAAATAAGAACCAAAACAAAAACAGACCCGCAGCTGACATGAATAGAAACATGCTCATTAGCTTCCAATCAATCTTCGGCCTGTGCAGCTTGTCCATCTTCTGTCCAATGTCAGCGGGACTTCCCATTTTTCGGACAGCCAGTTCCTCTGCTTCATCTTCTGTATATCCTTTTTTGACCAGTTCAGTTTTAGCTTGATGCAAATGGGCCTTTAATTCAGCTTCTATATATTTTTTTGCTTCTTTTGATCGGATATATGACGAAACCTCATCTAAAAAATGATTGCTTCTCAATCGGTTCCTCCTCCTTCAAACGCTGTCCGCCAACGAGCAGAGGCGGAATCACTTTTAGATTCCTTTTTCTTTAGCCACTTTTTCGCACGTTCATCCAAGGAATAGAGCTTTCTTTCTTCCGTTTCCCAAAAAGACTGGATCCAGCCTTCCTTCTCAAGCTCATGCAAGACAGCATATAAGGAGCCTTCGTTATTTTCAAATTTCCGGATGCCTTTCTGGTAAAGAGATTCGTTAATCTGATAGCCACTTTTCTCATCATCTAATGATCTGAAAATACCAATCAAAATGTCTTCCCTACTCACATCCTGCTTTTCTATAGCAGTATGGATGGAGTGTCTATGGTTTTCCGTGAATTTTAAATCACGAAATGTATGCTTTTTCATAGCCGATTTCAAACGCGCTAATTTATCTTCCATCGGTGGATTCCTCCCAATAGGTTTTTAACCTTCTTTTCGCCTGGCGCATCCTGGTCTTCACCGTTCCAAGTTTGACTCCGGTAATTTCAGAAATTTCCTTGAGCTTCATTTCCTGAAAATAATGGAGATAAATAAGCTCGCGATACTGGATAGGCAGCTCCATAACTGCAACAGCAAGCTGCCTGTCTTCATCCTGCTGAATGACCTCTTCTTCCACATTATCGGAAGAAGTCCATTCCTGCTCTTCTTCCGCAGTTGAAACTTTTCGGAAGTACCAGCTTTTCCTATAATCCTTACAATGGTTAATAGCAATTCTCCAAAGCCACGTCCTTATATTTGATTGTTGGTTATACGTGGGCAGAGCCTTATAGCATTTGATGAAAATCTCCTGTGTCAGGTCCTCTGCAACAACTGCATCTTTTACATAGGAATAGACCAATTGCAGAATATCCTGGCCATAAAGGGACATCATTTCATCAAGTAAGGATTCGTCATCTTTCATTTGAGACCATTTCAACACAAACTCCTCCAAAACAGTTCACACTTCCTTCCCTAGATATATAGACGATAGTACTTATATGAAGGTTTTCTTTTTTTAAAAATTATCCCTTTGTTACTATGGAGTACAACTGAAAATCTTGAAAACATTTTAAGAATCAGAACAGGAATAGTAGAATATATCCTTCCCTGACAAAATCCAATCAGAAAAGTTAAACCGTTTATAAACATGATAAACCGAAATCACTACTTTCTTGAATAGGAGAGAAGGGGTTATTTGTAAGTGAGTCGAAGTTAATAACATTAAGGAGAAAGAATAATTATAAAGAAAGCGGGAGATCTATTGGATACAAAAGAGGTATTGAAGCGATTCGAACAGGTGTCTGCATACTATATTGAAGAGATAAGTAAATATTCGCTGGATGAGTTTACGAGAAAGCCTTCTGAGGATGAATGGTCATTAGGACAAATGTACAATCATTTAATAAAGAGTACCCTTCATCTTCATTTGAAAGCCATTGAGCAATGTGTTAATGGCACTACTTCCGATGGCGGTGAAAAAACAGAAATAGGCGAATCGGTTTTCAAAGAAGGGACGTTTCCTCCAATCAGGTTAAAAGGTCCGGATACACCGGATTTCACACCGCCAAATCCTACAGGCATAGAAGAAGTAAAGGAAGGACTGCTCCAAATCGTTGAGAAAATGCAAGAGATAGAAAGAAAGCTCTCTGACATTCCGGCCAGCCAGAAAGTTCAGCACCGGAGAATGGGATATTTGAATGCAGAGGAATATTTTCAGCTAATCGAAATGCATTTCCGGCACCACTTACGGCAAAAAGAACGTATCGATCAGTTTCTTTTAAAAGTAAGTAAGTAAGTAAGTAAGAGTAACGAAAAAAGCCCAATTTCTCAATTTTAATGCTGAGAAATTGGGCTTTTTAATATTGGAATTTTCCTTAACGTTATAGAACTCCCATGAAAAATAAAAAAGCTCAAAATCCAGAAAAAAACCACAACAAAATAGACCCAGTAAAAACGCTTTTTAAAAAAAGGCTGAGCCTTATGAGTAATCAGATTGAGTTTGGTCAATCGTTAAACAAAAACCTCCAATCAAAGCATATTAAGTAGAGGCTAACGCGACGACCAAAAAAGGATTAATCTCCCATGAGTGCTACCCATAAAGGGCGCGACAGTCGGTGGTACACCGTGGTCGCCGGAGTCAGACTAACGGATGGGCTCAAAGGCACCATAGTTCAACGACCTTCTTCGCCAGCCATTAAAACATTATCGACATAGAGACCAATTTTCATTCTCTGTGGTGAAGCGCTGAATTTTGCGCTTCATGGATGGCTAACGGGGCAGGATAGTTAAGAGTGCTCTTTGCCTTTCTTCAACAAGAAGGATATTTTCTGTTTTTCGAGAATTAGAATGTAAGAATACGGATATTGCAAAATAACAGGAACAAAGGAGGTATGAAATATGAAGATTCACAGAATAGATCATGTAGGTGTAATAGTAAATGATCTCTCTGCTGCTAAAGAGTTTTTTCTCGATTTTGGACTTGAAGTGCAAGGGGAATGGGAAATGGAAGGAGATTTGATGGATAAGATGAGTGGGCTTAATGACGTTAAAGTAGCATGTGTAGGATTGGGGAAGCCAGACGGCCAGGCATGGATAGAGCTAATTAAATTTTATTCGCCGTCAGATGAAAAAGATAGTCAGCAACCTTTTGCAAATACCCTAGGCATCCGGCATATTGCATTTGCTGTTGAAGATATTGAAGCCCTTGTTGCCAAATTGAAAAAGAAAGGTACGGAAATCTTTAGTGAGATACAACAATATGAAGATAGTTATAAGTTATGCTACTGTCGTGGACCAGAGGGAATTATTTTAGAGTTGGCGGAGCAAATCAAATAAATTAAGGGTAATTAATGGTTGTTGTGCTTATGAAATCATGCATAAATGGTAAAAAACGAACAGATGCCAAACTAACATCTGGATATATATGGATATATATATATCACGGAATTGTTTCAATTTGCAACTGAAATTGAATGAATAAATAAGGACTTCTTTATTGCAAAGGGGTTCTTTTTTTGTTCATTTCTCTTGTTGAACTATGGAGGCAGGTTAGTGGAAGAAGGAATTTTCGTGAAGATAGCGAATAATGCATTAAAATGAAACTATAGGTGAATTATTATGAAAACAAATGATTTGCAATATCTTTGCTCAGGGTTAAGAGTCAAATGTGAAAAGGATGTAAATCCATCAGTAAGACGGACGTGCTTAAGCTTTGCGGTTTGGTTGCGTACATATATGGAATTTCCTATAAGGGTTGTTGTATATCTAAAACGGATTATCAACTTAAAACGAGAGATACAAGAGAACTGGCAAGTGCTACTTTTTTTGCACCTTATGATAAAACTGTTGAACCGTACATAAGAATTGCAACAGGTGATTATGAAGAATTAGTTTCAGAAAGAGGAAAAAATGATGCTTTATGGGCAATTTTACGCAGCATGGCTCATGAGATAATCCATTATCAACAATGGCTCGAAGATAAGGAAATGGATGAGAGAGAAGCAGAAAACGAAAGCGAAGAATTATTAGATAGTTACTATGAATTTTTGTGATTGGATATTCTTGTTGAACAAACAGATGCGTTAGCTGAAGATCGGAGCTGTCTTTAAGGCAGCTTTTTCTTATTCAACAAACGAGTTGTTTGATTGAGTGCCGGCTCATGTTATAATGAATAACTTACGAAATTTACTATTTTTGAACGGATGCTAGAAAAGCCTCCGCATAGCGATAAAATATGGAGGTGTAAAAGAATGAATAAACAATGGACGATTGGTCAAATTAAAGAATTTGTTGAGAAGAATTCGGAAAGTAAGTTGCTGACGACGGAATATCACGGTTTTTCTCAAAAGTTACTATTTAAATGTACATGTGGAAGCAACTTTGAAAAGACATTTAAGAAATTTAAAAATAATAACCAACGTAAATGTGATGTGTGTCAACCGCCTAAAGCGACACGATAACGTATACAAAGAAACGAAGTGCTGATTTCTATTAAAGAGAAGTTGGCATTTTTTTTATTGTTAAAGGGGAGTTTAGACGAATATTCCCTAGAACTAACGTGTGCTTTGGCTTAGGAGACAGCTTGAGACTGTAGACACTAGGGGATTTGTCTGAATTTCAAAAAACAAAGTTGATTGGAACGGAAGGTGCGAGGCTCCCGGACCGCCCGCGAAAAGGAGTGCCCTACGTTCCAATCTACGTTCGAGGTTTTATAAACCTAAATAAAAATTGAGACTAACTTGTTCTTCATCGAGTTTGTCTACACTCTGGAGCTGCCATTAAGGCAGCTTTTTCTTTATGCAACTAAAGGCTCAGGGAAGGTGGGAAACATGGTACAATAAATGATGGTCTGTGGAAAGTTTTTCTAATGGCAGTTTAACGAAACGGGATTAGCTAATAGTGAGGTGCGGAATGAAAAGTTCGAAAAAGAGAAAGAAAATATCCGAAAAAATATTAAAGACCCTAAAGGTACCAATAAATAAACATTTACCCTTAACGGAAAATGAAGAAGAAGTTTCCCTTAGGACAAAGGAAGAGATTATAGACAGAATTATTTCATTAGCGATAGTCGCAGCGAAAGCCATGGAGGCCCCGCCAGAAAAAATTGAGGAATTTATTGAAAGGTATAAGGCCAATGAATTATTCACAGAAGAAGAAAAAAAGATTTTATTGAAAAAACATCTGACTCAGAACGAGCTGATCCAGTACTCGTGGAAGTTAGAGTGTATTTGGCTTCTGCTTTGGTCTGTAAATCTAGTATCCGATATAGATGTTCCAGCCGATACGTGTAATGCTGAATATGTTTTTGAGACGGTTTTCCTTCATTCTAAACAAGAGTTGCTTGATAGATCCTCTCTAAAACCAACCAGTGATATATTAGATAGTCTTGATTTTATATATAGAGCACATTGGGCGGTACGTGAAGCTCAAATAAACCATTTGGAAGTTCCATCATCTCTAGATGAAGGCGTTGTATATGAAAGACACTACACTCTTAATTGGCTAGTGAATTATATGGATCAAGAATGGGAGGAAATAAGTACAGATACATAAAAGATCCAACAGGCAGGAAGGTTGCTGAGGCAGCCTTTTTCTTATGGCACTATCAAGGCAGGTTGCCTGAAAAGGGACGAATTACCAGTACAAAAGTTTTGATATTTTGAGATAATCAATAAGCAACAAGTCTTTAATAGAGTGGATTTGTTTAGAAAATATTATACAAGTTTGGGTGGTAAACATTCCATGGGGAATGTACTACTGGGGCTGCCAATCGGAATATGTATTGCAGCCTATATAAGGCAATGCACAGATAAAATCATAAAAAATGATAGGTTCCATAAAATACATAGTTAAATAATTTCTTATTGAACTAAAGGCCGGTTTAGTTGAAGAGGGAGTCGCGACGAGAACTCTTTTTTCCCGTAAAAGAACAGGCATGTTATAGTATAGGAGAACCGGATTTTATAATATCTGTGGTAATCTTAATCATCAAAGGAGTTTATTCATAATGCATGTGCTACAAAAAACACAAAAAATAGTTCGCTATCAGAATCAACAGGGCAATATACATTACGGTATTGTTGAGGATGACATGATATTACAACTGTCTAGCAGTTTTGCTGAACTTGTCAACAAGGAAATAAAGTATGACGGGGTTGAGCTGAAATATAGTGACGTGAAAATCTTGGAACCTGTAAAACCTTCGAAAGTGGTTAATTTCGGCTGGACATATGCAGGTCATGCGAAGGAAACGGGTGGAGAGGCAAACCTTGTTGAACCATTCCTATTTTTAAAGCCATTATCTTCGCTTATTGCAGACAAGGAGAATATTATCCTTCCTCCAAACGAGCTATCCAATCAAGTGGAACTTGAAGGGGAAGTGGCCCTTGTCATTGGAAAGCGCGGAAAAAACATTAAAGAAGAAGATGCGCTTGATTACGTATTCGGCTGCACGATATTTAATGACGTGACAGCAAGAGATCTTACAAAAAAAGATCCACAGTTTACGCGGGGCAAAGGATTTGATACTTTCGGACCTTTGGGACCATGCATCGTTACCGGGGTAGATCCTACAAACTTAAGGATTGTGACCACTTTAAACGGGCGCGTTGTCCAAGACGGAAATACCAATGAAATGTCTCTGAGCATTCCATTTTTGATCAGCTGGCTTTCACAGGTAATGACACTGGAGCCCGGTGATATTTTGGCCACGGGTTCACCATCTGGCAGCTGCATGATCAAGTCGGGGGATGAAGTCGTTGTTGAAGTCGAGAATATCGGTCGGTTATGTAATGGTGTCCAGTAGGATTTGCTGGAATTCTTAATACATTAAAAAAGATCAGAGCTGCCTTTAAGGCAGCTTTTTCTTTAATCAAGCAGCACTTTATTGTATATGAGAATTTTTTTTGGATACGGCTGTATATAGAATCCATCCGTTTCTGACCATTCTCTATATAGGATATCCTCAATTTTTTATAATTCCTCTTCTGAAGCCCTTCCAGCAGCCATTCTTTTGATTTTTTCACGGATTGGAGTTCTTCCTCTTTTATTTGGCCTTCCTCAATTACCAAGATAGAAGGGGCTTCATCTCTAGGGTTGAGGTCAAGCATATCTGGTGTGACGCTTCCTGCCTTAGAATGAAGCTTTACACTGATGTCCCCGCCAGGCTCAAGATATAAATCTCGCACTTCCCGGAGAGTGAACACTCCCTGTTTCCGTAGCATGGTTCGAACCTGTTCAATTTCCAGGTGATTTTTTTTCATTTGTTTTATATCCAATTCGCCATTACGAATAATCAAAGAAGGATGTCCTTTGAGCAACTTTTTCATGCGATCACTTTTTTGAGCGCAAATCTCAATGATATAAACGGAAATCCCCCAAAGGCAAATGGCAAATAGAATCTGCCAGATCGACACTTTTTCATCGTAAAGGCCTTCTTCCAGAATGCCGCCTAATACTAAAGCGTAAATAAAATCAAAAGGGGTCACTTGAGACATTTCTTTTTTTCCAAGAAGTCTTGTCACTGCCAGGAGTCCAGCCAGCCCAATCACCAGCTTCGTTGCTATTTCCAGATAAATCATTTTATCACCTCATCTTTTTTTCCCTTTCTCCCTTTTAACAATCATTTAAACCAAATTGTACCTGGTATTTATTTCACACGGCAGAGTACCGTTTTCTGCAATTCTATTAAATAAGAATACCCAACATCAGAGGCGGTATTGTCCTATTAAATAAAAGAAGACGGTACAGCGAGAATCTATAGAGATTTTCACCGTACCGCCTATTTTTAAATGAACATAAAGTTGTTAACCTGCCTATTCATTACCAATCATTTTTAAAAACAATTTTTCCTATCGCCTTGCCTGACTCCATGTACTCATGAGCTTTTGAGACTTCATCAAAGGTGAACATGTTTGGATCCACAAGCGGGCGCAGCTTACCTTCCTCAACCACTTTGGCAACCTTCTTCAAAATCTCTCCATATTGCTTATGCATGTCCTTATTTAATATCTTCAACAACATAAAGGTAACATGCAGAGAAAGTCCCTTTGAATGCACTGGGGAGAGGTCATGGGTTGAACGGGCTGCAATGGCTGCCACCGTTCCATGTACCGCAGCCGCCTCAAAAGAGCGATCAAGGTTTTCTCCGCCTACCGTGTCAAACACAACGTCAAATCCTTTTCCGGCAGTATATTTTTGTACATAGTCATGAACGCTTTCTTCCCGATAATTGATCGTTACATCTGCCCCAAGGCGCGTGCCAATCTCCAGCTTCTCTTGCGAAGAGGCAGTTGTATAGACTGTTGCGCCTTTCCATTTGGCTAGCTGAATGGCAATGTGGCCTACACCGCCGGTTGCTGCATGGATCAGTATATCTTGACCAGGGACTAGATTTGCCCGATTGAATAATGCTTCCCAAGCGGTAATGGCAACCAGTGGTAAAGCAGCGGCTTCTTCCATCGTCAAATTTTTCGGCTTGTGAGCAAGTAAATCAGCATCTGCAAGCATGAACTCTGCAAGTGCACCGCCAGTCCCTTTAAAACCACCCGCGCATCCAAACACTTCATCGCCAACTTTAAACTCAGTCACTCCTTCACCCACTGCAGATACCAAACCTGCGACATCACCATGTAAAACGGCTGGAAACTCGGGGGCAACGGCTGGAACTGCACCAGCACGGACTTTTGTATCAATAGGATTTACACTTGAAGCCTTGACTTGAATAAGTACATGTCCAGGTTTTAATTCGGGTTTTGAAACCTCTTCAAGCTGAAATACGGATGGATCACCAAAAGATTGAATGATTTGTGCTTTCACTTTAGTCACTCCTATTTATTTTTATGGGGAATTTCTCATTACCTATGCCTATTAAGGATTGCAGGGAATAGGATGAAATGTAAGAATATTTAGTCTTTGTTTGTAAAATCAATGATACTTTATCTAATATAAAATTAAAAGTTACACACATTATTGTTTAATAGAATAAAATTTGTAATATAGTATACTGACTTTATAATTTGAACAGGTGCTTTAAGGGAGTTACTTTGGCAACTCTTTTTTTATGAAACTAAAGGGGCAGATTAGTTGAAGCGTGCCGTTTGACCTTTATTCAACAATTGGGCCAGATGATGAAAAAGGAATTCTGGAATGATTGTAGAATCTGTAGAACAAAGATGGTGGAGGTGTATTAATGGAGTTAAGACCAGTAGAAAAAGAAGAATATAGTTTCATTGAAGACTTTGTATATGAGATATTCAAAAATACCGCTTATTCAAATGGATTAGCAGAAAAAGCTTTGGTAAGAGAGATCCGGAAAAAACCCTATTATATTCCAGAGTTTGATGTAGTGGTTGAGGAAGAAGGGGTGATTATAGGTCACTTTATCCTTTCAAAACTTCCAATTAGTGATAGGTATGAAAATGAAATATTGATGTTATCACCAGTTTCGGTGGCGATTAATAAACAAGGTCAGGGTATTGGTACGTATATGTTGCAGGAAGGTATTAAATTAGCTGCTAAAATGGGGTTTAAGGGAATTATTGTTGAAGGAGATGATCGATACTATCAACGCTTTGGATTTAGAACTTCAACTGAATTCGGAATCTATGCGTCCAAGAAAAATCCTCCACCTTCTGTTGAGAATTTAATGGCTATGGAGTTGTGTGAATATGGGTTGGAAAATATCTCAGGTGAAGTAGATTATTCGATATATACTGCATTGACACATTGACAGTCATATCGATCCTGTACAAATTCAAGATTTTGAGGAAGTTAAGCCATGAATCCTAAAGGGCGCCTCTCTTTAATAAGAATCGTTTTTCTTTATGAACTAACAGGTGCTTACTTCATTACCAGGAGCTGATCAGCAGCTCCTTTTTTGATGCAATAATATGGTGAAATGAGTAAAAAAGGAGGGGCGATATGAAAGTGGTTCTTCAAGCAATTATAGGTTCAATTTCCATTCATATAATCTATTTAGTCATTATGATGTTAGTCGGTTATATAAAAACAAAAAACTATAAACCGGGTTTTGAGAATGCATGGGGGAAAGTAGAAAACCTTCAAAACGGGGTAGAGTTTGTGAGTGTTACGCCCCCTCATTTTTATGTTTTATCATTTTTAGGTGTTTAAGTAATATGTGGAATTGTAATTTTATCGTATGAAAAGTTAATGAACTAACGGGGTATGTTAATTATTGAATGAATTCGTGAAAAAGGCCTTAATGATTAAAGGGGGAGAAAGATGGAAATTCGTTCAGTGAAAGGGTCAGATTACTATGCCATATCGCCGCTAATCAATGAATGGTGGGGCGGAAGGCAAATGTCTGATATGCTACCGAAATTATTCTTTGATCATTTTACAAATACAAGTTTCATAGCCGAAAAGGAAGGGGAAATAGTCGGTTTCCTAATAGGGATTCTATCTCAATCTCAGCCTGATGAGGCATATATTCACTTTGTCGGAGTGCATCCTGTATACAGGAAAAATGATATCGGAAGACAGTTATATAATCAATTTTTCCATGTCGTTCATCAAAATGGCCGTAATGTTGTCCGTTGTGTAACGTCTCCGGTCAACAAATCTTCAATCGCCTATCATACCAAGATGGGATTTGAAATGGAAGAGGGAGATACATTCATTGAGGGTGTTTCAGTCCACTCTTACTATGACGGACATAATCAAGATAGAGTTTTATTCATGAAACAGTTATCAATGAACTAAGGTTGACCAGTAAAAATCCGGTCGCCCTTCTTTTATAGAATCCACTAAGGCAGGACTGTCAGCTAAAGCGGGTTTTATTCATTGCTAAAATGCTGCCTGGAATAGCATATTTCTCTTTAGAACCTCATAATTATCTAATCTGCTCATTGTATGCCCTTCATGATTGACTATTTGTGGTTTACTTCTTCTTAGGCAGCTCTTCTTTTATGGTCCTATAGTGACAGGATAGTTCGACAAGGATAAGATATAATTTGGATTAATATACAAAATTTTAATGAAAATAGAAAGGAAGCATGAATATGACAGAAATGATACCACTGACATCGGAGAATTTGGAGCTATGCATCGAACTCTACATGAACGTTTTTAATCGTGAACCATGGAATGAAAGATGGACCTATGAAACGGCTAAAGAGAGACTTTCCGACTTATTGCATACACCTAAATTTCTTGGGTTTTTATTTCATATTGATCATAAACCAGTTGGTTTCATTGCTGGAAATAGTAAAGTGTCTGATCAAGGTTTAACGTATTATTTGGCAGAAATTTGTGTGAATAATCAAATGCAAGGCAAAGGGCATGGCTCAAAAATGCTTCGAGCCTTAGAAGCTGAACTGCAGAAGAGAGAGATTAAAAGTCTATATCTATTAACGGCCAATGAGGGGCTTGCAGAAGCATTTTATCTGAAAAATGATTATGTTGTAAATGAAGATAGGGTGGTCATGAAGAAAATTTTTTTGAAAAATAGTCAAGGGACGTGATGGGACATTGTCGAAATCTGTAAAGTTGTATCAATTAAGCCGAAAAGTACATAAATGGACTGGATTGATTTTATCCATTTTTTTCATGTTCATCGCAGTAACTGGCCTCGTGCTTGTTTATATGATACCCCTCGGAGTGGCTGATGAGTTAAGGACGGGGAAAGAGGCAAGTCCAGATCAAGCGATACCCATGGAGAAGGTCGTGTCCATTGCTGTGTCTCAGGATCTACCAGGTGCGGATTCGGTTGAAGATATCTTTAGAATCGAATATAGACCAAGTGCAAATGTGTACCAGGTTCGCTTTAATAACGGTCAAGGTGTTCAAATGGATGTGAGTACGGGAAAAGTGTTATCCACAAATCCAGATTACTCGACTTTCCTCATTACTTTACATGATGGAACCTTCTTTGGTGATTGGTATAGATACAGTATCCTCACACTGACGGGTTTATCCTTAATCCTGCTGTCATTTTCCGGGTATTACATGTTCGGGTATCCTCTCTATAAGCGTTTAATGGCGAATAAAAGGAAATCTTAATATGAGGTGGTAATGTGTCTATAAAAGGTTTGAATCACTTTTTATTTTCAGTATCTGATTTAGACAGTTCCATAGAATTTTATCAAAAGGTTTTTGATGCGAAATTATTAGTTAAGGGCCGAACCACAGCCTATTTTGATTTGAATGGAATGTGGATTGCCCTGAATGAAGAAAAAAATATTCCCCGTAATGAAATAAGCCAATCATACACACATATCGCCTTTTCCATAGAAGAAGCCGACTTCATGAACATGTATGAGAAACTGATCGGATTGAATGTAAACATCCTGTCAGGACGTCCAAGAGATGAAAAAGATAAGAAGTCCATTTATTTCACTGATCCAGATGGTCATAAGTTTGAGATTCATACAGGGACTTTACAAAATAGAATAGATTACTACAAACAAGAAAAAGCCCATATGGAGTTTTTCGACTGATAAGTAAGCTATTTTCAAATGAAAAGGGGAATGTTCATGAAAACTATTGGCCTTATTGGCGGCATGAGCTGGGAGTCATCGTTAGAATACTATCGAATCATCAATGAAGAGGTAAAAGCCAAATTGGGAGGATTGCATTCAGCCAAGTGCATTTTATATAGCGTGGACTTTGAGGAAATCGAACGCTGCCAAGCTGAAGGGGATTGGAAAAGCTCCGGCAAATTATTAGGCGATGCAGCTCTGTCTTTGGAAAAGGCAGGTGCCGAAATGATTCTAATTTGTACAAATACGATGCATAAAGTGATTGGATATATTGAAGAAAAAGTCAGTTTACCTATTTTGCACATTGCTGATTCAACGGCAAAACAAATTCGAAAGTCCAAAATCAGTACGGTTGGTTTACTTGGCACTAAATATACGATGGAGCAAGACTTTTATAAAACACGAATTGAGACTAATGGTATCAAGGTCCTGTTACCAAGCGAAGAGGATAGAAAAGTCATCAATAAAGTGATTTATGAAGAATTATGTTTAGGGGAAATTCAACAATCATCAAGGGAATATTACAAAAAGGTCATCAAGGGGTTAGTTGATGATGGAGCGGAAGGAATAATACTAGGCTGCACAGAAATTGGATTACTAGTAAAACCCGAGGATTCCGAAGTGCCATTATTCGATACAGCTGTCATACATGCCATTGAATCCGTCAATATGGCATTGGAAAAATGAATGGATCACATTGTGCTTTAAAAAGGTGATTGCTGCGGTGGCCTTTTTCTTACGGAACTAACGGGGCAGGATAGTTCAAGAGTTCTGTTTGAACTTTGTTCAACAATGGCGCCAGTTTGTTTAGGAACATTTTTTAATAATTTTAAGGTGTCACGAAAAGGTGACACCCTCATTATTTATACAGTTTTCATCATATTTTTTAAAATATCATAAACCAATGGGAAAGTAATGAAACCATCATCTTCTAGAAAATGACCACCCTTTTCAACAGGATAAAATGATGTATCCAATTGTTTTGATAAATTTTGACTTAATTGAAAAGGAACAATATAGTCATCTTTTGCAGAAATAACAGCACGTGAATTAGTTGCAGAAATTATTTTATTATAATCCACTTTTTTAACTGTAAAAGGATTTAGTGAAGGTAAGGATGATAATGGTTCAGAAAAGCCAGAAACAAGAATAAAGCCTCCAAAGCTTGGTAACGGATCTAATTGTTCTAGATAGTTCAATAGTGTGATAGACCCTAAGCTATGTGTTACAAAATAAGTGTTGTTATCTAAATTCTTTATTTTATTAGCTAATGTTTCCAACCATTCTTCTTTCTTGGGGTCAGACGAATTTGGCATGTGAAGAACCAAAACTTGATTATCATCTGCTATTAATTTTTCTTTTAACCATGGGAACCAATGATTGGCTGGTGAAGCTCCGTATCCATGGATAATATATACTTGTTTTCCCATTACTACACTCCCTTTCTTTTTTATAGATACAAAAACAGTATATTACTGACCCAAACCTATATGGTAGGAGAAACACTTGAAGAAGCTGCTATTCTAGCAGTAAGAGAAGAAATGGGCTTAGATGTAGAGATAGATGGTGTTTTTCTGTAAGTGAAGCATTTTTCTAAGAAAGACATCATTTTATTTTCTTTACTTTTAGAGAGAAAATAATCGGTGGAGAAATTAATATTTCAATGCCAGAAGAAATTACTTGGAGGGATTCTCAGAAAGCAGAAGATTACATACATATAACCGATTCAAAGGGATTAATAAAAAGTAAATCATCAGTAATATATTTACTTAGAAAAAGAGTTATTCGTAAGTCCTAATTATTTTTTTATGAAACGGGTACTTTTATTTAATAATTATTGCTGATCTACCACAATCGGGTGCGATTCTTTAATATGAAATGCTTTTCTTAATGAACTAACGGGGTAGGATAGTTCTACAAGCACAGTGTATTCGTACTCGCAGTAACCAATTAACCTGTTATAATAAAATTAGAATTATAATAAAAATCAAATTGGTGTTGTATAGGTTGAATAAAATTCCTTTTACATCTCTCCAAAATATTTTTAGGTTTTATCTTTCTTATTGCAGGTCTAAACGGTTATTTTGTCATTTTTGACTTTGAACCATTTATTGCTACTAGCCCTGAAGCAATGGCATTATTCAAATTTGAATATCTGTTAATATTTGAAAAGTTTTTAGAAATCGTTTGTGGAGTTTGACTTTTAAGTAATCGATTTGTCCCATTAGCACTTGCAATATTGTCTCCAATTGTAGCCAACATTTTTTTACTTCATTTGTTCCTTGATCATTCGTTACTTGTTTTAGCAGTAATACTTGTAATCATGTATAGTTATTTGTTGTTTTGTTACAGAAAAAGCTTTAAAAGTATTTTGGAGAAAAAGCCTTCTAAATTAATACTTCTTTGTGTTACACATTTTGTGTATGATCTTCGTTATATTTTCTTCGTACTGTGAATAACTGCATCCAACCTAATTTAGTTACATAGTAACGCATTTTTTCGATATGGATATTAAACAGCTTTTCGTATTTACTGCCATTTTGAAACTGAATACTTCACCTTGATACTTTTTTGAAATTTTCCGATGCCGATAATATCTCCCTTTATAAAACCATTTCATCAAATTACCTTCCTTCACAGTCTGTGTAACTCTGCGATAAGTCTTAATGAACTAACGGGTGCTTTACATTAATAAAAGGGTTGCTGTGGCAGCTAATAGAAGGGAGACTAAGACGATATGTCCTTAGACCACATTAAAACAATGTTAGAAACCTTAAAACAGTATAATAACTGTGATATAACATTAACTTTCAAAAACAAAAATAGTATACCGTTATTGTCTGTATGCTATGACAATAATTGTTATGAACTAACACATTTGGATACACAAATTATCGAAACCTGTGACGATATAGAATCTACTATCTCAGCTATTGATAAAGTTATGCAAGATAGTTCTAAAAAAACCTCTAATTAATAGAGGTTTTTTTTGTAGCTCTCTTCTTCAACTAACGGGTGCGGTAGCTTAAAATTGGAGCTGTTTTAGGGCAGCTCTTTCTTTATGCTACTAACCGGGCATTTTAGTTGAAGATCAAAACGAATTGATTGGTGTTGATTTAAATACTAAATACCCTCACTATAGTTTTTATACCGAGATGTAACTGCTAGGCAGGAACAAATTTTTAGACAGTTGGTCAGAATATAGCCAATTAAAAAAAGAGTCGGCAAAGCGACCCACCTCTAGGATTTTCCGTGTTTAACTTAATAAGTATTTATTCAATGCTTGTTGTAAAGTACCCAATGTTTTTGCTTTTTCATTTAATCTTATTCCTACGTTTATCATTTTTCTAACCACTTCAGCTCTTAACCCGGTGATCACAGTGGTACATCCCATTAATGAAGTGCCGTCAATAATCTTCATTAAATGATCAATTACTTCAACCTCCATTTCCATAATTCCAGATAAGTCCATAATCAATGTTTGAATACGTAATTTCCCAATCTCTGTTAAAACTTTTTCCTCGAGAATATTCGTTCGGTAAAGATCAACCGCACCAATTAAAGGCAAAATACATATAGTGGGTGTTATTGGTATTATTGGCACCGAAAGATTTTCAACCAATTCTTTTTGAGCCATTATCAATGAATCTTTGTATTGAGAATAGGTGATAAAAAAAACATTTAAAAACCTGTCTACTTGATTATTTACTTGTTTTTCTACCGAAAAAAATTCTTCAGTTAAAGCCTTATTTGTTACCTCGTTAAATTCTTGTAGGAACTTCCACAAGGTTCTTCGAATGGCTTGCACCCACTCTAATTTGAAATATAATGGTATTGAGTGTGTGGCCCAAGCTATTCCTTCTTGTTTAGCAAATGTTTGAAGTTCTTGTTCTTTACCCTCAATAATGTATTGAATCAGAATATGGGCATTATTTATCAGGTCAATATTACCAATCGTTAAAATTTCCTCGATTTTTTCTTTCACATTATATGCTTCGTTTAATAATGAATCTTCAAAATCCGCTTTATTTTCTTGGATGAATTCCAGAAATTTATATGTATCTAGTGACCCCTTCATAATCTAATCCTCCTATTTTTTATATGCCAAAATTACTATTACCCGGTTCTTTTAATTACTAAACACGTTTACACCATAAGCTTCTAATTTAAAGGGAAAATGGATGTATTTTTGTTAATTAATATTGTGAAGATTTCCAATTAAACTATTGGGTCGTGCGTTAGCTGAAGATTGGAGTTGTCTTTAAGGCAACTATTTCTTATGCAACTATCGGGGCAGCATTCCTGTAATAACTGAAAATGAGGTTTGAACGAAAAAAGACCTCTTGATAAGATGAATGTGTCCTGAGCTGGCCAGCTAAAAAGGACA
>NZ_JBWCCL010000017.1:0-62638 GCF_056279465.1 Peribacillus sp. TE19612 | reverse complement strand
GAACACGGCAGTTAAGCTCTTCAGCGCCGATGGTAGTTGGGGGTTTCCCCCTGTGAGAGTAGGACGCCGCCAAGCCATTTAAAAAGATCAGCCATCCGGCTGGTCTTTTTTGTGTTTGTAATAAAAAAATTTTCCGTTTTCAGGGACTGCACGGGCTGGCCTTATTTGAATTGGTTGCCATATCATGAAGGAATGGATGAGCTGGGGAAATAGGGCAGAATTTAAGTGATGAAACCTTAAGCAGAAGAATAAGTTCAGGTTTTACATCCATTTATATAGGGTATTTATGTAAGATATTTCAACTTTTATGTTCAATGGGGTATGTAACTACATATAATTTGGAGAAAATGGATATTACAGAAAGAAAGTGCGTTTAAGTTGCAAAATGCATTATTCCTTGTATAATAATAGTCAAATATAGTCAAAGTCAGAATGGAGGAGGCTGAGTGAGAAACATATCTGATGTTATCGAAACTTATTTGAAGCAAGTACTTGAAATAAGTCAAAAAGATATCTTGGAGATTAAAAGAAGTGAAATAGCAGATAAATTTCAGTGTGTTCCTTCTCAAATCAATTACGTAATCAATACCAGGTTTACCATCGAGAGAGGTTATGTTGTAGAGAGTAAGCGTGGAGGCGGCGGTTATATACGCATCATGAAAGTGGAATCACAGGATTCCGTGCAACTTATCAACCAATTATTATCGCTTATTGGTTCCAGGGTAACTCAATCGATGGCTGAAGGAGTAATTTCACGGCTGATGAATGAAGACGTCATTAATGAAAGAGAAGCAAAGATTATGATGAGCGTCATAGATAGATCGGTGATTTATATCGACCTGCCTGACCGCGATGAGCTTAGGGCAAGAATTTTAACTGCGATGCTTACGACTTTAAAATATAAATGAAACTGGCAGAGGTGATGAACGTTGATTTGCCAAGAATGTCATCAAAGGCCTGCTACCCTGCACTTCACCAAAATCATCAATGGAAAAAAGACTGAAGTCATGATTTGTGAGAAATGTGCTCAGGAAAAAGGTGAAATGTTCATGGAGGCAGGCGGACCTGGTTTTTCAATAAATAATTTATTAGCAGGATTGTTGAATATGGAGTCGAATATTCAACAGACAAAGGCAAATGCATTTCCGAAAACGGAAGAGAGGCGCTGCCCGCATTGTCATCGATCTTATAAAGAATTTGTCCATATTGGCAAGTTTGGCTGTGCCGAATGTTATAAAACGTTCAATGAACAGTTAAATCCCATTTTAAAGAGGGTTCATAGCGGCAATACAGCACACATAGGGAAAATTCCAAAAAGGATTGGCGGCGCCATATATCTTCGAAAACAAATTTTGGATTTGAAAGAAGTTTTAAAGGTCCACATTGATCAAGAGGAGTTTGAGAAAGCGGCAGAAGTAAGAGATAAGGTTCGTTCCCTTGAAAAAAGGTTTGAAGCACAAGAGGGAGGCGAAGAATTATGAGCTTGGAAAAGTTTGTAGAAAACGCCTTGAGTTCCTGGATGAGTGCCGAAGGGCCGGAAATCGATATTGTATTGAGTTCGCGGATTCGGCTGGCCAGGAATTTCAAAGACTTTACCTTCCCAACCTCCTTTTCGAACGAAGAAGCTAATAAAATCATTGAATTGGTCAAAAAAAGAATCGAAGAGGAAGTAACCCCGGAGATTGGAAAATTGGAGCTATTAGAGATTGACCAATTGCAGCCACTGGAAAAGCGCGTTCTGGTTGAAAAACATTTAATCAGTCCTCATTTAGTTGAAGATTCAGCGAAAAGCGCATGTCTCCTTTCGGAAAATGAAGAAATAAGTATCATGATAAACGAAGAGGACCATCTCCGTATTCAATGTTTAATGTCGGGGTTACAGCTAAAGGAAACCTTAAAGATTGCAAATGTTCTTGACGATTGGATTGAAGAATCCATAGACTATGCATATGATGAAGAAAGAGGATACCTGACTAGTTGTCCGACTAATGTGGGAACAGGGTTAAGGGCTTCAGTCATGATGCATCTGCCGGGCCTGGTCCTTACACAGCAGATGAATAATATCATACCGGCTATCAACCAATTGGGGTTGGTGGTTCGAGGGATTTATGGAGAGGGCAGTCAAGCGTTGGGGAATATTTTTCAAATTTCCAATCAAATCACCCTTGGAAAATCGGAAAGGGATATCGTTGAAGAACTAACGAGTGTAGTGCAACAAATCATAGCCCAGGAACGGTCAGCGAGGGATGCATTAGCGAGGACTTCCCACATACAATTAGAAGATAGAATTTTCCGTTCATATGGGGTTTTGTCCAATGCTCGAATCATCGAGACCAAGGAAGCAGCTACATGTATCTCCGATGTTAGGTTAGGGATAGATCTTGGGTATATAAAGAATATTTCCAAAAGCATTCTAAATGAATTGATGATTTTGACGCAGTCGGGATTTTTACAAAAGTACGCAGGCGGCCCTTTAAGACCCCATGAAAGGGATATCCGTAGAGCAGCACTCATCCGGGAACGCTTGAATTTCACGGAATCTTCCTCCTCATAGAGGTTATTGACCCCTTTAGGGAGAATTAAATTTCATTAATAGATATGGAGCAAGAATAAGCTTCTGCCATTACTTAGAGAATTGCCAGCAATTTTATTCAAAACGAAAATTCTTAAGGAGGAATTCCCTATGATGTTTGGTCGTTTTACTGAAAGAGCCCAGAAAGTATTAGCATTAGCCCAAGAAGAGGCAATCCGTTTAGGTCATAATAATATTGGCACGGAACATATTTTACTAGGCCTGGTCCGAGAGGGTGATGGTATTGCAGCCAAAGCGTTATATGCTCTTGGATTGGGTCCGGAGAAGATTCAGAAAGAAGTGGAAAATTTAATTGGCCGTGGACAGGATACGGCTCAAACGATACATTATACCCCAAGAGCCAAAAAGGTCATTGAGCTTTCCATGGACGAAGCAAGAAAATTAGGTCACTCATATGTTGGGACAGAGCATGTCCTTCTAGGTCTTATACGAGAAGGGGAAGGTGTCGCTGCACGCGTATTGAATAATCTGGGAGTAAGTTTAAATAAAGCTCGACAACAAGTATTACAACTTTTGGGCAGCAATGAATCAGGTGGTCATCAAGGTTCAGCCGCTGCAAATGCAAGCACGCCGACACTGGATGGCCTTGCCCGTGATTTAACGGCGATTGCCAGGGAAGGAAGCTTGGATCCAGTTATCGGAAGAAGTAAGGAAATACAGCGTGTCATTGAGGTATTAAGCCGTCGTACAAAAAATAACCCAGTATTGATCGGTGAACCTGGCGTTGGTAAAACAGCCATTGCTGAAGGGCTTGCCCAACAGATTATCAATAATGAGGTACCTGAGATTTTACGTGATAAACGCGTCATGACACTTGATATGGGTACTGTTGTGGCTGGCACTAAATACCGGGGTGAATTTGAGGACCGGTTGAAGAAAGTCATGGATGAAATACGCCAGGCGGGTAATATCATCCTATTCATCGACGAATTGCATACATTGATTGGTGCAGGTGGTGCAGAAGGTGCCATCGATGCCTCCAATATCCTTAAACCATCATTGGCCCGTGGTGAATTACAATGTATCGGTGCTACAACTTTGGATGAGTACCGCAAGTATATTGAAAAGGATGCTGCCCTTGAACGTCGCTTCCAGCCAATCCAAGTCGATGAGCCGACAATTGAGGAATCCATCCAAATTCTCAAAGGTCTTCGTGACCGTTATGAGGCACATCACCGCGTATCGATCACTGACGAAGCGATTGATGCTGCAGTCAAATTATCAGACCGTTATATTTCCGATCGCTTTTTACCTGATAAAGCGATTGACTTGATTGATGAAGCTGGTTCCAAAGTTAGGCTGCGCTCATACACAACGCCACCCAACCTAAAGGAACTTGAAGTGAAACTAGATGATGTTCGCAAGGAAAAGGATGCTTCCGTTCAGAGTCAGGAATTTGAAAAAGCTGCTTCGCTTCGCGATACAGAACAACGCTTAAGAGAACAATTGGAAGAAACGAAAAAAACTTGGAAAGAAAAACAAGGGCAGGAAAACAGTGAAGTGACTGTGGATGACATTGCACATGTCGTATCCAGCTGGACGGGAGTGCCGGTCACTAAATTGGCGCAAACAGAGTCAGACAAACTGCTTAATATGGAGTCAATCCTCCATGATCGTGTAATTGGGCAGGAAGAGGCCGTCATTGCGGTTTCTAAAGCAGTACGACGTGCAAGGGCAGGATTGAAAGATCCTAAGCGTCCAATTGGTTCATTCATCTTCTTGGGGCCTACAGGGGTCGGTAAAACCGAGCTAGCCCGAGCTTTGGCTGAATCCATTTTTGGTGATGAAGATGCCATGATCCGCATCGATATGTCCGAATATATGGAGAAACATTCGACTTCACGTCTTGTAGGATCGCCTCCAGGATATGTTGGGTACGAAGAAGGCGGTCAGTTAACGGAAAAAGTGCGGAGGAAACCATACTCCGTCGTTCTGCTTGATGAAATAGAAAAGGCGCATCCGGATGTCTTCAATATTCTTCTTCAAGTGTTGGAAGACGGAAGACTGACAGATTCAAAGGGGCGTACTGTCGATTTCAGGAATACCATTTTGATCATGACATCGAATGTAGGGGCATCTGCCTTGAAAACTGATAAGTATGTCGGCTTTAACATCCAGGATACTGGTCAGGACTATAAAAATATGAAAGGGAAAGTGATGGAAGAACTCAAACGTGCATTCCGTCCGGAATTCCTGAATCGTATTGATGAAACTATCGTGTTCCACTCATTAGAGAAGGATCATTTGAAACAAATCGTTACATTAATGTCAAATCAGCTTACTACCCGTTTGAAAGAACAGGAGATATACTTGGAGCTGACAGATGCAGCTAGAGAAAAAATTGCCACGGAAGGTTTTGATCCGGAATATGGGGCAAGGCCAATCCGCAGGGCGCTTCAGAAGCATGTAGAGGATTATCTATCCGAAGAGTTGCTTAAAGGCAACGTGAAAAAAGGGCAAACGGTCGTAATGGATGTCGTGAATAATGAGTTTGCAATCCGACAAGGCGAGCCTGTTAATGTAAGTGAATAACCTGATCCAAACTTCGAGGTACACGCAGATTCTTTTGCAGTGTACCTCTGTTTTTTATCTATAGGTAGATGTGAGTATAAACGGGACAAGCAAAGTGAATATTTTTTTAAAAAAACTTAGCCTTAAGAAGGTTTAAATAAAACAGAGATATAATATCCTTAATATAGATATTTTTTCCAAAGGAAGAGGAGTAATTTATGGCTGTAAAAAAGAAAACAAAATTTATCTGTCAGTCTTGTGGGTATGAGTCCGCGAAATGGATGGGGAAATGCCCAGGTTGCGGTGAATGGAATAAAATGGTCGAGGAAACCGAAATCGTTAAACCTGCTCGAAAGGGCGCTTTTACCCATTCAGAGGTGAGAGGTTCCGGGGAACGGGAGAAGGCAGCACCCATAACGACCATTCAATCAGAAAAAGAACCACGCATTAAGACGGATTTAATGGAATTGAATCGTGCTCTTGGGGGCGGGATCGTACAGGGATCACTTGTATTGATCGGAGGGGACCCGGGTATCGGTAAGTCCACCCTGCTTTTACAGGTATCATCCCAATTGGCGCATAAACAGAAAAAAGTGCTTTATATATCAGGTGAAGAATCAGTCAAGCAGACCAAATTGAGAGCGGACCGGCTTGGGACCATGTCGGAAAATCTATTCGTTTATTCTGAAACCGATATGGACTATATCCAACAGGCAATTACAGATGTTAAACCGGATTTGGTCATTATTGACTCGATTCAAACGGTTTACCATTCGGAGGTTACATCTGCCCCGGGAAGCGTTTCACAAGTGAGGGAATGCACAGCCTCACTCATGCGCATTGCTAAAACGAACGGGATTGCGATTTTTATCGTCGGTCACGTTACAAAAGAGGGGGCCATTGCGGGACCACGGCTGCTTGAGCACATGGTTGACACCGTATTATATTTTGAAGGTGAAAGACACCATACATATCGAATTATACGTGCGGTTAAAAATCGCTTTGGTTCGACGAATGAGATGGGTATTTTTGAAATGAAAGAACATGGATTGGAAGAGGTGGCGAACCCATCGGAAATTTTCCTTGAAGAACGGTCGCAAGGAGCTTCGGGGTCCACAGTCGTCGCATCCATGGAGGGCACAAGGCCGGTGCTTGTTGAAATTCAAGCATTGATTTCTCCTACGAGTTTTGGCAATCCTAGGCGGATGGCCACGGGAATTGACCACAATCGAGTTTCGCTTTTAATGGCTGTCCTGGAAAAGAGAGTGGGCTTGCTGCTCCAAAACCAAGATGCGTATTTAAAGGTTGCTGGCGGTGTCAAGCTGGATGAACCGGCAATTGACCTCGCTGTCGCAATAAGCATCGCATCAAGCTTCCGTGATAAACCAACAAACCCTGTCGATTGCATCATTGGTGAAGTGGGGCTGACTGGGGAAGTGAGAAGGGTGTCACGAATTGAACAAAGGGTGCAGGAAGCAGCGAAATTAGGGTTTGAGCGGGTTATCATACCGGCTAATAATATAGGAGGGTGGACCGCGCCGAAAGGTATTAAGATCATTGGTGTTTCATCGGTTTCGGAGGCTCTTAAACAATCGTTAGGGGGTTAAGCATGACAGATAAAAAAGGGTATGAGAAAACAAAATTGGAAATTCTGCAAATCGTAGCACCGGGTACCCCGCTTCGGGAGGGTATTGAAAATGTCCTGAGGGCGAACACGGGCGGTTTGATAGTGGTCGGATATAACGAGAAGGTGCGAACGATCGTGGATGGCGGCTTCGAAATCAACTGCAGCTGTACCCCCAGCACATTATATGAGTTGGCGAAGATGGACGGGGCCATCATTTTAAATGAAACCGCCGATAAGATCATTTTCGCAAATGCCCAATTAGTGCCTGATAACAGTACACCTTCCACTGAAACGGGAATGCGGCATAGAACAGCGGAACGGGTGGCAAGGGAGACCAAGTCGTTGGTCATCGCAATCTCACAACGCCGGAATGTCATCACTTTATATCAGGGCAATTTCCGGTATGCCCTTAAAGATATAGGAGTCATTCTTGCCAAGGCTAATTTAGCCATCCAGACCTTGGAAAAATACAAGGTGGTCCTGCAGCAGAGCATATCGGTTTTAGGAGCGCTCGAGTTTGAGGAAATCGTGACCTATGCCGATCTTTTGCAGGTATTTCACCGTTATGTGATGGTGCTCAGGATCAAGGCGGAGCTGCTAACGTACCTTAATGAACTTGGTACGGAAGGAAGGCTGATCCGTTTGCAAATGAATGAAATCCTGGCAGATATTGAAACGGAAGGGAAATGGCTTATCAAGGATTATACCTCCAGTAATGATGAAAATCCCGAGGAAATCATTTTTAGGCTTCAAGAGTTGGCCATGCAGGAAAAACTGGATGAAAGCATTCTTCTTAAGGTGTTGGGCTATCATGGATATATACATCTTGATGAGTCAGTACATCCCCGTGGTTACCGTATTCTTCATAAAATCCCACGCTTGCCGGGTTTAATCATCGAAAATTTAGTGAAACAGTTCGGAAGCTTTAGTGAAGTCAATAAAGCTACGGTTGAAAACCTTGACGATGTGGAGGGTATAGGTGAAGTCAGGGCCAATAAAATTAAAGAAGGACTCCGAATTTTGAAAAATCAGCTGGTCACAAATAGAAGGATGTAAGGTGCAGCCGGCTTTTAAAAAACTCCTGAACGGGCTTGAAATTGATTGGTGTTTATTTTTGACACTCAAAACTCAGGGTGCTAGGCTAATATTACGAAAAAGAGAAGAATTCATATTTGTAAATCCACTAATTCCTTAAGTGAATTTAACGTATATAGTGAAAACGAATTTTCGAAGGTTTCATTTTATTTTATTGGTCAATAATGAGTAGAAGGAGGTGAAAGGGATGTTAAAACGCATTATACAAGCATGCTTCTTAATAGTCGGCGGAACACTTGGTATGTTGCTTATTCCGGAATTATTAATTGTTTTACATGCAGACGATATTGCTTTATTAAACAATCCTTATGTAAGTGTACTGTTGGGTGCCATTATCTTTTATCTTATAACTTTTTGGGCAGTAGATCATGTGATCTACTTTATGAAATGGCTGGAGGAACAGCTTGTAAAGATACCGATTACGGATATAATCTTTGGCAGCGTAGGTCTTTTAGTTGGACTGCTTGCAGCGTTCTTGGTTGGATCCGCATTCAGTGCCATCAAGGTTCCCATTTTGAATACAGTGGTTCCTATCATCCTTACGCTTTTATTTGGATATCTTGGTTTTCAGGTGGGCTTTAAAAAACGTGATGAGCTATTGAGTTTATTCACGAAAAGCAATAAGAAAAAGAACACGGATGGTGAAGCAAGCGAAGAGGATGAAGAGGGGTATAGCAAGCGCCTGAAGATTCTTGATACAAGCGTCATCATAGATGGCAGAATTGCGGATATTTGTCAGACAGGCTTTCTGGAAGGTACCATAGTCATTCCTCAATTCGTATTAAACGAATTGCAGCACATTGCCGATTCATCTGATGCATTGAAAAGGAATCGTGGAAGGCGCGGTTTGGATATCTTGAATCGGATTCAAAAAGACCTACCGATTAAAGTGGAGATGTACGAGGGGGATTTTGAAGACATTCAGGAAGTCGACAGTAAACTGGTGAAGCTTGCCAAAATATCGGGCGGAATGGTCGTTACCAATGATTTCAATTTAAACAAAGTATGCGAGTTTCAAAATGTGGCGGTACTTAATATCAATGACCTGGCCAATGCCGTAAAACCTGTTGTACTTCCTGGGGAAGAGATGAATGTTCAGGTCATAAAGGACGGGAAAGAGCAGAACCAGGGCATCGCTTATTTGGACGATGGCACCATGATCGTTGTCGAGGGTGGCCGTGACCATATAGGGAAACGGATCGATGTACTTGTCACAAGTGTATTGCAAACCTCTGCAGGCCGGATGATATTCGCTAAACCGAAACTATTAGAAAAAGCATTATAAAGAAGAGTAGGAGAAACCGTTATGTTTTATGAAGTAGTGATACCTGCAGCTGGACAAGGCAAAAGAATGAAAGCGGGCAAGAATAAACTTTTTATTGAACTATCGGGTGTCCCGATCATTGTTTATACACTGCGTGTCTTCGAAGAAGATCCTGACTGTCGGGGGATTATCCTTTCGATAAACCCGGCAGAAAAGGATTATTTCAATCAATTGATAGCAGCGAATGGGCTTAAAAAGGTCAAGAAACTGGTCATGGGTGGCAAGGAGCGCCAACAAAGCGTTTATAATGGACTGCAACATGCAGAAGAAGACATCGTCCTGGTCCATGACGGTGCCCGCCCTTTTATTACCCTAGGGCAAATCAGTGAATTGACTACTGCCGCCTCCCTTAATGGAGGTGCCGTAATTGCAGTGCCCGTTAAGGATACGATTAAAAAAGCGGCAAACAAAAAGGTATTGGAAACAGTGGAACGATCAAGCTTGTGGGCGGTGCAAACTCCACAAGCTTTTCGTGTATCCATATTAAAAAGTGCGTATGAACAGGCAGAAGCTGAAGAATTTTTAGGGACGGACGATGCAAGTTTACTAGAGCGGATCAATGAACAGGTAGTTATTATTGAGGGCAATTATGATAATATTAAGATTACGACTCAGGAAGACCTTTATTTTGCAGAAGCGATTTTACATAAACAACAACATGGAAAACGATGATTGGGGAGAATGATATGTTTAGAATAGGACAAGGATATGACGTTCATCAGCTTGTGGAAGGCAGGCCTTTGATAATTGGCGGGATTACGATTCCGTATGAGAAAGGACTGCTGGGTCATTCGGATGCGGATGTCCTTCTGCATACTGTTGCCGATGCCTGCTTGGGGGCAATTGGTGCAGGGGATATCGGTAAGCATTTTCCGGATACCGACCCTGAATTTAAAGATGCCGATTCTGCAAAACTGCTGCAGTATATTTGGGCGATCGTAAAAAAAGAAGGATATTCCCTAGGTAATGCGGATTGTACAATCATTGCACAAAGCCCGAAAATGGCACCGTATATCGAGGAAATGCGAGGCAGGATTGCAGAACTTTTAGATGCCTCGATAGACAGGATTAATGTAAAGGCGACCACTACGGAGAAACTTGGATTTACAGGCAGGGGCGAAGGAATCGCGGCACAGGCTGTTGTCTTATTGGTCAAATCAAACTAAATCGTTTTTAGAGTGGATGCCTTTATCCCAATGAATTTAAATGATAATATAAACAATAGAATAGAACGACTGGGAGGTCTATATATATCATGAGCAGCGATATTCGAGTTCGCTATGCACCGAGTCCGACTGGACATTTACATATTGGTAATGCACGGACTGCTTTATTTAATTATTTATACGCACGAAATAAAGGCGGGAAATTCATCATCCGTATTGAAGATACCGACCAAAAGAGAAATATTGAAGGCGGAGAGGAAAGTCAGCTTAAATATTTGAAATGGCTTGGCATGGATTGGGATGAAGGTGTTGATGTAGGCGGTGAATACGGTCCATATCGTCAATCCGAAAGGAACGACCTTTATCAGGAATTGTATCAAGAGCTTTTGGATAAGGGGTTAGCATATAAATGCTATTGTACGGAAGAAGAGCTGGAAGCAGAGCGTGAAGGGCAGGTCGAACGCAATGAAACGCCAAAATATTCTGGGAAGTGCAAGCATTTAACTGAGGAAGAGCAAGCGGAACTAGTGGCACAAGGAAGAAAACCGAGCATTCGCTTTGCCGTTCCAGCTGGGAAGGTCCTTACTTTCAAAGATATGGTCAAGGATGAGGTTTCATTTGAAACGGATGGCTTTGGTGATTTTGTTATGGTTAAAAAAGATGGCATTCCAACTTATAACTTTGCAGTGGCCGTCGATGATCACTTGATGAAGATTTCCCATGTCCTTCGCGGTGATGATCATATCTCCAATACTCCAAAACAATTGATGATTTATGAAGCTTTCGGCTGGGAACCGCCGGTATTCGGACATATGACGCTGATTGTAAACGAAAGTAGGAAGAAACTGAGTAAACGTGATGAGTCGATCATTCAATTCATTGAGCAATATGAAGAGCTTGGCTATGTACCTGAAGCATTATTCAATTTCATTACATTACTAGGATGGTCTCCGGTCGGGGAGGAAGAGATTTTCACAAAAGAAGAATTCATTAATCTTTTCGATGCTGACCGTCTGTCTAAATCACCTGCACTTTTCGATAAGCAAAAGCTTACATGGATGAATAATCAATATGTGAAGCAATTGGACGTCAATCGTGCAGTGGAATTGTCATTGCCTCACTTAATTAAAGCCGGGAAGGTTTCAGAGACACTGACCGCGGAAGAAGAAGAGTGGGTACATGGGCTTGTTTCACTTTTTCAAGAGCAGATGAGCTATGGAGCGGAAATAGTCGAGCTTTCTGAACTGTTTTTCAAGGATGAGGTCGAGTTCGAGCAAGAAGCTAAGGAAGTGCTGGCTGAAGAACAGGTACCGGAAGTCATGAATGCTTTCCTTCAGGAGATCGAAGGGCTTGAAGAATTTAATGCGGATGAAATCAAGAAGTCAATTAAAGCCGTACAAAAAAGCACAGGGCATAAAGGGAAAAAATTATTCATGCCGATAAGGGCTGCCGTCACGGGTCAAACACATGGTCCTGACTTGCCTAAGGCAATTTCATTACTTGGCAAAGAAAAAATTAAACAGCGTATTCAGAGTATTTTATATTAACAATTTGTCGAAAATGTAATATAGTATTTAATAATCTTACAAAAGAACGCGTAGATGGGGAGAAGTAAGTAAACGAAGCTTTTTAGAGAGAACCATAACCTGCTGAAAGTGGTTCAGGCCTCTCGTTTTCTGAAATGCACCCTTGAGTCCTTTGCTGAACTAACCTATAGTAGGCACAGGCGGAATGTCCTCCGTTACAGGGATTAAAGTTGGGGATGAAAAAACAGGAAAAAGCTTTACCTGGTTCGTACATTCCAAACAGAGTGGAACCGCGCTTCAAGCGTCTCTGTCTATTTGGACAGAGACGCTTTTTTATATGCTTTAAAAGCTTCAAAAGGGGATGTTGGAAAAGGACGGAACATAGGGGGGAATCATTTTGTTAAAGATGTTTAAAGAAGATATCGAAGTGGTTTTTGATCAAGATCCTGCTGCGCGCAGCTATTTGGAAGTCATATTGACGTACGCGGGTTTACATGCGATTTGGAGTCATAGGATGGCTCACGCACTATTTAAGAGGAAATTCTTTTTCCTGGCGAGAAGCATATCTCAAATCAGCCGGTTTTTTACCGGAATCGAAATTCATCCAGGGGCTACGATTGGCCGTCGTTTCTTCATTGATCATGGAATGGGGATCGTCATTGGCGAAACTTGTGAAATTGGCGACAATGTATCCGTCTTTCAAGGTGTAACCCTTGGGGGGACCGGAAAGGAAAAGGGAAAACGTCATCCTACGATAAAGGATAATGTTTTGATAGCTACAGGAGCAAAAGTGCTGGGTTCCATCACTGTTGGGGAAAACTCGAAAATCGGTGCGGGATCGGTAGTTTTAAAGGAAGTGCCACCTAATTCTACAGTGGTGGGCATTCCAGGTAAAGTGGTCATTCAAGATGGCATCAAAATCAATAAAGACCTAAATCATTGTGATCTTCCTGATCCAATCGCTGATCGCTTTAAGGAATTGGATAGTGAAATCAGGGCCTTAAGGGCGAGGTTGGCCGAACAGAAGCAGGAAGAAAGGAGTCTATAATATGGCGATTAAAATATATAACACAGCAACAAGAAAAAAGGAAACCTTCGTCCCGATTGAAGAGGGAAAGGTGAAGATGTATGTATGCGGACCCACTGTCTATAATTACATTCATATTGGCAATGCAAGACCGGCAATCGTATTCGATACCGTTCGTAGGTATTTGGATTACCGTGGATATGATGTGCAATTCGTTTCGAACTTCACGGATGTGGATGATAAGCTGATTCGTGCGGCAAAAGAATTGGGGGAAGATGTCCCGACCATATCTGAGCGTTTCATCAAGGCGTATTTTGAAGACGTGTCGGCATTGGGCTGCAAAAATGCGGATGCTCACCCGACCGTAATGGAGAATATGGATGCAATCATTGAATTCATCTCGGCGTTAATCGAGAAAGGATTCGCTTATGAATCGGAAGGGGATGTGTACTACCGCACTCGTAAGTTTGAGGGATATGGCAAGCTTTCACATCAGTCCATCGATGAGCTTCGAGTGGGGGCACGTATTGAAATAGGGGAGAAAAAGCAAGATGCCCTTGATTTTGCCCTTTGGAAAGCGGCCAAGGATGATGAAATATCATGGGAGAGCCCATGGGGTAAGGGGCGTCCTGGCTGGCATATCGAATGCTCCGCAATGGTCAAAAAGTATTTGGGGGATACCATCGATATTCATGCAGGAGGTCAAGATCTGGCATTCCCGCATCATGAAAATGAAATTGCACAATCCGAAGCATTGACGGGTAAGACCTTTGCGAATTATTGGATGCATAATGGGTATATAAATATTGAGAATGAAAAAATGTCTAAGTCCTTAGGCAATTTCGTCCTTGTGCATGACATCATTCAGAAGCATGATCCACAAGTGTTACGCTTCTTTATGTTATCAGTACATTACCGTCATCCGATCAATTATAGTGAAGAAGTGCTTGAAAATGTAAAAGCGTCCCTTGAACGCTTAAGGACATCATATCAAAATTTAAAGCATCGCCTTCAAGTAAGTGACGGATTGACTGAGAATAATGATGTTTGGTTGGAGAAGCTGAATGATTTACATGAACAATTCATTAAGGAAATGGACGATGATTTCAACACAGCTAATGCAATATCCATGCTTTTTGAACTTTCCAAACAGGCAAATTATTACTTGATGGAGAAAAACACAGACACGGAAGTGATCAATGCTTTCCTTGATAAATTCAACACCTTATTTTCTGTCCTCGGTTTGTCCCTTGAAGAAGAGGGGCTTCTGGATGAAGAAATTGAAGGGTTGATACAACAAAGGATTCAAGCGCGGAAAGACCGCAATTTTGGATTATCTGATGAAATTCGCGATCGCTTGAAAAACATGAATATCATATTAGAGGATACCCCTCAAGGTACAAGATGGAAAAGAGGGTAATTAATGCTTCATTACGATAGTAAGGTAGATGCAAAAATGCTGAACAGTCTTGCTTTAGCATATATAGGTGATGCTGTATACGAAACGTATATACGGCATCACCTCATTCAAAAAGGGGCGGTCAAGCCCAATCTACTTCACAAAAAAGCTACATCTTTTGTAGCTGCTAAAGCGCAAAATAAAATCATCCACTTCTTTCTGGAGTCAGATTGGCTATCGGAAGAGGAATCCGCTGTCGTTCGGCGCGGCCGAAATGCGAAATCCGGTACGGTACCGAAGAATACAGATGTGCAAACGTATCGCTACAGTACAGCCTTCGAGGCTCTTATGGGATTTTTGTATTTATCCGGTCGAATAGAAAGAATGGAAGAACTCATCAAAAAATCCATTGAATACATTGAAGAAGAAAAGGGGAGTAACCCATGAGCGAAGAATATATCATTGGCAGAAACCCCGTATTGGAAGCACTTCGCTCCGAACGGGAAGTTAATAAAATTTGGATAGCCGAGGGCTCGCAAAAAGGCTCGATGCAACCACTTATCGGTCTCGCGAAGGAAAAGAAGGTGCTCGTGCAAATCGTACCGAAGAAAAAAATTGACCAAATGGTAGAAGGCATCCATCAAGGCGTTATCGCACAAGTGGCTGCATATGAATATGTGGAGCTGGATGACTTATTCGCAAAAGCGGCTGAACGGGACGAAGCACCTTTTTTCATGATTCTTGATGAGGTTGAAGATCCGCATAATTTAGGTTCGATTATGAGGACGGCCGATGCAGTCGGGGCCCATGGAATCATCATTCCGAAAAGAAGAGCAGTGGGCTTGACGGCAACAGTGGCTAAAGCTTCGACTGGTGCAATCGAATATATTCCTGTAGCTCGCGTTACAAATTTGGCAAGAGCGGTGGAAGAATTGAAAGAGCGAGGGGTATGGATAGTCGGTACCGATGCGAAAGGCAGCGATGATTATCGTAACATGGACGGAAAGATGCCTATCGGACTTGTTATTGGCAGCGAAGGAAAAGGCATGGCCCGGTTAATGAAGGAGAAATGTGATTTTCTCATCCGTCTTCCAATGGCAGGAAAAGTAACTTCGTTAAATGCATCGGTAGCAGCCGGTTTATTGATGTATGAGGTTTATAGAAAAAGAAATCCCCTAGGGCAATGACGAAATGAATATTCTGTTGGTGGACGGTTATAACATTATTGGAGCTTGGCCGGAACTGAGAGAATTAAAAGAACGGAATCTTGCTGCTGCAAGGGACCGATTGATAGAAATGATGGCGGAATATCAAGCATTTACCGGATACCGTGTAATTGTCGTATTTGATGCTCAATATGTTCAGGGAATTGCCCGCATATTCAAAAATCACAAAGTTGATGTAATTTTTACAAAAGAAAATGAAACTGCGGATGAAAGAATAGAAAAGATGGCCATCGAACTGAATAATATCAAAACGCAAATTCAAGTGGCAACCTCTGACTTCACGGAACAGTGGGTGATCTTTGGCCAAGGGGCCCTAAGGAAATCCGCTCGTGAACTGCTAATTGAAATGGAAGAAATTCAAGGCGAAATCAAGAAAGATGTAAGAAAAACAACAACGATAAGACCTGTTGCTAAAATTCCTTTAAGTGAAGAAGTGGCAGAAATTTTCGAAAAATGGCGCCGGGGTAAAATTTGAACCATTGACGGGTAAAATTTACCTGCTGTATAATATTTCTATCTGAGTCAGGTCAGGGGGATATAATGTGGGTCTCAAATTCGGAATGAAGCTGAACGAAAAGTATCTTCAGTTTGAGGATGATGAATTGATAGGGTTGGTGCACACTGGAGACAGTGAAGCGCTTGATTATTTGATCCAAAAGTATCGTAATTTTGTAAGAGCGAAGGCAAGGACTTATTTCTTGATTGGTGCCGATAAGGAAGACATCGTGCAAGAAGGTATGATTGGTTTATATAAAGCCGTCCGTGATTTTAAAGGGGATAAGTTATCTTCTTTTAAAGCATTTGCAGAACTATGCATTACGAGGCAGATCATTACAGCTATCAAAACAGCAACACGTCAAAAACATATTCCGCTCAATTCCTATGTTTCCCTGGACAAGCCAATTTATGATGAGGAATCGGACCGAACTCTAATGGATATCATATCGGGTACGAAGGTTTTGGACCCGGAAGAACTGATCATCAACCAAGAAGAGTTTGACGATATCGAATTAAAGATGGCCGAGCTCCTGAGTGATCTTGAGAGAAAAGTGTTAGCTCTTTACCTGGATGGACAAACCTACCAAGAAATTTCGGAAGAGTTGAACCGGCATGTTAAGTCAATCGACAACGCCCTTCAGCGGGTGAAAAGAAAGCTCGAGCGCTATCTGGAAGTAAGGGAAATCAGTTTATAATCCCTCCGCTTTTTCCGCTTAATTTCATCTGTCCCTTCTCCACATGGAAGTTTTTTTATTCACTAAGATTTTTAGATGCAAGCCGATGTTTTGATTTACGTTGTCCATAATGGGTGAAACCCGCTTTGATATTGACAATAAAAAACAGTCGTGATAAGGTTTTATGGATATAGTAGATAGGATAGGTGTATCTAATGCGAAAAAAAATAGTTCTTGCCTGCAACGATTGCGGTTCAAGAAATTATAGTTATGAGAGCAAACAATCGACAAGCGGCGAACGGCTGGAAATCAAGAAATTTTGCAGTACTTGCAACTCACACTCGATTCATAAAGAAACGAAATAACCGTTTTATAAATAGATTGACAGAAGCTTCTAATGCTTGGAGGTACATTCATGAAACGTTTTACCGAATTTTTCAGCGGAGTCGCTCGCGAAATGCAAAAAGTAAGCTGGCCGAAACGCAAGGAGCTTACCAAATATACAATCGTGGTGGTAACGACTGTAGTATTTATGGCTTTATTCTTTACAGTGGTCGATTTGGGTATTTCCGAATTAATTCGCTTAGTTATTGAATAAGAGATTCGAAAATAAGGTATAATAGTGATAGAATAATATGTGTCAGCAGAAAAGCCCGGAAACGGGTTTTTTAATTTGTCTTTTTTAATAAGTGAAGAAGTTCAAAAACGAGTGCTGCTGTTATATGAATCATCACAATATATTCTAGTTAAGTTCGGGATGACGCCTGTATGGTTTTTTGGCTAAAACGTTCAAAGATAAAGATTAATAAAGAAAATGATCGATTGCAGGGAGGGAAGGACGTTAAAGTCCTAACACATGGAAAAGAATTGGTATGTAGTTCACACCTATTCAGGTTATGAGAACAAGGTTAAAGCTAACTTGGAAAAACGTGTTGAAACTATGGGGATGGAAGACAAGATCTTTCGCGTTGTAGTTCCAGAAGAAGAAGAAACAGAAGTGAAAGATGGCAAAAAGAAAGTGACCAAAAAGAAAGTGTTTCCAGGTTATGTGTTGGTTGAGATCATCATGACGGATGATTCATGGTATGTTGTCCGGAATACGCCTGGGGTAACAGGTTTCGTGGGTTCGTCTGGAGCTGGGTCAAAACCGACTGCATTGCTTCCGGAAGAAATTGAAGTCGTTCTTAAACGAATGGGCGTAGATGAAAGCAAAATCGAAGTTGATTTTGAAATCGGTGATACGGTTCAAGTTAAAGAAGGCCCATTTGCAACTTTTGCAGGACCGATTGAAGAACTTGATAAAGACAAAGGGAAAGTAAGGGTCCTAGTCAATATGTTCGGCCGTGATACACCGGTTGAACTTGATTTTAATCAAGTGGAAAAATTATAAACGGAAAAAAACTTGAAATTGCCTTTTGAAAGTGGTAAAATTTCAAAGGTCAGTATGTTTCAATTTTTAGGCCTCAACGATACAAGCATTCTTTATTAATATATAAAGAATTCAAGATGAGTGGGAGGGTATTACCCTATTACCACATCACGGACTTATAAGGAGGTGTGTCTCGTGGCTAAAAAAGTAATTAAAATGGTTAAATTGCAAATTCCTGCTGGTAAAGCGAATCCGGCACCGCCAGTCGGTCCTGCATTAGGTCAAGCTGGTGTAAACATCATGGGATTCTGTAAGGAGTTCAACGCTCGTACAGCAGATCAAGCTGGTCTAATTATTCCTGTTGAAATCACGGTATTTGAAGACCGTTCATTTACATTCATTACAAAAACTCCACCGGCTGCAGTATTGCTTAAGAAAGTAGCTGGTATCGAGTCTGGTTCTGGTGAACCTAACCGTAATAAAGTTGCTACAGTCAAGCGTGATCAAGTGCGCGAGATTGCTGAAACTAAAATGCCTGACCTAAACGCTGCAAGCGTTGAAGCTGCAATGCGTATGGTTGAAGGTACTGCTCGCAGCATGGGTATTGTCATCGAAGACTAATCCATGTAATTGCTATTTGTTTCTACGGGGTTGCGATTGATACTCGCAACCTTTATTCGTGGGAGGTCATTCCGTTAAAACCACAATTTAGGAGGATTTATATCATGGCGAAAAAAGGTAAAAAGTATCTTGAAGCGGCTAAGCTTGTAGAAGTTTCTAAGGCTTATGCTGTAACTGAAGCAATCGAAGTTGCTAAAAAAGCAAACTTCGCAAAATTCGATGCGACTGTTGAAGTGGCTTTCCGTTTAGGCGTAGACCCTAAGAAAGCTGACCAACAAATTCGTGGAGCTGTTGTTCTTCCGAATGGTACTGGTAAAACTCAACGCGTATTAGTGTTCGCTAAAGGCGAAAAAGCAAAAGAAGCGGAAGCTGCTGGTGCTGACTACGTTGGCGAATCTGACTACATCAACAAAATCCAACAAGGATGGTTCGAATTCGATGTAATCGTTGCGACTCCAGACATGATGGGTGAAGTTGGTAAACTTGGCCGTGTGTTAGGACCTAAAGGTTTAATGCCTAACCCTAAAACTGGCACAGTAACTTTCGATGTAACGAAAGCTGTTAATGAAATCAAAGCTGGTAAAGTTGAATACCGCGTAGATAAAGCTGGTAACATCCACGCTCCTATCGGTAAAGTATCTTTCGAAGATGCTAAGCTAGTGGAAAACTTCACTACTATCTATGATACATTATTGAAAGTTAAACCTGCGGCCGCTAAAGGAACTTACATGAAAAACGTTTCTGTAACAACTACAATGGGCCCTGGCGTGAAAGTTGATCCTTCTTCTTTCAAATAAATAATTGACATACCAAAACTATTATTGTTATAATAAGTTTTGTTGTGAATAAATGAATACTATTTGTACCGTAGACAGTAGGTGCTCATTACGAGCTTAATTCCCTGCCGAGGTAATTCGATAATAATAGTCCTGGACTATGACTTTTGAAATTACTGCCTTCATGTCTGCAATAGAGATGAAGGCTTTTTCTTTGAAACGGTATAAATGTTTTCAAGCAAATCTACAGGAGGTGTAAGGATGAACGCAATTATTGAACAAAAGCAAAAAATCGTTGCTGAGATTTCTGAAAAGTTAACTTCAAGCCAATCAACAGTAGTTGTTGACTACCGTGGATTGACTGTTGCTGAAGTAACAGAACTTCGTAAGCAACTTCGTGAAGCTGGCGTTGAGTTTAAAGTTTACAAAAACTCTATGACTCGCCGTGCTGCTGAAAGTGCTGAGCTTAGCGCTTTGAACGAATCATTAACAGGTCCAAACGCAATTGCATTCTCAACTGAAGATGTTATTGCGCCAGCAAAAATCCTTAACGATTTTGCGAAAAAACATGAAGCGTTAGAAATCAAAGCTGGAGTTATCGAAGGAAATGTTGCAACTGCTGAAGAAATTAAAGCTCTTGCAGAACTACCTTCACGCGAAGGCCTACTTTCAATGCTACTCAGCGTGCTACAAGCACCTATGCGCGGACTTGCTCTTGCTACAAAAGCTGTTGCAGAGCAAAAAGAAGAACAAGGCGCGTAAGCTAACCGCTTATTTAGCCTGCTGATTCAAAAAAAACCAACCATTTCGAGGAGGAAATAAAAATGACTAAAGATCAAATCATTGAAGCAGTTAAAAACATGACTGTTTTAGAATTAAACGACCTTGTAAAAGCAATCGAAGAAGAATTTGGCGTAACTGCTGCTGCACCTGTAGCTGTAGCTGCTGCTGGTGGCGCTGCTGCTGAAGAAAAAACTGAGTTTGATGTAGTTCTTACATCTGCTGGAGATCAAAAAATCAAAGTTATCAAAGCTGTACGTGAAGTTACAGGTCTTGGACTTAAAGAAGCAAAAGAACTTGTTGACAACACTCCAAAAGCAATCAAAGAAGGCGCTTCTAAAGAAGAAGCTGAAGAAATCAAAGCTAAACTTGAAGAAGTTGGAGCTGGCGTTGAAGTTAAGTAATCTTGCATAAACAAAAAGCTCGCTATCATTGGCGGGCTTTTTTTCTTCATTTTTAAAGAAATGACGGGAACTGGCCGTTAATGGTTTGGTAACGAGGATATCGTTACTGAAACATTCCGGCGTGCAAGCATCCATTCTTCAATTCTCTTCTCTCATTAAATCTTCAATATTCCTTTCTGATAGGGGGAGATGACTCTGACAGAGCATTACTACTCACATAAACCGGATGTCGTAAGCAATCCGAAATTTTGGGATTTCACATTAAAGGGACGTACATTTCGCTTCAAAAGTGATAATGGTGTTTTTTCGAAAAAGGAAGTTGATTTCGGATCGCGTCTTTTGGTTGAGAGTTTTAACCTTAATGAAGCTGTGGAAGGAAATATTCTCGATGTTGGTTGCGGGTATGGACCGATCGGAATATCGATTGCGGCAGCTTATCCCGATAGAACGATAGAAATGATTGATATAAATAGCCGGGCAGTTGAATTGTCAAAAGAGAATGCTGCTTCTAATGGGATTGCAAATGTGAATATTTACGAAAGTGATCGTTTTGACAAAGTTGCCTCCAATCAATTCGCAGCGATTCTTACGAACCCTCCCATTCGCGCAGGTAAAAGTGTAGTCCACGAAATTTTAGAAGAAAGCTATCGCAGTTTGGTAGCTGGTGGAGAATTATGGGTTGTCATTCAAAAAAAACAAGGGGCTCCATCCGCAATGGATAAAATGGAGCAATTATTTGGAAATGTTGAAGTGCCCGTTAAGAAAAAAGGTTACTATATACTATTATCCAAAAAGGTTTGACTCTAAATTTTCACTATGTTAATATTATAAAATGCATATATATAATTCCGTAACTATGCAATTTTTATACCATTGGTGTATAATCAATGGATAATATGGGAAAAATATATAAATAATAGTTCGTTTTATGAGAAATAGTGGTTTTTAAAATAAAAACCATTTTCTTTTTGTCTATGGAAATGATTCCTTTTCCGAGGCAAATGGATCCTTATAACGCTTGATTTAAGGGGTGAATCAGTTGACAGGTCAACTTGTTCAGTATGGACGACACCGCCAACGTAGAAGTTATGCAAGAATCAGTGAGGTTTTGGACCTTCCGAATCTGATTGAAATTCAAACAGCTTCTTATCAATGGTTTCTAGATGTAGGTTTAAAGGAAATGTTCCAGGACATTTCTCCTATTGAGGATTTTACAGGTAATTTATCGTTAGAATTCATCGATTACAGCTTAGCTGAGCCGAAGTATTCTGTGGAAGAAACAAAAGAACGCGATGTTACGTATTCTGCACCACTTCGTGTGAAAGTGCGCCTTGTTAACAAAGAAACAGGGGAAGTAAAAGACCAGGATGTATTTATGGGCGACTTCCCGCTGATGACTGAAACAGGTACATTTGTCATCAATGGTGCTGAACGGGTAATTGTATCCCAATTAGTGCGCTCACCGAGTGTTTACTACAATGGGAAAATGGATAAAAACGGTAAGCTTGGGTTCTCTGCGACCGTTATTCCTAACCGTGGCGCATGGCTCGAATACGAAACAGACGCCAAGGATGTTGTGTATGTTCGAATCGACCGCACCAGGAAATTACCGATCACGGTATTGATGCGTGCCCTTGGATTCGGAACAGATCAAGAAATCATCGATTTGATCGGTGACAACGAATACCTTCGCAACACTCTTGAAAAGGATAACACCGAGAGTGTGGAAAAAGCATTACTAGAAATCTATGAGCGTCTACGCCCAGGTGAACCGCCTACTGTCGAAAACGCGAAAAGTCTTTTAGTATCACGCTTCTTTGATCCGAAACGTTATGATTTAGCTAATGTAGGCCGTTATAAAATAAATAAAAAACTGCATATTAAGAACCGTTTATTCGGACAACGTATTGCAGAGACTTTGATTGATCCTGAAACGGGAGAAATCATTGTTGAAAAAGGTACAATGCTTGATCGTCGGACTCTTGATAGGATTCTGCCTCATATCGAAGGTGGAATAGGATTCAAAACATTCCATCCATCAGGTGGTGTAGTAGAGGAAGAAACTCTTCTTCAACCTATTAAAGTGTTTGCACCAAACGATGCTGAAGGCGAAAAAGTGATCAATATCATCGGTAATGCTTATGTGACCGACCAGGTCAAAAACATTACACCGGCTGATATCATTTCTTCCATCAGTTATTTCTTTAATTTATTGCATGGTGTGGGAATCACGGATGACATTGACCATTTAGGTAACCGTCGTCTGCGTTCCGTTGGTGAATTGCTGCAAAACCAATTCAGAATTGGTTTATCCCGTATGGAGCGTGTTGTCCGTGAAAGAATGTCCATTCAGGATACGAACACAATCACTCCACAGCAACTAATCAACATTCGCCCGGTCATTGCATCCATTAAAGAGTTCTTTGGAAGTTCACAGCTTTCCCAGTTCATGGATCAAACGAACCCGTTGGCTGAGTTGACGCATAAACGTCGTCTATCTGCATTGGGACCTGGTGGTCTGACACGTGAGCGTGCTGGCTTTGAAGTACGTGACGTTCATTATTCCCACTATGGCCGCATGTGTCCGATTGAAACGCCTGAGGGACCGAATATTGGTTTGATTAACTCGTTATCCAGTTTTGCAAAGGTTAACCCATATGGCTTCATTGAAACACCATACCGCCGTGTGGACCCTGAAACAGGTAAAATTACAAGCCAAATCGATTACTTAACAGCTGATGAGGAAGATAACTATGTAGTTGCCCAAGCGAATGTACGACTGTCGGATGACGGCTCATTCCTTGATAACGATGTTGTTGCACGTTTCCGCGGTGAAAATACCGTTGTTCCGCGTGACCGCGTAGATTACATGGATGTATCTCCTAAACAAGTTGTATCTGCCGCGACTGCATGTATTCCTTTCTTGGAAAACGATGACTCCAACCGTGCCCTTATGGGAGCGAACATGCAACGTCAAGCAGTTCCTTTGCTTCAACCGGAAGCCCCTCGGGTAGGAACGGGTATGGAGTATGTTTCAGCGAAAGACTCCGGTGCTGCCGTAATCTGTAAACACCCTGGTATCGTAGAGCACGTTGAATCACGTGAAGTATGGGTACGTAGGGTAAGTGAAGTAGACGGGCAGCAAGTAAAAGGAAATCTTGATAAATATCGTCTATTAAAATTCATTCGTTCCAACCAAGGAACGTGCTATAATCAACGCCCTATCGTAAGTGTTGGCGACAACGTCGTAAAAGGTGAAATTCTTGCTGATGGTCCTTCAATGGAAAAAGGTGAGTTGGCACTTGGACGTAACGTATTGGTAGCCTTCATGACATGGGATGGATATAACTATGAAGATGCCATCATCATGAGTGAACGATTGGTTAAAGATGATGTGTACACTTCCATTCATATTGAAGAATATGAATCTGAATCACGCGATACAAAATTAGGGCCTGAAGAAATCACCCGTGATATCCCTAACGTAGGGGAAGATGCGCTTCGTAATCTTGATGAGCGCGGAATTATCCGTGTGGGTGCTGAAGTGAAAGACGGAGACCTTCTCGTTGGTAAAGTCACGCCTAAAGGTGTAACGGAACTGACTGCTGAGGAACGTCTATTACATGCAATCTTCGGTGAAAAAGCACGTGAAGTAAGGGATACATCACTTCGTGTACCTCACGGCGGCGGAGGAATCGTTCTTGATGTTAAAGTATTTAACAGAGAAGACGGAGATGAACTGCCTCCTGGTGTAAACCAACTCGCACGTGTATATATCGTTCAAAAACGTAAAATCCATGAAGGCGATAAAATGGCCGGACGACATGGTAACAAAGGGGTAATCTCCAGGATTCTTCCTGAAGAAGATATGCCTTATTTACCGGATGGCACTCCAGTCGACATCATGTTAAACCCATTGGGTGTACCTTCACGTATGAACATCGGTCAGGTGTTGGAGCTACACTTAGGTATGGCTGCACGCGCACTTGGCATTCATGTAGCATCTCCTGTATTCGATGGTGCCACTGAGGAAGACGTTTGGGGTACAATTGAAGAAGCCGGGATGTCCCGTGATGCAAAAACTGTCCTTTATGATGGCCGTTCAGGTGAAGCATTCGATAACCGTGTATCAGTTGGTGTCATGTACATGATCAAACTGGCGCATATGGTCGATGATAAACTTCATGCACGTTCAACTGGACCTTACTCCCTTGTTACGCAGCAACCACTTGGTGGTAAAGCGCAATTTGGTGGACAGCGTTTCGGTGAGATGGAAGTATGGGCACTTGAAGCTTATGGTGCCGCTTATACATTACAAGAAATCCTAACCGTTAAATCAGATGATGTCGTGGGTCGTGTTAAAACGTACGAAGCGATTGTCAAAGGTGAAAATGTCCCTGAACCAGGTGTTCCTGAGTCATTCAAAGTATTGATTAAGGAGCTTCAAAGTTTAGGATTGGATGTTAAAATCCTCAATGCCGAAGATCGTGAAATCGAAATGCGTGATTTGGAAGATGAAGATGAAGCCAACCAAGCAGACAAATTAAGCCTTGATTCAGAAACTAAAGATATGGTTGCTTCCGAAGTAGGGGCACCTGTCAAAGAATAAAATTAAATATAAACATATCCAGTAATATATTACCTGCTCTGACTGGCAGCAAGATGTTCATTAGAATATCATGCTGCCTTGTTAGAGCCTTATTGATTCAATCAACCATCATCCGGTGTAAGATTGCCTCATAACGTGACGGCAATCAAGGGTTAAACCTGGAGATTAAAAGGGAGGTAGGCCCCTTGTTAGACGTTAATAATTTTGAGTATATGAAAATTGGTCTTGCTTCACCAGACAAGATTCGTTCTTGGTCCCATGGAGAAGTTAAAAAACCAGAAACAATCAACTATCGTACGTTAAAGCCAGAAAAAGACGGTTTATTCTGTGAGAGAATTTTTGGACCTCAAAAGGACTGGGAATGTCATTGCGGAAAATATAAACGTGTTCGTTATAAAGGCGTAGTCTGTGACCGTTGTGGCGTTGAAGTCACCCGTGCTAAGGTGCGTCGTGAGCGTATGGGTCATATTGAGCTGGCAGCACCAGTTTCACACATATGGTATTTTAAAGGAATTCCTAGCCGTATGGGACTTGTTCTTGATATGTCTCCACGGGCTTTGGAAGAAGTTATTTACTTTGCATCTTACGTAGTAACTGAAACGGGCGATACAACTTTAGAAAAGAAACAGCTTCTTTCTGAAAAGGAATATCGTACATACCGTGAAAAATACGGTAAGAAATTCCAAGCCGCCATGGGTGCGGAAGCTATTAAAAAACTTTTACAAGATATTGATACGGAAAAGGAAGTAGAGTCGTTGAAAGAGGAGCTTAAAACAGCTCAAGGACAACGCAGAACCCGTGCAATCAAACGCTTGGAAGTGCTTGAAGCATTCCGTAACTCCGGAAATGAGCCTTCATGGATGATCCTTGACGTGCTTCCGGTCATTCCACCGGAGCTTCGTCCTATGGTTCAACTTGATGGAGGACGTTTTGCCACATCTGATTTAAATGATTTATATCGCCGTGTTATCAACCGTAATAATCGGTTGAAAAGATTACTGGACCTTGGAGCACCAAGCATTATCGTTCAAAATGAGAAGCGTATGCTGCAAGAAGCTGTCGATGCTCTTATCGATAATGGCCGTCGTGGCCGTCCGGTAACTGGACCAGGTAACCGTCCGTTAAAATCTTTATCTCACATGTTAAAAGGTAAACAAGGCCGTTTCCGTCAAAACCTTCTTGGTAAACGTGTTGATTACTCTGGCCGTTCCGTTATCGTAGTCGGACCAAACTTAAAGATGTACCAATGTGGTCTTCCGAAAGAAATGGCGATTGAATTATTCAAACCATTCGTAATGAAGGAGCTTGTTCAGAGAGGTCTAGCGCATAACATCAAATCCGCTAAGCGCAAAATTGAACGTTTATCTCCTGAAATATGGGATGTCCTAGAAGAAGTTATTAGAGAACACCCAGTACTATTGAACCGTGCACCGACTCTTCATAGACTTGGGATCCAAGCATTTGAACCAACGTTGGTTGAAGGTCGCGCAATTCGTTTACATCCGCTCGTATGTACAGCTTACAACGCTGACTTTGACGGTGACCAAATGGCGGTCCACGTTCCTCTATCTTCTGAAGCACAAGCCGAAGCACGCATGCTTATGCTTGCAGCACAGAACATTTTGAACCCTAAAGATGGTAAACCTGTCGTTACACCTTCTCAAGATATGGTATTAGGTAACTATTACTTAACATTGGAAAGAGAAGGCGCTATCGGTGAGGGTATGATCTTTAAAGATACAAGTGAAGCATTACTTGCATACCAAAACGGATATGTACACTTACATTCCCGTTGTGCCGTACATGCATCGTCACTAAATAATGAAACATTCACTGAAGAACAAAACGGCCAACTTCTAATTACGACTGTTGGAAAATTGATCTTCAATGAAATTTTACCTAAATCATTCCCGTATATTAACGAACCGACACGTTATAATCTGGAAACCAAAACTCCAGAGAAATATTTTGTGGAAAAGGGCGCTAATATCCCTGAATTGATTAAGTCCCAACCTGCTATCGATCCTTTCAAGAAAAAAATTCTTGGAAATATCATCGCGGAAGTCTTTAAACGCTTTAAAATTACCGAAACATCCAAAATGCTTGACCGGATGAAAGATCTTGGATTCAAATATTCGACAAAAGCTGGTATTACCGTTGGTGTGGCTGATATTGTCGTTTTAAAAGAAAAACAAGAAATCATTACTGAGGCTCAAACCAAAGTGGATAACGTCTTGAAACAATTCAGACGCGGTCTTATTACTGAGGATGAGCGTTATGATCGCGTCATTTCAATTTGGAGTGCTGCCAAGGATACCATTCAGTCCAAACTTATGGACTCCCTGGACCGACGCAACCCGATCTTCATGATGAGTGATTCCGGTGCCCGTGGTAATGCTTCCAACTTTACGCAGCTTGCTGGTATGCGTGGTTTGATGGCCAACCCGGCTGGACGTATCATTGAATTACCGATCAAATCAAGTTTCCGTGAAGGTTTAACCGTGTTGGAGTACTTCATCTCTACACATGGTGCGCGTAAAGGTCTTGCCGATACTGCGCTTAAAACGGCCGATTCCGGTTACCTTACCCGTCGACTTGTTGACGTTGCCCAAGATGTCATCATCCGTGATGACGATTGTGGAACGGACCGCGGCTTGAAAATTTCAGCCTTGAGAGAGGGTACTGAAATAATTGAGCATCTTGAAGAGCGCCTAGTTGGCCGTTATGCAAGAAAAGCGATCAGACATCCAGAAACAAATGAAGTAATCGTGGCTGAAAATGATCTTATTACTGAAGATCTTGCTAACTATATTGAATCACTTGGAATCGAAACAGCATGGATCCGTTCTGCCTTTACATGTAACACCAGCCATGGTGTATGTAAAAAATGTTATGGACGCAACTTGGCTACCGGTCAAGAAGTTGAAGTGGGCGAAGCAGTCGGTATCATTGCCGCTCAATCAATCGGAGAACCTGGTACACAGTTGACGATGCGTACATTCCATACAGGTGGGGTTGCTGGGGACGATATCACTCAAGGTCTTCCTCGTATCCAAGAAATATTTGAAGCAAGAAACCCTAAAGGTCAAGCTGTCATTTCCGAAATTGAAGGAACGATTGTTTCCATCAATGAAATTCGGGATAAACAACAGGAAATCGTTGTTCAAGGTGCTGTTGAATCACGCACATATACTGCGCCGTACACAGCACGTTTAAGAGTAACTGTTGATACACCTGTCCGTCGTGGTGAAGAGTTGACAGAGGGTTCCATCGATCCGAAAGAATTGCTGAAGGTTACAGACGTGCTTACTGTTCAGGAATACCTGCTTCATGAAGTTCAAAAAGTATACCGGATGCAAGGTGTTGAAATCGGTGATAAGCACATCGAGGTAATGGTTAGACAAATGATGCGTAAAGTCCGTGTGCTTGATGCAGGCGAAACTGAAGTGCTTCCAGGAACATTATTGGATGTCAACCAGTTCACTACTGCAAACACTGATGCATTGCTGACCAACAAATTACCTGCTACAGGCCGTCCTGTATTGCTAGGTATCACAAAAGCATCTCTTGAAACGGATTCCTTCTTGTCCGCCGCGTCATTCCAAGAAACAACTAGGGTCTTGACTGATGCAGCAATAAAAGGAAAACGTGATGAATTGCTTGGGCTTAAAGAAAATGTCATTATCGGTAAACTTGTCCCTGCAGGAACAGGAATGCTTAGATACAGAAAAGCAAACCCTGTCGTTGTTGACGAAAATGCCGATACAGTAACAGTGGATTAATGGAAAAAGGACCAGCTCAATAATTTAAACTGAAAACCACACTCCCGTTTCCTATTGGAGGAGATGAAGGATCAGAATTTATTGAGCTGGTCTCTCTTATTACTCATGGCCGGCTGAAAAGCCTATGAGAATTTGATAATTTCCGTTTGGGCAAATTGAAAATCTTAATAGAATTATGTAAGGAAAACCTTTTGCTTGAATTATTTTTTTGAAAGAAGTTGACAGTATCCGACTTATAATGATACTATAGCAAAGGTGCTCCTATGTTACCCTGTAACTTTGGAGGATATGGACCATGTCTTATGAAAAAGTAATACAGGCAAAGTCAGTGATTATAGGGACGAAGCAAGCAGTTAGAGCTCTTAAAAACAATTTAATTCAAGAAGTTATCATCGCTGATGATGCAGATATATACTTGACTGGGCGTGTCGTAGAGACCGCCAAAGAATTGGATGTTCCTATCACATATGTTGATTCGATGAGAATGCTTGGCAAAGCATGTGGTATTGATGTCGGAGCAGCAACTGTTGCCATTAAAAAGTAAAAATGTTTTTGCAATAATATTTGCAAAGACTTTGTTTTTACCCATTTATGAACCACCTGGATGTGTGGTACTAGAAATGAAAACGTGAAGGGAGGAAAAATGTAATGCCTACTATTAATCAATTAGTGCGTAAAGGACGCGAGTCTAAAGAGGTTAATTCAAAATCTCCAGCACTTAACAAAGGCTACAACAGCTTTAAAAAAGCACAAACTAACGTATCATCTCCGCAAAAACGTGGTGTTTGCACTCGTGTGGGTACTATGACACCGAAAAAACCAAACTCCGCGTTACGTAAATATGCGCGTGTACGTCTAACAAACGGTATCGAGGTAACAGCTTATATCCCAGGTATCGGTCACAACCTACAAGAACACAGCGTGGTTCTTATCCGTGGCGGACGTGTAAAAGATTTACCAGGGGTACGTTACCATATCGTACGTGGTGCTCTTGATACAGCTGGAGTTAACAATCGTATGCAAGGCCGTTCTAAATACGGTACTAAGCGTCCGAAAGCAGCAAAAAAATAAACTAAAACCAAAATTGAACTTTCTTGAAAGGAGGAAATATAATGCCTCGTAAAGGACCTGTAACGAAAAGAGACGTATTACCAGATCCAATATATAATTCAAAACTTGTGACTCGCTTAATCAACAAATTAATGGTTGATGGACAAAGAGGTAAATCACAAAAAATTCTTTACTCTGCATTTGATTTAATCAAAGAACGTACTGGCAATGAGCCGATCGAAGTTTTCGATCAAGCACTTAAAAACATCATGCCTGTACTAGAAGTAAAAGCACGCCGTGTGGGTGGAGCTAACTACCAAGTACCAGTTGAGGTGCGTCCAGATCGTAAATCGACTCTAGGACTTCGTTGGTTAGTAAACTACTCTCGCCTTCGTGGAGAAAAAACGATGGAAGAGCGTTTAGCTTATGAAATCATGGATGCTGCCAACAATACTGGAGCAGCAGTTAAGAAACGTGAAGATACACACAAAATGGCTGAAGCCAATAAAGCTTTCGCGCATTATCGCTGGTAAGATTAATCACTATAAAATCCTTATAGAAGGAAGGAGAAAGACAAATGGCAAGAGAGTTCTCCTTAGCAAACACTCGTAATATCGGTATCATGGCTCACATCGATGCTGGTAAGACGACAACAACAGAACGTGTTCTATATTACACTGGTAAAATTCACAAAATCGGTGAAACGCACGAAGGTGCTTCACAAATGGACTGGATGGAACAGGAACAAGAACGCGGAATCACGATCACTTCCGCTGCAACAACTGCGCAGTGGAAAGGTCACCGTGTAAACATCATCGATACACCGGGACACGTAGACTTCACAGTTGAAGTTGAACGTTCTTTGCGCGTACTTGATGGAGCTGTAGCCGTACTTGATGCCCAATCAGGTGTTGAGCCTCAAACTGAAACGGTTTGGCGCCAAGCTACAACTTATGGTGTACCACGTGTCGTATTCGTAAATAAAATGGACAAAATCGGTGCAGACTTCTTGTATTCAGTTGGAACAATCCACGATCGTTTACAAGCTAACGCTCACCCAGTTCAGTTACCAATCGGAGCAGAAGATCAATTCTCTGCAATCATTGACCTTATTGAAATGAAAACTCATTTCTACGGCAATGACCTTGGAACTGATATCACTATCGGTGAAATTCCTGAAGAACACCGGGAATTAGCTGAAGAATACCGTGAAAAGTTAATTGAAGCAGTAGCAGAAGTTAATGAAGACTTAATGGAAAAATACCTTGGCGGCGAAGAAATCAGCATTGCTGAATTGAAAGCAGCTATCCGTACAGCAACCGTTAATGTTGAATTCTTCCCAGTTATCTGCGGATCGGCTTTCAAAAACAAAGGTGTTCAATTAATGCTTGATAACGTTATCGACTTCCTTCCTTCTCCATTGGATGTACCAGCTATCAAAGGTACATTACCGGATTCAGAAGATGAAGTTGAACGTCATTCAGATGATTCTGAACCGTTCTCTGCTTTAGCGTTTAAAGTTATGACTGACCCTTACGTTGGTAAACTTACATTCTTCCGTGTGTACTCTGGTACACTAGAATCAGGATCTTATGTAATCAACTCAACTAAAGGAAAACGTGAGCGTATTGGACGTATCCTTCAAATGCACGCAAACAGCCGTGAAGAAATTTCTACTGTATATGCAGGAGATATCGCAGCAGCCGTTGGTTTGAAAGATACTACAACTGGAGATACTCTATGTGATGACAAGAACCAAGTAATTCTTGAGTCCATGGTATTCCCAGAGCCAGTTATCTCTCTATCAGTTGAACCGAAATCAAAAGCAGACCAAGACAAAATGTCACAAGCTTTACAAAAGCTTCAAGATGAAGATCCAACATTCCGTGCGCATACTGACCAAGAAACTGGTCAAACGATCATCGCGGGTATGGGTGAACTTCACTTGGACATCCTTGTTGACCGTATGCGTCGCGAATTCAAAGTGGAAGCAAACGTTGGTGCTCCTCAAGTAGCATACCGTGAAACTTTCCGTGGTTCAGCTAAAGTTGAAGGTAAATTCGTTCGCCAATCTGGTGGTCGTGGACAATTCGGACACGTATGGATCGAATTTGGTCCAAACGAAGAAGGTAAAGGATTCGAATTTGAAAATGCTATCGTCGGTGGTGTAGTACCACGTGAATATATCCCTGCTGTACAAGCTGGATTAGTTGATTCACTTGACCGTGGTGTACTTGCTGGTTACCCGCTAGTCGACATCAAAGCTAAATTATTCGACGGATCTTACCATGACGTTGACTCCAACGAAATGGCATTTAAAATTGCTGCATCTATGGCACTTAAAAATGCAGCATCTAAATGTAGTCCTGTCATCCTTGAACCGATCATGAAAGTGGAAGTAGTTATTCCAGAAGATTACCTAGGCGACATCATGGGAGATATCACATCTCGTCGTGGTCGTGTAGAAGGTATGGAAGCTCGCGGTAACACGCAAATGGTTAAAGCGATGGTTCCACTATCTGAAATGTTCGGATATGCTACATCTTTACGTTCTAACACTCAAGGACGCGGAACATTCTCTATGCACTTCGATCATTATGAAGAAGTACCTAAGAGCATTTCTGAAGAAATCATCAAAAAAAATAAAGGTGAATAATTGATTTTCATCTCTTATTAAAGTATAACTATCTTATGTAAGCTGTGATGGAAGAATTAGTCTTCTTTCGCAGCCCCTATATACTTAATTTTTTATTTATAATTTTAAGGAGGAATTCCTAATGGGAAAAGCTAAATTTGATCGTTCAAAACCGCACGTTAACGTTGGAACAATTGGTCACGTTGACCATGGTAAAACAACTCTAACTGCTGCAATCACAACTGTACTTGCTAAATCTGGTGGAGCAGAAGCTCGCGCTTATGACCAAATCGATGGTGCTCCAGAAGAAAGAGAACGTGGTATCACAATCTCTACTGCACACGTTGAGTACGAAACAGCTACTCGTCACTATGCACACGTTGACTGCCCAGGACATGCTGACTATGTTAAAAACATGATCACAGGTGCTGCACAAATGGACGGCGGAATCCTAGTAGTATCTGCTGCTGATGGCCCAATGCCACAAACTCGTGAGCACATCCTTCTTTCTCGTCAAGTAGGTGTACCATACCTAGTAGTATTCATGAACAAATGCGACATGGTAGATGACGAAGAACTTCTTGAATTAGTAGAAATGGAAATCCGTGATCTTCTATCTGAATACGAATTCCCTGGCGATGACATTCCAGTTATCAAAGGATCTGCCCTTAAAGCTCTTCAAGGAGAAGCTGCTTGGGAAGAAAAAATCCATGAATTAATGACAGCTGTTGATGAGTACATCCCAGAACCAACTCGTGACACTGACAAGCCATTCATGATGCCAGTTGAGGATGTATTCTCAATCACTGGTCGTGGTACAGTTGCAACTGGCCGTGTTGAGCGTGGACAAGTTAAAGTCGGTGACGTTGTTGACATCATCGGTTTCAACGAAGAGTCTAAACCAACAACTGTAACTGGTGTTGAAATGTTCCGTAAACTTCTTGACTATGCTGAAGCTGGTGACAACATCGGTGCACTTCTTCGTGGTGTATCCCGTGAAGATATCCAACGTGGACAAGTTCTTGCTAAACCAAGCACTATCACTCCACACACAAAGTTCAAAGCTGAAGTTTATGTTCTTTCTAAAGAAGAAGGTGGACGTCACACTCCATTCTTTACAAACTACCGTCCTCAGTTCTACTTCCGTACAACTGACGTAACTGGTATTTGTAACCTTCCTGAAGGCGTAGAAATGGTTATGCCTGGAGACAACATCGAAATGACTGTAGAACTTATCGCTCCAATCGCTATCGAAGAAGGTACTAAATTCTCTATCCGTGAGGGTGGACGTACTGTAGGCGCTGGCGTAGTTGCTACAATCCAAGAATAATTGATTGATAAAACAATATTGGAAGGGACGCCTTCCGGAAGAAGCAGATGGGACGCCATCTGCTTCTTTTCTATTTGTAAAGAATATTCATTCTTTCTTCTATTATAACTGGAGTTTATTTAATGGGTTTCTCGATAATTCCAAATGAAGAAAATGGATATGAAAGACCACGTAGAATGTACTTGTAAATACTTGTGATAGTATGTATAATAATAAAAGTGTGTTGCACAAGAAAAATCTAAGTTTGACTTGCATTTCACTTGTGTTATATGTATAATAGACAATGTTGGTCTTTGACTGCGATGATATGGAAGGTTGCTGACACACCCGGCCGCTTTGCCATGGCGAGTGTGTGGGAAATTTCCATTGAGAAGGTCTATTTTAAAATAGGCGAAAAGGAGGGAAAATTATGGCAAAACAAAAAATTCGTATCCGTTTAAAAGCATATGATCACAGAATCCTTGATCAATCTGCTGAGAAAATTGTTGAAACTGCAAAACGTTCTGGTGCGGCTGTATCTGGTCCGATTCCATTACCTACTGAAAGATCGGTATACACGATCCTACGTGCGGTTCATAAATACAAAGATTCTCGTGAACAATTCGAAATGCGTACGCATAAACGTCTAATCGACATCGTTAACCCAACTCCACAAACAGTTGATTCATTGATGCGTTTAGATCTACCATCAGGCGTTGACATTGAAATCAAATTATAATTCATATAAATATGAACAATTACTCTAGGAGGTGTGACTTATGACCAAAGGAATCTTAGGAAGAAAAATCGGTATGACTCAAGTTTTTGCTGAAAACGGTGAACTTATTCCGGTAACAGTTATCGAAGCTGCTAATAACGTGATTCTTCAAAAGAAAACTGTTGAAACTGATGGCTATGAAGCAGTTCAAGTTGGTTTTGAAAACAAACGTGAAAAGCTTTCTAACAAACCTGAAAAGGGCCATGTTGAAAAAGCAAATACTACTCCTAAGCGCTTCATTCGCGAATTCCGCGGAACGGATCTTACTGAATATGAGATCGGTCAAGAAGTCAATGTTAGTATTTTCGCTGAAGGCGATTTAGTAGATGTATCAGGAATTTCAAAAGGTAAAGGTTTCCAAGGCTCTATCAAGCGTCATGGACAATCTCGCGGACCTATGTCTCATGGTTCTCGTTACCACCGTCGCCCAGGTTCAATGGGTCCTGTAGCTCCAAACCGCGTATTCAAAGGTAAACTTTTACCAGGACGTATGGGTGGAGATCAAATCACTGTTCAAAACTTAGCTATCGTTAAAGTTGATGTTGAACGTAACCTACTATTGATCAAAGGTAATGTACCTGGTGCTAGAAAAGCATTGATCAAAGTTAAATCTGCTGTTAAAGCAAAGTAATTTCTGAGAAAGGAGGAGCAATAGAATGCCAAAAGTTACATTGTTCAACCAAACAGGTTCACAAGTTGGCGACATCGAACTAAATGAATCCATCTTTGGTATCGAACCTAATAATCACGTATTATTTGAAGCAATCATCATGCAACGAGCTTCCTTACGTCAAGGAACTCATAAAGTTAAAAACCGTTCTGAAGTTGCAGGCGGTGGGCGTAAACCTTGGAAACAAAAAGGAACTGGACGTGCGCGTCAAGGTTCTATCCGTTCTCCACAATGGCGTGGCGGTGGCGTTGTTTTTGGACCAACTCCAAGATCTTACGCTTACAAGCTACCTAAAAAGGTACGTCGTTTAGCTATTAAATCTGCATTGTCTGCAAAGGCATTGGAAGAGAACATTTTGGTACTTGAAAGCTTGTCTTTCGAAGCTCCAAAAACAAAAGAGTTTGTAGCGGTACTTAAAAACCTTTCTGTAGATACTAAAACGTTAGTCGTTACTGACGGTTTAGATGAGAAAGTTGCTCTTTCTGCACGTAACATCCCTGGTGTTACTGTAGTTGAAGCTGATGGTCTTAATGTTCTTGATGTTGTTTCACACAACAAATTGATCTTGACTAAATCAGCTGTCGAAAAAGTAGAGGAGGTGCTTGCATAATGGATGCACGCGATATCATTAAGCGCCCCGTAATCACTGAACGCTCTTCAGACATAATGGCTGAAAAGAAATATACTTTTGAAGTTGATGTTAGAGCTAATAAAACTCAAGTTAAAGATGCTGTTCAAGAAATTTTCGGCGTTAAAGTTGAGAAAGTAAACATCATGAACTACAAAGGTAAATTCAAACGCATGGGCAAACATGCAGGCTATACTAACAAGCGCCGTAAAGCTATTGTTAAATTAACTGCTGACAGCAAAGAAATCGAGCTATTCGAGGCTTAATTCATTAGAGAAGGAGGGAAATACAAATGGCGATTAAGAAGTATAAACCTACCTCTAACGGTCGACGTAATATGACAACTTCCGATTTTGCTGAGATCACTACAGACAAACCGGAAAAGTCATTACTTGCTCCTTTACACAGCAAAGGCGGCCGTAATAACCAAGGTAAGTTAACAGTTCGTCATCAAGGTGGCGGCCACAAGCGTCAATACCGTATCATCGATTTCAAACGGAATAAAGATGGTATACCAGGACGCGTTGCTACTATTGAGTACGATCCAAATCGTTCTGCAAACATTGCATTAATTAATTACGTTGATGGAGAAAAACGTTATATCCTAGCTCCGAAAAACCTAGAAGTAGGTTTGGAAGTTATGTCAGGTCCAGAAGCTGACATCAAAGTGGGTAACGCACTTCCTCTTATTAACATCCCAGTTGGTACAGTAATTCATAACATCGAGCTTAAACCAGGAAAAGGTGGACAATTAGTCCGTTCAGCAGGTACATCTGCTCAAGTACTTGGTAAAGAAGGCCGTTATGTACTTGTACGTTTAAACTCAGGTGAGGTTCGTATGATTCTTGCTACTTGCCGTGCTTCAATCGGTCAAGTCGGTAATGAACAACATGAACTTATCAACATTGGTAAAGCTGGCCGTAACCGTTGGTTAGGTAAACGCCCAACAGTTCGTGGATCTGTAATGAACCCGAATGATCACCCACACGGTGGTGGTGAAGGTAAAGCGCCAATCGGACGTAAATCACCAATGTCTCCATGGGGTAAACCTACTCTTGGATTCAAAACTCGTAAGAAGAAAAATAAATCCGATAAATTTATCGTACGTCGTCGTAAAAAATAACGGGATTGAGCTACGGTTCATATATAGAACCGTAGAACAGTCACGAAGGGAGGTACTCGCATGGGTCGTAGCTTAAAAAAAGGGCCTTTTGTTGATGATCATTTATTGGTAAAAGTTGAAAAATTAAATGAAGCTGACAAGAAACAGGTAGTAAAAACTTGGTCTCGTCGCTCAACAATCTTCCCGCAATTCATCGGACACACAATCGCCGTTTATGACGGTCGTAAGCACGTGCCGGTTTATGTAACAGAAGATATGGTAGGTCACAAACTAGGCGAATTCGCGCCTACACGCACTTATAAAGGTCACGCAAGTGATGACAAGAAAACAAGACGTTAATGAGAGGAGGGCATCTCATGCAAGCTAAAGCTGTCGCTAAAACAGTTCGTATTGCTCCTCGTAAAGTGCGTTTAGTCGCAGATTTAATTCGAGGAAAACAAGTAGGTGAAGCAGTAGCGATTCTTCGCTTAACACCAAAATCTGCTTCTCCAGTCGTAGAAAAAATTCTGAAATCTGCTATCGCAAATGCAGAACATAACTACGAAATGGATATTAATAACCTAGTCGTTTCAGAAGCATACGTTAACGAAGGACCAACATTAAAACGTTTCCGTCCTCGCGCTCAAGGTCGTGCGAGTGCAATTAACAAACGTACTAGTCATATTACAATCGTTGTATCAGAAAAGAAGGAGGGGTAATCTGTGGGTCAAAAGGTAAATCCAATCGGTATGCGTATCGGGATAATCCGTGACTGGGAATCCAAATGGTACGCTGATAAAGACTACGCAGTTCTTTTGCATGAAGACATCAAAGTTCGTGAATATATCGCGAAACGTCTAAATGATGCTTCTGTTTCAAAAGTTGAAATCGAGCGTGCAGCTAACCGTATCAATGTATCTGTCCACACTGCTAAACCAGGAATGGTTATCGGTAAAGGCGGTACTGAGGTCGAAGCACTTCGTAAAGCTTTGAACCAGTTGACTGGCAAAAGAGTTCATATCAATATCATCGAAATTAAAAGAGCAGATCTTGACGCAAAATTGGTTGCAGAAAACATCGCTCGTCAATTAGAAAACCGTGTTTCATTCCGTCGTGCTCAAAAGCAAGCTATCCAACGTACTATGCGTTCTGGAGCAAAAGGAATCAAAACTCAAGTTTCTGGTCGTCTTGGCGGTGCTGATATTGCTCGTGCTGAACATTACAGCGAAGGAACAGTTCCACTTCACACACTTCGTGCAGACATAGACTATGCTCATGCTGAAGCAGATACTACTTACGGTAAGCTAGGCGTGAAAGTTTGGATCTACCGTGGAGAAGTTCTTCCTACTAAGAAGAAATCTGAGGAAGGAGGAAAATAATATGTTATTGCCAAAACGCGTAAAATACCGTCGTGAACACCGCGGTAAGATGAGAGGGATGGCTAAGGGCGGCACTGAAGTTCACTTCGGAGAATTTGGACTTCAAGCTCAAGAAGCTTCCTGGATCACGAACCGTCAAATCGAAGCAGCTCGTATTGCGATGACTCGTTATATGAAACGTGGAGGAAAAGTTTGGATCAAAATCTTCCCAAGCAAACCTTACACAGCTAAGCCGCTTGAAGTACGGATGGGTTCCGGTAAAGGTGCTCCTGAAGGATGGGTAGCAGTTGTTAAACCGGGCAAAGTTATGTTTGAAATCTCTGGTGTATCTGAAGAGGTGGCAAGAGAAGCATTGCGCCTTGCAGCACACAAACTTCCAATCAAATGCAAGTTTGTAAAAAGAGAGGAAATTGGTGGTGAAACAAATGAAAGCTAATGAAATCAAAGATCTAACCACTGCTGAAATTGAACAAAAACTAAAATCTCTTAAAGAAGAACTATTTAATCTTCGTTTCCAGTTAGCTACTGGACAACTTGAAAATACAGCTCGCATCCGTGAAGTTCGCAAATCGATTGCTCGTATGAAAACAGTTGTTCGTCAAAGAGAAATCGGTGTCACTAATCGATAATGAATGGAGGTTTGCAGAATGAGCGAACGCAACCAACGCAAAATCTACACTGGACGCGTAGTATCCGACAAAATGGATAAAACAGTTACAGTTGTTGTAGAGACCTATAAAAAGCATTCTTTATACGGTAAACGCGTGAAATATTCTAAAAAGTTTAAAGCTCATGACGAGCTAAACGAAGCTAAAGCAGGCGACGTAGTACGTATCATGGAAACTCGTCCACTTTCAGCTACAAAACGCTTCCGTCTTGTAGAAGTAGTAGAAAAAGCAGTAATCATTTAATCTAGTTCGGATTAAGCTAATTCCGAAGGGAGGTACCGTACATGATTCAACAAGAATCTCGTTTAAAAGTCGCTGACAATTCAGGTGCTCGTGAAGTGCTAACAATTAAAGTCCTAGGTGGTTCAGGCCGTAAGACTGCAAACATCGGTGATATCATCGTTTGTACAGTTAAACAGGCAACACCAGGAGGCGTTGTTAAAAAAGGTGAAGTCGTTAAGGCTGTTGTTGTCCGTACAAAACGTGGTATGCGTCGTCCTGACGGTTCTTACATTCGTTTCGATGAAAACGCATGTGTAATTATCCGTGACGATAAGAGCCCACGTGGAACACGTATTTTTGGACCTGTTGCTCGTGAATTACGTGACAATAGTTTCATGAAGATCGTTTCTCTTGCTCCAGAAGTTCTATAATATGTAAAATTTGTATAAAGCCTTTCAAGGAGGTGCCAAGCTAATGCATGTTAAAAAAGGTGACAAAGTCGTAGTCATCTCTGGTAAGGACAAAGGCAAACAAGGAACAATTCTTTCTGCATATCCGAAACAAAATCGTGTACTTGTTGAAGGAATTAACATCGTGAAAAAGCATTCAAAGCCATCTCAACTTAATCCACAAGGTGGAATTATCAGTAAAGAAGCTGCTATTCACGTATCCAATGTAATGCCACTTGATCCTAAATCAGGTAAACCGACTCGTGTTGGATATAAGATCGAAAATGGTAAAAAAGTACGCGTAGCTAAAATATCAGGTGAATCTTTAGATAAATAAGTCATAAATGAAGGGAGGTACACTAAGCAATGAGCCGCCTTAAAGAAAAATTCAAAAGTGAAATTACACCGTCATTGATGGGTAAATTCAACTATCAATCAGTAATGCAAGTACCAAACATTGAGAAAATCGTTATTAACATGGGTGTGGGTGACGCAGTTTCTAACTCGAAAGCTTTAGATACAGCTGTTGAAGAACTTACATTGATCACTGGTCAAAAACCCGTTATAACAAAAGCAAAAAAATCAATCGCAGGCTTCCGTTTGCGTGAAGGTATGCCTATCGGAGCGAAAGTTACATTACGTGGTGAGCGTATGTATCAATTCCTTGATAAGCTAGTATCTGTATCTTTACCGCGTGTACGTGATTTCCGTGGCGTTTCAAAGAAATCTTTTGACGGACGTGGAAACTATACATTAGGCGTTAAAGAACAACTTATCTTCCCTGAGATTGATTACGATAAAGTGAGCAAAGTTCGTGGTATGGACATCGTTATCGTAACGACTGCCAACACTGACGAAGAAGCTCGTGAACTACTTACTCAAGTTGGAATGCCGTTCCAAAAGTAATCTCTAAATAAAGGGAGGCGAAATCGTGGCTAAAAAGTCTATGATCGTAAAGCAAAAACGCGAACAGAAGTTTAAAGTACAAGAATATACACGTTGCGAACGTTGCGGACGTCCACATTCTGTATTACGTAAATTTAAACTTTGTCGTATTTGTTTCCGCGAACTTGCATATAAAGGACAAATTCCTGGCGTTAAAAAAGCTAGCTGGTAAAACCCGAGTTTGGGAAGGAGGTAAAATATAATGGTCATGACAGATCCTATTGCAGATATGCTTACTCGCATCCGTAATGCGAATATGGTTCGTCACGAAAAACTGGAAGTTCCTGCTTCAAAGATCAAAAAGGAAATTGCTGAGATCTTAAAAAGTGAAGGCTTCGTACGTGACTTTGAATTAATCGAAGACAACAAACAAGGTATCATCCGTATCTTCTTAAAATACGGTGCAAACAACGAACGTGTTATCACTGGTCTAAAACGTATCAGCAAACCTGGTTTGCGTGTATATGCAAAAACTGGAGAGGTACCACGCGTTCTTAACGGTTTAGGTATCGCAATTGTTTCTACTTCTCACGGAGTTTTAACAGACAAAGAAGCTCGCTCTAAACAAGTTGGCGGAGAAGTTTTAGCATACGTTTGGTAATACATTTTCACAAGAATGGAGGTGCACATTATGTCTCGTATAGGTAAAAAACCTATTGAAATCCCTGCAGGCGTAACAGTTACTGTTACTGGAAGTGAAGTAACTGTTAAAGGACCTAAAGGTGAATTATCTAGATCATTCAGTCCTGACCTTTCAATCGTTGTTGAAGAGAACGTGTTAACTGTTACACGTCCGTCTGACGAGAAGAATCACCGTTCTTTACACGGTACTACTCGCGCACTTATCTCTAACATGATTGAAGGTGTATCAACAGGTTTCGTAAAATCACTTGAACTTATTGGGGTTGGGTACCGTGCACAAAAGCAAGGTAACAAGCTTGTCCTTAACGTAGGATATTCCCACCCTGTAGAAATAGAGCCAGAAGCTGGCGTTGAAGTCGAAGTTCCTTCTAATACAAAAGTAATCGTTAAAGGTGCAAGCAAAGAACGTGTAGGAGCTCTAGCAGCTAATATCCGTGATGTTCGCCCGCCTGAACCGTATAAAGGTAAAGGAATCCGTTACGAAGGCGAATTCGTTCGTCGTAAAGAAGGTAAAACTGGTAAGTAATGCCGCATAAGTAAACGAAAGGAGTGACGTAAATGATTACGAAGCTTGATAAAAATGCTACTCGTCAGAAAAGACATGCGCGTGTACGTGCTAAGCTTTCTGGAACAGAAGCTCGTCCTCGTTTAAATGTGTTTCGTTCAAACAAACACATTTACGCACAATTAATTGACGATGCAAAAGGCGTAACATTGGCAAGTGCTTCAACTCTTGATAAAGAGATCGGTATCGAAGCAGGTAGCAATGCTGAAGCAGCTCAAAAAGTTGGCGAACTTATTGCGAAACGTGCTGTTGAAAAAGGTTTCAAAGCTGTGGTTTTTGACCGCGGTGGTTACCTCTTCCATGGTCGTGTTAAAGCATTGGCTGACGCTGCTCGTGAAAACGGCTTAGAATTTTAATGGATAAGGAGGGACATAACAGATGCGTAGCATTGATCCTAATAAATTAGAACTTGAAGAACGCGTAGTTACAGTAAATCGTGTAGCTAAAGTTGTTAAAGGCGGACGTCGTTTCCGTTTCACTGCACTAGTTGTTGTTGGTGATAAAAATGGTCATGTTGGATTTGGTACTGGTAAAGCTCAAGAAGTTCCGGATGCTATCCGTAAAGCTATTGAGGATGCTAAGAAAAATCTAATTACTGTACCAATGGTTGGTACTACTATTCCTCACCTTGTGAACGGTCGCTATGGCGCAGGTCACATTCTATTGAAACCAGCTTCTGAAGGTACAGGAGTAATTGCTGGTGGTCCTGTTCGTGCGGTACTTGAATTAGGCGGAGTTAGCGATATCTTGTCTAAATCACTAGGTACTAATACACCTATTAATATGGTTCGCGCAACAATTGAAGGATTGAAGCAATTGAAACGTGCTGAAGACGTAGCTAAGTTACGTGGAAAATCAGTACAAGAACTGTTAGGATAAGGAGGGAAATCGAATTATGGCTAATAAATTAGAAATCACCCTCACTCGCAGCTTGATTGGTCGTCCTGAAGATCAACGTGTTACAGTTAACACTTTGGGTTTACGCAAAATGCATCAAACGGTTGTTCAAGAAGATAACCCTGCGATTCGCGGTATGATTACCAAAGTTGCTCATCTTGTTACTGTAAAAGAACAATAAAATAATTTTTAACTTAACAAGGAGGTGCCAACATGAAACTTCATGAGTTAAAAGCTGCAGAAGGTTCTCGTAAAGAACGTAAACGTAAAGGTCGCGGTATTGGATCTGGTAACGGTAAAACAGCAGGTAAAGGACACAAAGGACAAAACGCTCGCTCCGGCGGCGGTGTGCGTCTTGGATTTGAAGGGGGTCAAACTCCTCTATTCAGACGTTTACCTAAACGTGGATTTACCAACATCAACCGTAAAGACTATGCTATCGTGAACCTTGATACGTTAAATCTTTTCGAAGACGGTACTGAAGTAACACCAGCTCTTCTACTTGAGACTGGCGTTGTAAGTAAAGAAAAAGCAGGAATCAAGATTCTTGCCAAAGGAAGCATTGAGAAAAAGCTTACTGTTAAAGCTCACAAATTCTCGTCTACTGCTAAAGAAGCTATCGAAGCTGCTGGCGGTAATACAGAGGTGATCTAATGTTTCGCACGATCTCCAATTTTATGCGCGTGGGTGAAATAAGGAATAAGATTATTTTTACCCTTCTAATGTTAATCGTCTATCGCATCGGTACATTTATACCTGTACCGCATGTGAATGCCGATTTTCTCGCTGAACAGGACCAGCTGAGCGTCATCGGGCTTTTAAATACCTTTGGCGGCGGGGCACTGCAAAACTTTTCCATATTAGCGATGGGTATCATGCCGTACATCACGGCATCCATCATCGTTCAGCTGCTACAGATGGATGTTGTTCCTAAGTTCACTGAATGGTCTAAACAAGGGGAAGCAGGGCGCCGTAAATTAGCGCAATTCACTCGTTACTTCACTATTATCCTAGGATTTATCCAAGCAGTTGGAATGTCCTATGGGTTCAATAATATGTCAGGTGGACAGTTGATTGAAAATCCTGGAATTGCAACATACTTGCTTATTGCGACTGTCTTAACGGCAGGAACAGCTTTTCTTTTGTGGTTAGGGGAGCTGATTACTGCTAAGGGTGTGGGTAATGGGATTTCCATCATTATCTTTGCTGGTATCGTAGCTAGTTTGCCTACTACGGCAAATCAGATTTACGCACAGCAATTTGAAAATGCCGGTGATCAATTATTCTTACGAATCATAACGATTATCCTCATTGTTTTAGCAGTATTAGCAATCGTGGTTGCTGTTATCTTCATTCAGCAGGCATTACGTAAAATTCCTATTCAGTATGCGAAACGTGCTGCGGTAGGTCGTACGCAAATGGGTGGCCAGTCTACTCATTTACCATTGAAAGTAAATGCTGCGGGGGTTATTCCGGTAATCTTTGCAATGGCATTTATTATTACTCCCACTACAATCGCTTCTTTCTTTGGAAAGAACAGCGTGACTAGCTGGATATCAACAAATCTTGATTACACCAAACCAATTGGTATGATCATATATGTTGCTCTTATCATTGCTTTTGCGTATTTTTATGCTTTCATACAGGTTAATCCTGAACAAATGGCTGAGAATTTGAAAAAGCAAGGTGGCTATGTGCCGGGGATTCGTCCAGGTAAGAGTACACAAGAATATTTAACACGTGTTTTATACCGTTTGACGTTTGTAGGCTCGATATTCTTGGCCATCATTGCCGTTTTACCGGTATTTTTCATTAAGCTTGCTGATCTACCTCAATCTGCACAGATTGGTGGTACCAGTTTGCTGATCGTAGTCGGGGTTGCCCTTGATACGATGAAGCAGCTGGAATCACAACTTGTGAAGAGACACTATAAAGGCTTTATAAAGTAATGAGTTTTGGGAACGGTTTGTTCCCTTTACCCATTATAGAGTTTGAGGGGGAAGAAAATTGAATCTAGTGTTAATGGGTCTGCCGGGTGCTGGTAAAGGCACTCAAGCCGAACAAATCGTAGAAAAATATAATATCCCTCATATCTCTACTGGAGATATGTTCCGAACAGCTATCAAAGATGGAACAGAACTAGGTCTAAAGGCGAAATCATTCATGGACAAAGGCGAATTGGTACCTGATGAAGTTACCATTGGCATCGTACGTGAACGTTTAAGCAAGGAAGACTGCCTAAGAGGATTTTTGCTTGATGGATTTCCACGTACAGTGGCACAGGCAGAGGCACTTGAAAGCATTCTAACTGATTTAGATCGCAATATGAATTTTGTCATTAATATCGATGTTGATAAAAGTATCTTAATGGAAAGATTGACAGGACGTCGTATTTGCAAATCATGTGGTGCGACATACCATCTTGTATTCAATCCTCCTGCTAAAGATGATGTATGCGACCGCTGCGGCGGAGAATTATATCAACGTGCCGACGATAATGCTGAAACGGTTCAAAATCGCTTAGATGTGAATTTGAAACAAACCAAGCCGCTTCTTGATTTTTACGGAGACAAAGGTTACTTGGTCAACATTAACGGACAGCAAGATATTAATAAGGTATTTGAAGATATCGATGTGTTGCTTGGTGCTTTACAAAATTAATCATATGTATTGATTTATGAAATTCATACCATTTTTATAACTTACTAGTTAAACTTGGTGCATTCCTATAATACAAAGGGTATAATGGATTTCGCGAGAGCATTCGCACATTTATTAATCAGGTTCTTGTACTTGGTATTCCCTGAATTGGGCGATTACTTTTTAAGTGATCTTCATGGACATATCCGGTCGGCAAAATTGATGAAGAAATGCAGTGACTCTATTGGGATTCCTAAAGAGTCGTGATATAGAGGGTTGAAAGAAGCTATGTCAGGCGTGCGCCTTTCAAACATCTCCCATGCTATTCAAACCTATGTCGAGACTAATTGCTTCTCTATTTCGAGAGTATGTCGGTCACGGAATCGGTCAAGACTTACATGAGGACCCATAAAATCCTCATTTCGGTCCAACTGATAAAGGTCCTCAGTTAAAGCCTGGTTCTACAAAATGGTGAATACTTGATGCAGAATTGTAAGACTTATGAGGATAATTGGACTGTAGTAATGTTGACGGAAAGATGTGCACCTTTAATAGGTTCACGCATAGAGAAGGGAGAATCACTTTAATGGCGAAAGATGATGTAATTGAAGTAGAAGGCACAGTACAAGAGACTTTGCCAAATGCAATGTTTAAGGTAGAATTAGAAAATGGTCATACTGTTTTAGCTCATGTATCCGGTAAAATTCGTATGCACTTTATTCGCATTTTGCCTGGAGATAAAGTTACGGTTGAGCTTTCCCCGTATGATCTAACTCGCGGCAGAATCACATACCGGTTCAAATAATCCGGTTACGCTCCGATCTGTATAAGGAGGTTAGATAGCAATGAAAGTCAGACCATCAGTCAAACCAATCTGCGAAAAGTGTAAAGTTATCCGCAGAAAAGGTAAAGTAATGGTTATTTGCGAAAACCCTAAACATAAACAAAAACAAGGCTAAATAGAAGGAGGTGCACTCAAGCATGGCACGTATTGCTGGAGTAGATATTCCCCGTGACAAACGTATTGTTATCTCATTAACATATATATATGGTATTGGAAAACAAACAGCGATCAAGATTCTTGCAGAAGCAGGCGTTTCTGAAGAAACTCGCGTTCGTGACTTAACGGAAGACGAATTGAACAAAATTCGTGATATCATTGACAAGCTTAAAGTAGAAGGCGACCTTCGTCGTGAAATCTCCCTAAACATCAAACGTTTAATGGAAATCGGTTCTTACCGTGGTTTACGTCACCGTCGTGGTCTTCCTGTTCGCGGTCAAAATACAAAAAACAATGCTCGTACGCGTAAAGGACCTCGTCGTACTGTAGCTAACAAGAAAAAATAATTAGTAAAGGAGGTTACTTTTCATGGCACGTAAAACTAATACACGTAAACGTCGTGTGAAAAAGAATATAGAAACTGGTATTGCACATATTCGTTCAACATTCAATAACACTATCGTTACGATCACTGACTCTCATGGTAATGCTATTTCTTGGTCAAGTGCTGGAGCTCTAGGATTCCGTGGATCTCGTAAATCCACTCCATTTGCTGCACAAATGGCTGCTGAAACAGCTGCTAAAACATCAATTGAACATGGTATGAAAACTCTTGAAGTTACAGTTAAAGGACCTGGTGCTGGACGTGAGGCTGCCATTCGTGCACTTCAAGCTGCTGGCCTAGAAGTAACTGCAATTAAAGATGTAACTCCAGTTCCACATAACGGATGCCGTCCACCAAAACGTCGCCGTGTTTAATTTTTCTGTATAGATTTTGTATTCCTGTCAATAATGGGATATAATACTGAGTTTGCGTTCTTACAGAGGATTAATTTTCAGTTGTTGCGCACAGCGGGAACGTATACATGGGGAATTTCGGTTTAAGTGACTTCGTTTACTTGCCGGGGTTTTGACGTTTTGAAGGAGGGTTTATTGATGATCGAAATAGAAAAACCAAAAATCGAAACGTTTGAAATCAACGACGATACCAAGTACGGTAAATTCGTCGTAGAGCCACTAGAGCGTGGGTATGGTACTACATTGGGTAACTCCTTACGTCGTATTCTTTTATCCTCACTCCCAGGTGCTGCTGTCACAGCTATACAAATTGATGGAGTGCTACATGAGTTCTCAACAATTGAAGGCGTCGTGGAAGATGTAACATCTATCATTCTAAATGTGAAAAAACTAGCTCTTAAGATTTACTCTGATGAAGAGAAGACGCTGGAAATTGACGTTCAGGGTGACGGAGTCATCACGGCTGCTGATATCACTCATGATAGTGATGTAGAAATTCTTAATCCGGATTTATATATTGCTACAATTGGTAAAAACGGTCATATGCGTATGCGTTTATCTGCACGTCGCGGCCGCGGCTACACTCCTGCTGTTCAAAACAAGAGAGAAGACCAGCCAATTGGTGTAATTCCAATCGATGCTCTTTACACTCCGGTTTCACGCGTATCTTTCCAAGTTGAAAATACACGTGTTGGACAGTTGTCTAACTTTGACAAGTTAACGTTTGATGTTTGGACTGATGGCAGTACTGGTCCGCAAGAAGCGGTAGCACTTGGAGCTAAGATTTTAACAGAGCATTTAAATATCTTTGTTGGTTTAACCGATGAAGCTCAAAATGCTGAAATCATGGTTGAAAAAGAAGAAGATCAAAAAGAAAAAGTTCTTGAGATGACGATCGAAGAATTAGACCTTTCTGTTCGTTCTTACAACTGCTTGAAACGTGCTGGAATCAATACCGTTCAAGAGCTAGCTCATAAAACGGAAGAAGATATGATGAAAGTACGTAATCTAGGTCGTAAATCACTTGAAGAAGTGAAAGCGAAACTAGAAGAATTAGGCTTAGGTCTTCGTAAAGACGACTGATAACATGGCGGAATCAATCCATTATGTTGTGAGCCTTGTTATTGACACACAATATAGAACTTCAACAAAGGAGGGAATCTCTAATGGGTTACAGAAAGTTAGGACGCACTAGCGCACAACGTAAAGCATTACTTCGTGATTTAGCTACGGATCTTATTATCCATGAGCGCATTGAAACTACTGAAGCACGTGCAAAAGAATTACGTTCTGTAGTAGATAAAATGATCACTCTTGGTAAACGTGGTGACTTGCATGCACGCCGTCAAGCTGCATCTTTCATCCGTAACGAAATCGCTGACGCTGAGAATGGCACAGATGCCCTTCAAAAATTATTCAGTGACGTGGCTCCACGTTATGAAGAACGTCAAGGTGGATACACTCGTATCATGAAAGTTGGTCCACGCCGCGGTGACGGTGCACCAGTCGTGGTTATTGAATTAGTTTAATAACAACGATGAAAAAGGGCGGGACAAATGAATATACTCACTTGTTCTATGCCCTTTTTCTTTTTTTAAATAGAAATTCTGTACTTTAGAAATTCGCATTGAGTGTTACGATGGCTGGCGGAACCTGTATCATGCAGGGAGCCTTCACGTCTAGCTCAAGCATCCCTTCCCGCTTTTGATAAGCGATTATAAGATAACCTGTTTTTCGTAACAGGCCCGCTGTTAGCTGCTCTTAATTTACCGAAAATTCTTTCGGTGGAAGGGGTGCAGCGTTTTTTTATATTTTCAGAAGGAAAAACTACTATATTTATATTGGTGAGCAGAGCTTAGTTTAGGCGAGTGCAGTCGAGGATGAGGAGGGCCACATGGTGAAGAAGCTGGTTTCTTTAAATAATATTGTTTTTAAATATGAGGGTCAGTCTCGAAACGCCTTGGATGATGTTTCTTTTGATATTCATCAAGGGGAGTGGCTAGCGATTGTCGGACATAATGGTTCTGGCAAGTCGACATTAGCGAAGTTATTGAATGGCCTTCAGTTCGCTAACTCAGGTACCATTACGATTAATGATCAACTTTTGACGGAAGAATCCGTTTGGGATGTACGCCAGAAAATTGGCATGGTTTTTCAAAACCCAGATAATCAATTTGTAGGCACTACAGTTCAGGATGATGTGGCTTTTGGTTTAGAAAACGCCGGTGTTTCTCAGCAGGTTATGGTGGAGCGTGTTCATGGTGCGTTAAATAAGGTTAAGATGAATGCCTTTCTTAATCAAGAGCCGCACCATCTATCCGGCGGTCAAAAGCAAAGAGTGGCCATTGCAGGTGTAATAGCCTTGCAGCCAGACATAATCATCTTAGATGAAGCAACCTCCATGCTTGACCCAAGAGGCCGTGAAGAAGTGCTTGAAACAGTTAGGGAATTAAAACAGGAAAACGAGATCACTGTCATATCAATCACCCATGATCTTGAGGAAGCTGCGAAAGCCGATCGAATGATAGTCATGAACCAAGGTCGGTTATATCGTGAAGGATCGCCTCAGGATATTTTTGAGTTAGAGGAAGAATTGATTGCTCTTGGACTGGATATTCCCTTTTCAGTGAAACTAACCAAGGAGTTACAAAAAAATGGTGTTCGTGTAGTTGATGGGCATTTGACAGAGGAAGAGTTGGTGAAGGATTTATGCGAATTACACTCGATGATGTAGAATACCGCTATCAGGTGAATACTCCTTTTGAACATCTAGCCCTTCATGATGTCAATATTTCTATGGAGCCGGGAACCTATACCGCAATCATCGGGCATACAGGGTCCGGGAAATCCACGCTACTGCAGCATTTGAATGCTCTTTTAAAACCGACGAAGGGTAGGGTTTTCATTGGGGATCGGACGATTGAAGCCGGAAGAAAAGAAAAGGCTTTGCGGCCAATAAGACAAAAGGTCGGAATTGTTTTTCAGTTTCCGGAACATCAGTTATTTGATGAAACGGTTGAAAAGGATATATGTTTCGGTCCTATGAATTTTGGCGTTTCTGAAATCGATGCAAAGAAACTTGCCAGGAAAGCCATTGCGCAAGTCGGATTGAATGAGGAAGTTCTTGAAAAGTCTCCTTTCGACTTATCCGGCGGACAAATGCGACGGGTGGCCATCGCTGGGGTACTTGCCATGGAACCGGAAGTATTGGTCCTTGATGAGCCTACAGCGGGACTGGATCCGCGAGGACGCAAAGAAATCATGGATATGTTTTATGATCTGCATAAAGCAAGGGGCATTGCAACGATTCTGGTGACCCATAGCATGGAGGATGCAGCCAAGTACGCGGATGACATCATTATCATGCATAAGGGTACGGTGTTCAAAAAAGGAACCCCCCAGGAAATTTTCTCAGAGCCGGAACAATTAATGGAGCTAGGCCTGGATGTTCCTGATACGGTCCGCTTTCAGCTAAAGCTCCAGAAGGAACTTGGTGTTCGATTTGATCATCCATGTCTTAATATCGGTGATTTAGCGATAGAAATAGATAAAGCCATGAAACGGGGGAACCGCTGATGCTGGATAAAATGATTATCGGGCGTTATGTCCCTGCAAATTCATTGATGCATAAGATGGACCCAAGGGCTAAACTGCTCCTCGTGTTCCTGTTTGTTTGTGTCGTCTTTTTGGCGAATAATGTCGTTTCTTACGGTTTGCTTGCTGTATTCACCATCCTTTTGATCAGTCTTTCCAAAATACCGCTTCGCTATCTTTATAATGGGTTGAAGCCAATCTTTTTCTTGATCGTATTTACATTCCTTCTCCATATATTGTTTACGAAGGAAGGGGAATTGCTTTTTGAATACGGTTGGTTTGAAATCTATGAAGGCGGTTTGATTCAAGGTTTTTTCATATCCATTAGATTTACTTTACTAATCCTTGTTACGTCACTTTTAACTTTGACGACATCCCCGATATCCATTACAGATGGGATGGAAGAGCTGTTGGGACCTTTGAAAAAGTGGAAGATGCCTGTACATGAACTGGCATTGATGATGTCCATTGCCCTTCGATTCATCCCAACGCTAATGGAGGAAACGGAAAAAATCATGAAGGCCCAAACTGCAAGGGGCGTTGACTTTTCATCTGGCCCGATAAAGGACAGGGTTAAATCGATTGTACCTCTGCTGGTTCCTTTATTTGTTAGTTCGTTCAAACGGGCGGAGGAATTGGCCACTGCCATGGAATCAAGAGGATACCGTGGCGGGGAAGGCCGCACGAAATATCGCCAATTGAACTGGAAGACGAGTGATAGTCTTTTGATGGTCTTAATAGGTGTTCTAACGGTCATGTTATTTTTATTACGTTCATAATAAGGAAGAGAACTATGCCAAAATATAAATGTGTGATCGCTTATGACGGCACGGATTTTGCTGGCTATCAGGTGCAGCCTGAGAAACGCACCATACAAAGTGAATTCGAGGCAGTCTTGGCCCAAATGCATAAAGGCACAATTATAAAAGTGACTGCTTCAGGCAGGACAGACTCAGGGGTCCATGCAAAGGGGCAGGTACTTCACTTTGAGTCCCCCCTTACATTCCCTACTGAAAATTGGATAAAGGCGTTCAGCGCGCTTCTTCCGACCGATATCATCGTTCTGGAAGTCGATATCGTGCCTGACGATTTTCATGCGAGGTTCCATACTACTGGGAAAGAGTACCGTTATATCGTAGCCCGTTCGAAACTGCGGGATCCGTTTAAGCGGAATTACGCCTATCATTATCCATACCCATTAAATGTGGAGGCGATGAGGGAAGCAATCTCCTATTTGATAGGGACACATGACTTTACAAGTTTTTGTTCGGCAAAAACGGAAGTGGTCGATAAAGTTCGAACCATAAAAGAAATGGATTTTGAAGAGAGCGATGATTTCATGGTTTTCCGCTTCGTTGGCGAAGGCTTTTTATATAATATGGTGCGTATCTTGGTTGGGACGCTCCTGGATGTCGGCAGCGGCAAGATGTCACCCCATGATATGAGCGGAATTTTGGACAAGAAGGACCGCAGCTTTGCAGGGAAAACAGCACCTGCCCAAGGCTTGTATTTATGGAAAGTATTTTACAAATAAAAATATTTTCAAAGTGATACCAGTTTTTTTACAAATGGGTAATGGGCTGAAATCAGTAATGGAGCGGTTTGATGCTATACTGAGCTTTTCATGGAGTTGCAGAGAGTGTTTTATAGACAACTTATCCTAGTGTAACATTCCCTTGACAATGAATCTGGGAGAAGTTAATATAATATGGTATGTATTTTAATCCCACGATAAGCCCCGGAAGTTTATTGTGATTGAAAATAAATATAAAAAATTAAAAAGTTTTTTAGGAGGTTAACCATGCGTACGACATTTATGGCGAAAGCTAATGAAGTAGAACGTAAATGGTATGTGATTGACGCTGAAGGCAAAACTTTGGGTCGCCTTTCTACTGAAGTAGCATCCATCTTACGTGGTAAACATAAACCAACTTTTACACCGAACATTGACACTGGTGATCATGTAATTCTTATCAATGTTGAAAAAATCCATTTGACTGGTAAAAAATTGACTGACAAAATTTATTACCGTCACACTATGCATCCAGGCGGTCTTAAAACTAGAACTGCTCTTGAAATGCGTACAAACTACCCTGAGAGAATGCTTGAACTTGCTATCAAAGGTATGCTTCCAAAGAATTCTCTTGGTCGTCAAATCTACAAAAAATTACACGTATACGCTGGAGCTGAGCACCCACACGCTGCTCAACAACCAGAAGTATACGAATTACGCGGATAATTACTAAGGAGGTTACTATCTTGGCACAAGTTCAATATTATGGTACTGGTCGCCGTAAGAGCTCAGTAGCTCGTGTACGTTTAGTACCAGGCGAAGGTCGCATCGTTATTAACGGTCGTGACATCAATGAATATATTCCTTTTGCAGCATTACGTGAAGTTGTTAACCAACCACTAGTTGCAACAGAAACTACTGGAAATTACGACGTTCTAGTAAACGTTAGCGGTGGTGGATATACTGGTCAAGCTGGAGCAATCCGTCACGGTATCGCTCGTGCATTGCTACAAGTTGATCCAGAATACCGTCCATCTCTTAAAACTGCTGGTTTACTAACTCGTGACCCACGTATGAAAGAACGTAAAAAATACGGTCTTAAAGGCGCACGTCGTGCACCTCAGTTCTCAAAACGTTAATTCTATTACGGTTTCGAAAGGCTCTCAACCATATTGGTTGGGGGTCTTTTTTTTGACCGGAAATATTAAAAAAGCATATCCGTGATCTCCCGGATATGCTTTATTTTAAATATTTCAGTTAACAATCTTAGTTTTGAGATTCACCTTCACTTTTTTTGATTGCGGCTTTTTTCGGCATGAAGCTTGCAATTATTAATGCCACAAAAGATAAGGCTAGCATGAAAACATAGGCATCACTTGAGCCAAGGATGGAAGCTAATGCCTCTAGTTCTATAGCTGTAATGTTTTCATTTTCCATTGATAGTTCAGAGGCATGTGAAGTTGCCTGCATTGTATATACTGTGATGACAACTGCTGTTCCGATGGCACCTGACAATTGGCGAATGGTATTATTTACAGCTGAACCATGGGAACCCAATTCTCTTGGTAAAGCATTCAAGCCTGCTGTATTTAATGGCATGGTAATGAAGCTCAAACCAATTCGTAATATTATGGTACGAACCATGATATAGATATACGTCGTTGATTCGCTTATATCTATGACTCCCCACATCGAAACAATGATGAATACCAAACCTGTAATAAAGAGTGGTTTAGCACCATATTTATCAAACATTTTACCTGTCACAGGGGATAAGAAGGCATTAATTACAGCTCCGGGTAATAGCAGTAAACCTGCTTCAAATGCTGTAAAACCTCGTCCATTCTGCAAGTAGATTGGCAAAAGTATTAAATCCGCATACATGATCATCGTAATTAGTACATTGATGAAGGATGTAAGCGTGAAAACTTTATACTTGAATACAGTTAAATTTAATAATCGGTCGCTCGATTTCATTTGACGTAAACAGAATAGAGTCGACACGGTCATTCCGACGATTATTGCAGTGATGACAACGGGATCTTCCCATCCCTTGCTTCCTGCGCTACTAAACCCAAATAATATACAGCCGAAACCAATCGTTGATAAAATGACACTTGTGATATCCAATTTTGCTTTTGTTGTCTCTGCAACATTCATTAAATATTTGAACGCTAGAACGATGACGATTAGTAAGAATGGGATTAACCCAATGAATAGCCATCTCCATGAAACATATTCAATGATAAAACCAGATAAGGTCGGGGCTATGGCCGGGGCAAAAATTATCGCAAAGCCGATTGTCCCCATGATGCTTCCGCGCTTTTCACTAGGATATAAATATAAAATAACCGTCATCATTAGAGGTATAATAATCCCGGCACCGATTGCTTGTATCATTCTGCCCGTTAACAGCACGCCAAAATTCCCCGCACATGCGCAAAGTACAGAGCCGATGAGCAAAAAGAACATCGAGCTAATAAAAAGCTGCCTTGTTGTAAACCGTTGCATTAAAAAGGCAGTGATTGGCACTAAAACACCGTTCACTAGCATAAACCCTGTAGATAACCATTGTACAGTTGCAGCCGTTACATCAAATACTTCCATTAAACCACTCAATGCAACATTTAATAAAGTCTGATTTAATGTTGATAAAAAACAACCGGCAATCAGTACAATTAATAAAACTTTTTTATTTCTTTCAGTAATGTCCATTCGTAAACTCCTTCATTTTTGACTTGCATTATCAACACCATGTCGATAAAATCGATGGTAACAAAAATATATGTTACTTACCATGAACAGTTTTCTTGAAAGTGTTCACTAATCGACATAGAAATTTATGCTGTTGAGAAAGTTAAAGAAAATCTATAAAGGAGAATAAAATGTCTATACTTAAAAAAGAAGATCCTCGTACAATTCGCTCAAGGGAAATGTTTAAAAATGCTGTCATTGCACTCTTATGCGAGGACCCCATTATTTCAAATTTAACGGTCCGGGAAATAGCAGCCAAAGCAGGGCTGAATCGGACAACATTTTACCTGCATTATCAGGATATTCAAGATTTATTAACGCAAATCACCGATGAGATTCTAAATGAGCTATCTGAGAAAATATTTGCTTTAATACATGCAAAAGACTTATCGGAAAAACAACAGCTAACACAATTGCTTGATAATTTATATATCCATCGGAATTATTTACTTATTTTATTTAAAACGAATCAGTTTGAGGACCAGTTGTTTCTATTGTTAAAGCAATTGGTAGAAATTAGAAGGAAGAATACTGAAAAGGATCTACCTGCTGAATATGTTGACATTGACATTAAAACAGCCTCATTGGTAGGCATTATAATATGGTGGTTAAGAAAGGGGCTTCATTTTAATTCAGATTATATTGCCAATCAAATTTATTTAATGTACAGAGTGCAATGATTCTTAAACCGTTAGAATGAATTTGAATTTCATTGGCCACATCATGCTCCATGAACCCTTCTGCGTCATGATATAAATCCTTCCAAGTCCCCAGCCACAATGCGATTTAACGCCGTAGGGAGGGTGCTTCGGATGTTGGGGATGATAGGTCCCATTTGTTTACACATGAGTTTATTTGTGGAATACAGAATTATTTGTAAAATCGATATTTATTAAGTCTCTGTTTAGGAGTATGATAATACTTAAAAAAAGAAAGAGGACTTCATATGAATTCAACATACTCACCGATTGAAACAACTAAAACAAAAGCTTTGGTCATCAATGCGCTATTCATTGCATTAACCCTTGTAGCGACAATGTTCATCAACATCAAGCTCCCGATAATGGGTAACGGCGGCCTGATCCACCTGGGCAACGTCCCCCTTTTTATAGCAGCATTGGTATATGGGAAAAAAACAGGGGCGATAGCAGGTGCCTTCGGTATGGCCTTCTTCGATCTTTTCTCCGGCTGGGCAGCATGGGCACCGTTTACATTCGTCATCGTCGGAACAATGGGCTTTCTAGCAGGCCTAATATCCGAAAAGGTACCGGGCAAAAGAGAACTTGTATACACGATCGCCGTTGCCGTTGCATTGATCATTAAAATCGTCGGCTACTATTTTGTCGAAGTTATTCTTTATGGTAACTGGATACAGCCATTTGGCTCCATCCCCGGAAACGTAATGCAGGTCGTAATAGCCGGAATAATCGTCGTGCCTCTAGCTGGCCGGTTAAAGAAAAGGGCTGGACAGGTATAAAGTGAAACGAATATAGGAAGCCATTCAAACTTTGTGTAGTACCAGCGACTGGATATTGTACTGTGCTTTATGAACCTCTGGCAGTTCATCCTGCCAAGTAGGGATGTATTAAATGACTTCGCTATCATAAAATGTTATATCATGTTAGAAAGGGACATCCGTTTACCACGGATGTCCTTTTTATCAATAGATCACAAAGCCTGAAGGTGCCTGAGGGGTGGCTGGCTTGAATTTAAGGAAGAACACAACATGAATAATCAGTTGTGATCAATGTAAGACATGCGCAGTGAGCTACCCAAGTCGCAAGGCCTGCCTCGGGTAGCATCCTAAAGTGACGGGTTACGGGTGATAGTACCAATTTTTTCTGCAAGTAAACATCATCCGAAATGTTTGGGCTGTCCTTTTAAGCTTCTTATGGAAGATAGCCTAGGATAGGCATTTCAATTACCTGCCGAACCTATCCTCATTAATTTTTGCCAATGGAATAAATGAATGGTTCAAAATAGAACGCTAAAACTAAATTATGTCTTGGGAAATAATTTTGGGAAATGGGGAATTGCCCCGGAGGTGAATTATGGCTGTGATATTAGGTTTACAGGAGATGCAAAGGGAAAGGCAATTGAAGTTCGAACGCAGGTTGCTCAGGGAACTTTCTATCGAGGATATGAAGGGGAGGATTCAGCGTTATTTCGGACAGGATTTGATGGATGTTTTGGAGGAAGGCTACTTCGATGTTGCCATCGAGGCTTATTTATTAGGAGCGAACTATAGTAAGTTTGGCTATTATGGGGAGTCGGAAGATGATGTAAGGTCCAGGTGCTGGAAGGAAGAGAAGTTTTTGGTCGATACTCTTTTTAACTTTATTTTGTATTGGCGGGAAGTTACAGCGAATAACGCTTTCGATGAAGGATTGTTTTATTGTTGTGAAGGATTTGTAGGCGATTGGTGGCTGGACGGTTTTAAGACTGGAGAAAAACGATATAAAATGAAACTGCATTAAGAAGGCAAAATCCCATTCCTTGTTCTAATTCCATGGTTTGTCCCATACTTTTTAGTAGAGAGATCATGGAAGGGGAACGGTCATGCGCAGAAAGCTGAAATATACAGGAATCGCTATGGGATTGTTTGTCCTTTTTTTAATTGTGACTTTTAAATTCGTTGAAGATGATTCTTGGGACTCCTGGAACCTTCCGTTGGCAGGGAAGGTCATCATTCTTGATGCAGGCCACGGAGGAATGGACGGCGGGGCAAATGTACAAGACATAATGGAAAAGGAAATTGCCCTTTCCGTTTCATTAAAGGTCAGGGACTATTTGCAGGAACAAGGTGCACTTGTCATCATGACCCGTGAGAAGGATGAGGATCTGGCACAGGGTAATACAAAGGGGATCCGCCAGCGAAAACAGGAGGACTTACGGAATCGGGTTAAAATGATCAATGATTCGGAAGCGGACTTATTCTTAAGCATTCATTTGAACTCTTTTCCATCGGCGTCATCGAAAGGTGCCCAAACCTTTTATACAAGCAGGTTTGAGGAAAATGAACAGGTGGCTAAATTCATTCAGACTGAAATCATCAGAAACCTGGAAAATACAAAGCGTGATGCAAGAACGATTAATCATGTGTATTTGATGAATTATGCTAAGAAACCAGGAGCGCTTGTGGAAATTGGCTTTCTTTCCAATTCTGAGGAAAGGGAACGCCTTATCAGCGATAAATACCAGGAAAAGATTGCTAGTTCGATTTATATGGGGATTTTACGGTACTTCACAGAAGAAAAACTATCGGATGACGAGTGATGTCGGGGTCTTGTAAGGTACAAGGCCTTTTTATCATGGGGAAATAATCTGGTCTCGCATGCAAGGCAGATAATAAGTTTTCTTTCGGTAATATGTTATACTGAAAAATGGGAAAATAAAATTCAAAGGGGTGCTCGACTTGTTAACAGAAGAGAAAGTACTGAATTTATTAAAGGATCTTAAAGACCCTTTTCTACATAAAAATCTTGAAGAGACAAATGGAATTATAGAAATCAAAATAAAACCTGAAAAGAATCATGTAAGCGTTAAACTTGCGATTGCGAAAACGGGGACTGCCGAGCAAATGCAAATGCAATCCGAAGTTGTGGACTTGCTGAAAACGAACGGAGCGGAATCGGTAGGCATCCGTTTCACGGAACTTTCAGAAGAGGAATTAGCCAAGCATCGTGAGAGCATTCCCCAGGGTGAGGCGGACCAAGGTTTGCTTGGACCTAACAGCAAGACACAATTCATCGCGATCGCCAGTGGTAAAGGCGGAGTGGGAAAATCTACGATCTCAGTGAATTTCGCCACTTCACTTGCTCGTTTAGGCAAAAAGGTCGGACTGGTTGATGCCGATATTTACGGATTCAGCGTACCTGATATGATGGGGATAACAAAACGACCGGTTGTTCGCGGGGAAAAAATCATTCCTGTGGAACGGTTTGGCGTCCAAGTTATCTCAATGGGCTTTTTTGTAGAGGATAACGCGCCAATCATCTGGAGAGGGCCGATGCTGGGTAAAATGCTTAACAGTTTCTTTAATGAAGTGGAATGGGGAGATTTGGACTATTTGGTCCTTGACTTACCGCCGGGTACAGGCGATGTTGCATTGGACGTGCATACGATGCTCCCTTCATGTAAAGAAATCATTGTTACGACACCGCATCCGACTGCAGCCTTCGTTGCTGCAAGAGCTGGTGCCATGGCCATCAAGACAGAACACGAAGTCATTGGTGTCATAGAGAATATGTCATTTTTCGAAAGTAAAACGACCGGTGAAAAGGAATATGTATTCGGAAAAGGCGGCGGAGAGAAGCTTGCAGAAGAGCTTCGTACAGAAGTTTTAGGTCAACTTCCCCTGCAACAGCCAGATTGGAACGAAGAGGACTTTGCTCCATCCATCTACGCAGCGGACCACAGGCTTGGCAGGATTTACGAAGATATTGCTAAAAAGGTCATTGAAAAACTGCAATAAAAAGAAGGCTGATTCCGATTGGGAATCAGCCTTCTTTCATTCTTTTTACTTTTTCTCCTTCTCGGCCGCTTTTGTGGCTGCTTTATCCAATTTCTCTTGCATTTTCGCTTGGACGAGAGGACTCTCCATGGTCTCGATGATCAGCTCTTTATAGACCGATCGCATTTCCTTGGTTTTTAATAATTTATTCATTTCTTTTTCCATATCCGGTTCTTTCATTATTTCCATGAGCATTCCACGATACTGAGGATCAGCAGTTAAGTCCTTCAATACCTTTTTATGTTCGTCTTCTAATGCTTTAGCATAAGCGGAAGCAAATTCAGGATCACTAAATGTCTTTTTCCAAAATTCCTTCCCTTTATCTGAAGTGACCATATCTTCAATGGATTTCTTAATGGCATCCGAATCCATAATAAGTTCAGCTTTCGTTTTATCATCAGTAATGATATCCTGGATGGCTTTTTTTCCATCATCTGTCTTCAAGATATCGACGACCATTTTCTTTGTCTCTTCGTACTCCATTTTTTCTGCGCCTGTTCCATTTTGAGCACAACCGGAACAAACGAGTAAGAATGACGTGAAAAGCAAAGCAACTCCCACTCTCATACGCAGGGCCCCTTTCATCCTTCTTACTGTTAATATGGTTCCAATCGTCGATATTATTCCTTGGTGGAATAAGTGGATTTTTCCAAATTTGGTTGGTACAATTAAGGAAATGAAATAGAAATGTATGGAGGAAAACAATGAACAGCCGTAATTTAGTTAAATTGTTTTTAACAACATTGCTTATAGGTGGCGTAACTGGCGGAGTTGTAGGGTTCTTGGCTCGATGGAGTGAGTTTAAGCCTTATTTTTCTTCTTTTGAAGTCAGTGCCATCCTATCAACTTTTATTTGGTTATTCGGTGTTGGATTAATTTTCAGTGTCATAAGCCAAGCTGGCTTTTTTGCCTATTTAACGATACATCGTTTTGGTCTGGGGATATTTAAAAGCGCTTCCTTATGGAATGCGGTTCAACTTGTACTCATTCTTTTTGTTGTATTCGATCTTGTTTACCTGCGATATCTTAGCTTTGGTTCAGGCGAGGGACTCAGTTCGTATATCGTGTTAGCATTGGTTGTATTGGCCGCAGGGCTTATTACAGCTTATTTCAAAATGAAACAAACGAATAAACAGTCTTTCATACCGGCCTTGTTTTTCATGGTCGTGGTCACGGTATTGGAGTGGGTACCTGTCCTGAAAACCAATGATGAAGGCTGGCTTTACTTCATGCTGTTTCCATTGCTAGTCTGCAATGCTTATCAATTATTGGTCCTTGGCAAATTGATTGAAATTTCACAAAAGGAATTGGCCGATAGAAGAGAGCGTAAGCAAACTCCAGCAAAGGGAAAGATGAAAGCCGGTCAATTAGGTAAAGGCAGCTAACCTATATGTAGGCCGGACCTTACATAAAGAAATCAAAACAGAAAAACTGCGTACTAAAGGTTCAAGGAGACCATTAGTACGCAGTTTTTTCAGTTAGCGGACTTCCTCACTGCTTGCTGAGGAATTGGAAATCATCTCTGAAACGTTAACGAAGTTTAAATTTTTTGATCGAAGTTCACTTAATAACTCCGGTAATGCTTTATTCGTTTGTTTTGCTGAGTCTGAAGCATGTAATAAAATGATATCACCTTTTTGGGCCTTGGTGATGTTCTGTACGATCCGATCCACACCTGGATTGGTCCAATCCTTCGAATCGATGCTCCAATGGACAACGGTATATCCAAATTTCTCGCTGATCTTCAAGAGTCGTTTATCAAAGTGGCCGGTGGGAGCGCGTAAAAGTTCTATATTCTTTACATTAAGTTTTTTAAATGCTTCCTGGGCTTTAGAAATATCCCGGATGATTTCTTGATCTTCCATTTCGGTATAATCCTTATAATCGTAACCAAGCATGCCGATTTCATATCCTTCTTTCACAATTTCAGCTACTATGTCAGGGTGGCGTTCTGCCCAAGATCCCGAAAGGAAAAAAGTGGCCGATTTAATCTTTTCTCTTTTTAATGTCTCTATTATCGGAGCGGCTTTCTCATCACCCCAGCCAATATTGAACGTGATCGCAACATTCTTTTCCCCTTTATAAACCGCTTTCGGCCCATCTTCCGTTGAAAAAACGGGGGCATGAAGAATGTTTTGTACAAAAAGAAACCAAGCGGTAAAAAGTGCGGTAAGCAAAATTAACGAATAATACTTGATGTTCTTGGCTTGAAGCACCATGAAAAATTTCATTAATCCATCCCCTTGTCCAAAGTACTCTTGTCTTCAAATTTATGCGCGAGGATTATTGTTATGCAAAAAAACGGGTTGAAAATTCATAAAATTGATGGGAATGGGGAATGATGTCTGATGGAGGTGTGAACCATGCTCGGTTTATTGATCAATGACAAAGAAAAAATGGAATTGGAGTACCTTTTAAAAAGAGAGATGGATGAAATACTATTCGATTTGCAGGATGACAGAATCGATCACATAGTCAAAAGGGCAATAAACGAGAAATATAACATCCTTTTCAGGCTGTTTAAAAGGGTGAGCACCGAGGAGGAGATCCTAATTTATATGAAGGGGAAATCGAATTTATCCAAGTGGAATCAGTCATGAAATTTAAAAGTGAATTAAATTCAAAAAACCTATTGACTATTGATTTATACGCTGGTATATTATAAAAGTTGCTGCAACGTCAAAGCATTTGAAAAAGAATGATAAAAACTTTTTTTAAAAAAGTTGTTGACGAAGTGGTAATAAGATGTTAAGATATTAAAGTCGCTAAGAGAGATGGCGAACAAATTGCTCTTTGAAAACTGAACAAAACAAAGCGCCAACGTTAAATTTTAAGTGAGCACACACTATCAAAAAAGCAAATGAGCAAGTCAAACATTTC